>NZ_RXKV01000006.1:0-373184 GCF_016805595.1 Serratia sp. 4542
TTACAACACCGAAGGTGTTTTAGAGAGATTTTCAGCGAAGTTCCGAGATTGGTTCTGATGGCGACACGAGAGTGACGCGGTTGGAATGAAACGAATTTGCCTGGCGGCAATAGCGCGGTGGTCCCACCTGACCCCATGCCGAACTCAGAAGTGAAACGCCGTAGCGCCGATGGTAGTGTGGGGTCTCCCCATGCGAGAGTAGGACACTGCCAGGCATCAAATAAACGTTATCAGTGTGACGACTGGTAATGCGCAAATCGCAGAGCGCGATTTTGCCGGCATCGAGAGATGCAACGTAAAAGAATCGGTGGAGCGGTAGTTCAGTTGGTTAGAATACCTGCCTGTCACGCAGGGGGTCGCGGGTTCGAGCCCCGTCCGTTCCGCCACTTAATTGATAAGCCCTGAGTCTCTGACTCAGGGCTTTTTCATATGCAAAATTCACGGAATATCGTCGAAATTGCCACCGCTCCTGCCGCTTTTCCTCAATATTGTTGCCTGTTGATCAAAAGTCTTATGCCGAACCTGGCGTTTTTGCTCACTAAAAATATTGCCATACTCTCTCGCATTGCTATTTATCCACTAATGAGAGAGTAAAAATTGTGAGCATTCCTGCATTTGGTTTAGGTACTTTCCGCCTTCAGGATCAGGTCGTTATCGACTCGGTGAGTACGGCGCTGGAACTGGGCTATCGGGCTATCGATACCGCACAGATCTATGAAAACGAAGCGGCCGTCGGCCAGGCTATCGCAGCCAGCGGTGTGCCGCGTGACGAGCTGTTCATCACGACCAAAATTTGGATCGCGAATCTGGCCAAGGGGTCATTAATTCCCAGCCTGCGAGACAGCTTGGTCAAACTGCAGACCTCGTATGTCGATCTGACATTGATTCACTGGCCATCGCCAAATGATGAAGTGTCGGTCGCCGAGTTTATGGCTGAATTGCTGGAAGCCAAGCGATTGGGGCTAACCCGTCAGATAGGGGTATCCAATTTCACGGTCGATCTGATGCAGCAGGCGATTGACGCGGTCGGTGCCGATCAGATCGCAACCAACCAGATCGAACTGTCGCCGTTCTTGCAGAATGAGAAAGTGGTGGCGTTCGCACGGCAGCATGGCATTGCCATCACCTCTTATATGACGCTGGCGTATGGCAAAGCGTTGCAGGAGGAGACGATCAAGCGTATCGCGGCGCGGCACAAGGCGACGCCGGCACAGGTGGTCCTGGCCTGGGCGCTGAAGCTCGGCTACGCGGTGATCCCTTCCTCGACCAAGCGTGAAAACCTGGAAAGCAACCTGCTAGCGCAGCAGCTGCAGCTGAGTGATGAAGATATGGCACAGATTGCCGCGCTGGAAAGCAACGGCCGGTTGGTCAGCCCGGAAGGTCTGGCACCCGACTGGGACTAATCTTCAGATATGATGACCTCAGGCGCTCGAGAGAGCGCCTTTTTTATCACTTTAACCGCTCGCTGATAAAATCGATAAAGCTGCGCAGGCGGTTACTGACGGCGCTATCGCTGTAGTACACCGCGTTGATCGGCATTTCGAGTGGCAGCGTGTCCCCCACCAGAAGGGGGACCAGATCCCCGCGTTTGACGTCTTCATCACTCATAAAGTCCGACAGGCAGGCGATGCCGTTGCCGTGCAGGCACAGGTGGCGCTGGGTTTCGCCGCTGTTGGTGGTCAGCCCTGGAACGATCTCCAGTTGGCGACCATCGGCACAGGCCAGCGGCCAGCGGTTTAGGTTAGGCAGGTCGTTAAAGCCGATGCAGCAATGGTGTTCCAGATCGGCCACCGTCTTTGGCGCGCCATACTGCGCCAGGTAGGCGGGGGAGGCCAGGATGCGCCGATAGCTGGCCATTAGCTTGCGCGCTTTCAGCGTAGAGTCCGTCAGCTCGCCGACGCGGATTGCGATATCCACTTTCCGTTCGATCAAATTGATGAAGTTTTCCGAAGAGACTAACGATAGCGACATTTCCGGATAGCGTTCACGAAACTCGGCGACCAGCGGCGTCAACAGATGCAAGACGACCGGCGTTGCGGCATCGACGCGCAGCAGCCCCTGCGGGCGTTGGCGGCTTTCCAGCAACGCATTTTCCGCTGCGGCCATATCGCTCAACACCTTTTGCACCTGCCGAAAGTAGTTTTCGCCTTCCTGTGTCAGGCTGATTTGGCGTGTCGTACGGTTGAGCAGGGTCACGCCCAGCTTGCTCTCCAGTTTTTTTACCGTACGGCTAACCACGGAGTTGGCCTGCTGCAGGCGCTCTGCCGCCCGGCTGAAGCTGCCGCTCTCCACTACGGTGACGAAGGTGATAAGCTCGTCCGAATTCGCTTTCATTTTTGCTCCACGGGCAAACATCGTTTGAAATTTTGAGCGATTTCGTCATTTAATCACGTCGGAGCATCGCCGTCACCCACTTGAGCACGAACCTGTACATTCCGATATCCCGTGCGCATTTTGCTGGCCTTTTCGCATTTTTCACCTCTGATGCGTCACCTTTACACAGCTATACCCTCAGAATATTGAAATCACCGCAGACGGCCCCTATAACTGAAAAGGTTATGCCTGTAAAAGCCATGCCCTCTGTGCGGGGCAGGCGTATAATCAATTCACCGTTGGCGAAGTCTTCATCGCCAGTTTCATGCTAATGGGTAATAGGCGAATCGCGTGCCGAAACGAACTTATGCAATGAGGTATGTTGCAGGCCAGCCAGTCGAACGAATTTTTCCTGGCGCCGTTAACCAGCCGTTGCCGCCAGGGGCTGCGCTGCCGACGACCGGCGCTCTGCGCGTCATGGTATGGAATATTTTCAAACAGCAACGAGCCGACTGGCTTTCGGTGCTGAAAAATCATGGCAAAGATGCGCAGCTGGTGTTGTTGCAAGAGGCGCAAACCACGCCGGAGCTGGTGAGCTACGCTACCGCCAACTATCTGGCGGCCGATCAGGTGCCGGCCTTTGTGTTGCCGCAACATCCTTCCGGCGTGATGACGCTGGCAGCCGCTCATCCGGTTTACTGCTGCCCGCTGCGTGAGCGTGAGCCGCTGCTGCGGCTGTCCAAATCGGCCTTGATCACCGTTTACCCGCTGTACAATGGCGAGCTGTTGATGGTGGTGAATATCCATGCGGTGAACTTCAGCCTGGGAGTCGACGTCTACAGCAAGCAGCTGGGGCCGATTGGCGAGCAGATCGCCAGCCATCGGGGGCCGGTGATCATGGCGGGGGACTTCAACGCCTGGAGCCGTAAACGTATCAACGCGCTGTATGACTTTGCCGGCGAAATGGCGCTGCGCGAGGTGAGCTTCACCGACGATCACCGCCGCAAGGCCTTTGGTCGCCCGCTGGACTTCGTGTTTTACCGTAACCTGGGTGTTGTTGAGGCCTCGGTGCTGGTGACCAGCGCGTCGGATCACAATCCGTTGTTGGTGGAGTTCCACCCGGAAAAAGACTCCCCCGTCTGGTGAATCACAGGTAATAAAAAAGCACCCCGCGGGGTGCTTTTTTTGTGCCGGAAACTTAGGTATCCGGCGTTAGCTTGTTGCCGACAAACAGGGTCAGCTTCAGACCGGGTTGCAGACTGCCTTTACCGAGCGTTGAATTCCAACGCATCACGTCGTTAATATCGACGCCGTGACGACGTGCAATGCTGGCGAGCGAATCACCTTTGCGAACCTGATAGGTGATACTGCTGTTACTGCCCGTATTGCTGGCCACTTGCAGGGTTTGCCCAACTTTTAGGGCGCTCTTGGCGCGCAAGTTGTTCCAACTCTGCAAATCGCTGGTCTTAACGTTCAGCCGCTTGGCAATGCCCGATAAAGTGTCGCCGGAGCGTACTTTATACGAACTACCACCGGACAAACCGCTGTTCTTCGCCAACTGCGTCGTTGGCTGAGTCACGGCGATCTGGCCATCGGCCAGCGAGTCTTTCAGCTGATCGGCATGCCCTTTGGGAACCATGATGTAATGGGGCCCGTTAGGTGCCGTAACGCCTTTTTTGTAGCCTGGGTTATACGCTTTCATCTTGGTGACCGAAAGCCCTGCCATCTCAGCCGCCTGAGTCAGCTGGATCTGCTGTCCGACATCGATACGCGCCAGCGCACGGGTTTCATCCGTTTTCGGGAGTTTCACGCCGTACTTCTTGCTGTTCTTGATGATGTCGCTCAGCGCCAGCATTTTCGGGACATAGATTGACGTTTCACGCGGAAGCGACAGTGCCCAGAAATTGGTTGGCTTACCCTGGCGTTTGTTTGCCTTCACCGCTTGCATCACGCGGCCTTCACCACTGTTATAGGCGGCTACGGTCAATAACCAGTCGCCGTTAAACATGCGGTTCAAGCGTTGCATCATGTTAAGCGCAGCGGTTGTCGAGGCGACGACATCGCGTCGACCGTCATACCACTGATTGTTTTTCAAACCATAATTGCGACCCGTTTGCGGCACGATTTGCCATAGCCCTGCTGCGTTGGCACTTGACGTGGCGTGTGGGTCAAAAGCGCTCTCCACTATGGGTAGCAGTACCAGTTCCATCGGCATATTACGTTTCTTAATCTGCCCGACTATCCAGTACATGTACGGCTCTGCCCGTAATGTTACATCGTGGAGATAGCTCTTACTTTTTAAGTACTTTCTTTTCTGATCACGGATCCGGGAATTTTCCGGAACCTCCATCTTCAGCTCGTCGCTAATGAAGTTCCACAGGTCCTGTTGCGCGGCGGGACTGTTGTTATCCAACCACCGCGCCGAGCTCGCTCGGCCATTTGCTGTGTACTCTCCTGCTTCACCATCTTGACCAGCCGAAGACAAACTCTGTGCATGCTGTTCTGGCGCCGGTGCGTCCTGCCTGGACGACTGGCAACCCACTAGCAAGACTGAGGCGAGAAATATCGCTTTAGCCTTCATGTGTGTGTCAATGTAGTTGCTTAAAAGACGAGCAATAATACTTTGCTTCGCCAAATAACACAACTAAAAGCTTAGAAGTTATCTTTCCGCAGGCGTAATTCGGAAAAAACTGAATGAAGGCTTTCTGGTGGTGAATTAAAGCCTAATTTCTTTTGTAAATCAGCGTCATGGCAACGTAAAAACAGGTTAATTTTGCGCTCTAATTGCAATGTGGTTGGCACGCTGGCTTGGCCTTTTGCCCTTAACGCTTCAACATGTTGTTGATATGTTTCAATCTCTCGATCTTCCGGCAAAATAGCCCGCGCAAACTTAAGATTTGAAAGAGTATATTCATGCGCGCAGCAAATTAAGGTGTTATCGGGAAGTTGCGCGAGTTGTTGAAATGAGTCGTACATTTGTTTGGCGGTGCCTTCAAACAGCCTGCCGCAGCCGGCAGAGAACATTGTGTCGCCGCAGAACAGATAAGGGGCACTATAGAATGCCACATGGCCTAACGTATGGCCGGGGACGGCGAACGTCCTGTACTGGCGGCCATCGATGTCAAAGGTGTCGCCGTCGCGGACGATGTGATTGGCACCTTTGTCTGCGGTTTCTTGCGGCCCATAGACGGCCAGGCCGGGATACTGGGCCACGATCTGCGCCACGCCGCCGACGTGATCGTGATGATGGTGGGTCAGCAGGATCGCCGCCGGCACCAGCAGCAGGCGCTGCAGCGCTTCGAGCACCGGCTGCGCCTCACCCGGATCGACGATAATGCAGCGTCCCTGCCGGTCATCCAATAACCAAATGTAATTGTCCTGGAAGGCGGGAATGCTGATAAGATTCATGGTGTACCTCTCGTTGGCAACGGCTTGAAAGAAGATAATAAATCATGAAACCAGCCCATACTCTACAAAAGCTCACCGGCCCGCAGTCCTGGGCGGAGCTGCCGTGGGGGGAGTACTATCGTGAAGCGCTCGAGCGGCAGTTGCAACCCTGGTGGCCGAAGCTGTTCGGCTTCCATCTGCTGAAGATGGGCATGCTCAGCGCCGAGCTGGCCACGGACAAATGCGCGATTTCCCATCAGGTCAACGTAGGGCTGGAGGGCGAAGGGCTGCAGGTGATCGCCGATGCTTATCAACTGCCGTTTGCCGCCAAGTCGGTGGATGCCTGCCTGTTGGCGCATACGCTGTCCTACGCGGACGATCCGCACCGCATGTTGCGCGAGGTGGACAGGGTATTGATCGACGACGGCTGGTTGGTTATCAGCAGCTTCAATCCGTTCAGCCTGTTGGGACTGGGCAAGCTGGTGCCCGGACTGCGTCGCCGCCAACCCTATGTCAGCCGCATGTTTACCCAGATGCGGCTGCTGGATTGGCTTAGCCTGCTGAATTATGAGGTGCTGCACCAGGCGCGTTTTCACGTGCTGCCGTGGCATCGCCAGGGTGGAAAATTTTTATGCACCCATTTGCCGGCGCTGGGCTGCATGAGCGTGATTGTGGCGCGCAAACGCACCTTGCCGCTGACGCCCACGCCGATGAAACTGGGGGCGAGAAAACCGTCTCTCAGCCGCGCGGTGGGCGCGACCAAGAGCTATCGCAAGCTGCCTTAGGCTTCCGGTTGATAACCGACGTCTTCCTGCGTCGGCTTGCCGGCCGCTTCGCGCGCCAGCACGTCACAACGTTCGTTCTCTGGGTGGCCGGCGTGGCCCTTGACCCATTCCCATTTTACCTCGTGGCGCTGAATGGCCAAATCCAACCGCTGCCACAGATCGACATTCTTGACCGGCTTTTTGTCGGCGGTTTTCCAGCCGCGCTTCTTCCAGTTATGGATCCAACTGGTGATGCCCTGGCGCACATACTGGCTGTCAGTGCTGAGCGTCACGGCGCAGGGTACGGTCAGCGCTTCCAGCGCCACGATCGCCGCCATCATTTCCATGCGGTTATTGGTGGTCAGACGAAAACCCTCGCTGAAAGTTTTTTCCGTCTGCTTATAGCGTAATATCGCACCGTAACCCCCGGGGCCGGGATTGCCAAGGCAGGAGCCATCGGTGAAAATTTCTACCTGTTTGAGCATCTCTGGTAGACTCTTCCTATCAGTTTTTAAAAGCCAAGTCTGACATAAACGAGCGCTGTGAGCACTGCAATATGATCTCTACAACCACCAGACAGATTGTCCTCGATACCGAAACCACCGGTATGAACAAGCTTGGGGTGCACTACGAAGGGCACCGCATCATCGAAATCGGTGCGGTGGAGGTGATTAACCGCCGCCTGACCGGGCGCAACTTCCACGTTTACATCAAGCCGGATCGGCTGGTGGATCCGGAAGCTTACGGCGTACACGGCATCAGCGACGATTTCCTGGCCGACAAGCCGACCTTCGATCAGGTTGCCGACGAATTCCTCGACTTTATCCGCGGCGGCGAGTTGGTGATCCATAACGCGGCGTTCGATATCGGCTTTATGGATCACGAATTCCGCATGTTGCAGCAGGGCATCCCGAAGACCGAGACCTTCTGCACCATCACCGACAGCCTGCTGATGGCGCGTCGCCTGTTCCCGGGCAAGCGCAACAACCTCGATGCCTTGTGCAGCCGTTATGAGATAGACAACAGCAAGCGTACGCTGCACGGCGCATTGCTCGATGCCGAGATCTTGGCGGAAGTCTATCTGGCGATGACCGGCGGTCAGACCTCGATAGCGTTCCAGATGGAGGGTGATACCCAGCAAAACGACGCCGCGCAAGAAATTCAGCGCATTGTCCGCCCGGCGACCGCGATGAAAGTGGTCTACGCCAGCGACGAAGAAGTGAAGGCGCACGAGGCGCGTCTGGATCTGGTGGCGAAAAAGGGCGGCAGCTGCCTGTGGCGCGGTGCGCCGGCCGAGTAACGGCATTGTTGCACGAAAAAAACGCACCGGATGAACCTTCGTTGAAAAACTGTGCAAACGGTTCATTTGGTGAGAAAAAGGCGTTGACGGAACCGAGAGGCGTCCGTAATATGCGCCTCGTTCCCCCGCAAGAGGGAATGGCGCGGAGCGGTAGTTCAGTTGGTTAGAATACCTGCCTGTCACGCAGGGGGTCGCGGGTTCGAGCCCCGTCCGTTCCGCCACTATTCAGAAGCCCTGAGTTAGCGATAACTCAGGGCTTCGTCGTTTCTGCTCTCTGCAAAACGGTGCGGCCCAATAAACGGGGCCGGCAGACCGGCCCATTATTCCTCAGAACAACACCGAGTAGTTCAAGCCGAAGGTACGTCCGCGGCCTTTATAACTGTACAGCTCAGGCGAGCCGTAGGTCGGGCTGTACAGGATCGGCGCGCGTTGGCCCCAAACGGTGGTGTACTCCTTGTCCAGCAGGTTTTCCACGCTGAAGCTGACTTTCCCTACCGGCAGGGTATAGCTGCCGAGGAAATCGAGAGTGTTGTAGCCATCGATTTTGCGGCCCTGGGTGGAGTTGGCCTTGGTGTAATCGCCGTCGTCCGACACGTCGAAGGTTTGCTGCGACTGTAAGCGCAGATTCCAGTCGCCCGGCGCCCAGCCGACATAAGCGGTGACTTTCGATGGGCTGGCGGTATCCACCACCAGCTTCTTCCATTCGCCGTTGACCTTGGTTTCGGAACGGATAACGTTGAAGTTGGTGCCGGCGCTCCAGTCGCTGTTTTCAAAGAAATAATCCACCGCGCCTTCCATCCCGTAGATGCGGCGCTTGTCCGCATTGACGTTGATGGTCATGTCGGTTTTGTTGATGGCGATGCTCTTGTCGGACAGCGAATAGTAGGCGGCGATTTGCGTGCGCAGGTTATCGCCGGTATAGCGCCAACCCAGCTCGAAGGCATTGACCTTGATGCCTTCCAGCTTGGAATCGCCGACGTTGACGCTCTTCAGCAGCCGGTAATGGCCGCCGTTCAACGCGTAGGTGCCGTTGCCGTAATACTTGCCCGGGTCCGGGATCTCGAAGCCCTGAGAGAAGTTGAACCAGGTTTGCTGGCGATCGGTCAGGTGCGCCAACAGGCCGGCGTTGAACAGCGCGTTGTTGTAGTCGGTTTTCCCTCCCGGTATCGCGTCGGCGGACGTCGCGGCGCCGGTGGCGATCGCCTGCTGTTGGTTATAGCCGACGAAGTCGTCAATCTTGTTTTCGGTGTACTGGTAACGCAGGCCACCGCTCAGGGTGAAGATCGGGTTGATGTCGTAGCTGGCCTGCAGGAACGACGCCAGGTTGCTGGTGGTATAGCTCGGGTAGCGGCCGGTATTGTAGGCGTTCTCCAGCGTCATGCCGCCGGACTGTTGCGCCTTCGCCAGGTTGAAGAACTGTTGGTTGGCGTTGAAGCTCTCATGCTCGGCGTCGAGACCGTAAGTCAGCGTCAGTGCATCGACAGGCTTGCTGTTTAACGTCAGCTTGCCGCCGTAGAAATCGGTTTTTTGCTGCGAAGCGCCAATGCTGCTGACGTAATAGTTCGGCGCTTTGCCCGCCAGCGTCGGGAACGGGTAGAAGGTCAGGGTTTCGTCGCGGTAGTAGACCTGTGCCACCAAATCCTGGCCGAGGAAATCGGTGTTGGAATACTGCAGGTTGATCAGATGGCGTTCGGTGCCGGGGATACGGTCGGAATTTAAGTTGCCGCTGTTGTATGCCTTGGCATTGCCGGTCACCGCCGCAAAGTTCTCTCCCAGGAACAGGCCGTGATCGCCGTCGGATTGGCTTTTATAGTATTGAGTGGTCAGCTGCAGCTGTTGGTGTTCGTCGATGTTGAGGGTGCCGGTGCCCATGACGTCGAGGCGATCGGAATACTGCAGGCCGGTTTGGGTATTGTCGATCAGCACCTCGTTGCCTTTGCCGTCGTACCAGCCACCGTAGCGTTGGTAAGAAACGGACAGGCGTCCCGAGGCGTTGTCGTTGCCACCGCTGACCGCCGCCGCCACGTTTTCGTCGTGATCGTTATGGCCGCCAAAGCCGGTTTTACTGCCGATCTGTAATTCGACCTGCTGTTCTCGTTGCCCCTTTTTGGTGACGATGTTGATCAGGCCGCCGGTGCTGCCGCCGCCGTACAGCGAGGTCGCGCCGGAAATCACCTCAATATGATCGATATTGAACGGATCGATCGAATCCAATTGGCGGCTGTCGCTGCGCGATGAATTCAGGCGTACGCCGTCGATCATCACCATCATCGAACGGCCGCGCATATTCATGCCATAGTTGGTGCGGCCCTGGCCGCTGACGTCCATGCCGGGGATCAGCTGCGCCAACATGTCCTTGATCTCTTTACCGCCCTGAACCTGCTGTTCGATCTCCTGGCTTTCAATGATCCAGGTCGTTTGCGCCATTTCCGCCGCGCTACGGTGCGAACGGCTGGCGGAGACCACCAACTGCTCTTCGTTGCCGGCTTTCTGATCCTCTGCCCAAGCCGCCGGCGCAAGCATTGCCAGCAGACAAGGGTTCAATACCCAAAGGTGTTTGCGTTTCATCGTTATTTCCCAGGTGATATTGTTATTACGTTATTTTTGAGAATGATTCTTTTATCAATAACGTTTCTTGTTATCAATAAAATCATGATATGATTTTTTGCGATACATTAATGTAATTAATTAGTTTTATTAACATTTTACCCGCTGCACGATCGCGCACTCCACGCCGTCAAACGGTAGCCGATCGGCCATACGTATAAGCGACAGCCGTTGCCGGAGAATCGAGAACATGTCCGCCAGCTACAGAATTTTTGATATCACCTTGAAAAGCAAAACGCTGATTTCACCTTCGCTGGTGCGCTGCGTGTTTGAAGGTGCGGATATTCATCGGATGAAGCTGGAAGCGCCGGATCAGCGCATCAAACTGTTGTTCCCGGCGGCGGACGGCAAGATCCCGCAGTTGGTCAACGGCCCGGACTGGTACGGCGATTACATGGCGATCCCCAAAGAACAGCGTCCGGTGATGCGCACCTATACGCTGCGTGCGCTGCGCTGTGAGCAGAATCAGATGGACGTCGAATTCGTGCTGCATGGCGTGAACGGCCCGGCCTCCGCTTGGGCGACCCACGCCGAGCCGGGTGACGCCCTTCAGACGGTCGCTCCCAACGCTGACTTCGACGGCGACAGCGGCGGCTACGAATGGGTGCCGCCGGCGCAGTTGCAGCAGGCGCTGTTGATCGCCGATGAGACGGCGGTGCCGGCGGCGATGGGTATTCTGGAGCAGCTGGCGCAGCAGGCCAATCCGCCGCGAGTGCAGGCATTTTTTGAGGTGCCGGTGGCGGGGGATTGCCTGGATTTGGCCCGTTTCCCGTTCGCCGAGGTTTACTGGCTGCCGCGTGACGTGGGCCACCAAATGGCGCATGGCACGCTGCTGGTGGAGGCGGTGCGCCAGCGGGTCGTTATCCCCGCGTCGGCGTGTGCGCAGGCGCAGTCCCTGGCGGAAAGCAGCCTGAGCGATGAGGTGTTGTGGGAGCGTGCGGCCGGCGGTAACGCTTTTTATGCCTGGGTGGCGGCCGAGTCTTCCACGGTGAAAACGCTGCGGCGTTATCTGATCGGCGAACGCGATCTGGATCGCGCTACCGTCAACTTCATGGCCTATTGGTGCTGAACGCGCGGCCCTTTTCCGGCATTGACGCGGGAGAAGGGCATGCCGCTGCCATTCCCCACCCACGAATAATTGCTTGCCAGCGGGTAGTTCGACCGTGCTATGTTCCGCTGAAACGAAGGTTACAGCGAGAACGATAATGCAACGGTTCGACGAACGCCTGCGCCGCGACTACCCACAGCTGACGCCACAGGAGCAGCGGGTGGCCGACTTCATTTTCGATCACTATGACGATTTGATCGGTTACAACAGCGCCGAGCTGGCGCGCCTGAGCGGCGTTTCCAAAGCCACGGTCAGCCGCTTGTTCAAACGGCTGGGCTACCCCAACTACCGCGCCATGCGCGATGAGCTGCGCACCCTGCGCCAAAGTGGCATGCCGCTGACAGACAGCCGCGATGCGGTGCAGGGCGATACGCTGCTGGCGCGGCACTGTAAGCAGGAAATGGCCAATCTCACCCGCTGGGTAAAGCAGATCGATGCGGTGCAGTTCAGCGCGGCGATCGCCGCACTGGCGCAGGCGCGAGGCGTAATGCTGCTGGGGCTGCGCAACAGCTATCCGGTGGCGATGCACCTGCGCCAGCAGCTGATGCAGGTGCGTGAACAGGTACTGCTGGCGCCGCAGCCGGGGCAGACGCTGGCGGAAGATCTGGCGGGGCTGATGCCGCAGGACGTGGCGGTGGTGGTGGCGTTCCGTCGCCGGCCGCGCCAGATAAAGGCAGTGCTGGCGCTGTTGCAAAGCCGCGGGGTACCGACGCTGTTGATCTGTGAACCGCAGGCGCAGGAGTTGTTCCCGTTGGCCAACTGGCATTTGACCGTGCCGCTCGACAGCGTGTCGGCCTTTGACAGCTATGCTGCCGCCATGAGCCTGGCCAGCCTGCTCAGCAATGCGTTGCTGCATGAGAGGCTGGCGCAGGGGCGGCAGCGCATTCATCACGTCGCCGAACTGTTCCAGGCGCTGGACGAACTGGAGCTGCGTTAAGCACGACAGTTCATTTCCCTTCCTTCACCTTCCGCCGTTTAAGGCGGATCGGTCACCTCATTGTGTTACTTTGGTTTCATTAATTGATCATAAGAATCTTTTGTTTCAACTGAATCCCTATCGGGAGTAGGCTGTTGGGCAGCAAACAAACGTCATGTCGACGCTGACGGCATAACTCAATAACTTACTAAGCTGACAGGGAATGAACATGTTGGATATTTCGCAATTCGATCAGATTAACCCGCCGGCGCGCCTGCTGATGGGGCCGGGGCCGATCAACGCCGATCCGCGCGTGCTGCGCGCCATGTCGAGTCAGCTGATCGGCCAGTACGATCCGGCGATGACCGGTTACATGAATCAGGTCATGGCGCTGTACCGCGCGCTGTTCCGCACCGAAAACCGCTGGACGATGCTGGTGGACGGCACCTCGCGCGCCGGCATCGAGGCACTGCTGGTTTCCGCCATTCGACCGGGCGATAAGGTGCTGGTGCCGGTCTTCGGCCGTTTCGGGCATCTGCTGTGCGAGATTGCCCGCCGCTGCCGTGCCGAGGTACACACGATCGAGGTACCGTGGGGCGAAGTGTTCAGCGCCGATCGCATCGAAGACGCGATTAAGCGAGTGCGCCCGCGCCTGCTGCTGACGGTACAGGGCGACACGTCCACCACCATGCTGCAGCCGCTGCATGAGCTGGGCGATATCTGCCGCCGCCACGGCGTGCTGTTCTATACCGACGCGACGGCTTCCTTCGGCGGTAACCCGCTGGAGACCGATGCCTGGGGGCTGGATGCGGTCTCCGCCGGGCTGCAGAAGTGCCTGGGCGGCCCCTCCGGCAGCTCGCCGGTCACTCTCAGCCCGCAGTTTGAAGAGATTGTGCGCCGCCGTAAATGCGTGGAGGAGGGGATCCGCACCGCCGAGCACGCCGATGGCGACGACGAGATGATCTACTCCAACTATTTCGACATCGGCATGATCATGGATTATTGGGGGCCGGAGCGCCTCAATCACCATACCGAAGCCACCAGCATGCTGTTCGCGGCGCGGGAATGCGCGCGGGTGATCCTCGAAGAAGGGCTGGATCATGCCATCGCCCGCCACCGGCTGCACGGCGCGGCGATGCTGGCGGGCATCCGGGGCATGGGGCTGGCGGTGTTCGGCGATCTTGAGCACCGCATGAACAACGTGCTCGGCGTGATGATCCCGCCGCAGGTACAGGGTGAACAGGTGCGGCAGATGATGCTGAACGACTTTGGCATTGAAATCGGCACCTCGTTTGGCCCGCTGCAGGGCAAGATCTGGCGCATTGGCACCATGGGTTACAACGCGCGCAAAGATTGCGTGCTGCAAACCCTGGCGGCGCTGGAGGCGGTGCTGAACCGCCTCGGTTTCGCCAGCAAGCAGGGCGAGGCGTTGCAGGCCGCCTGGAACGTTTATGACACAGGCAAGCGTGGATGACGCCGCTGGAGGCACAGCAGGCCGCCGCACGGGTGATGGCGCGCTGTGACGAGCTGGCGGCGATCAGCGCAGAGCCCGATCGGCTGACGCGTCTTTATCTCTCCGCCGAACATCGGCGCGCCAATCACCGAGTCGGGGAGTGGATGCGTGAGAGCGGCATGCAGGTTTGGCAGGACAGCGTCGGCAATATCTGCGGCCGCTATGAAGGGCACACGCCCGGCGCCCCCGCGCTGCTGCTCGGTTCGCATTTGGACACGGTGCGTAACGCCGGGCGCTATGACGGCATGCTCGGCGTGCTCACGGCGCTGGAAACGGTGGCGCACTATCACCGCCAGGGGCATCGATTACCGCTGGCGCTGGAGGTGATCGGCTTTGCCGACGAGGAGGGCGCGCGCTTTGGCGTCACGCTGCTCGGCAGCCGCGGCCTGACCGGCCAGTGGCCCGCAGAGTGGCTGGCGCGCACCGACGCCGACGGCGTGAGCATAGCGCAGGCGATGCGCGACTTTGGGCTGGATCCGGCGGCGATCGCGCAGGCGCATCGCGCACCAAACGAAATTCGCGCCTATCTCGAATTACATATCGAACAGGGCCCATGTCTGGAGGCGGCCGATTTGGCGCTGGGCGTGGTGACGGCGATCAATGGCGCGCGCCGGCTTAACTGCACTTTCAGCGGCGAGGCGGGCCACGCTGGCACGGTGCCGATGGGGCAGCGCAAAGATGCGCTGGCGGCCGCAGCAGAATGGATCACGGCGGTCGAAACGCTGACCTGCGCCGCCGATTCGCCACTGGTGGCCACCGTCGGCTGCATCGAGAGTCTGCCGGGCGCGGTCAATGTGATCCCCGGTGAGGTGAAATTGACGCTCGATGTGCGCGGCCCGCAGGATGCGCCGCTGGCGGCGCTATTGACGGCGTTGCTGGCGCAGGCGCAGGCGATCTGCGCGCGGCGTGGAATGCGCTTCGCCAGCGAGGCGTTTTATTGCATCGATGCCACCGCCTGCGACGTGGACCTGCAGCGCCGCTGGCAGGCGGCTGTCGCACAAGTGCAGGGCCGTAGCCTGGCGTTGCCGAGCGGCGCTGGGCATGACGCCATCGCCGTGGCGGCGCAATGGCCGGTCGGCATGCTGTTCGTGCGTTGCGCCGGCGGCGTCAGCCATCATCCGGACGAAGCGGTGCGGCAGGCGGACGTGGCGCTGGCGATCCAGGCCTATTGCCTGATGATCGCCGGCTGGGAGAAGGAGGAATCAGTCTAAACGCAGAAAGCTGTCGGCATCGCGCCAGGCCGGGAAGGCGCTGCGGTAACTCTGCAGGGTTTCCAGCGACAGCTCGGCGTCCAGCCGCGTGGCCGCGCCGGGCTCCGCATTCGCCAGGATCTCGCCCTGTGGGCTGATGATCAGGCTGTCTCCGCTGTAGCTCAGGCCGTTGGGATCTTCGCCCACCCGGTTGCAGCCCGCCACGTACACCTGGTTTTCAATCGCCCGCGCCGCCAGCAGCGTTTGCCAATGGCTGCTGCGCGGCGCCGGCCAGTTGGCGACGTACAGCGCCAGATCGTAATCCTGCTGATAGCGCGCCCAGACCGGGAAACGCAGGTCGTAGCAGATCTGCGGCAGGATGCGCCAGCCGCGCCATTCGAAGATTTCACGCCGGTTGCCGGCTTGGTAGTGCAGATGTTCGCCGGCCATGCGGAACAGGTGGCGTTTGTCATAGGCGTGCACCTGGCCGCCCGGCTCGACCAGCAGGAAGCGGTTGACCGCACCCTCGTCAGTTTTCAGCGCCACGCTGCCGCCGATTAACGCGTGGCTTTTCACCGCCCAACCGTGCAGCCAGTCGATCACCTGCTGTTCGGGCAGGGCGCTCTCGCCGGCATCCATGGCGAAACCGGTGGTGAACATCTCCGGCAAGATGATGAGATCTCGGCCAACGATCGGCGCCAGCAACGCATCGAAAGCCGCCAGGTTGGCGGGGCCGTCGCGCCAGACCAGCGGTTGCTGCAACAGGGTAATTTTTAAAGTCGACATAACCGCTCCGCAGCTGCATCCAGCGTGGCGTCCTGTTTAGCGAAGCACAGCCGGATCAATTTATGGGGGAAAGGATCGGCACAGAAGACCGACAGCGGAATGGCCGCCACGCCCACGTGCTCGGTTAACCAATGGCAGAATGCCACATCGTCCAGACTGGAGATGGCGCTGTAGTCCGCCAGCAAGAAGTATGTACCCGCGCAGGGTAAAATTTCCAGTCGGCTGCTCGTCAGCGCCTGCACAAAGCGGTCGCGTTTGGCGCGATAGAACGCCGGCAGCTGTCGCCAGTGCTCCGGCTCGGCGCGCAGGCTATCCGCCAGCGCCAGCTGGGCCGGGGTATTGACCGAAAAGGTCAGGTATTGATGCACTTTGCGCACCTCGGCGCTCAGCGCGGCGGGTGCCACGCAATAGCCCACTTTCCAGCCGGTCATGTGGAAGGTTTTGCCGAAAGAGGACACCGCGATCGCGCGTTGGCGCAGCTGCGGGTGGGCCAGCACGCTGGCGTGCCCGCCTTTGGCGAAGCAGATGTGTTCGTAAACCTCGTCGCTGAGCACGTAGATTTCGCGTTCGGCGATAGCGTGCCACAGCTGCTGCATGTCTTCCGCCTGCCAGGCGGTGGCGGACGGGTTGTGCGGCGTGTTGACGATCACCAGGCGGGTGCGTGGCGACAGCGCGGCGGCGAACCCTGGCCAATCCACGGCAAACGCGGGCGGCTGCAGGGCGATGCGTTTGAGTATGCCGCCGGCCAACGTGACCGCCGGCGCATAGCTGTCATAGCTGGGATCGAAGCAGACCACTTCGTCGCCGGGGCGCACCAGCGCACTGATGGCGGCGAACAGCGCTTCGGTGGCGCCGGCGGTGACGGTCACTTCGGCGGTGGCGTCCGGTTGCCAGCCATACAGCTCGGCGGTTTTGTCGGCGATGGCTTCGCGCAGCGGCGCCACGCCGGTCATTGGCGCATACTGGTTGGCGCCCTGGGCGACGTGCCAGGCCAGACGTTCTTTCAGGTAGTCCGGGCCGTCGAAATCGGGGAAGCCCTGCGACAGGTTGATCGCCTGATGCTGCTGCGCCAGCGCGCTCATCTGGGTAAAGATGGTGGTGCCCAGGGCAGGCAGTTTACTTTCGGGAATCAATGCGGAAGTGCTCATAGCAGGTGAATACTCCAGGCGCTTATATTGCCGTCAATATAACACGATGCTAGTATTTGGCAATCAAGACGCTTAGATGGCTAAATGCGAAAAAGTGCTTAGCCCGCCACACGGCAGGCAACGTTTCATCTGCCGACCGCCTTACCGAACGGGAAACGATAATAATGACGGAGAATCCGCAACTTACCGCATTGCTGGCGGCCTGCCACTGGATTGGCGACAAAGGCTGGTGCCCGGCGACCGGCGGCAACATGTCGCTGCGCCTGGACGAACGTCAGTGCCTGGTCACCGAGTCCGGCAAAGACAAGGGTAGCCTCAGCGCCACCGATTTTCTGCGGGTGGATATCGCCGACAATCATGTGCCGAGCGGCCGCACGCCATCGGCGGAGACTGGGCTGCATACGCTGCTCTACCGCCTGTCTGCGCACATCGGCGCGGTGCTGCATACCCATTCCGTCAACGCTACCGTCCTGTCACGGGTGGAGCGCGGCGATGCGCTGGTGCTGCAGGGGTACGAAATGCAGAAGTCGCTGGCCGGCCAGCGCAGCCACCTGGACAGCGTGGCGATCCCTATTTTCGACAACGATCAGGATATCCCCCGGCTGGCGGCGCGCGTGGCGGCCTATGCCGAGGCCACGCCGCTGCAATACGGCTTTCTGGTACGCGGCCACGGCCTGTATTGCTGGGGGAGCCAGGTGGCGGAAGCCCGCCGCCATCTCGAAGGGCTGGAATTCCTGTTCCAGTGTGAACTGCAACGCCGCTTACTGGAGGCGAAATGATCCGCGCTATCGTGACCGATATTGAAGGTACCACCAGCGATATTCGCTTTGTGCATCAGGTACTGTTTCCTTACGCCCGCGAACGGCTGGCGGATTTTGTGCGCCGCCATGCCGCTGAGAGCGAAGTCGCCGCGCCGCTGGCGGCGCTGCGCGCTGAAATTGACCAGCCGCAGGCAGATCTCGACGCGCTGATCGCCGCCCTATACCGCTTTATGGATGAAGACCGTAAATCTACCGCGCTCAAGGCGTTGCAGGGCATCATCTGGCGCAGCGGTTACCGCGAAGGGGACTTCCGCGGGCATCTTTATCCGGAGGTCGCCGGGCAGTTGGCCGCCTGGCAGCGGCAGGGGGTGAAGCTTTATGTCTATTCCTCCGGTTCGGTGGAGGCGCAGAAGCTGCTGTTCGGCCACAGCGATGCGGGCGATCTGCAGCCGCTGTTCAGTGGTTATTTCGATACGCACGTCGGCGCCAAGCGTGAAACCGCGTCGTACCGCAACATCGCGCAGGCTATCGGCATCGCGCCCGACGAGCTGCTGTTTTTGTCCGACATCCGCCAGGAGCTGGATGCGGCGCAGGCCGCCGGCTGGCATACCTGCCAGCTGATCCGCGATGAGGCGGACGAGCAGAGCCGGCATCCGCAGGTTAACCGTTTTGATCGTATCGATTTAGGGGAGTTCGTCTCATGAGTGGATTGACCATTTTCAGCGATAAAGCGCCGCAGCAGCCGCTGTGGCAGAGCCGCGACGCGCAGGAGATCCAGCGCCAGTTGGCGCAGATCGGCGTGCGCTTTGAGCGCTGGCAAGCGGATCGCGAGCTGGGCGACAACCCGCAGCCGGAGGCGGTGATCGCCGCCTACCAGCATGAGATAGACCGGCTGGTGGCGGAAAAGGGCTACCAGAGCTGGGACGTGATCAGCATGCGGCCGGACCATGAGCAGCGGCAGGCGCTGCGTGAAAAATTCCTGTCCGAACATACGCACGGCGAAGATGAAGTGCGCTTTTTCGTCGAAGGCGCAGGGCTGTTTTGCCTGCATCTGGACGGCAAGATCTTCCAGATCCTGTGCGAAAAGAACGATCTGATCTCGGTGCCGGCCAACACTCGCCACTGGTTCGATATGGGATCGGCGCCGCACTTTACCGCGATCCGGGTGTTCGACAACCCGGAGGGCTGGGTGGCGCATTTTACCGGCGACAAGATCGCCGATGCCTATCCGCGTCTGGACTGAGCGTCAATCCGCGGGCGTTACCCCAGCGCCCGCCGGAAAATCCCCGCTTCAACCTGCTGCGGCGTAATCACGCCGCTGTCGAATACCCAGCCGCTGATGAGCTTGGCCGGCGTAACGTCGAACGCCGGATTGTAGACCGGTGCCTCGTTCGGCGCCCACTGACAGGCGCCGAAGCTGCCTGAAACGCCGGTGACTTCGGCCGCCGCGCGCTGCTCGATCGGAATGGCGGCGCCGTCCGGGCAGTGCGGATCGTGGGTGGTATGCGGGGCGGCCACGTAGAACGGGATGCCGTGGTAGTGCGCCAGCACCGCCAGGCTGTAGGTGCCGATTTTGTTGGCGACGTCGCCGTTGGCGGCGATGCGATCCGCGCCGACCCACACCGCATCGACCTGGCCCTGTGCCATCAGGCTGGCGGCCATCGAATCGCAGATCAGGCGATAGGGAATGCCCAGCTCGCCCAGTTCCCAGGCGGTCAGGCGGCCGCCCTGCAGCAGCGGCCGGGTTTCATCGACCCACACCTGTTGCACCTTGCCTTGCCGGTGAGCGTGCAGCAGCACGCCGATGGCGGTGCCGACGCCGGCGGTGGCCAACCCGCCGGTATTGCAGTGGGTCAGCAGGCGGCTGCCGGGCTTGACCAGCCCAGCGCCGTGATCGGCAATGCGATCGCACAATCGGCGATCTTCTTCCACCAACCGCAGCGCTTCGTTCACCATCGCCGGCACCCAATCAGGCTCCGCCAGCGCCAGCTTCATGCGATCCAGATTATTCATCAGGTTGACCGCCGTCGGGCGGGCGGCGCGCAGCGTGTGCAGCGCCTGCTCCAGCTCGGCGCGCGGCAGACCGCGTTCCGCGAGCAGCGCCAACAGCAGGCTGGCAGACAGCCCGATCAGTGGCGCGCCGCGCACCCGCAGGCTGTGAATGTGCCCGACCAATTCCTCCACGCTGTCGCAGGCGCGCCACCGCTTTTCCTGCGGCAGGGCTTGCTGATCGAGGATCCAAAGGCGGTTGTCCTGCAGGGTCAAACTGGTGGTGTTAAGCGCTTGCATCGGCGGTTAATTCCTTGTTGCGTGGTTATTGCATCTGAAACGCTATTCTGCCAACATGACTTCCAGATGTATAGACGTCCAAATGCTTTTACGTCTAAATAAACAGAATCGCTGGGATCGGTGAGAGAGAACAGAGGGGTTAGGGAATGTCGCTTTATCGTACGTTTACGGCTACCGACGCCGTTGAATACGCCCGCCAATACGGTCAGGTGTCTGAACCGCAGGCACTGGTCAGCGCTGACGAGATCGGTGACGGCAACCTGAATCTGGTGTTCAAGATCCGCGATCGCGAAGGGGTGAGCCGGGTGATCGTCAAACAGGCGCTGCCTTACGTACGTTGCGTGGGCGAATCCTGGCCGTTGACGCTGGATCGGGCGCGCATCGAAGCGGAAACGCTGCTGGTCCACGGCGGCTTCTGCCCGCGGCATACGGTAAAAGTCTTGCATCACGATCCCGAATTGGCGGTGATGGTGCAGGAAGACCTTTCCGACCATCGCATCTGGCGCAGCGAGCTGGTGCAGGGCAACTATCACCCGCTGGCGGCCGGGCAACTGGCGGAATACCTGGCGCAGACGCTGTTCCACACCTCCGATTTTTATCAGTCGGCGCAGCAGAAGAAGGCGGAAGTCAGCCGTTTCACCAACCCCGAGCTGTGCCAGATCACCGAAGATCTGTTCTTTACCGATCCTTATATCGATCATGAGCGCAATCGCTTCGAGGCGGCGCTGTTGCCGCAGGTGCAGGCGCTGCGTGAGGATACGCCGCTGAAGCTGGCCGTCGCCGGCCTGAAACATCGCTTTCTCAGCAAGGCGGAGGCGCTGCTGCACGGGGATATTCACAGCGGTTCGATCTTCGTGGCGGAAGGACGGTTGAAAGCGATCGACGCCGAATTCGGTTTCTACGGCCCGATCGGTTTCGATATCGGCACCGCATTGGGCAATCTGCTGCTCAACTATTGCGGGCTGCCGGGGCTGTTCGGGCCGCGCGACGCCGCCGCCGGGCGCGAGCAGCGCTTGCAGGATGTGCGCGAGCTGTGGCTGATCTTTGCCGATCGCTTCCTGGCGCTGTGCCATCAGCAAAGCCGGGATGCGGCGCTGGCAACGCCGGGTTACGCCGAGCAGTTCCTGCAACAGGTCTGGGCCGATGCGGTCGGGTACTGCGGTACCGAACTGATTCGGCGCACCATCGGCCTGGCGCACGTCGCCGATCTGGACAGCATCGCCGACGCCGACATGCGCCTCGACTGCCAGCGTCATGCGCTGGGACTGGGGCGCACGCTGATCGTCAATGCGCAGCAGATCGAGCATATTGACGCGCTGTTGGCACGCATTCGTCAGCAAGGCTGAATAACTCGGCAATGAGGCAAACCCGGCTGCGGCCGGGTTTTTTATTTTTAAGAACTTATTGGTATCAGCAATAGAATAGATAAATTGTTTTTAACTAAAAATGTATTTTTGTTCGTGCCCTATTTGTAAATTTAATTATATTTTCTGACCGTTGGTTACATGTCTTTAATATTAGTGGTTTGGTGCCTGAGGAGGGTATTTTTCTGGGTTTTATTGAGGTGGTGAAAACAAAGCAGGGTGGGCTGTGCTTTTTTTGATCGTTTTATTGTGGAAACAGAAAGAGAAAAAAAGAAATTGTATCGATAAAAACTATCATGTCACCGTTACTTTTTTATGGCGTGGGATAACTCATGCTCTAACGTGAATAAAGTTGTGGGTTGATCATCTCAATATTACCTCCTAGATTGTTCGAGGGTCAGATAAACGCAAATAAATAACGCAAGGTTATTAACTATTAATCACCTTTGGCCTCGTTTTGTCTGATTATTCCTATCGAGATCGGAGTGCCCCATGCAATTAACGCCAAGAGAAATTGAAAAGTTGATGGTCTATACCCTGGCCGACGTCGCATTAAAGCGAAAGTCCAGAGGGATAAAGCTGAATTACCCCGAGGCGGTGGCGATTATTACCACCGCAGCGCTGGAAGGCGCCCGCGAGGGAAAAACGCTGGAAGAAGTCATGAACGACACGCGGCAGGTATTGAGCCGCGATGACGTGATGGACGGCGTGGCGGATCTGATCCCGCACGTGCAGGTCGAAGCGATATTCAGCGACGGCAGCCGCCTGGTGACGGTGCACGATCCGATTCAGTAAGTGCGGTTTGCGTTCCTGATTGCCACGGATAAACCCTATCAGCACAGGTATTTCGATGAAAAAGCATGACCCAGAAAAGCACGTGCCGCCCGGCGGCTATATCCTGTCCGAAACCCCCATTACCTTCAATGAAGATCGCGAAAGCCTTATTTTAACGGTGCGTAACACCGGCGACAGGCCTATTCAGGTCGGTTCGCATTTTCATTTCTTTGAGGCCAACAAAGCCTTGCAATTCGATCGCGCTGCCGCCTTTGGCAAGCGTTTGAATATCACTGCCACGACGGCGATCCGTTTTGAACCCGGTGACGAGATTGAGGTGGCGCTTATTGCCATCGGCGGCAAACAAACGGTCTACGGTTTTAATAATCTGGTGGACGGTTGGGCGGGGGACAGCCCGGTTGCGGCCGGTGAAAGAGTAAAGAAAACGATAGATGTAAAGCGAGCTATTGAGCTGGGTTATAAAAACCTCGATCAGGCGCCGACGAAAACGAGCGAGGAATAACGCATGCCAACTCTCTCCAGGCAAGAATATGCCGGGCTGTTCGGCCCAACCACCGGCGATAAAATTCGTTTGGGCGATACGCAACTGTTTATTGAAATAGAGAAAGACCTGCGCGGCTACGGCGAGGAATCGGTCTACGGCGGCGGCAAGTCGCTGCGTGACGGCATGGGCGCCGACAACCGATTAACCAGCGATAACGTGCTGGATCTGGTGATTACCAACGTAACGATTTTGGACGCCCGGCAAGGGGTGATCAAGGCGGACGTCGGCATCAAAAACGGCCTGATCGCCGGCATCGGCAAAAGCGGCAACCCGGCGATGATGAACGGCGTCACGCCCGGGATGGTGGTGGGCGTCAGCACCGACGCTATCTCGGGCGAGCACCTGATCCTGACCGCCGCCGGCATCGATACGCATATCCACTTCATTTCGCCGCAGCAGGCGGCGCATGCGCTTTCCAACGGCGTGACGACGTTCTTCGGCGGTGGCGTCGGGCCGACCGACGGCTCCAACGGCACCACCGTGACCGCCGGGCCCTGGCATATCCACCGCATGCTGCGCGCCTTCGAGACTATGCCGGTCAACGTGGGGATGCTCGGCAAGGGGCACGCTTCGCACGCTGCGCCGCTGGTCGAACAAATCGCCGCCGGCGTGGCGGGGCTGAAAGTGCATGAGGACTGGGGCGCCACCAACTCCGCGCTGCGCCACGCGTTGCGCGTGGCCGACGACATGGATATTCAGGTGGCGGTGCACACCGACAGCCTGAATGAAGGCGGCTACGTCGAGGACACCATCGACGCCTTTGAAGGGCGCACCATCCACACCTTCCACACCGAAGGCGCCGGCGGCGGGCACTCGCCGGATATCATCAAGGTTGCCGCGCAGATGAACGTGTTGCCGAGCTCCACCAACCCCACGCTGCCGTTCGGCATCAACAGCCAGGCCGAATTGTTCGACATGATCATGGTGTGCCACAACCTCAATCCCAATGTGCCGGCCGACGTGGCGTTCTCCGAAAGCCGGGTGCGGCCGGAAACCATCGCGGCGGAAAACGTGCTGCACGACATGGGCGTGCTGTCGATGTTTTCCAGCGATTCCCAGGCGATGGGGCGGGTCGGCGAAAACTGGTTGCGGGTGATGCAGACGGCACATGCGATGAAAGTCGCGCGCGGCAAGCTGCCGGAAGACGCGGCGGAGCACGACAACTTCCGCGTGTTGCGCTACGTGGCGAAGATCACCATCAACCCGGCGATTGCGCAGGGCATCAGCCACGTGCTGGGTTCGGTCGAGGTCGGCAAGATGGCCGATCTGGTGCTGTGGGAGCCGCGCTTCTTCGGCGCCAAGCCGAAGCTGGTGATCAAGGGCGGGATGATCAACTGGGCGGTGATGGGCGATCCCAACGCGTCGTTGCCGACGCCGCAGCCCACGTTCTACCGCCCGATGTTCGGTGCCATGGGCAAATCGCTGCAGGAAACCTGCGTCACCTTCGTCTCCGGCGCCGCGTTGCACGACGGCATCAAAGAGAAACTGGGGCTGGAGCGGCAGGTGATGGCGGTGCATAACTGCCGGGCGATCTCCAAGCAGGACATGGTGCGCAATGCGGAAACGCCGAACATCGAGGTGGATCCCGAAACCTTCGCGGTCAAGGTCAACGGCGAACACGCCACGGTGAAGCCCATCTCCACCGCCGTGCTTAATCAACGCTATTTCTTCAGCTAGGAACCGCCGCTCATGATCGTGATTGAAAAGATACTCGGCAATATCAAACGGGATGCCGACTGGCGCGAACGCTTGCAACACGCCTCGCTGGACGTGCTGGCGCTTTCGCAGTGGGAGGCGCAGAAAAGCCGCTGCCGCAAGACGACCCGCGACGGCCAGGATCTCGGCATCTCCCTCGATCGTCATCAGGTGCTGGCCGACGGCGACGTGTTGCTTTGGGACGAAGCGAACCGCAGCGCGGTGGTGGTGCAGATGAACCTGCGCGACGTGATGGTCATCCATCTTGAGTCGTTGCTGGCGACCGATATGGCGACGGTGCTGAAGACCGCGTTCGAACTGGGGCATGCGCTGGGCAATCAGCACTGGAAATCGGTCATCAAAGGGAATCGCATCTTTATTCCGCTGACGGTGGCGACCAAGGTGATGGATTCGGTGATGAAAACCCACGGTTTCCACGCGTTGCCTTATTCGTTCGTGAAGGGCGAAAGCATTTTGCCGCATTTGACCCAGCCCGAAGCGCGCTTGCTGTTCGGCGGCGCGGAGGATTCCGCCACCCATGTGCATGTCGACAGCCCCTTCCTCGGCCAGCATGTGATCAAACTGAAATGAACGCCGTCCAGTTGATTCGCATTCTGCAGTTTGCCGACTCGGTGCTGCCGGTGGGGGCGTTCGCCTTTTCCAACGGCGTCGAGTCGGCGATCCAGGCCGGCATCGTGCGCGATGCCGACACGCTGCAGTCGTTCACCCGCACCGCCTTGCAACAGGCGGCGGGCGGCGACGGCCGAGCGGTGACGGCGGCCTGCCGGGCGCTGCAGGCCGGCGATCGCGAGGCGGCGATGGGCCACGACTGGGCACTGTTCAACCGCAAGCTGAACGAAGAGGGCCGCAACATGGTGGTGCGGATGGGAAAAAAGCTGGCGGAAATGGCGGCGGCCATCTGCGACGAACCTCAGGTGGTTTGGTGGCTTGAGCAGATCAAAACCGGCCGCGCCGCCGGCACCTATCCGGTGACGCAGGCGGTGGTGATGACGGCGCTGGGCGCCGGCCCGCGCGAGGTGGCGGTGATGCATCAGTACGGCGTGGCGATGACCATTCTCAGCGCCGCCATGCGCCTGATGCGCGTCACCCATATCGACACCCAACGCATCCTGTTTCAACTCAACCGGGACATCGACGTTTTTTGTGACGAAGCCGAACGCGGCGGCGTTGAACAAATGGCCTCTTATGCGCCGGTGACCGATGTCCTGGCCGCACTGCACGTCGGCGCATTTACCCGACTGTTCAGCAACTGATAAAAGGAACGAGCAGAGTGAAAAAAATTACCCGCATCGGTATCGGCGGCCCGGTAGGCTCGGGCAAGACCGCGATCATTGAAGTCATCACGCCGCGCTTGATCGAGCGGGGCATCAGCCCGCTAATCATCACCAACGACATCGTCACCACCGAAGACGCCAAACAGGTCAAGCGCACGCTCAAGGGGATCCTGGACGAGGAGAAAATTTTGGGCGTGGAAACCGGCGCTTGCCCGCATACCGCCGTGCGCGAGGATCCGAGCATGAATATCGCGGCGGTAGAGGAGATGGAGGCCCGCTTTCCGGAAAGCGACGTGGTGATGATCGAGAGCGGCGGCGATAACCTGACGCTGACCTTCAGCCCGGCGCTGGCGGACTTTTACATCTATGTCATCGACGTCGCCGAAGGGGAAAAGATCCCGCGCAAAAACGGCCCGGGCCTGGTGCAGGCCGACATCCTGGTGATCAACAAAATCGATCTGGCCCCCTATGTCGGCGCCAGCCTGGCGGTGATGGAACACGACACCCGCGTGGTGCGCGGCGAGCGGCCTTATATTCTCACCAACTGCAAAACCGGCGAAGGCATCGACGAGCTGGTGGACATGATCATGCGTGATTTCCTGTTCACCCATGCGCCGTCGGCGGCGGTATGACTGCGGTCAGCGAAGCCGCGAGGCGCGTCGCGCAGCTTGGCGCCGATGCGCCGGAGCTGGCCGATTATCAGGATGAGCCGCCGCAAATGGCCAGCGGCGGCGTGGGCAAAACCGGCTATCTGCGGCTGGGGTTTGCGCTAAGCGGGCATCGCAGCGTGCTGCGGCAGATGGAGCGGCGCGTACCGTTTCTGGTGCAGCGGGCGCTGTATTGGGATGAAGCGCTGCCGCAGATGCCGTGCGTGTTCGTCATCTCCACCTCGGGATGCATCTTGCAGGGCGATCGCCTGACGCTCGAGGTGCAGGTCGCCCCCCAGGCCTGCGGGCATGTCACCACCCAGTCGGCGACCAAGATCCACGCCATGGAAAATAATTACGCGGCGCAGATGCAGACGCTGACGCTCGAAGAGGGCAGCTATCTGGAGATGATGCCCGATCCGGTGATCCCCCACTGCGGTTCGCGCTTCATTACCGATACCCGCATTACGCTGCACCCGACGGCGACGCTGCTCTACGGCGAGATCCTGATGTCGGGGCGCAAACACCATCAGGCGGATCGCGGGTTCAGATTCGACGTGTACTCCTCGCGCATCAGTGCCTGCCGCCCCGAGGGCAAGACGCTGTTTGTCGAACGCTATGTGCTGGAGCCGCATAAACACCCGCTGAACGGGGTCGGCGTGATGGGGCCGTTCGACGTGTTCGGCAATGTGATCCTGCTGACGCCGCCCGAGCACCATCAGCGGATCCTCGATCGCATCGCGCCCCATTATGACGAGGTTGAGGGGATCGCCAGCGGCGTCAGCCGGTTGCCCAACGAGTGTGGGCTGATCTTTAAGGCCCTGGGCAAAGAGGCGCGCCAGGTGAAGGCGGCCATTCGCGTTTTCTGGCGCGTCGCCCGGGAAGAGATCCTGGGCGTGACGCTGCCGGAGCCCTTTATCTGGCGCTAATCTGCAGCGGGAAGCGGTCATGACGACAAGGTGGAGTTGGGGCGGTCTGTGTGCCCACAGCCGGATAGCGGTGGCGACGGATGCGGTGCTGCGCGGCTGTTCGCAGGTGATGTTTCAAAATAACCCGTTGACCGGATTACTGTTTTTTATCGCCATTTTCGTGGGCGCCTATGAGGAAGGGTTGCCGCAGGTGGCCTTCGGCTGTCTGCTGGGCACTGCGTCGGCGACGCTGAGCGCGGCGTGGCTGGTGGACGATCGCACGGCGTTGCGCTCTGGGCTGTATGGCTACAACGGCTGCCTGGTCGGCGCCGCGCTGCCGACCTTTTTACTGCCCTCGGCCTGGCTGTGGATCGGCGTGATGTTCAGCAGCACGATCTCGGTGATCGTCACCGTTGGCCTCAATCGGCTGTTGCGCACCTGGAAGATCGCGGCGCTGACGGCGCCTTTCGTGCTGACCACCTGGACGGTGCTGTTGGCCAGCTACCCGTTCAGCCATCTGCGGCATGTACGGTTGCCGGCGGCGGCCATCCCGGCCGACGGGGCGGTGTTCTACGCGCATCCCGGCGTCGCAGAGATGCTGAGCGGCGCGCTGCACGGCGTTTCTCAGGTCTTTTTGTGCAGCAGCGTGAGCGGTGGCGTACTGCTGTTGCTCGGGCTGGCGGTGTCGTCGCCGCGCGCGATGCTGCTGGGTTTTTTCGGCGCGTTGCTGGCGGTGGCCACATCGCTGGCGATCGGCGCCGATCCGCAGGCGGTTTTCGCCGGGCTGTACGCCTTCAGCGCAGTGCTGACGGCGGTGGCGCTGGGATCCGTCTTCAACCCACCCGGCCGGCGAGTGCTGATCTATACGCTGCTCGGCGTGATTTTTACGGTGTTGGTGCAGGGCGCGTTCAATACCCTGCTGGCCCCGCTGGGCATGCCGTCGTTGACCATGCCGTTCGTGATCGCGTCCTGGCTGTTTTTGAGCGCCAATCCGGCGGTGATCGCGGCGCGGCGCTAATCCATTGATTTGAACATAACGATAAAACAGGAGTGTGGGTATGGCGGTAGTTTCCGAAGGATTGCATGGCGCGGCCCGGCGACGGGCGGTATCCCTGTTGTTGGGGCTGGTGGCGGTCAACGTCATCGTCTGGCTGCTGGCGCTGGCGGTGTTCAAAGACAATGCCGCGCTGATGGGCACCGCCTTGCTGGCCTACAGTTTTGGTTTGCGCCATGCGGTGGATGCCGATCACATCGCCGCGATCGACAACGTGACCCGCAAGCTGATGCAGCAGGGCAAAACGCCGGTGGCGGTCGGTACCTTCTTCTCGCTCGGCCACTCGACCATCGTGGTGCTGGCCTCGGCCGCGATTGCCGCGACGGCGATGATGTTCAGCCGTCAGATGGGCTGGTTTCACGAAACCGGCGGCCTGATCGGCACGCTGGTGTCCTCGTTGTTTTTGCTGACGGTCGCCTTTATCAATCTGCTGGTGCTGATCTCCGTGTGGCGAGCGTTCCGGCAGGTGAAGGCGGGCGAGCTGCCAGCGCATCAATCGCTGGATCTGCTGATGAGCGGCGGCGGTGTGCTGGCGCGCTGTTTCCGCCCGCTGTTCAGGCTGGTGAACCAGAGCTGGCACATGTACCTGGTGGGTTTCTTGTTTGGCCTGGGCTTCGACACCGCCACCGAGGTCGGGCTGCTGGGGATTTCAGCCGCCGGTGCGGGCCACGGCATGAATCTGTGGAGCATCATGCTGTTCCCGGCGCTGTTCACCGCCGGGATGGCGCTGATCGACTCCATCGACAACTTCGTGATGATTGGCGCTTACGGTTGGGCGTTCTCCAAACCGATCCGCAAACTGTACTACAACATGACCATCACGGCGGCGTCGGTGATCATCGCAGTGTTTATCGGCGGCATCGAAGCGCTCGGGCTTATCGCCGACAAGCTGGCGCTGTCCGGCCCGCTGTGGGACGCCGTCGCGCGGCTCAACGATCATCTGGGGGAGATGGGCTATTGGGTGATCGCCGTGTTCATCTTCTGCTGGTTGGTGTCGGTGGTGAATTACCGCCTGCGCGGCTACGACAAACTGACGGTCAGCGGTTGAAAAGACGGGGGCTCGTGGATCCTGCCTGACACCATCGGCCAAAGGGCGGGGCGAACCCCGCCGTTGGGTTGCCTTACCGTTCGGATTCGTAAGCCAAAGTGGCCGCAACCTCCGAGTCTCCCAGCCTGATGCGCAGTTCGCACAGCGAACCGCGGGTTAGCCAGATGAACGCGATCAGCGTCATACAGACGATCACCAGTTTAAGTACGACCCGTTTTTGCTGCATTTTTGACCTCCCTATCCTTGCCTTGCGGCGGGTAAGAGGCTAACCTGATGTTGCTTGGCATCAGAGTGGCCTCGGGTTGATAATATCGACTCGGGGCCTTTCTCTTTCTCTCCTTTGCCAAGGCTCCGGACAGAAAGATCCAGAGCACCCGCCGCGCAGTCTACTCGAACTTCCTTCCCGTGAAATCCGCCGTTGCGCCAACCTGCGGCGCGGTGCGCAGTTCGTGATGCAAGAAAAGAAAAAGGGGCGATGATGATCGCCCCTTGGATGCGTGAAGCTTGAATTGGCGTTAAGCCGCTTCGGTCTGCTGTTGGCGCTTAGACTGCGCCGCCGGCTTTTCCGGCTTGGCGGCCGCCAGCGCATCCGGCGCAAAGTCGTCCACGTTGATGGAGCGCAGACGGCTCTCTTCGGCTTTCACCAGAATTTTCGCTTCGTCGGCGCTGATCTTGCCTTCTTCCAGCGCGCGTTCCGCCAAACGATCCAGACGGGTGAACGGCAGGTTTTTGCCGACTGCCTTGCACAGACGTTCGTGAATCGGCTCGGCGGCCATCACGTCGGCCAGCGCCGCTTCCAGCAGGCCGATTGGGTTATGTTCGCTCGGCGTCAGGTACTGGCCGCGCCCCAGACGGCTGCGGGTGGCGGAAGGTACCTGCAGGATCTTAGCCAACTGGTGATCCAGACGATCGGACGGTGCGGTATGCACACGGCCGAGCGGGAAGACCACGAAGCGCATCGCGCCGGCGATAAAGCGGTTCGGGAAGTTACGCAGCAGGTCATCCAGCGCCTGTTCGGCTTTATGCAGGCTGTCTTGCACGCCCCAATGCACCAGCGGCAGATCTTCTTTCTGACGGCCTTCGTCGTCAAAGCGTTTCAGCACGGCGGAAGCCAAATACATCTGGCTGAGGATGTCCCCCAGGCGAGCGGAGATGCGCTCGCGGCGCTTCAGGCTACCGCCCAGCACGCCCATGGAAACGTCCGACAGCAACGCCAGGTTGGCGCTCAGGCGGTTCAATTGCTGATAGTAACGACGGGTCGCGTCCTTGGTCGGCGTGGCGCTGGTGCGGCCGTTGGTCAGGCCCAGCCAGAAGCTGCGTACCTTGTTGCTGCCGACGTGGCCCAGATGGCCGAACAGCGATTTATCGAAGGCGTTCAGATCGTTGCTCTGCGCCGCCGCCATTTCATCCAGCACATAAGGATGGCAGCGGATCGCGCCTTGACCGAAGATCATCATGGTGCGGGTCAGGATGTTCGCGCCTTCCACCGTGATGGCGATCGGTGCGCCCTGATAGGCGCGAGCCAGGAAGTTGGATTCGCCGAGCATGATGCCTTTACCGCCGGCGATGTCCATGGCGTCAACGATCGACTGCTGGCCGCGGTGCGTACAGTGGTATTTGACGATGGCCGACAGCACGGCCGGCTTCTCGCCCTGCACCAGCGCATAGGTGATCAGCGAAGCGGCGGCGTCCATCACATAGGTGTTGCCGGCGATGCGCGCCAACGGCTCTTCGATCCCTTCCATCTTGCCGATGGAGATCTTGAACTGACGGCGAATGTGCGCGTAGGCACCGGTCGCCAGGGCGATGGATTTCAGGCTGCCGGTAGAGTTGGACGGCAGGGTGATGCCGCGACCGACCGACAGACACTCAACCAGCATGCGCCAGCCCTGGCCGGCCATTTTCGGGCCGCCGATGATGTAATCGATTGGGACGAACACGTCGGTGCCGCGGGTCGGGCCGTTTTGGAACGGCACGTTCAGCGGGAAGTGGCGGTTGCCGATTTCCACGCCCGGCGTGCTGGTCGGGATCAGCGCACAGGTGATGCCCGGGGATTCGTTGTCGCTCAGCAGGCGGTTCGGGTCATGCAGTTTGAACGCCAGGCCCAGTACGGTGGCGACCGGCGCCAGCGTGATGTAGCGCTTGTTCCAGGTCAGGCGCATGCCCAGCACCTGTTTGCCCTGCCAGTCGCCCATGCACACGGTGCCGACGTCCGGAATGGCACCGGCATCGGAGCCCGCTTCCGGGCTGGTCAGCGCGAAGCAAGGGATCTCGTCGCCGCGCGCCAGGCCCGGCAGATAGTGGTTTTTCTGTTCTTCGGTGCCGTAGTGCTGCAGCAGTTCGCCCGGGCCGAGGGAGTTCGGCACGCCGACGGTGATCGCCAGGATGCCGGAAACGCCGGCCAGTTTTTGCAGCACCATCGCCTGAGCATAAGGAGAGAATTCCAGACCGCCGTACTCTTTCTTGATGATCATCGCGAAGAAACGGTGTTCTTTCAGGTATGCCCAGAGTTCAGGCGGCAGATCGGCCAGTTCGTGGGTGATCTGGAAGTCGTTGGCCATGCGGCAGGCTTCTTCCACCGGGCCGTCGATAAACGCCTGCTCTTCTTCCGTCAGGCGCGGTTTCGGATAGCTGTGCAGCTTGTTCCAGTCCGGCGCGCCGCGGAACAGATCGCCTTCCCACCAGGTGGTGCCGGCGTCGATCGCCTCCTTCTCGGTGGTGGACATCGGCGGCATCACCTTGCGGAAGGCGCGCAACGCCGGTGCGGAGAGCAGGGAACGGCGCAGGGAGGAAAGGTTCAGCGGCAGCAGCACGATCGCCAGCGGCAGCAACAGCCAGAAGCTCCACAGGCCAATCGCACCCATGGCGGCGGTGTACGCCACCAGGATCAGGCTGCTGAGGGTAAGGTTCACTCGGTGGTAGAACACCACGCCGAGGAGAGCCAGTAAAACGACAATACTAAGAACCATCATAAGAAGCTCCGAAGTAGTAAGAGGTCTGACCTGTTGTGTGTATGTAATAGGTTTTAGTACAAGGCAGAATTTTTATCAATGCGTTTACAGTTTAATTACAACTCAGGTCACAAACTGACAGCACCAATCATCAAAAACCTCTCCGCTTCCTTAACCGGCGCGCTGTTTGGCTGAGAATGCTTCTCGCTGTTTCCGCGATCCGGTACACTGCGGAGCGGAAGATTTGACGATAACAAGAGGTTCCTCATGTACCACGACCTTATTCGCAGTGAACTGAACGAAGCGGCTGATACCCTGGCGAAATTTATCAATGACGACGCCAACATCGACGCCATCCAACGTGCGGCGGTGCTGCTGGCGGATTCCTTCAAAGCCGGCGGTAAAGTGATTTCCTGCGGCAACGGCGGTTCCCATTGCGACGCGATGCACTTCGCCGAAGAGCTGACCGGCCGCTACCGTGAAAACCGCCCGGGCTACCCGGCGATTGCCATCTCGGACGTGAGCCACCTGTCCTGCGTCAGCAACGACTTCGGCTATGAGTACGTCTTCTCTCGCTATGTGGAAGCGGTAGGCCGCGAAGGCGACGTGCTGCTGGGCATTTCCACCTCCGGCAACTCCGGCAACATCATCAAGGCCATCGACGCGGCGCGCGCCAAGGGGATGAAAGTGATCACCCTGACCGGCAAGGACGGCGGCAAGATGGCGGGTTCCGCCGATGTGGAAATTCGCGTGCCGCACTTCGGCTACGCCGACCGCATTCAGGAAATCCACATCAAAGCGATTCACATCTTGATTCAGCTGATCGAAAAAGAGATGGTTAAGGCTTGATAGCCTGCGGGGAGCTGCGGCTCCCCATGAATAAGACTGCGGGCGCCGCATGGTGCGCCCGCACAGCCTGTGTCAGTGTGGTTAAGGAGTGCTGGCGATGTGTGAACTGCTCGGGATGAGCGCAAACGTACCGACCGATATCTGCTTCAGCTTTACCGGCCTGGTACAGCGCGGCGGCCGCACCGGGCCGCATAAGGATGGCTGGGGCATTACCTTCTATGAAGGGAACGGCTGCCGCACATTCAAGGATCCGCAGCCGAGCTTCAACTCGCCGATCGCCCGCCTGGTGCAGGACTACCCGATCAAGTCCTGTGCGGTGGTGTCCCATATTCGCCAGGCCAACCGCGGCGAAGTGGCGCTGGAAAACACCCACCCGTTCACCCGCGAACTGTGGGGCCGCAACTGGACCTACGCGCACAACGGCCAGTTGAAAGGCTACCGTCAGCTGGATACCGGCACGTTTCGCCCGGTCGGCCAGACCGACAGCGAATACGCGTTCTGCTGGCTGCTGCATCAGCTGGCGCTGAAATACCCGCGCACCCCGAGCCAGTGGCCGGCGGTTTTCCGCTACATCGGCCTGTTGGCGAGCCAGCTGCGCAAGAAAGGGGTATTCAACATGCTGTTGTCGGACGGGCGCTTCGTGATGGCCTATTGCTCCACCAACCTGTATTGGATCACGCGCCGCGCACCGTTCGGCAAGGCGACGCTGCTCGATCAGGATGTGGAAATCGATTTTCAGCAGCAGACCACACCGAACGATGTGGTCACGGTGATCGCCACCCAACCGCTGACCGCCAACGAAACCTGGCACAAGATTGAGCCAGGCGAGTTCGCGTTATTTCACTTCGGTGAGCGGCTTGTTCTGAGCGAAGGGGTTGGTGTTGGGCGTCGGGCTGGCTGACGCGTACTGCGTCATCTGGCCGCTGCTCATCAACGGTTGACCCAGCACGTACTGGCCGTTGTCCACGGTCATCATCGGTGGCTGGTGGTTCTTCGCGAAGTAATCGTAGCCCGGCTTCAGCTGGCGCCAGAAGGCGATATAGCTGGATGACGCATGGCGCTTGAGGTTTTGCTCGGTCATGCGGAACGGGTAGATGCTGATGTCGACGCGGCTTTGGCCATAGGCGAAGGCGGCTTCGACATAGCGATAGATCTCATCCATATAGGTGTTGGTCATCGCGTAACAGCCGATCGATTTACATTCACCGTGGATCATCAGATAAGCACCGGAATAGCCCTGCGATTTATCGTAATCATTAGGGAAACCGATATTGATCGCCCGATAATACTTGCTGTCGGGTTTCAGATGGCGCGCGTCAACGCTATAAAAGCCTTCCGGACTTTTAAAGTCGCCTTCACGACGTTTAGGACCCAGCCCACCGGAGAAATTACAGATCGGGAACGTGTTGACCAGGCGGAATTCATTGCCCATTTTGGCATACAATTCCAGCTTGCGTTCCTCTTTGAAGATCTGAATATAGACCGGCGAACCCAATAATTGCTGTTTAACTACCGGCGTTTCCGGTACCTGCTCGCTGGCGCTGCAGGCCGTGATCATCGGCATAGAAACAAGCATCGCAAACAACAGCGCGATTTTGCTCATTATTATTCCTGCTTATATTTATCTGCCGGCGCAATGACGTTGGTCGGCATGCCACTGATTATTGTTTTTACTGCTGCAAAACACCGCCAGATTACCAGCGCGTTTATTTTTAGCAATACGTGATATGTATAAAAAAACGACAAAGCTCGATAAAAGTGAAATGACCGGCAGATTTTAACGATAAGTAGTGAAAAACAGGCGAAATTTAATTGCGTTTGCTTGACCCAAGTCACGACGGAACGCAGAACAATGTTGCGAACAATGTTAATATTCCCTCTTCAATTTAACGCGCTGTGGCGATTGAAGCGGCAGGGGTTATGGCATATAACCCGGCCGTTTTGATGGTTATTTGGCTACAGGCCGTTAACACATCGACTGTCGAGCAAACAACGGAAAGGGGGAATCAAGGGAATGCGCGTTACCCCGATTTTTCACTGCGAGAAAGTTCATGTTGGGCGTGCCGCCATGCGCACTGCCCGGCAATCCTGGCATCGTCAGCACCCGCCTCTGGGGCTGGGCAGACGTGTAAACCAAACTACATCGTATAAATCCTATGATTAAGATCAGAAAAGGGTTAGATCTGCCAATAGCCGGGGCTCCGGTTCAGGCGATCCAAGACGGCCCGAACATTCAGCATGTCGCCCTGCTTGGGGAAGAGTATGTCGGAATGCGTCCCTCCATGCTGGTGCAGGAAGGCGATACCGTTAAGAAAGGCCAGGCGTTGTTCGAAGATAAGAAAAACCCCGGGGTTTTCTTCACGGCTCCCGCCAGCGGCCGCATCGCCGCGATTAACCGCGGCGAACGGCGCGTATTGCAATCGGTGGTGATTGCGCTGGAAAACGGCGGTGACGATCAGCTCGAGTTTGCGCATTACCCGCTGGGTGAGCTGGCCCAGCTGCCGCGCGAACAGGTCGAGAGTGAACTGATCGCCAGCGGCCTGTGGACCGCGCTGCGCACCCGTCCGTTCAGCAAAACGCCGAGCCCCGGCAGCGAAGCGCGCGCTATTTTCGTCACCGCGATGGATACCCAGCCGCTGGCCGCCGATCCGCAGGTGATCATCGCCGAACAGCTGGCGGCGTTCAACGCCGGGCTGCTGGTGTTGGCGCGCCTGACGACGGGCAAGGTACACGTATGCCACGCCGCCGGTGCCTCCGTTGGCCAGCAGAGCAGCCCGCAGATCGCCTACAGCGAATTTGCCGGCCCGCACCCCGCCGGGCTGGTGGGTACGCACATTCACTTCCTGGAACCGGTCAGCCTGAAGAAAACCGTTTGGCACATCGGCTACCAGGACGTCATCGCCATCGGCACGCTGTTCACCACCGGTAAGCTCGATACCCGCCGGGTCGTGGCGCTGGCCGGGCCGCAGGTGGCGCAGCCGGCGCTGCTGCGCACCCGCCTGGGGGCCAGCCTCGAGGAGCTGACCGCCGGCCGCCTGAAAGACGGCGAGAACCGGGTGATCTCCGGTTCGGTGCTGAACGGCATGCACGCCGCCGGCCCGAACGCCTGGCTCGGCCGTTTCCACTCGCAGGTGTCGGTGCTGGAAGAAGGGCGCGACAAAGAGCTGTTCGGTTGGATCGTGCCTTCGCCGAACAAGTTCTCCATTACCCGCACCACGCTGGGCCACTTCCTGAAGAACAAACTGTTCGCCTTCTCGACTACCACTAACGGCGGCGAGCGCGCCATGGTGCCGATCGGCAACTACGAGCGGGTGATGCCGCTGGACATTTTGCCGACGCTGCTGCTGCGCGATCTGCTGGCGGGCGACAGCGACAGCGCGCAGGCGTTGGGCTGTCTGGAGCTGGACGAGGAAGATCTGGCGCTGTGCACCTTCGTTTGCCCCGGCAAGTATGAGTACGCGCCGGTGCTGCGCGAGGTGCTGACCAAGATTGAGCAGGAAGGATAACCGATGGGCCTGAAGAATTATTTTGAGAAGATAGAGCATCACTTCACGCCGGGCGGCAAACTGGAAAAGTGGTACCCGCTGTATGAAGCGACCACCACGGTGTTTTATACCCCCGGCACGGTGACGCGCGGCGCTTCGCACGTGCGCGACGCCATCGATTTGAAACGCATGATGATCCTGGTGTGGCTGGCGGTATTCCCGGCGATGTTCTGGGGCATGTACAACGTCGGCCAGCAGGCAATCCCGGCGCTGCACCATCTGTACAGCGGCGACGAGCTGCAACAGGTGCTGGCGGGCGACTGGCATTATCGCCTGGCGCAGTGGCTCGGCGCCTCGCTGGCGGCCGACGCCGGCTGGGTCAGCAAAATGGTGCTGGGCGCCTGTTACTTCCTGCCGATCTACGCCGTGGTGTTTGTCGTCGGCGGCTTCTGGGAAGTGCTGTTTGCCATTATCCGCAAGCATGAGGTCAACGAAGGCTTCTTCGTCACCTCTATCCTGTTCGCGCTGATCGTGCCGCCGACCCTGCCGCTGTGGCAGGCCGCGCTGGGCATCACCTTCGGCGTGGTGGTGGCCAAAGAGATCTTCGGCGGCACCGGGCGCAACTTCCTCAACCCGGCGTTGGCCGGCCGCGCCTTCCTGTTCTTCGCCTATCCGGCGCAGATCTCCGGCGATCTGGTGTGGACCTCTGCGGACGGTTTCTCCGGCGCGACGCCGCTGGCGCAGTGGAGCGCAGGCGGGGCGCACAGCTTGAGCAACGTGGCCACCGGCCAGTCCATCAGCTGGATGGACGCCTTCCTCGGCAACATTCCCGGCTCCATCGGTGAAGTCTCCACGCTGATGATCCTGATCGGCGGGGCGATTATCCTGTTCGGCCGCGTGGCCTCCTGGCGCATCGTCGCCGGCGTAATGCTCGGCATGGTGGCTTCCGCCCTGTTGTTCAACGCCATCGGTTCCGATACCAACCCGATGTTCGCCATGCCGTGGTACTGGCATCTGGTGCTGGGCGGTTTCGCCTTCGGCATGATCTTTATGGCGACCGACCCGGTTTCCGCCTCCTTCACCAACAAGGGGAAATGGTGGTACGGCATTCTGATCGGCGTGATGTGCGTGCTGATCCGGGTGGTCAACCCCGCCTATCCGGAAGGCATGATGCTGGCGATCCTGTTCGCCAACCTGTTCGCACCGCTGTTCGATTATCTGGTGGTGCAGGCCAACATCAAGCGGAGAAAAGCCCGTGGCGAATGAAGCGAAAAACGACGGCATCGGTAAAACGCTGCTGGTAGTGCTGCTGCTGTGTCTGGTGTGTTCAGTGGTGGTGGCGGGCTCCGCCGTCGGCCTGAAGTCCAAACAGCAGGAGCAAAAGCTGCTCGATAAGCAGCGCAATATTCTCGACGTAGCCGGCCTGTTGCAGCCGAAAATGGAGAGCGAGCAGGTCAAGCGCCTGTACAGCGAGCGCATCGAGCCGCGCCTGGTGGATCTGAACAGCGGCGAGTTTGTCGCCGGCAAGGCGGCGGCGTTCGATCTGGGCGCCGCGCTGCGCGACGACGCCAAAAGCGTGGCGCTGGCGGCGGGCGACGATCCGGCCGGCATCAAGCGCCGCAGCAATCAGGCGGAAATCTACCTGGTGCGCGATGAAAGCGGCCAGGTGAACAAGATTGTGCTGCCGGTATACGGCACCGGCCTGTGGTCGATGATGTACGCCTTCGTGGCGCTGGATAACGACGGCAACACGGTCAAGGGCATCACCTACTACGACCAGGGGGAAACCCCGGGGCTGGGTGGCGAGGTCGAGAACCCGTCCTGGCGCCAGCAGTGGGTCGGCAAACAGCTGTTCGACGACAACGGCCAGCCGGCGATCCGCGTGGTGAAAGGCGGCGCGCGTCAGGGGGATGTGCACGGGGTGGACGGCCTGTCCGGCGCCACGCTGACCTCCAACGGCGTGCAGCATACGTTTGATTTCTGGTTGGGCGAGCACGGCTTCGGCCCGTTCCTGAAAAAAGTTCGTGAAGGAGCGCTGAAAAATGGCTGATTCCAAAGAGATAAAGCGGGTCCTGCTGGGGCCGCTGTTCGACAATAACCCGATCGCCCTGCAGGTGCTGGGCGTCTGTTCTGCGTTGGCGGTGACCACCAAGCTGGAGACGGCGGTGGTGATGACCATTGCGGTGACGCTGGTCACGGCGTTCTCCAGCTTCTTCATCTCGCTGATCCGTCACCATATTCCCAACAGCGTGCGCATCATCGTGCAGATGGCGATCATCGCCTCGCTGGTGATCGTGGTCGATCAGCTGTTGCGCGCCTACGCGTTCGAGATCTCCAAGCAGCTGTCGGTGTTCGTCGGCCTTATCATCACCAACTGTATCGTGATGGGGCGCGCCGAGGCTTACGCCATGAAGTCGCCGCCGATCGAGAGCTTTATGGACGGCATCGGCAACGGGCTGGGCTACGGGGTGATCCTGGTGCTGGTCGGTTTCCTGCGCGAGCTGATTGGCTCCGGCAAGCTGTTCGGCGTCCCGGTGCTGGAAACGGTGCAGAACGGCGGCTGGTATCAGCCGAACGGCCTGTTCCTGCTGGCGCCGAGCGCGTTCTTCATCATCGGCCTGCTGATCTGGGTGCTGCGCACCCTGAAGCCGGCGCAGATCGAAAAGGAGTAAAGGCCGATGGAACACTATATCAGCCTGTTTGTGCGCGCGGTGTTCGTTGAGAACATGGCGCTGGCGTTCTTCCTCGGGATGTGTACCTTCCTGGCGGTGTCGAAGAAGGTCTCGACCGCCTTTGGCCTGGGCATCGCGGTGACCATCGTGCTCGGCATTTCGGTGCCGGTGAACAACCTGGTCTACAACCTGATCCTGCGCGACGGCGCGCTGGTGGAAGGCGTCGATCTGAGCTTCCTCAACTTCATCACCTTCATCGGCGTGATCGCGGCGCTGGTGCAGATTTTGGAGATGATCCTCGATCGCTTCTTCCCGTCGCTGTATAACGCGCTCGGCATCTTCCTGCCGCTCATCACCGTGAACTGCGCCATCTTCGGCGGCGTGTCCTTCATGGTGCAGCGCGACTACAACTTCGCCGAATCGGTGGTGTACGGCATCGGCTCCGGCACCGGCTGGATGCTGGCGATCGTCGCCATGGCGGGGATCCGCGAAAAACTCAAGTATGCCAACGTGCCGGCGGGACTGCGCGGCCTGGGCATTACCTTTATCACCACCGGACTGATGGCGCTGGGCTTCATGTCCTTCTCCGGTGTTCAGTTGTAAAGGCGGGAAGAATTTATGGAAATTATTTTAGGCGTAGCAATGTTCACCACCATCGTGATGGTGCTGGTATTGCTGATCCTGTTCGCCAAATCGAAGCTGGTGAACACCGGCGACATCGCGGTGGAGATCAACGGCGATTTGGATAAGAGCTTCCATGCGCCGGCGGGCGACAAGCTGCTCAACGTGCTCTCCAGCCAGGGAATTTTCGTCTCCTCGGCCTGCGGCGGCGGCGGTTCCTGCGGCCAGTGCCGGGTGGTGATCAAAGAGGGCGGCGGCGATATCCTGCCGACCGAGCTCTCGCACATCAACAAGCGCGAAGCGAAAGAGGGTTGCCGCCTGGCTTGCCAGGTGAACGTGAAGCAGAACCTGAAGATCGAGCTGCCGGAAGAGATCTTCGGCGTGAAGAAATGGGAGTGCGAAGTTATCTCCAACGATAACAAAGCCACCTTTATCAAAGAGCTGAAGCTGAAGATCCCCGATGGCGAAGACGTGCCGTTCCGCGCGGGCGGTTTCATCCAGATCGAAGCCCCGGCGCACGACATCAGCTACGCCGACTTCGACGTGCCGCAGGAGTATCGCGGCGACTGGGACAAGTTCAACCTGTTCCGCTACCGCTCGACGGTGAACGACACCACGGTGCGCGCCTACTCGATGGCCAACTACCCGGAAGAGAAGGGCATCATCATGCTCAACGTGCGTATCGCCACGCCGCCGCCAAACAACCCGGACGTGCCGCCGGGCATCATGTCTTCCTATATCTGGTCGCTGAAGGCGGGTGACAAGGTGACGATCTCCGGGCCGTTCGGCGAGTTCTTCGCCAAGGACACCGACGCCGAAATGATCTTCATCGGCGGCGGCGCGGGCATGGCGCCGATGCGTTCGCACATCTTCGATCAGCTCAAGCGCCTGAACTCGAAGCGCAAGATCACCTTCTGGTACGGCGCGCGTTCGCTGCGCGAGATGTTCTATGAAGACGACTTCAACCAGCTGCAGGCGGAGAACGACAACTTCACCTGGCACGTAGCGCTGTCGGATCCGCAGCCGGAAGATAACTGGACCGGCTACACCGGCTTTATCCATAATGTTCTGCTGGAGAACTACCTGAGGAATCACCCGGCGCCGGAGGACTGCGAGTTTTACATGTGCGGGCCGCCGATGATGAACGCTGCGGTGATCAAGATGCTGAAAGATCTGGGCGTCGAAGACGAAAACATCATGCTGGATGACTTTGGTGGCTAAATGCGCGCATTGGCGATGAAGAACTGGCTGACGGGCGTGGCGCTGAGCGCCACCCTGCTGCTGACCGGCTGCGGGCCGGAACAGGTGGACCTGACGGGTAGAACCATGGGCACCTCGTATTCGATCCGTTATGTGACCGGCGACGATACGCCGTCGGCGCGCGAGATGCAGGCGGAGATCGATAAACGGCTGGAGCAGGTGAACGACCAGATGTCCACCTACCGGCCGGACTCCGAGCTGAGCCGCTTCAACGCCAGCCGCGACATTGACCGGCCATTCCCGGTTTCGCCGGCGACCGCTGAGGTGGTGCGCGAAGCGCTGCGCATCAACCGCGTGACCGATGGCGCGCTGGACGTGACCGTCGGGCCGCTGGTCAATCTGTGGGGCTTCGGCCCGGAAGGGCGGCCGGATAAAGTGCCGAGCGAGGCGGAGCTGGCGCACCGCCGCGCCTGGACCGGTGCCGATAAACTGACGGTGCAGGGCAGCGCGCTGGTGAAAAGCATCCCCGAACTGTATGTCGACCTGTCGTCGATCGCCAAAGGATACGGCGTGGACGTGGTGGCGGAGTATCTGCAATCGCAACACGTGCAAAATTACATGGTGGATATCGGCGGTGAGGTGCGCACGCGCGGGCGCAACGGCGAGCAAAAGCCGTGGCGCATCGCCATCGAGCGCCCGACCGCCGGTGCGCAGCAGCAGGCGCAGTTGGTGATCCAGCCGGGGGAGATGTCGATCGCCACCTCGGGTGACTATCGCAACTACTTCGAGCAGGACGGGGTGCGCTATTCGCACACCATCGATCCTATCACCGGCCGGCCGATCAACCACCGCCTGGTGTCGATCACCGTACTGAGCCCGACCTGCATGACCGCCGACGGCCTGTCCACCGGCCTGAACGTGATGGGGCCGGAGCGCGGCCTGGCGCTGGCCAATCTGCTCGGTATCCCGGTGTTCATGATCGTGAAAACCGCCGACGGGTTTGAGGAGCGTTATTCGGACGCGTTCAAACCCTACCTGAAAAAGCGTTCGTGAGGTTGCTATGCTGACGGTATTCGCCGCCACCTTCGTGTTGTTCCTGCTGATCGTCGGCGGGATGTCGCTGGGCTACGTGTTCAAACGCAAAAGCCTGCAGGGCAGCTGCGGCGGCATCACCGCATTGGGGATGGAGAAAGTCTGCGACTGCCCGGAACCTTGCGATGCGCGCAAAAAGCGCGAAGCCAAAGCGGCGCAGCGGCGCGAGCAGCTGGACAAGCACCGCATTCTGTAGCTGTAGCGAAAACCCGGCCAAGGCCGGGTTTTTTATTTGGGGGATGTATTTGATTTTGAATAGGCCAGGTTGCTGAGTATACCACCCACGAAACAGCACAACATCCGGCCAACAATCCAGTCTGAGAGAAAGGGAAAAGCCAGGAGCATGAGACTGATACCTATTATCTTATCGCACCGGAAATAATTGCTGCTATCCGTTTCATATCACCTGCCAGAACCAGACTTCTTTTGATTCAAAGAAATCGCTAAAACGCCCATCGTAATCTTTAATCTTGCTCAGGATTAAATCGTAAGGTTGATACATCTCTCATTGTAGAATCATTCGGATCTTCCTGATAATTCTCAGCAGGTTAGTCTATTGACTCGGTTGGTTAAAATATCGTCTTATTAGGTTTCTTTTGGATTCAGGGAGTTCCAGGATGGGACAACAACAAGAAAGGATAAAACGGGCGTTAACGGTGGGTGAAATTAATTTGGCCCGTTCGGTGTTTGGCCGTTCAGTTTTCTATGAGAAGGTGTATGTCCACTGCGATAGCTATCTGCCGTTTGGATTGCAAGCCAGCAGAACGGCCATGGCGCCCAACGGAGAAATCTGGTTTAGACAAGCTTTGTATAAGGCTGATTTTTCCACGGCCGCCGCAGGTTTCCAGCATGTATTTATCCACGAAATGAGCCATGTCTGGCAGCATCAAAAAGGCATGTGGGTGAGAACCCGAGGGCTATTGAGTTGGGCTGCTGAATACAAATATCGACTCGATGGTAAACAGCTGTTGCATAACTACTCTATGGAACAGCAGGCTTCAATCATCGCTGATTATTGGTTCCTGAAGAAGTATGGTTACACTATCTGGCTGGGTGCGATTAACAATGGCGTGAATTTTCAGGGTGTAACGGATAAAACGATCGCCAGAAAATACGAATATGCGCTTTCTCAGTTTTTTAAGCAGAGGTAACAGGATGAACCGCATTATTTTGGCTGGAACGCTGACTTTGCTGCTCGCCGGCTGTATGCACATGAACGATCCGAGGCCAAAGAACTACGCGGCCAGCGTCACTGTCGTTGATAACCACGTTTGCGTGCGGGTTCAACCGGAAGGGGACGAGCGGTTGGCCGGCGTCATTATCGAAGAAATCGGCAACGCCAACGCTATCTTCGGCAAGAATTTCGCGGATAACGAGATGCCTGCGGTCACCGCGGCTACGTGTATTTCTGACGATAACTATAAATTCGAGGGCGGGAGGTCTTACGGGGTTTCGGTAACGCTGTTGTCGCGGGATAAACGAAGTAAAGGTATTGAGCCTGCTGCCCGGCTATTTGGGGCGGGGTTTAGCGTACGCAATGAAAATGGCATCATCCAGGTGGTTCCTGCTCACTAACGGATGTTGAAAGCCGGGGGGCATAAGGTGGGTTTGTCGAACCGCCTTATGCCCTTGGCCGATGATTTATTTCGCCTTGCGGAAGCTTTTCGCCTCGGCCGGTGAGTTGACCATCACGCCGTCGGCGCCCAGCGCCAGCGCCTGCTGATACTCCTGCGGCGAGTTGACGCCGAACAGGATGATATGCGCCGGGCCCTGAGAGCGGAAGCAGTCCATCGACTCTTTATCCCAGGTCAGAAACGCCTTCGAACGCCCTTCGCCGAGGGTATATTTCTCCACCACTTCCACCTCGCGCTTCAGCTCCAGCCCGTACCAGCGCGGCTGCCGGTTATCCGGTTTGACGTCGCACTGGTGCGCCATGGTGACGTTGGCCAGCAGCGTGCGGGTCTCGTCGCGGCTTTCGAAGCGCGGGATGGCCGGCGGCAGCGCCTGCAGGTATTTGGCGTCGGTGGAGTAGACGCGGATGCGGTTCAGGCTGTCGGTGCTCTCCAGCGTCGCCAGCAGCGCCTGGCCAAACTGCGCCGGATCGGCGTCCGGGGATTTGATGTCCAGATAGAAGGTGACGTGCGGAAACGCTTTAAGCACGTCGTCCAGCCGCGGAATGCCGATGCCCTGGCCGCGGAACGGGTGCGCATCTCCCCTGGCGAAGGCCCAGCCGGCGTCGGTCTCGGCCAGCTGCGCGGCGGTATAGGCAGAGACCGGGCCCTGCCGGTTGGTCAACGCTTTCAGATCCGAAGGGCGATACAGCACGATGACGCCGTCTTTGGATGCTTGCAGGGTGATCCAGATGGCGTCGGCGCCGTTTTTCAGCGCGGTTTCGATGGCGATGCGGGTGTTCTCCGGCGCATCGGCGGTGCCGCCGCGGTGGGCGACGATCGCCGGCGCGTGACCGGCAGCGCTGGCCGCCAGCGCGCTCAGCGACAGCGCGGAAGCCAGCAGCAAATAAGAAAATCTGATCATGTAGGGTACCTTGTCGTTATCGTTGTGGTGAGCCGCACGGGATGGCGGAAATCATACTATTGAAAAATTAAGCTTTTTTAACAACGCGGAAATATCTGGCGGAAACGGTGCTTTCGTCGAATCCTGCGGCCTTGAGCTTTCGGTATCTGACTGTATACTTATACAGTGTTACTGGAGGGTGCGATGCGTAAAATCATTCATGTCGATATGGACTGCTTCTTCGCGGCGGTGGAAATGCGCGACGATCCCAGCCTGCGCGATATCCCGCTGGCGATTGGCGGCAGCGCCGATCGCCGCGGGGTGATCAGCACCGCCAACTACCCGGCGCGGCGCTACGGCGTACACAGCGCCATGTCCACGGCAATGGCGCTCAAGCTGTGCCCGCACCTCACCCTGTTGCCGGGGCGCATGGCGGCCTACAAAGAGGCCTCGCTGCATATCCGCGAAATCTTCGCCCGGTATACTCCGCTGATCGAGCCGCTGTCGCTCGATGAAGCCTACCTCGACGTGACCGACAGCCCGCAATGCAATGGCTCGGCAACGCTGATCGCCCAGGAGATCCGCCAGGCGATCGCCGACGAACTGAACCTCACCGCCTCGGCCGGCGTTGCGCCGATCAAGTTTCTCGCCAAAATCGCCTCCGAGATGAACAAGCCGAACGGGCAATACGTGATCACGCCGGCGCAGGTACCGGCGTTTTTGCAGCAGCTGCCGCTCAGCAAGATCCCCGGCGTCGGCAAGGTGACCGCCAAGCGGCTGGAAGAGGTGGGGCTTATCACCTGCGCCGACGTGCAGCAATACGATTTGGCGCAGCTGCTCAAGCGCTTCGGCAAGTTCGGCCGGGTGCTGTGGGAGCGGTGCCAGGGCATCGATCGGCGCGAAATCTCGTCGGAGCGGCTGCGCAAATCGGTAGGGGTGGAGCGCACGCTGGCGGAAGACATTCACGACTGGGAAGATTGCGAAACACTGATTATCGACAAACTCTATCCCGAGCTGGAGATGCGACTGCGCAAGGTGAAGCCGGATCTGCACATCGCCCGGCAGGGCGTGAAGCTGAAGTTTCAGGATTTTCAGCAAACCACCCAGGAGCACGTGTTCCCGGTGCTGAACCGGCAGGATTTGCTGGAGGTGGCGCGGCAGGCGTGGCGCGAGCGGCGCGAAGGGCGCGGCGTGCGGCTGGTGGGGCTGCATGTGACGCTGCTCGATCCGCAGCTGGAGCGGCAGCTGGCGCTGCCTTGGGAATAAAAAAGCCGGCAAGTCGCCGGCTTTTTGCGTTAAGCGCGCAGCTTACGCGCGCTCAGGGATCGCTTTCAGCAGCGAGGTCAGCAGCTTCCAGTACAGACCGACGCTTTCGATATGCACCTGTTCATCCGGCGAGTGCGGGCCGGTGATGGTTGGCCCGATCGATACCATGTCCATGTTTGGATACGGCTTTTTGAACAGACCGCATTCCAGACCGGCGTGGATCACCATGATGTTCGGCGTCTTGTTGAACAGCTCCTGATACAGCTCGCGCACCAGGTGCATCACCGGCGAGTCGGCGTCCGGCTGCCAGCCCGGGTAGCCGCCCTTCGGCGCCACCTTGGCACCGGCCAGCTGGCCCAACGCGGTCAGCATCTCGACCACATAGTCTTTGCCGCTGTCGATCAGGGAGCGGATCAGGCAGATGATTTCCGCTTCGTTTTCGCTGGTGGTGACCACGCCGACGTTCAGTGAGGTTTCCACCACGCCTTTTACCGCGTCGCTCATGCGGATCACGCCGTTCGGCGTGCCGTTCAGCAGCGCCAGGAAGCGCTGCTGGCTGTCGGCGCTCAGCGCCTGCGAAGCGCTGGTGGTCGGCTCCAACAGTACGGTGATGTTCTTCTCTTTGGCGGAGAGTTCGTTCTGCAGCACCGCCAGGAACTCCTGGCTCAGGGCTTTCAGCGCGTCGGCCTTGTCCGCCGGCACCGCAACCACCGCGGAGGCTTCACGCGGGATGGCGTTGCGCAGGGTGCCGCCGTTCAGATCCAGCACGCGCAGGTTCAGCGCCGCCGCATGGGCGAACAGGAAGCGCGCCAGCAGCTTGTTGGCGTTGCCCAGCCCGACGTGGATCTCGGCGCCGGAGTGGCCGCCTTTCAGGCCCTTGAGCGTCAGCTTCAGGGTTTGGTAACCGGCCGGTACCGCTTCGCGCTGCAGCGGCAGGGTAGTGATGAAGTCGATACCGCCGGCGCAACCCATATAGATTTCGCCTTCCTCTTCGGAATCGGTATTGATCAGGATGTCCGCCTGCAGCCAGTTCGGCTGCAGCCCGAAGGCGCCGTCCATACCCGCTTCTTCGGTCATGGTCAGCAGCACTTCCAGCGGGCCGTGCTCTACGCTGTCGTCGGCCAGCACCGCCAGGGCGGAGGCCATGCCGATGCCGTTGTCGGCGCCCAGCGTGGTGCCGCGCGCTTTCACCCACTCGCCGGCGATATAAGGCTGGATCGGATCCTTGGCAAAGTCGTGCACGGTGTCGTTATTCTTTTGCGGCACCATGTCCAGGTGCGCCTGCAGCGCGACCGGCTTGCGGTTTTCCATGCCTTTGGTGGCCGGCTTGCGCAGCAGGATATTGCCGACCCGATCGCGCTCTGCGTGCAGGTTCTTTTCTTTGGCCCAGGTGAGGATGTGCTGCGCCAGCGCTTCTTCATGATAAGAAGGGTGTGGGATAGAACAGATCTTGGCGAAAATATCCCACAGCGGCTGTGGCGAAAGCTGAGACAATTCAGACACTATAAGTCTCCTGTGACGGCAGGCTCCGACAGGACGGGCGTGCCGCGCGGTTAAGGTGAGTGGGCATCTGTGCGTCGTGGCACGATCATCAGAGAATATCACTTTATTTCCGGCGGTGCGCGCCCCGTATTGTGCGGTTTAAGCGCTTGATCACACGGCTTCGCTGCGGGAACGTTCGTTTTTTCAGCATCAATCACCGGAAAGCCGCGCGGCGGAAATCGCGAGGTTTTCCTCGGTACAGCTGGAATTCAATGCGGCCAGTCTCTATAATCTCGCGCAACCTTTTTTCCCCTGAACTATAAAATAAGCCGCTTCACCGCCGGCTGGGACACGATTCTATGAGCGAAAAATACGTTGTTACCTGGGATATGCTGCAAATGCACGCACGCAAGCTGGCGCACCGCCTGCTGCCTGCCGACAAATGGACTGGCATCATTGCCGTAAGCCGCGGCGGTCTGGTACCGGCGGGCCTGCTGGCGCGCGAACTGGGCATCCGCTATGTGGATACCGTCTGCATTTCCAGCTATGACCATGACAACCAACGCGAAATGAAAGTGCTCAAGCGCGCCGAAGGCGACGGTGAAGGCTTCATCGTGGTGGATGATCTGGTGGATACCGGCGGCACCGCGAAAGCGATCCGCGACATGTACCCGAAAGCGCATTTCGTCACCATCTTCGCCAAACCGGCGGGCCGTCCGCTGGTGGACGACTACGAGGTCGACATCCCGCAGGATACCTGGATCGAACAGCCGTGGGACATGGGCGTCAGCTTCGTTCCCCCTATCGGCGGCCGCTAAGCCCAGCCAGTTCTAAGTCAACGCCCGGTTATGCCGGGCGTTTGCGTTATCTTGGTTTATCCCGCCAGAGTTAGGTACACTACCTCCAGTTAAGTAGGCCTTTTGCGGCCTATCGCCAGATTTACGGAGGCTGTTGTTACCATGGCACAGGCCAACCTTTCTGAAATTCTTTTCAAGCCTAAATTCAAACACCCTGAAACCTCGACGCTGGTGCTGCGCGCGCGCAACAAAGTGAGCGCCGCCATGCATTCCGCGTTGGAAGGCGACACCACCGGCAGCTGGTACCGCATGCTGAATCCGCTGCTGTGGGCCTGGCGCGGCGTCAGCCCGATCGAAATCCACGAAGTGCTGGCGCGCATCGCCGCCTCGGACGCCGAGCGCAGCAATCCGCAGCGGCTGGATACCGTGGTGGGCTACCGCAACGGCAACTGGATCTACGAGTGGATCCATCAGGGCATGCAGTGGCAGCAGCGGGCGACGGAGCAGCAGGATCCGCTGCTCGGCGGCGAATACTGGCTGAAGGCCGCGAGCCTGTACAGCATCGCCGGTTACCCGCACCTGAAGGGCGACGAGCTGGCCGAACAGGCGGAGATGCTCGCCAACCGCGCTTACGAAGAGGCGGCGCTGCTGCTGCCGTATCAGCTGAAAGAGCTGGAGTTTCGCATCGAGGGCGGCGGCAGCGTCACCGGTTTCCTGCACATGCCGGAGAAGGGCGAAGCGCCGTTCCCGACGGTGCTGATGTGCGGCAGCCTCGACACGCTGCAGACCGACTACCACCGCCTGTTCCGCGATTACCTGGCGCCGCACGGCATCGCCATGCTGACGCTCGACATGCCGTCGATCGGCTCCTCCTGCAAATGGAAGCTGACGCAGGACTCCAGCTACCTGCACCAACAGGTGCTGATCCAGCTGGCCTCGGTGCCGTGGGTGGACCATCAGCGGGTGAGCGCCTTTGGCTTCCGCTTCGGCGCCAACGTGGCGGTGCGATTGGCCTACCTGGAGCCGCAGCGGCTGCGCGGCGTGGCCTGCCTGGGGCCGGTGGTGCATCGCCTGCTGTGTGACAGCAGCACCCAGCTGAACGTGCCGGACATGTATATGGACGTGCTGGCTAGCCGCATGGGCATGGCTAACGCCTCGGACAACGTGCTGAAGGTGGAGCTGAACAGCTACTCGCTGAAAATGCAGGGGCTGCTGGGGCGCCGCTGCCCGACGCCGATGATCTCCGGCTACTGGGAGCGCGATACGCTCAGCCCAAAAGAAGAGTCGCAGCTGATCGTCACCTCCTCGGTGAGCGGCAAGCTGGTCGCCATCCCGCGCACCCCGGTTTACGACAGCTTCCACCGGGCGTTGCTGCAGATGTCCGGTTGGCTGAGGGACAAAATGCGTTAATTAGTTGCTAAATTTTAACAGTTTGTTAAAAAGAGTGGTCTACATTGAGGAGGTTAGAGAATGACGTTACCGAGTGGTCACCCTAAAAGCCGACTAATGAAACGTTTTGCCAGCTTGGGGCCGTACCTGCGTGAAGGGCAATGTGAAAACGACCGTTTTTTCTTTGATTGTTTGGCCGTCTGCGTCAATGTAAAGCCCGCTCCGGAGAAGCGCGAGTTCTGGGGCTGGTGGATGGAGCTGCAGGCGGAAGAGGCGCGCTTCACCTATTCGTACCAGTTCGGCCTGTTCGACAAGGAAGGCGACTGGACGGCGCAAAACATTAAGGATGATGAAGTGAGCGCCAAGTTGGAAGACACCCTGCGCGACTTCCATCGCCGCCTGGGCGAGCTGCTGGCGACCATGGAACTGGGGCTGGAACCCGCCGACGATTTCAAAGAAAAACTGATCAAACTCTCCGCCTGACCCCGTTTGACCACGTATTGTGCTGATTTCGCGTTGTGCCTGTTGGCATAACGCGTCTCTCCTGTTACAAAGACCTTTGCACTCTTCTTCTCAATTACACACGGCAGAAATACTATGAACGGCAGCCAGACATTGGTTGTGAAATTGGGCACCAGCGTGTTGACCGGCGGATCGCTGCGTCTGAACCGCGCCCACATCGTCGAATTGGTGCGCCAGTGCGCGCAGCAACACGCCGCGGGCCACCGCATCGTCATCGTCACCTCCGGCGCCATCGCCGCCGGGCGCGAACACCTGGGCTACCCCGAGCTGCCCGCCACTATCGCTTCCAAGCAGCTGCTGGCGGCGGTGGGGCAGAGCCGGCTGATCCAGCTGTGGGAACAGCTGTTCTCCATTTACGGCATCCACGTCGGGCAGATGCTGCTGACGCGCGCCGATCTGGAAGACCGCGAGCGCTTCCTCAACGCGCGCGACACCATGACGGCGCTGCTGGACAACCGCATCGTGCCGGTAATCAATGAGAACGACGCCGTCGCTACCGCCGAAATCAAGGTGGGCGACAACGATAACCTGTCGGCGCTGGCGGCCATCTTGGCCGGGGCCGACAAACTGTTGCTGCTGACCGATCAGCAGGGCCTCTACACCGCCGATCCGCGTAACAACCCCCAGGCTGAACTGATCCGTGAAGTGCACGGCATCGACGACGCGCTGCGCGCCATCGCCGGCGACAGCGTCTCCGGCCTGGGCACCGGCGGCATGGGCACCAAGCTGCAGGCGGCCGACGTGGCCTGCCGCGCCGGCATCGACGTGGTGATCGCCGCGGGCAGCAAGCCGGGCGTGGTGGCGGACGTGATCGAAGGCAAACCGGTGGGCACCCGTTTCCACGCGCTGGAAACCCCGCTGGAAAACCGCAAGCGTTGGATCTTCGGCGCGCCGCCGGCCGGTGAGATCACCGTCGACGATGGCGCGGTGGAAGCAATGATGGCGCGCGGCAGCTCGCTGTTGCCGAAGGGCATTCGCGAAGTGAAGGGCGACTTCTCGCGCGGCGAAGTGATCCGCATCCGCAACCTGGCGGGGCGCGATCTGGCGCACGGCGTCAGCCGCTACAACAGCGACGCGATGCGCATGATCGCCGGGCACCACTCGCAGGAAATCAGCGAGATCCTCGGTTATGAATACGGTCCGGTGGCAGTGCACCGCGACGATATGATTGTCAGTTAAGGAGTGAGCATGCTGGAGCAGATGGGGAAGGCCGCCAAGCAGGCCTCCTGGCAGCTGGCGGTGCTGAGCACGGCGAAGAAGAATCAGGTGCTGTCGGTGATGGCCGACAGGCTGGAAGCCAGCAGCGAAGCGATCCTGCTGGCGAACGAACAAGACATGGCGCAAGCGCGCGCCACCGGCATGAGCGAAGCGCTGCTCGATCGCCTGCTGTTGACGCCGGCGCGGCTGGCGGCGATCGCCAACGACGTGCGCCAGGTGTGCCGCCTGAACGATCCGGTCGGCCACGTGCTGGACGGCAACCTGCTGGACAGCGGGCTGAAGCTGGAGCGCCGCCGGGTGCCGCTCGGCGTGATCGGCGTGATTTACGAGGCGCGGCCGAACGTCACCATCGACGTCGCCAGCCTGTGCCTGAAAACCGGCAACGCGGTGATCCTGCGCGGCGGTAAAGAGACGCACAATACCAACCAGGCGACGGTGAAAGTGATCCAGCAGGCGCTGGAACAGTGCGGCCTGCCGGCGGCGGCGGTGCAGGCGATCGACAGTCCGGATCGTGCGCTGGTGAACGAACTGCTGCGCCTGGATCGCTATGTCGACATGCTGATCCCGCGCGGCGGCGCCGGCCTGCACAAGCTGTGCCGCGAGCAATCGACCATCCCGGTAATCACCGGCGGCATCGGCGTGTGCCATACCTACGTGGATGCCGACGTCGATTTCGACAAGGCGCTGACGGTGATTGAAAACGCCAAGATCCAGCGCCCGAGCGCCTGTAACTCGCTGGAGACGCTGCTGGTGAACCGCAGCATCGCCACCGAGTTCCTGCCGGCGCTGAGCGCCAAAATGGCGGCGGCGGGCGTGACGCTGCACGCGGCGGAAAACGCGCTGCCGCTGCTGCAGGGCGGCCCGGCGACGGTGGTGCCGGTGAACGCGGAAGATTACGACGACGAATGGCTGTCGCTGGATCTGAACGTGCTGCTGGTGGACGATATCGATCAGGCCATCGACCACATCCGCACCCACGGCACCAACCACTCCGACGCGATCCTCACCCGCTCGCTGAGCAGCGCCGAGCACTTCGTGCGCGCGGTGGACTCCTCGGCGGTGTACGTCAACGCCAGCACCCGTTTCACCGACGGCGGCCAGTTCGGCCTGGGCGCGGAAGTGGCGGTAAGCACCCAGAAACTGCACGCCCGCGGCCCGATGGGCCTGGACGCGCTGACCACCTACAAGTGGATCGGCTACGGCGACGATCTGGTGCGCAGCTAAGGCCGGATTGCGGTAGTAAATACGTCAGGGCGCAGCGTGCTGCGTCCTGATTTTTTTGGAAGGGCCAACGCGCGGCAGTGTGGCTGCTTGCAAAACAACCAAACGCCCCGGCGGCTATTGACTCATTTCGTGCACAGGTCTACCTTGTTCAACGCACTTCCGGCTTGCCCCGCAGGCCCGGCTCGATGCCGATATAGCTCAGTTGGTAGAGCAGCGCATTCGTAATGCGAAGGTCGTAGGTTCGACTCCTATTATCGGCACCACCTCTCCTTCAGATTCCCTTTGCTTACCTTTTCGCCGGTTAAACAACCGTTTAATCATCCGCTGTTATAATTACCCCTGTTGAGTCTTGATGGATGAATGTTTTTCTCCTCAAGCATTGTGATGCGGCGCTCTGTGGAGCGGCATCCGTTTTTTGGACATGCCGGTGGTTCGGTGAGAAGTTAGGAGAAGTGCACTATGAGCAGAAAAGACAAGCTCGCGGCGGCCCTGCTGGCCATCTTCCTGGGTGGGTTGGGCATTCACAAGTTTTACTTAGGCATGAAGTGGTGGGGGCTGTTCTACCTGCTGTTCTGCTGGACGGGGATCCCGGCGATTGTCGGCTTTATCGAAGGCATTATTTATTTGTTCCAATCGGAAGAGAAGTTCAACCAGAAATACAACCCTGGTCTGATTTAACGCGTTTTCTGGCGGCGCTTCCTGTTAAGGGGAGCGCCGCTTTTCATTCCGCTACTGTTTTTTCATCATCATCTTGCCGCGCATCTCTTTGCTCATCATTTTATTCGAGCTGGAGATTACGCAGTTATATTGCTTGCCTTGGTTGATGATCATAAAGGTGCTGACCGGATTTGCCACAGGGGCAGTGGGTTGAAGAGCAGGACTTATCGGACATTATCTGTTCAGAATCCTGAGTGAAGCATAGGAAATCATAGCGCGCTCGCTGACGGAATACATTAGAGAGCGGCCACAACAGGTTACTTCGGAACAAGTCTAAGCGGTCATTTTAAGTGGGCAAAAATAGACTGGCCAATGTATATCTCAGGTTGCCATTTTTAGCGGTATTGTTATTGTCATTTTAAAAATTGATACAGTTTGCATGATGTCTTCCTGATTTCATGGCCTATAAGGCATAGGTCTAGTATGCAGATGTGTGGCATATGGAGTATATAACCGCTATGCCATTTTCGTTCTTTTTCTCATCAGATGCGAAAACAGACATACTCGGATCAAATATCCTATGCATAAAGGGTGTACTGGATAACGTCAGTATTGCTACCCTGTCATTTTTAACCGGGCGTCGCCGGAGTGCAGTCAGCCCTGCGAATGATGATCTAGTAATGAAAAACTTAAAATTTTCTAACAATTTCTCCTTGAAACCTCACGTTGTGTGGGTTAATAATTAGTCGCTTTACATAACTTTACACGCTGTGGTTTCATCATCAAAAGGAGTTGTTTATGAAAGTTATTGATCCATCTATGCTCTACCATGTTTCTGGTGCAGGAAATTTTGGGGATAACCGTGATGGTGGCGGCCGAGTCAACAACAATGGTGGCAGCAATCGTGGTCACGATTCTGGGCGTGATGCAGCCCAAGCGGCAGCTGCGGCGACCGGAGGCGTTATCGGAGGGATGCTCACTGGACCGGGGGCACCATTGGGCGCTATTGTGGGTACCGTTGTCGGTGGTGTTCTTGGCGGAGCCGGTTTTGATGCCGCATGGAATGCCACTCACAGCAACAACGGTGGTAACGACCGTGGTGCCTTTGGCGGTGACAGCAACAAAAACAGTGTTAATGGACAGTGCCACTGGTAATGCGGTGATGGCCGGGGATATCTCCCGGCCACTCGAAGGAGGAGCTCATTTCGCTATGAAGAAATTTATCCGAGTTTTTTTTCTTTTTCTATTTTGTCTTACCGTGGTCAATGTTATTCAAAGCGCTGAACTTAAAGGGCTTTTAGTGATAAAAAACCTGTGCTACTCTGTCGTTATAGCGCTAGGCTATGTCTTTGTGACCAGTGAATGGTGGAAAAAAAATGTGCTGAAACTCAGGAAAGACTGATGGGTGGAGGCCTTGTTTTCGATGCTGACGCTATGAAAAGTAATAGCTGGTCGCCATGATGAAACCATTCATCAGCATATGCAGCAATACCGGCATAGCCACTCCCCTCGATAAAATGCGTGCAGCAATCAAAAGTAGTGACACCAGCGTCAGGATCACTAGCGTGCGTATATCCGAATACTGAGTATGCAGAATGGCAAAAACAACTGACGTCGTGAGCGCAGACCAATAGATACTGCCTTTGAATACCTGCAACAACCCACTGAAAAGGCACCCTCTGAATACCATTTCCTCGTAAATGGGAACGAGAAAGACCAACAGGATGGTGTTCGCCCAAAATACGCCCCCCCTTACCGCTTCTTGTTCGGTCATCCAGCTTTCTGCTTTCCTAATCCCCAAAATATAGGCGCCTAGGTATTGGAGCAGCAGAATGAATACCGTGAACGCAATCATTAACCGCCCGTTAATTTTTCCCATGCCCATACCATGCTCTTTGCTAAAAAAGGCCACATATAACGGGACGATGAGGCCGAACTCGAGGAGATATAGAACGGGTAACACCAGACCTGTTTGCACAAACGCGGCGTTATCGCTCAGAAACCAGGGGTAAAAGGTCAGGCCCACCATGAGAAGAACCAGCGCAAAACAGGCCAGCGTAAATGCAAAGCGTGATTTATTCATTGATCCGCCTTGTGGGTCAGAACGATGACGCGATCGGCCGAGGCAATGGTGGTTTCGCGGTGGGCAATAATCACCCGTGTAATGCTGAGTGCCTTAATCGCCTGATTCACCTTCGCTTCACTGTCCTTGTCCAGCGCACTGGTCGCCTCGTCCAGGAACAAAATCGCCGGTTTCTTATAAATAGCCCGGGCAATAAACAGGCGTTGCTTCTGTCCGCCGGATAATCCTTCCCCCAGTTCGCCGATCAGGGTTTCATACCCCATAGGCATTTTCATGATCACTTCATGCAGATAGCTGGCACGAGCACAGGTTTCCATCCAGGCGTCATCTACCTCGTCCACGAACCCGCAAATATTTTCCCGGATTGAGCCAGAGAACAGTTTGTCGTCCTGCATCACGCAGGCGATCATCTTGTGGTAGTTGTTGATGCCGAGCTGCCGAATATCGACGCCGTTCACCTCAACCTTCCCTGAATCAGGAGGAAACAGCCCGCACAACACCTTCATCAGCGTGGTCTTGCCTGCCCCGGACGGGCCCACGATGGCCACGCTTTCTCCCGGTGCAACGTTGATGTCCAAGGCATCAAAGACCGCCGGTGACTGGCTGTCGTACCGGTAGCTCAGGGCATGGGTAGACAACCCCATCGGTTGCATTCCCGAGATATATGGGAGGTCAGGCTTGCGATCTTCCCGTGGATGCAGGGCAATATCGGCAATTCGTTCGTTATGAAGGCTCATCATGCGCAGCTGCAGTAGAAACGCCGTCAGAGACCCGATACGATCGGAGAACTGGCCCCGAAAAGCACCGAACGCGACGAACATGCCGATAGTCATTTGATTATCAATAACCAGACTGGCTCCCAACCACAGAATAACAACCTGGTCACAGGCCGCCACGAAGGTGTTGATCCCGCCAAACAGCATGTCCATCCGGGTGATCCGGATACCGGTATTGATGCTGTCGATTTCAAGATTTAGCCAGTGAGCGATGCGGCGTTCCGCCATGCCCTGCATCTTGACGGTGGCGATACCGTACAGCGTCTCCATAAAATAGGAACCTGCGCGGGCATTTCTCACCAGCGCCTCTTCGGACAGCTGGCGATAATACCCGTAAGTCAGCAGGCGCATCAGCACATAAAGCGCGGTGAACGCGATCACCACCCAGGTCAACCAGCCACCATATAGCACCATCATCACCAGCACGCCAATCACCATGATACCGTCCATGATGGCGCCGACAATACTGGTGGTGAAAGTGCTGCGCAGCGTATCCAGTGAACTGAAGCGTGACTGAATGTCACCCAGCTTACGCCGTTCAAAGTAACCGAGCGGCAGGCGCAACAGGTGGGTAAACAGACCGGATTGCCACTGCACGTTGATGAGCGTCGACATGACCAGTCCGGACCAGGCGCGCACCATGCCAATGGCAGCTCGCAACAGGATGAACAGCATCAGCCCCACGCAGATGAGCGTCAGTAACCCGCGATCCCCGGCAGGAATAGCGTGATCCATCACCAGCTGCGTGCCGATGGGCATCACCAGGTTGATGGTTTCGAACACCAGAGACAGGCAAAAGATTTTGCCGAGCGCCCCCTTGAGCCCGTGTACGCTGCCAATCAGCGTGCGAAGATGAATGCGGTGGCGAATGCTGTCGGCGGTGAATTCGCTGCCGGGCCAGGCCTCAAGCGCTACGCCGGTGAAACTGTGCGACAGTTCCGTCAGGCTTATGACCCGGCGTCCGCGCGCCGGATCATGCAGCACCGCGCGGTGACCGTTGACGCTGACCAGCACCACGAAATGGTTGAATTCCCAGTGCAGAATGCAGGGCAGTTTCAGCGCGTTGAGTTCGTCCAGATCCAGAGACAGGGGACGGGTGCTCAACCCTAGTTGCTCGGCGATACCGGTCAGTCCAACCAGTGTTGCACCGCGGGTTGACAGGTTGAACTGCTGGCGCAGCGCGATCAGGTCGATGTTTTTTCCGTAGTAACCGCATATCATCGCCAGACAGGCCAGCCCGCATTCCGACGACTCGGTCTGGTGCACCATGGGAACCCGGTGACGTAGCCGCAGATCCAGTTGGCTGACCAGCTGTTTGAATGCAGGCTTACTCATTGACCGGCCCCGTCGCGCTGTGTTTCATGTCGTAGAACGGCGACAGCATCCATTGATAAATCCTCCTTTTTTCCAGAAACAGGGTGCTTTGCGCTTTCATGCCGTTTTCCAGGCTCAGACGTTTACCGTCATAGGCAATGGCCTGTTTTTCCGGAATGACAATCACCTTGTAGTACGGCACGGCGGCGGTCAGCGCCGCTTTGGGCGCCCCCTGATAGGTCAGCATTTCCTGCGGTGAGGCCGGGGCTTTGGAGATGACGGACACCGTACCGGCAAACTGGCCGAACTTTTCCGCCGGGAAGGCGTCATAACGTACATTGACCTTGTCACCGGCAGCAATGTAGGGGATGGCATCGTTAGGTACCCACAGCACCAGGGCGTAGTGATCGATGTCGTGGGGGATCACTTGCAGCAGACTGTCACCCACGTTGACCATCTGGCCAACCGTGACGCTCAGAGAATCGATGCGGCCATCGGCCAGCGCACGAACGATGATCGCTCCACCGGCATCGATGTTGAGCCGCTCCTTCTGCAGCTCGTAGCGCTGCAGCTCCATCTGGTAGATCTGGTTGTCGAAGTTGGCGGCCTGGGTATGGATCTGGCTTTCCAGCGCGGTGATCTGCAGTGCATTCTGTTCGTTCTGGCCGGATAGGCCCAGCAAGTTGTTCTGCTGCTGGTAATACAGCGCCACCTGGTTGGTGAGCTGATCCTTGTTGATCAGTCCCTTGGTCTGATAGTGTCGGTAGTTCTCCATGTTCTCCTTCATGATGCGTATCCCTTCCTGAGCACGCCGAAGGATGTCGGTTGAGCGTGAGAACGCGGCGGTATATTGCGCCTTCTGTTTTTCCAGCATAGTGAGCGTGGCCTGCTTGCTGCTTTCCAGTCGGCTGATAATTTGCGCAATGCGTGCCAACTGGCCATCGATATCCCGTTGCTGGTTATCGCTGACTACACCACTACGTGTGCTTTTGCTGACGTCAATCTGGTAAATGGGCGCTCCGGCGGTGATCACCTGCCCTTCGGTGACAAATTGTTTGACCACTACCCCTTGAACCGTGGAGTAAACGTTGGCCGCGCGGGGATAGGTGCTGATCTCGCCGGTCACATTGATCCGCCGGGTATAGGTACCGGCGACCACGAAGGTGAGAAAAGCAATGAGAAAAAACAGGCAGAGCCCTGCCGTGAGCCAAAAGGGAATGCCAGGAAGTAGGAGCGCCCGGCCACGCCATTTCATTTTCTGATTATCGATCGCTTCCTGGCGAAACACCTTGTTGCTTCCTTATAAAGAGAGGGGGAATTTAGTCCTGCCCTATTATGCCGTCAACAATTCGTTAAACACCAGCATTGTGGTGAGCTGGTGTCACTAGATTATTGAGCAATATACGGGATAAAACTCTATCGTGGAGTGTTCGGCATTCAAGCTATGTTCAGCCAGCGTCTCCTGCAGCTCACGTTAACTGAATGCCACATTTGCAGTGCCAGTGTACCTCTCACAGGACGATGTTATGCAGAAAAATCGCCTTAGAGGGATTCATACGCTGCTCCCTCTGTTCAACTAAGGCATTACCCTATCTCTGCATGATATTTTCGACATTGCCTCTTGAACCCGATTTGTTTATAGTGCTAAGGTAATGAATAAAGGGAACTCGAGGGTAATGGAACTTACTATGCGAATTTTAAAACTTCTTATTCCATTCTTGATATTACACTCTTCTTTTCTGAAGGCAGCTGAAAACACAGAGTATGAAATACTGAAAAAGGCATCTTTTTTTTCGCTTGGAATGAATGGCTTTGCTGGTAAAATAAGTGACGGTGAAATGGCATATAACGCCATTCTGAATAAGAATAACTCAAAAGACATTTTCATTAGGTTGGCAAAAGATGAAAAAGCCACTCCAGAAGCCAAGCTATATGCTGCTTGCGGCCTAATCAAGTTATCTTATCGCGAAATGGACACTCTTTTTCTGCCATACAAGAAAAACAAAATCACCTTACTCAAAGGTGATATATTAAGACGTGTTTCATTTTACGATGAATACACGTCAGTATTGAAGCATGGATGTGAGTAATAAAATATTTTTTATAAGGAAATTATTAATGAAAGAGTTAACAGGTAACATGTTAGCATCAGTAAGCGGCGGATTTGTAACTGATGGTCACCGTGAATCCACAAATGTAGTCGATCAACGCGGTGTTGATAACGGGACTTATATCGATGCAAACGGGACATGTTGGGCCCCAGGAACGCCATCAAGTGTAATGTATCCTAATGGCGGTGGGCCTTCTTGGGGGAGTATGGTTGATTTTTGCCTAAATAAAGGCTTATCAGCAGATTGCAATGGTCATTTCTGATAGTTAATCATTCCCTGAATATCACAGCCGCCTTGCCGAGGCGGCTATTCCCACTTCCTTTAGCTTTTTCAGTCAGCGCATCAACGGCCAGTTTGTATTTTATTTTCGACACAACCCCACTGTAATTAGACACTCTGCATTGTGTAAAATCCCTGCGTTATCATGTTTGTGCTCAGTCCGATACCGAACGACGGCCGCACACGTTGTTTGCGGAGAAGATCAGTATAAGGAGAATGATACATAACTGTGAGAATGAGGACTCTATTGGGGTGTTCGGAAACAAGGGGAGATACGGCGACAAGAGCTTTGTTATCCCCTCCCCAACCGGAGAGAGGACAACGATTAATTTATCTCTTTGCGGGAGGGGGATATTTCTCGTAGGTGTCTTCCAGCGCCTTGCGGAGATACAAGTACTCTTGTGTTTCCTGATTGTCTCCCCACACCTTTACTTCCCAGATGTGATTATTATTTGCGTCGCTTTTTTTATAAATGATTTCGATGGATTGCCGCAGTAAGTATCGATGTACTTGCGGAACTTCTTGTTGCTGTATCCTGACACGTTCTCTTTGGTATGTGCGTCGTGATACCCGTCCCACAGTTTGGAAAGCTCATTGTTTACCTGGGCATGAAGTGGTGGGGGCTGTTCTACCTGCTGTTCTGCTGGACGGGGATCCCGGCGATTGTCGGCTTTATCGAAGGCATTATTTATCTGTTCCAGTCGGAAGAGAAATTCAACCAGAAATACAACCCTGGTCTGATTTAACGCGTTTTCTGGCGGCGCTGCCTGTTAAGGGGAGCGCCGCTTTTCATTCCGCTACTGTTTTTTCATCATCATCTTGCCGCGCATCTCTTTGCTCATCATTTTATTCGAGCTGGAGATTACGCAGTTATATTGCTTGCCTTGGTTGATGATCATAAAGGTACTGACCGGATTTTTAAAATCCTTGTCGATGGTGAAATAAATATAGGCCTGCGGCAGTGCGGCCGGTTTAAAGGCGCCGAAGGCATACACATCAGCCAGGCCCAACGCGGAGAGATCGACCGTCAGCTCCATGGGCTTCATGGAATCCGGTGATGGGAACATCGATTTGGCCGACATCATCATGGTGCTGCTGTTAATGGTGTAATCGGTTTTAACCTTCATGCCCATATATTTCGATTCCGGCATGGAAAGTTCTTTTTTGCAGGCGGCGTCGTGCTGTGGCGCCGGGCTGCCGTTTTCCATCACGGCGTGCACGTGTTCCAGCGTCACCGCCGCGCTGCCGGTGGTAGGCTGCGCATCGGCCGCGTAAGCCGCGCCGCTGAAGGCGGCTACAGAGGTAAGGATAATGCCTGTAACGATTTTCATTGTCGCTCTCCGGAATACTATTAATGTTATTAATTGCGGTGTGTAGCCTATTGGCTTGATAAAACCCAAGGTTAACCGTTCCGTGGAAATTAAATTCCCTCGGAATATTGCTATAAAATAGTTTTTACCCTCGTGGCTGGTGGGGTTGATTTAACTTTGCTAGACGCCTTTCTCTTTTTTATTTGGCGTTTTTATCTGCATATAAATAGTATGTCTAAACATAGTCAATGTTTAGAATATACACAAATTATTGCGGTTTTTTTCTGCATTCATCTTTCATTTTTTAATCTGGTTGTAAGTATTTCATTGATATGCAGAGAGTTATTTCTTTACGTTGGAATCACTCTGTGAAGCGTTATTTATGTGATCCGTGCAGTTACATAAATAACGTCAGGTGCATTCCGGATATATTGCCAGGCTTATTATTGACTTTGTTTGGAATAATCATCTTTACCTGCGGTTAGCGGTCGTCCAGCAGCGGCGGTATTTCCTGGCAAAAGAATTCGATCAGCGCTTTTACCGCCGGTGGCACACCACGCCGTGATGGGTAAAGCAGCACCAGCTCGCCATTTTGTGGATGCCACCCGCTGAGCACCTCTTGTAAATCCCCGCGCGCGAGCGCCTGGCGGCAGGCGTAGTAGGGGATACCGCAAATGCCTTGTCCATCAAGGGCGGCATGCAGGATGACCTGCAAATTATCGCTGCTTAACCGGGGCGAGAAGGGCACGTTAATCACGGCGTTTTCCGGCCCGTAGAGCCGCCAACCCGGCGCGCCTTGCTGTGGCGGGTAAAGCAGGCAGGGCATATCGCTCAGCTGCTGTGGCGTTGCGGGGGCGCCGTGTCGCGCCAGCCATGCCGGGCTGGCGGCCAGCAGCCATTTGGCGGTGCCGAGCCGCCGTTGAATGAGCCCTGCGGCCTCGTTGGCGATGCCAAGTCCGCGGAGGGTGAAGTCCAGCCCTTCTTCCAACAGATCTACCCGTCGGGCAGTGACGTGCGTTTCCACGTTCACTCGGGGGAAGCGCGTCATGAACGTCGGCAAAATAGATGCGATCACTTCGTCTGCCAGCAGCGGTGACACGCTGAAGCGTACGGTACCGTTCGGTTCCGCCAGCGTGCGCAAGGCCGCCTGCTGGGCCTGATGCGCTTGCTGCATCATTGCGACGCAGTGCTGATAGACCTCGTGGCCGACGTCGGTGAGTTGGAGACGCCGCGAGGTTCTTTGCAGCAACCGCAGGTTGAGTTGGCGTTCCAATTGCGCCACCTGGCGACTCAGGCGAGAGGTGGGGATGCCCAGCGCTTTGCCGGCAGCGGTAAATCCTTTGTGCTCAACGACCTGGGTGAAAAAATACATGGCGTTGAGATCGAGCGGAAAAACAGACATCGCGCACCTCATTGTGATCATTTTTGCAATGATAGCTTCTATTGTCGCCTATTTAACCCTCATTGATGCGGTTTTATCCTGCAGGCACACCATTGTTGAAATGAGGATAAACATCATGAAAACCCTTTACCGCACGTTGGCCTTGGCCATTGCGATGGCCGGGGCGGCGCAGCCGGCCTTCGCCGCGCCGGCTGCGCCGCAGCCACATACTCAGACGCAGCAGGCGTCTGGCCCTTTGCAGCTGTTGGATCGCAACAACTCGGTACTGTTGTTGGTTGACCATCAGATCGGCCTGATCACCGGCGTGCGTGATATGGACAGCGCGACGCTGAAGCATAACGTCGTGGCGCTCGCCAAAGCGGCCCAGGTGATGGGGATCCCGGTGGTCGTGACGTCGACCGGTGCCAACGGTCCGTTCGGGCCGATCATTCCGGAGCTCAAGGCTGCGTTGCCGGGTGTGAAAATTATCGATCGCCACAGCGTCAACGCCTGGGACGACGCAAACGTGCGCAAAGCGGTCGAGGCCACCGGCCGCAAAAAGATCGTGATCGCCGGCGTATCGTTGGAAGTGTGTGCCGGGTTCCCGGCGATCACCGCCAAAGCGGCGGGGTACGACACCTATGTGGTGATCGATGCCTCCGGCACTTTCAACCAGTCCAAGCATGAAGCGGGGATGGCTCGGCTGATTCAGGCCGGAGTGATCCCGACGGATTACGGTACGGTGGGAGTAGAGTGGCTGGGGGATAATGGCGATGCCAAAGCCGGTGAACTGTACGGGGCGCTGGATATGCCGGCGACGACCTTGGTGAACCAGCTGTTCCAGGCCAAGGGCAAATAGCGCCTGGCCTGATGGCGATATTTTTCAACCCCGCTAACCGCCTGAGCTAGAATCAGGCGGTTTTCTCGTGGAAAAGGATATCGCCATGGCCGCCTGGGCCCTTTTGATCGTCGGTTGGTTGTTGATTTGGCAGGATCACCCGGTTTTCGGCGTGCTGTGCATCGCGCTGTTTGCCGTGCTGCAATGGGCGAAGTACGCCGCTAAAAGCGCGCAAGACCCAGCAGAGGCGGCAGAATGGCGCAAGACCGACTGGCGCTCGCAGCCGATTGAGATGGCGCACGCCGGCGACAGCGATCGGCGGATTGGCGGCGTGGGGGAGCTGGGCATGGGTGGCCCCAATTTTTGGACGCTGCTGCTGCGTGACGGGGCGATTGTGCATGGCGCCTGTGCGGCGGCGCAGGACGTGGACGATGGCAAGCTGCGCCTGATCCCGACCCGCAGCCGCGAGGGTGAGGGGCTGACGGTGTACGAGCCTGCCGCCCGGATGATGTACGCGCTGCCTGCATTGACTGATCGGGAGCAGGCGGCATTGGCCGCCGGTTCCGCTGAAGCGCTGGCGCGGCTGCGGGCGAGGTGTCGGCAGGCGGAGGCTACGCCGCTGCGTCAGCTGCGCGGTCTGTGGGTGCCTCAGTGGACTGAGGATCCGGCGGATCGTCTGGCGATCGCCTTACCCAGTGGGCGGGCGCTGGCGGCGCGCTCGATGTTGCCGGCGGATCTGCGCCAGGCGGACGATCCGGCCGCGTTGCTGCACGCGCCCCCTTATGAGCTGTTGCTGGATAACCGGCCGACGGATCGTTTTGTGCGCGATCTCGAACGCGTGGCGGAATCCCCGGCGGGTGACGGCTTGAGCGTCGGCGGCTGCCAGTTCCACGGCGAGCATATTGTCGATGGTCTGTACCATCTGTACTTCGCCGGCGAGTGGTTCAGCCTGCTCTCTCACGCGCACAAACCGGCGGGCGGGCGCGGTTCGGACACCACTTTTTTCGTCGAGCGGGTCGAGCCGCAAGACGGCGGCGTGTTCGTGATTGAATGGGATGCCTACGGCGTGGGGCCCGACGGGCGTGCGCCGCGCGTAGCGGCGCCGCCGGTCTTGGTTATCGCGGTGAGCTGGCAGGAAGCGCCGCTGCAGCTGCCCACGGCCAATAACCGCGTGACCGTGCGCTTGCCCAACGCCACGGCGTAAGGCTTAAGGCAGCACCCTGACTTCGCCGTTGTGCAAGGTCAGTACGGCGATCGGGCTGCCGGAGAAGCACTCCCTAAAGGCCCAACTGCTGGGCCGAAACGCTGCCGCAGGCAGCCCGGCCTGCCACTCCTCCCATTGCGGAGCTGGCCGATCCGGCGGCAACAAGAAGGTGACCAGCCAACCGGCTTCGCAGCGCACCCTTTGGCCGCTCGGGCGGGTAAAGGTGTGCGCGCTCGCCAGCTCCATCACCGGCGGTAAAACCTCAAAGGCGATGATCGGCACGCCGGCCACGCTCTGTGGCTGAGGAAAACGCACGGCGGTCACGCCGTCCATCGTGATAGGGCTGTCTTCGGTGCCGGGCAGGCGTGGCTCCTGCCGATTTACCCAGCTTCCCTTCGGCAGCGTGATTTCACCAAACGGTTTTGCCTCGTCGAGCGTCAGGTAGCTGCGTTGATTCCAGCGTTCTTCCGCCCGCTGGCTCTTGATGTCCTGGATGGCCATGCCGATCAGCATCAGCGCGCACGCCACCGGGTAGACCGCTAGCGCCGAGGCCAGCAGATAGCCGCCCCAGGAGAGCGGCGGTCGCGGGCGGCCGCAGCGGGCGGCGATGTAGCGCCGGCCCCACCAGGTGAGCAGGATACCGGTGAGCAGCAGGGCCAACAACAGCGCCAGCAATCCTGCGGCGCCGGCGCCATAACCTAACAGCATGGCAAGTTCCTTATGTTCACGGCGTGGTGGAACGATAGCGGACGAAGTAGGGCAGTGGCGGGGTCTCCCCGTCATCGCCATAGTGGCTTTCCGGTTCGATCACGGTCTGACGTGCGTCGTCGCGCCCGTTGTAGCGGTACTCCAACGGCTGCCGGTAGCGCACGTCGGATGAGCGCAGATCGAAAATCAGCGAAAGGCGCGCATCGCCGTTATCCGTTTGGGCGACCAGCTTGTCGTTGCCCGCCCACAGCTGATACAGCGATTTATCGCCGTTTTCCAACAGCACCGTCAGCTGCCCGCTAGATTGATAACGCAGGAGCTGATACAGCCCTCTGTCCAGCGTTTGCGCGATCAGGTAGATGCCGCCATCCGGGGCCTGGGCGCTTTCCTTCACGCGTACCGTTAGCCAATGCAGTTCGGCCACCTCGCCGGTTTTGCCGTTAACGGCGATGTGCAAGGCGCCGGAGCCGAGCACCGGGTTCATCCAGAACAGCACGCGTTCGCCATCAACGGCGGTAAAGATCTCGGGCATGGATTTGCGCTTTCCGGCGGCGTTAACCGTCGGTGAGTCCTCCTCGCCGCGCTCAAAGCCCAGCAGCTGCCGCGCGTCCAGCTGCGCCGGCAGATCCAGCGTTTGCCGCCAATGGGCGCCAAAGTCCGGGCTGTAGAATACGCCTTCGGTGCTGATGAAATACAGCGCGTGTTGCCCCGGCAGCGCCACCAGTTTGCCGCCGATAAAGGAAGGCTGGTTGTCGTCGCCCTCCGGCCAGGGGATCAGCGCCCCGAGGGTGCCCCGTTGCACATCGACCAGCCGGCGCCCCTTGGACAGAAAAAGCGCGCACTCCTGCTCGACGCAAACCGCATCGTAGATCGATTCGTCGAGTTGCCCCAGCATCTGCAACCCCTTCGGGCCGGTGAATAACACCTGGCTCAGGTAGCTGGCCGCCCAGCCGTAAAAGCTATTGTAGGCCCCGCGTTCACTCCTTTTGCTGATGAGCAGCAGAGCACCGTCCTGCGCCGGGTAGCTGTGGATGAGATCGTAACGGGCTATCGTCGGCAAGGCTTCGTCGCTCTGGGTCCATTGCCACTGTGCATAGCGTTGTTCAGGGGCGAGGAAATAGACGCCCAGCGCGCTGGCCAAAAACAGCATCAGGATAATAAGGGGTCTTTTATAAAGCGCTAACGTCATCATTTCAGCTCCGTCACCTGTTCCTGCCGCCATAGCCTGCGGCGCAGATTGCGCAGGTATTTGAACGTCTTAAACGTGCGGTGCTGGTCAAACGCGTAGAGGCGGCAGATCTGGGCGAAGCCCTCGATCAACAGCGCCAGGCCGCTGACCATCAACATCATCAGCAGCAGAATCGGCGGCAATTCACTGCCGAGGCGCTTCAGGGTCCAGGCATCCAGGTAAAAGCCCGCTGGGGTATCGGCGTTATCCCACACGATCATGCCGAGCATCAAACACATCATGATCGCGCCGAGGATGAAGACGACGCGCGTGCTCAGGTTAAGGCCGGCTTCGGTGAAGTAGCGGCTGCTGCCGATGAGATAGGTTTGGCGGTCGCGGTGATTGATGATCCCACGCACCGTCGGCAACTCGGGGACGGTGTCGTTTTCGCAATACAGCACCTGCAGCGGATCGCCTTTGGCGATGAAAAGCGGATGTTGCCGACGAAATACCGGATGCAGTTTGGTATTGGGGACGTTGAGCGCGCGGGTCGTCAACGCGAAGTGCGTCTCCTTCTGGCGCCACGCATAAGTGTCCAAATACTGCACCTGCCGCGGGAGCTTATAGTCGCGGAGTTCGTAGCTCAGGGCGTTGACCGTCTCGATGCCGGAGGCCTCGACGCCGTCAGGGAGGGGAAACTCGGTTTGTTGCGATGTGGGCGCTGACGTTGCGTCTGCACGGATGGCCCGGTATCTGATGCCGGGGATTTTCAGGCTGAGCGAGCCGGGCGGCGTGACGTCTTGCCCCTGCAGCACGCGATCCAGCGCCCTGAGCAGGCGCCTGCGGCCGCGGTGCGCTATCAGCAGGAGCTCCGAACCGACGAACAGCACCAGGCCGATGCCGATAAGGCCGGCGATAATGGCGATAAAGAACAGGGCGATGGTCAGCCAGGAATCTTCTCGGTCCATGATGAAAAAGGCCGCCGGGAAACCGCCGGTGAGCGCCGCGCCCAGCACCAGCAGGGCGAAGTATTTCAGCTTGTATTTCAGCGTTCTGTCTGGCTCCAGCCGGCCTTTAGTGCCGTGTAGCAGCCAGTGCAGCCAATAGCTGCCGTCTTGCAGGCGGTGGGCGCCAATCTTCACCCGATCGCCGGCGGCGAGCCTGGCCAGCAGATTTTCGCTGTCGCTGAAGTCGTCACGGTAAAAAAAGAACGTCTGGCCGGAAGCGATGATCCTCACCAGGTTGTCGGGCGCCGTCTGTTGGCTAGCGCATTGCTCGACGGTCACATGAAAAAATTGGGTTTGCATGTCATTCCCTGTCAGCGGGCGTGGCCCGAAAATTCATCCCTGGAGCCGGGTAGTCAGCGCTTTTTCATCAGTGGCAGCATGCGCACCAGCGCATTGTCCTTGACGATATAGTGGTGGAACAGCGCGGCGGCAGCATGCAGGCCGATCAGCCAGTAGCCGAACGACGCCAGCGTTTTGTGCCAGCCGATAATCATCCGCGCCTGCGGCCGATCCGCCACGTCGGCGAACGGCATCGGCAGGCCGAACAGATACCACTCCTTGCCGCCCAGATAGCGCGAGTACACCCCCAGTACCGGCAGCGTTAGCAGCAGCAGGTAAATCAGGGTGTGCGTCAGGTGCGCCAGGCCGGTTTGCCACTTCGGCGGTTTGGGCACGATAGCGGGCGAAGGGTGGCGCCAGCGCAGGAACAGGCGGGCGATCATCAGCGCAAACACCGTTACGCCGCAGCTGAAGTGGGTGACAACCAGCACGTACCAGGGGGCGCTGCCCGGTTCGGCAAAGCCGCGCAGCTCGATGGTGACGCAGGTGATGACCAGCAGGATCGCCACCAGCCAGTGCAGGCGAATTTGCCACGGCATGTAGGTGTTCTGCACCGGGTTACCTTTTGATGTTAAAGGGTCTGTGTGCCGATGGTAACGAAATGTTACAGGCGAGGAAAGCGCCTACGTGCAGTTTAAGCAAAATGCCAGGGATTACGCCGCTTATTAAGCTATGAACTTAGTGGATTAAATGCCTGGCGGCAGGGGAGGGCGCTAGCATCGTAAGTTGTGAAGTTAATGCGCGGTAGGTTCAGAGGCTGGCAGCTTATTAAGCGATGAGGCGGGTAGCGCCGCAGCTCTCGCCGCGGCGCCTGGGATCAGTTCAATTTGGCCTTGGCGAAGTCGCTGCCGTTCACGTCCACCACGTAGCCGCTCAGGTTGCTGCGGGTGGCGTAGAACACTTTGCCGGTGGCCAGCGGCAGCCACGGCGCCTGTTTGGCGAAGATCACCTGCGCCTGTTGATACAGCTTGGCGCGCGCCTGCGGCTGATTCTCCTGAATCGCCTGCTGGATCAGGCTGTCGTAATCCTTATCGCACCAGCGCGCCACGTTGGCGCCGCTCTGCACCCCGGCGCAGCCGAGCAGGGTGGCGAAGTTGTCCGGATCGCCGTTGTCCGACACCCAACCGTACAGCGCGCTCTGCTGTTCGCCTTTGCGCAGCCCGGCCAGATACTGGCCCCACTCCCAGGTGACGATCTTGGCTTTCACGCCCACCTTCGCCCAGTCGCTCTGGATCATCTCGGCGATGCGCTTCGAGTTCGGGTTGTAGGGGCGCTGTACCGGCATCGACCAGATGTCGGTCTCAAAGCCCTGCTCCAGCCCGGCCTGCTTCAGCAGCTCGCGCGCCTTCTGCGGATCGTAGGCGTACTCCGGCAGTTTATCGTTGTAGCCCAGCATGCCCGGCGGCAGCAGCGAGTTGGCCGGGGTGCCGCTGTCTTTGAACACTGCGGCGACGATCGCTTTCTTGTCCACCGCATAGCTCAGCGCCTGGCGCACCAGCAGGTTGTCGAACGGTTTTTTCTGGGTGTTGAACGCCAGATAGCCGACGTTCAGCCCGGTAATGTCGTGCAGCTGCAGGTTGCCGTCGGCCTTGATGGCGGCGAACTGTTCCGGCAGCGGCGCAGGGATGATCTGACATTCGTTGGTCTTCAGCTTGGCCAGCCGGGTTTGCGGATCCGGCGTAATCGAGAAGATCAGATGCTTGCTGGCCACTTCGCCCTGCCAGTAGTGCGGGTTGGCGATGTAGCGGATCAGCGAATCCTGCTTGTACTGCTGCAGCGCGAACGGCCCGGTGCCGATCGGCCAGTTGTCGACGTATTCCGGCGTGCCCTTTTTCAGCATGGCGTCAGCGTATTCGGCGGACAGGATCGAGGCGAAATCCATCGCCCAGTCGGCGACGAAGGCGGCGTTGGGCTGGCTCAGCGTGAAGCGTACGTGATGCTCGTCCACCGCTTCCACCTTGGCGATCAGTTTATCCAGGCCCATGTCGGTGAAGTATTCATAGTTGCCGCCGGAGACCTTGTGATACGGGTTAGCGGGATCCTTCTGCCGCATCACGGTGAACACCACATCTTCGGCGTTGAAGTCGCGCGTTGGGGTGAAATATTTGTTGCTGTTGAATTTTACGCCCTGGCGCAGGGTGAAGGTGTAGGTCTTGCCGTCCGGGCTGACGCTCCACTCGGTGGCCAGCGAAGGGGCGGGGGTTTTATCGCTTTCGCGCAGCGTTACCAAGCGGTTGTACAGCACCTGCGAGGTGGCGATAAAGGTCGGCCCGGAGCTGGAGAGCTGCGGGTTGAACGATTCCGGCGAGGCGACGGTGCAGTACACCAGCGCATCGGAAGCGGCCAGCGCGCTGCCCGCCGACAGCAGGCCGGCGCTTGCCAGCGCCAGCGCGGCGATAGGGTGTTTTGAAAACGTCAAGGCAAGATCCTCAGGTGGGGGGAGCCGTTAGCGGCGAATTGATTTAACTATAGATAACGGATGGCGCGACGGGGAACAAGCGCCTCAGCTGCGCATTCTGTGCGCCCCGCGTTGCCTGCCGCCGCAGCGCAGATCTACACTGCTGGGCAATCACTCACTCGCAAGGATTTCCCGATGAGCCACTTTCGCCCTGTCGCCCTCGAACACGCCAGCCGCCTGCTGAACCACGGCCCGACGGTATTGATCACCAGCCGCAGCCGCGACGGCGCCAAACGCAACGTGATGGCTGCCGCCTGGTCGATGCCGGTGGAGTTCAGCCCGCCGCGCATTGCCATCGTGGTGGACAAAGGGGCGCACAGCCGGCAAATGATCGAGGAGAGCGGCGTATTCGGCATTTGCGTGCCGGCGGCCATGTTCATCGACGCCACCTACGCGGTCGGTAGTGTGTCCGGGCTGGATGACGACAAGTTCGCCCGCTTCCACATCGCTGCCGCGCCGAGCGCCACCCTGCAGGTGCCGCTGATCGAACAGGGCTGCGTGGCGTGGCTGGAGTGCCGCTTATTGCCGGAAAGCGGCGCGCAGGAAAAATACGACACCTGCTTCGGCGAGGTGCTGAGCGCGGCGGCGGACGAGCGGGTGTTCCAGCAGGGGCGCTGGAACTTCACCGCCGCCAATGCGGATCTGCATACGATTCATCATCTGGGGGCGGGCAACTTCGTGCGCAGCGGCGAGACGCTGCGGGCCAAACCGCTTTAATCGGCCGCGCGCTTGCGGTCGGCATCATAGCGCTCGCGGGCGGCGTCCAACTCGGGGAAATGGTATTCCGCCCATCGGTCCAGCGCCGTCAGCGTCTCGACCAGCGAGCAGGCGACGGCGCTGAGCCGGTATTCCACATGCGCCTGATTCTTTTCACTTAAATCCAGCCGTTCGAGCAGCCCGTTGCGTTCCAGCTGGCGCAGCGTTTGCGTCAGCACCTTCTGTGAAATGCCGTCGATGCGGCGCAGCAGCTCGCCGTTGCGCATCGGCCGCTGCGCCAGCGCGGGCAGGATCAGCATCACCCACTTGCCGGAAATCAGCGCCAGCGCATCGCGCGCGGAGCATTTACTCGAATAGACGTCGCCGGGATAGGCCATGGGGGGTTACCTTCAGGTGCGTAATTGCCAAGGATGCGATAAAGCCACAGCATAGCAGCACCACCTTACCGCGGGAGAAACAGGATGAACGTGCTGATTGTGCTGGCTCACCCCGAGCCACATTCTTTCAATGCCCATTTGGCCGAACAGGCGCGGCAGGCCTGGCTGGCGCAGGGGCACCAGGTGAAGACGGTCGATCTGTATCAGGAGGGGTTTGATCCGCGCGAAGGCGCCGGCCATTACCCCAGCAGAAAGCAGGCGGACAGGTTCGATGCGATGCAGGAGCAGCGCCATCACTGGACGATCCAGGCGCTGCCGGCGGAGATTCGGCGGCATATCGAGCTGCTGCGCTGGGCGGATACGCTGGTGCTGCAGTTCCCTTTCTGGTGGTTCGGCGCACCGGCCATCCTCAAAGGCTGGATGGATCGGGTGTTCGTTTACGGCGGGGTGTACGACAGCCGCCACCGCCATGAGAACGGCGTGATGCGCGGCAAACGAGCGCTGCTGACCGTTACCGCCGGCGCTTCCGCTCAGGCCTGTGCGCCGGACGGGCGTGACGGCGATATGCGGTTGATGCTGTGGCCGATCATGCATGCGCTGCACTATATCGGCTTTAGCGTGCTGGAGCCGTTCCTGGTCTATGGCGTGCGCGGCGGGTTGGCGGGCGAGGAGCGGCGGGCGCAGAACGCCGCTTTGGCGCAGGTGACGCAGGCGTATCGGGAAGGCTTAAGCGATCTTGCCGCCTGGCCGGCGGTACCGTTCAACCGCAATGACGATTTTGACGCCGATCTGGCGCTGAAGCCCGGCGCGCCGGTCTACAGCCCGTTCGTACGGCACCGCGATCCGGTTTAGAAACCGGCCTTCAGCAGTTCCTCGCGCAAGTCGTCGATAATCGCCGGTTCGATGTCGGGGAACTGTTGCTGGATATCGGCGATGGCGTCGGCCACGCTCGGGCCGGCGAAGGTGCCGGAGAAGGGCACCAGCGGCAGGTTGGCGTCGCTGTCCGGCAGTTCACCGCGGATAGTGCCGGTGATCATGCCCGCTTTTTTTTCCGCCGTGAGGTCGTACTCCCCCACGTTTTTGTCGATCGGTTTCATTGGCCGCCTCGCTGTCGGTGAGTGTTTACCCTGTTCTGTTAAAGCATAGTGTTTCAGGCAATGAATACCAATCAATGTATATAATATTAATATAAAACAATATGATGCGATTTTTTGTCGTTTGACGTTCACCGGGGGCCGGCGCTATGCTCTTGGCGCTAAAGGACCTTCCTCACTGACAGGGACAGACGACATGAAAAAACTGAAAAGCGCGGCGCTGTTGTTGCCGCTGTTGGCGCTCAGCGCCTGCACCCACCACCTCAGCAGCGCGGAGCTGCATGCCAAGCATTACGTTTATCAAACGCGCGATGACTTCGATCCGCAATTCCGCACCGATGTGAACGGCAGCATTAAAAACGCCGTGCCGATGTTCGAACAGTTCTACCAGCAGGGGAAAAAGGATCGCGCGGCGGGCTTAGCGCGCAGCGAGGCGCAGAAAAAGGCCGACTATCTGGCCAGCCCGGAATTCCAGCAGAACATGGAACACAAGACCATTTTCATCAATCGTGCCTACAGCGGCTCCGACAATCCTAAGCGCCGCCAGGTGCTGTCGCAGGAAGCGGTAGGTGCCTATTGGGACGGCTACGAAGGGCGCTGACTGAATCCCACATAAACAGAAGGTAATAAAAACTGGCCTTCTGCCGGTTATTTGATTATAAAAACCGCCGCTAAGGACGATGTTCATAATCGAAACCAGGAGTGTTTATGTTGGCAAAAGTTAAGCGTTCGTTCGCCGCCGCCGTCGTATTGATGTTGGCGTTGCCCGCGGTTCAGGCCGCGGATTACCGTGCGGGCGAGCAATACACCCGGCTGGATAAGCCGGTGGCCGCCGCGCCGGCGGTGGTGGAGTTCTTCTCCTTCTACTGCGGCCCTTGCTATCAGTTCGCCGATACCTACCGCGTAGGCAGTACTGTGGCGCAGGCGTTGCCCGCCGGTGAGAAAGTCACCAAATATCACGTCAGCCTGATGGGTAAACTGGGCAATGAGCTGACCGAAGCCTGGGCGGTGGCGACGGTGCTGGGCGTGGAAGACAAGATTGAAGGGGCGATGTTCGACGCGGTGCAGAAACAGCGCGCCGTCAACGGTGCCGAAGATATTCAGCGGGTGTTCACGGCGGCCGGCATCGATGCCGCTACCTATGAAAACGCGCGTCACAGCCTGCTGGTCAAAGGATTGATCGCCAAGCAGAACGAAGCGGTGAAAGCGTTCGAGGTGCGCGGCACCCCATCGTTCTACGTGGCAGGCAAATACAAGATAGACAATGCCGGCATGGCCAGCACCAGCGTCGAAGGCTACGCCAAAGAGTACGCGGCGGTGGTGCGTTACCTGTTGGACAAGCAGCCGTAAACCGGGCCGTCAGGGCCCGGTGTTAGCCGCCGGGTCTATTTTTCCGCAGGCAAATCCAGCGCCAGACGCAGCTCGTCGCGCGCTTGCCGGTACTGCTGCTGGAAATCCTGCTGCTGTGAAAGCTGCTGGCTGATCACGCTGCCGGCGATGCGGCCCATCTCGATATCGGAAGGGTAGTGGATCCCTGCCACCACTCGGTTGTCACCGTATTGCCAGGCGCGCGTCATGATGGCGGCGCGCTTTTCCGGCACCATGTTGGCCAGGGTGATGCCCATCAGCGTGCCCAGCGTGGTGTGGCCGGAAGGCCAGGAGCCGGAGCTGGAGCGCTTGACGATCGGCTCGATGCGGCTGTCGAGCATATGCGGGCGCGGGCGCTTCCAGAAATCTTTCGCCGGATCGACCACCGCCGCTTCGGTGGCGACGATGCGATCGAAGAAGGCGCTCACGGCCGGCAACGCTTTGGCGTTGAACTTCGGCCCCATCACGTTGCTGTACACCCAGACGTTCTCTTCCGCATCCGCCTTGGCCTGGCTGGCCATTTCCGGCGTGCGTTTCTGCTGCATGTCGAGCACTTCCCGCAGTTCGCGCTGGGTCTGCGCCGAGTCGTTGGCCGGCGGTGGCGGCAGGATGTGGGTCAGATCCACCTGCTGCGCGGTGGTGAACGGTTGGGCTTCCTCTGCCGCCTGCGCGTGGAACGCGGTCAGGGCGCTGGTGGTAAACAAACACAGCGCTAAAACGGATTTCTGCAACGATTTCATCGGATCATGTCCAGGGTGTCAAAGTGAAAGGGGAGCAGTCTGTATCTTTGGCGAGGCCTGTGACGATGAGATGACGGTTTCGTGGCGGATTGATGACGGGCGCCGGGTGAACTGTGATCGCGGCGCCAAATCCCCCGCTCGCCATTGATTGTGTGTTAACGGATTGTTATGGTGTTTTTCTGTTCAACGGCGCAGCACCGCTGCTGTTTGAAGGGAGAGATCATGACGGCATTGGCAACGCTCCGGGACGTCGGCTTCGAAGAGTGGCTGGGGAAAATCAACACCGCCTGCGGCCGATTCTGCGCGAAAACGCTGGGGCCGGGCTTCAGCGGGGCGATGCAGGAATTCCGCGCCCATGCGCTGCGCCTGAGCGTGGTCGACGTGTCTCAGGCCCGGCTGTACCGCACGCCGCGCGAGATCGCCCGCAGCGACGGCGCGCACTTTTTTACCGTCTTCCAGCTGCGCGGCAGCGCGTTGATGGAGCAGGGCGAGAGCCAGACGGTGCTCTCTCCCGGCGACATCACGCTGATCGACGCCTCACGGCCCAGCAGCTTCACCTTCCAGAGCGATTCACGCCAAATCTCACTGCTGTTGCCGCGCGGCTGCCTGCCGGTGCCGCCGCCTTGTGCCCAGCGTCTCGGAGCAGAGCTCAGCGCGGTGCGCCTCAGCCGCCAACTGGTGCTGAGCAGCATGCAGGATCCTCAGCTCGCCGCGGCGGAAAGCGAAGCGGTGCTGAATGCGCTGGCGGCGCTGCTGCGCCCGGCGCTGGCGCTCGAACAGGCGCGCCCGGAGGGGCAACAGCCGGTTTTCGACAAGGCGCTGGCGTTGATCGACAGGCATATTCAGTCGGCGCAGCTGCGCCCGGAATGGGTGGCGGCCGAGTTGGGGGTGTCGCTGCGCAGCCTGTATCGGCTGTTCGCCCGCCAGGGGCTGGTGGTGGCGCAGTACATCAGAAATCGCCGGCTGGATCTGTGCGCGCAGGCGCTGCGCAGTGCCGCCGGGCAGGAAAAGCTGGCTGGAGTCGGCCTCGACTGGGGGTTTGCCGATCACAGCCATTTCTCGACCGCTTTCAAGCAGCGTTTCGGCATGTCGCCGAGTGAGTACCGCCGGCAATATCAATAAGTCAGGGCGCGGGCCAGGCCCGCGCCGCCTCACTCAATAGCGGATGCAGACCGATTTGGTTTCGGTGTAGGCATCCAGCCAATCCGGGCCGAAGTCACGGCCGCTGCCCGACTGTTTGAACCCGCCGAACGGCATGTTCGGGTCGATCAGCGTATGGGTGTTGACCCACACGGTGCCGGCCTGGATGCGCGGCGTCAGCGCCATCGCTTTCTGCAGGCTGGTGGTCCACAGGCTGGCGGTCAGCCCGAAGTCGGTGTCGTTGGCCTTGCTCAATGCCTCTTCGGCGCTCGCCACCCGAATCAGGTTGACCACCGGGCCGAACACTTCCTCGCGCGTCAGGTTCAGCCTGTCGTCCGGGTTGATCACCAGCGTTGGCGGGATGTAGAAGCCGTTGGCATCCGGCCCGGCCGCGCCGCCGATAAGCTCGGCGTTTTTCGCCCGGGCGTCGTCAAGGTAGGCCGCCACCTTGTTGCGGTGCGCGAGCGACACCAGCGGGTTGATTTGCGCGCCGGTGTCCATGCCCGGCCCGACCGACAGCGATTTCACTGCCTGTTCGAAACCGGCCACCAGTTGGTCATAGATCGGCGCTTCGATATAAATCCGCGAACTGGCGGCGCACACCTGCCCCTGGTTGAGGAAGCTGCCGAGCATCAGGCCTTCGATCACCTGCTGCGGATCGGCGTCTTTCAGCACGATGGCCGGGTTTTTGCCGCCCAGCTCCAGCGTCACGCGGGTCAGGCGATCCGCCGCCGCGCGCGCGATGCTTTTGCCCACCGGCGTGGAGCCGGTGAAGCTGACTTTGGCGATCAGCGGATGTTCGGTCAGCGCCTTGCCGCACACGGTACCGCGGCCGGTCACCACGTTGAACACGCCCGGCGGCACACCGGCTTCGCTCGCCAGTTCGGCCATGCGCAGCAGGGTGAGCGGGGTGGTTTCCGACGGCTTGATGACGATGGAGCAGCCCGCCGCCAGCGCCGGCATCACTTTCCACATGCCGATCATCAGCGGGAAGTTCCAGGGAACGATGCCGGCAACCACGCCGATCGGCTCTTTACGGGTATAAACCTGATATTTGGCGCCCGGCGGCATCGGAATGGAGACGTCCAGCGTCTGGCCGGTGATTTTGGTCGCCAGCCCGGCGGTGTAGCGCATCCAGTTCAGGGTGCTGCCGACTTCGAAAGCGCGGGCGATGTTGATGGATTTGCCCTGCTCCAGGGTTTCCAGCTGCGCCAGCTCCTCGGCGTGTTGCTCCACCAAATCGGCGTAGCGCAGCAGGATGCGTTCGCGCTCTACCGGCAGACGCTGCGCCCAGACGCCTTCGCTGAAGGCTTTGTGGGCGGACTGCACCGCCAGCGCGACGTCGTGTTCGTTGGCGTCGGCGGTGGTGGCGATCTGCTGCCCATTGGCGGGGTTATACACCGCCAGGCGGCCTTCCGCGGCGGACGCGCGCCACTGGCCGTCGATATACAGCCCATGCTGACGATCGAGAAAACGCGACACGCTATCCAGCACGGCTACGGTATTGTCAGACATACATCCTCCGATCAGGCTCATCAGGTTATCGTTAACCCTGCAAGTCTAGATCAGCGGGAAAGCGGCGGCTTTGGTCTGCCTGACATTCGGTTTGCCCTGCGTGTCATTTTGCCGTGACGAACGAGTAAACCGCGGCCGGCGGGCGCCGGCCGGGAGGGATCACGAACTCAGGGTTGCCAGACGGGTGGCGAAGCCGAGGAACAGCAGGCCGATCAGGCCGTTGCCGAGCTTCGCCAGGCCTTTCTTGTGATTGAAGAAATGCGCCAGCATCGCGCCGGAGAAGATCAGCGTGCTCATGTAGATAAAGCTGACGGCTTCGAGGATCAGCGCCAGAATGGTGAACGACAGCCCGGTGTGCGCGTAGTTGAAATCGATGAACTGCACGAAGAACGACACGTAAAACAGGATAGCTTTCGGGTTGGTCAGGCTCAGCGTCAGCGACTTGCGCAGAATGCTGTGGCCGCCCTCAATCTGCTGCTGTTGCGCCTGCGCCTTCTGCACGAAGGTGGCGTAGAGGATTTTTGCGCCGAGGAACAGCAGGTAAATCGCACCGAGAAAACGCACCAGGGTAAACAGGAACGGCGTGGTGCGGATCAGCGAAGCCACGCCGATATAGGCGCAGAAGATCAGGATCGCATCACCGATGAATACGCCGAGCGCTGCGGTGTAGCCGGCGCGCACGCCGCGCGATACGCCGGTTTTCAGCACGTACAGCGTATTCGGCCCCGGCAGAATGATAATGAAGACCACCCCGGCCAAATAGGTCCATAAATTCAGGACGCCAAAACTCTCTAACACAATAACCTCTCCATGCGCGCAACTAACAGGCAAAAACACTGGCCACGCCCGTGGCCGGCCGCGATCCTAACGCTGTGCAACCGGGTTGGCAACGTAATAAACTTCATGTTGTTGGTTAAAAATTGTCGAAACATTGTCGAAAACGTCGGCGCCGAATTAAAAAGCAAGAGTCGGCGTGTTTCGCCAACGGCCCGTCACTATGCTGGTTAACATCGAAACCGCAGTGAGGAACGGATGATGAAAAACGTAATCGACAGCGCCGATCCGCGCTGGCTGGCGATCGTCAGCCGCGACAAGCACGCCGACGGCCGCTTTATCTACGCGGTGAAAACCACCGGCGTGTATTGCTCACCTTCTTGCCCGTCACGCCAGCCGAACCGGCAAAACGTGGAGCTGTTCGACGACGCCGAGCAGGCGGAGGCAGCGGGTTATCGGCCCTGCAAACGCTGCCGCCAGGGGCTGACGCCGTTGACGGAGCAGCATGCGCGGCAGATAGCTGAGGCCTGCCGCTATATCGAACGGGCGGAGAAAGCGCCGTCGCTGCAGACGCTGGCGCGCCACGTCGGGTTGAGCCAATACCATTTCCACCGGTTGTTCAAAGCGATCACCGGCCTGACGCCGAAAGGCTATGCCGACGCGCAGCGCAGCCAACGGCTGCGCACCGGTCTTACGCAGCAGGAGACGATGACCGACGCGATCTTCGACGCCGGTTATGGCGCCAACGGCCGCTTCTATCAGCAAGCCAACGCCGCGCTGGGCATGACGCCGAAGGCCTACCGGGCGGGCGGCAAAGGCATGCGCATCCATTTCGCCGTAGGGCGCTGTTCGCTGGGTGAGATCCTGGCGGCGCAGAGCGAGGTGGGCATCTGCGCCATTCTGCTGGGGGACGATGCGCAGCGGTTGGTGCAGGATCTGCAGGACAAGTTCCCTAATGCCGAGCTGATCGGCGGCGATGCGCAGTATGAAGCGCTGATGGCGCAGGTGGTGGGGTTGATTGAAGCGCCGGAAAATGGGCTGGCGCTGCCGCTGGATATTCGCGGCACCGCGTTTCAACAGCGGGTTTGGCAGGCGCTGCGGGCGATACCGGTCGGCGAAACCGTCAGCTATGCCGATATCGCCCGGCGCATCGGCGCGCCCAAAGCGGTGCGCGCGGTGGCCGGCGCTTGCGCCGCCAACGTGCTGGCGGTGGCGATCCCCTGTCACCGGGTGGTGCGTAACGACGGCGCTGTGTCCGGCTATCGCTGGGGCGTCGAGCGCAAGCAAGCCTTGTTGGAAAAAGAGGCGCAGCGATGAGCGGCCTGCTGGCGGCGCGGCTGGCCGAATTGGACTGGGCGGCAATCGAACGCGAACTCGATGCGCAGGGCTGCGCGCGGCTGCCTGGCGTGCTCAGCCAAGACCTGTGCCGCGAGCTGGCGGCGCTCTACCCGCACGATGCGCACTTCCGCAGCCGCGTCGTGATGGCGCGGCACGGTTTTGGCCGCGGCGAGTACCGGTATTTCGCCTATCCGCTGCCGCTTCCGGTGGCCGAGGTGCGCAGCCTGATGTATGCACGGCTGGCGCCGGTGGCCAACCGCTGGAATACCTTATTGGGTTTGACGGCGCGCTATCCCGCCGAACACGAGGCCTACCTGGCCGAATGCCACCGGGCCGGCCAACGGCGGCCGACGCCGCTGCTGTTGCGTTACGAAGCGGGGGATTACAACTGCCTGCATCAGGATCTGTACGGCGAGCGGGTGTTTCCGCTGCAGGTGGCGTTTTTACTTTCCGCCCCTGAACGGGACTTCACCGGCGGCGAATTCGTGCTGACCGAACAGCGGCCGCGGATGCAGAGTCGGCCGGAGGTGGTGCCGCTGCAGCAGGGCGACGCAGTAGTGTTCGCCGTGCATCACAGGCCGGTGGCGGGAGTGAAAGGCTACTATCGGGTCAATCTGCGCCACGGCGTCAGCCGGATACGCGCCGGCCAACGCCACACGCTGGGGGTTATCTTTCACGACGCGCTATAGCTTGCGCGCCAGCAGGGTGGCGAAGCGCAGCGAGATGCGGTTGCCGGCGGCGTCGGTCTTGTGCAGTTGGCCGACGTCTTCGTTGTATTTGAGGATCTCCCAGTTGCGATAATAATGCTTCAGCTCACCCGGGCTGAAGGTGAACGGGAACGGCAGCGGGCAGGGATAATCCTCGGTATCCATCGCCGCCACGATCAGGTTATGGCCGCCGCGCACGGTGCTGTCCTGCATGTTTTGCACGATAGACGGAATTTGCTGGCGTTCGAGGAACATCATCACCACGGTGGACAGGATGAAGTCGTATTCGCCGCTGAAGCGGTGGGTATTGAGATCCTGCACGCTGGCGCTCAGGCGGGTCAGCTGCTCGGCGTCGATGATCTGATTGAGGCGGTCTATCGACGGCGCGTGCTTGTCCCAGGCGGTGACGTCGAAACCTTTCAGATTGAGATAGAGCGAATTGCGGCCGCCGCCGCAGCCCAGATCCAGCGCCTTGCCCGGCGCGATGCGCGCCGCCGCCTCGATCACTTCAGAGTGGGTGCGCGTCAGTTCGTATTTCTTGTGGTAGTAATCTTCCGGCGTGCAGTAAAACGCCAGCCGGCAGGTCATGTCGTCCGAGAAGGAAACGATGCGATGCCACTGCTGCGGTGCGATAAACGGCGGCTGGCTTTCGGGGCTGAACTGCCAGGTCTCGGTGGTGGCGCCGTCTTCGGTCATCATGGCGAACGTCAGGCTGCCGCTCAGGACGGTGAGCTTCGCCCAGGTGCCGCTCTGGGTGTTGTGGCGCTGGCGGAAGGCTTCCGGCAGCGTGTCGCTGTTCCATTCCGGCAGGGTTTTATAGCAAAGCAGCTGCTGCTCCATAAGGGGCTCCTCTGGCTGGGCAAGCAAAGTGATTTATATGATGTATATAAAATACATCTTTATGAGGCGTTTGAACATAGCGGCCTGACGGGAAGGCGCGGCGATATCTTTATACTGGATTGTGCGCGGCGGCTGGGCTAATTTCAGTGCTGTTCATGTCATCACGTTCAGGGAAAAGATGCCGATACCTCGTTTATTTCACCCGACGCCCTTCCGTTGGCTGAGCCTGGCCGCGCTGCTGGCGCTGGCGGGCTGTACCAGTAAAACCACCACCACGGCGCCGGCGGCGCGCCCCGCCGACGTCAAAGCCCGACTGATGACGCTGATCCCGGCCAACGCCGGCGATCGTCAGGGCTGGGCTACCGATATTACCGCCGCCTTTGCCGCGCAGGGCATCGAGCCGAGCGATGAGAACCTGTGTTCGGTGCTGGCGGTGACCGAACAGGAGTCAACGTTCCAGGCCAACCCGCAGGTGCCGGGGCTGCCGAAGATCGCCTGGAAGGAGATCGATCGCCGTGCCGATCAGATGCACATCCCGAACTTTTTGGTGCACACCGCGTTGAAGATCTCGTCGTCGAACGGGAAGAGCTACAGCGAGCGGTTGGATAAGGTGCGTACCGAGAAGGATCTGAGCGATATCTTCGATGACATGATCGACCGCGTGCCGATGGGGCAGAAGCTGTTCGGGCATTTAAACCCGGTACATACCGGCGGCCCGATGCAGGTGAGCGTCGCCTTCGCCGAGGCGCACGCCAAAGGGTACCCTTATCCGATCGACGGTTCGATTCGCCGCGAAGTCTTCAGCCGGCGCGGTGGCATGTACTTCGGCATTATGCATTTGCTGGGGTATCCGGTCGATTACAGCCGGCCGATTTATCGCTTTGCCGACTTCAACGCCGGCTGGTACGCCAGCCGCAACGCGGCGTTCCAAAACGCGGTCAGCCGGGCGAGCGCGATTCCGCTGGCGCTGGACGGCGACCTGATCGATTTCGGCAGCGACAAGCCCGGCTCGACCGAGCTGGCGGTGCGCACGCTCGGCAAGCGCCTGAACATGAGCGACAGCGCCATTCGCCGGGCGCTCGAGAAAGGCGACACGGCCGGCTTTGCCGACACCGACCTGTATAAGAAGGTCTACGCGCTGGCGGGCGGCAAGCTGCCGCGTGAGATGCTGCCGGGTATCCAGCTGGAGAGCCCGAAAATCACCCGCAAGCTGACCACCGCCTGGTTCGCCAAGCGGGTGGACGAACGCCGCCAGCGTTGCATGGCGCGCGCCGGCGGGTAACGACATAAAAAAATGCCGCCGGTGGCCTGAACCACCGGCGGCGCGGTAGCGCCTCAGGCGCTGCGGCGTGGGTTGGTCAGGCCGAAGTTAAAGCTGTTGCAGCGGTTGCAGAACTCTTTCATCACCGGCGGCGTGTCCATCATCGGCACTTTCACCTCGATAAACGCCAGCCGATCCTGCCGCGAGGCGCGTTCCAGGGCCATTTCCAGCTGCTGCGTGGTCTCCACCGCCACGCTGAACGGCTGCGCCTGAGTATTCAGCACCGCCGGCAGTTTGGCGTAGTCCCACGGGCCGATGTCGTTGTAGGACGAGTTTTCGCCGAGGATATAACGCTCGATGGTGTAGCCGTCGTTGTTGATCAGGAAGATGATCGGCTTTTGCTCGCAGCGCAGCAGGGTAGACACTTCCTGCGCGGTGAGCTGGAAGGAGCCGTCACCGATGAACAGCAGATGCCGGCGCTCCGGCGCCGCCATCAGGGTGCCGAGCAGCGCCGGCAGGGTATAGCCGATCGAACCCCAGATCGGTTGGTTGACCACCTTGACGCCGCCGGGCATGTGCATGCCGCCGATGGCGGCGCCCGAGGTGCCGTTTTCCACCACCACCACGTCATCTGCCCGGATAAATCGCTGGATCCGTTGCCACAGATAGGCCTGGTCGATGGGGGTATCGCTCGGCGTCGCCAGCTTCTCTCGTGGATCGGGCAGCGGCGCCAGGGGCTGTACCGGCGCGTCTTCACTCAGATCCAGCAGCGCCTGCAGCAGATCCGCCGCCGCCACCGCCGGGTAGGAGGTGTTGTCCAGCTTCAGCGAGAACGGTTGGATATCCACCTGAGCGGCGGCGGGAATTTGCTGCGAGAAATAGCCGGTGGTGGAGTCCACCAGACGCACGCCGAAGCTCAGCACGCAGTCCGAGTGGGCCATGCGTTCATACAGTTCGGGGCGCGACAGGTTGCCGCTGTAGCCGCCCATCCAACCGGCGGTATCTTCCGGAATAATGCATTTGGCGGTCGGCATATTGGTCAGCGGAATGGCAAAGCGATGAGCGACCTCGATAACCCGCTGCTGCAGCTGATAGCGATCCACCATTTGGTCGATCAACATGATCGGGCGCTGTGCGCGTTTTATTTTGGTTAACAGCGCCATCGCCGCTAATTGCACATTGTATTTATCGCTGGCCGGCAACTGCGGCGCCGCTGCGGCTGCGGTGATTTCAATTTCGACGTCGCAAATATCGGAAGGCAGCTGTAAATAGACCGGTTTCTTCTCTATCCAGGCGCGGGAAATAACGCGCGGAATTTCCTGCGCGGCATTTTCCGGCGTAATCAAGGCTTGAGCAACGGTGAATTGTTTAAAACAGTTCATGACGTTGTCGAAATTGCCGTCGCCCAGGGTATGGTGCAATAGCTGATGATTCTTCATCGCGTGCAGCGGCGGCGTGCCGGCAATGCAGATCACCGGCGAAGATTCGGCATAGGCACCGGCGATGCCGGACAGCGCGGCCAGATCGCCAACGCCGTAGGTGACGATCAGCGCGCCGGCGCCTTTCATTCGGGCGTAGCCGTCGGCGGCGTAGGAGGCGTTCAATTCATTGCAGTTGCCGATAAACGCCAATCGGTCGTCGCTTTCCAGCAGCTCCAGCAGGCTGAGGTTATAGTCGCCGGGCACGCCGTAAATACGATCGACGTTCAGGGCGTGAAGCTGTTGCAGAATGAATGACCCGATAGTTATTTTCATTGATTGCTCCGGATTATTTATCTTTATTTTGTCAGGCGAAAATCAGCAAAAATAAATTGCTGGCGATGTTGTGTCGTTAGCTTTAACAGTTATTTAAAGCGTCGACTTGTTCAAGATAGGGTTGGCAGCCGAAAAATGGGCGGTTTGTATTCGGCGCTTTACGCGATTGAGTAATACATAAAAAGTAGGGGTATTGCGTATTGGCGTGCGGCGGTATTTTTCCTTGATGGAATATCAGCAGAGAAACGGCGCCGCGTTGGCATTTATCATGACGCAGGGGGAGTTTACCGGTACTTTTGATGCCGCGTTAAATCCTGTCTGGCGGTACCCGGCAGTTAGCCTGGAAAAGAAAAGCCGACGCTGACGTAAAGGGGGATTTTGGTGATCCGCCGCACGCTTATTTCAAGAAACCATTCTGTAACCAATTAAAAACAAAAAATTAACAGCGATCGTTTTTTATTCGTCGGTTTCCGTCAGCTTTACTTTACGGGGGCGGCGGTGCGCGCCACGTCGGGCCGGCGTTAAAATGCGCCGCCACGGTCGCTAAGATAACGTGGTGGCCATCACATTCCGTGGTAAGTGATACGTAAACTTTTCTCTACGTGCGCGCAGATGGCGTATACCTACCAAAGAGGGCGGTGCCCCAGTGGCACTGACTGACGGGGGAAAGAGCGATGAAAAGCTATCGACACATTCTGGTACTGATTCACGATGAGCGCGATGGGCTGCCGTTACTGCGTCAAACGCTAGCGATGGCGGGCGGGCTGCCGATCGCCATCACCGTCGGCCACCTCAACGCCGACTATGCGGAGCTGGAGTACGGCAGCGATGCGCTGGTCAAAGATCGCCAGGCGCAGGAGGTGATCGCCGCCAAGGCGATGCTGAGCCGGCTGGTGAGCGCCGTCGAGGCGCCGGTTGCGGTCAAGGAAATCGTCACTATCCGGCGCTTTAAGGACGTCAACGATTTCATTCATCAGGCCGGTATCGATCTGGTGGTGGTCGGGCACCAGAATCGCCTGTTCGGTCTCTATTCTTCTTATTCCCTGGAGTTTGTGAACCGTCTCGATGTCGATGTGTTGGTCAAGCACCTTGCCCGCGAGTCGTGTGCGACAAAGCGGACTTTTCCCACGGCTTTGCCGCCCGAAAGGCGATAGCATACGCAGGCCGGCACAACCTGTTAAAAGTTATCGGGAATTTTCCGGTGCTAAACTTAACCAAAGCACAACGGGCGTTGGATAAATTAGATACAGCTTGATCTTGCCTGGGCTATCGGTAAGAATCTTCGGCCGTATTTTTACAGGAGCTTTACGATGTTTCTCAAACGGACTCTTTTGGCATGTTCTCTGGCGTTGATATTTCCTGCACTGCCTTCTTACGCTGAGGTTGGTACAGAAAGTGGCAATACCGCGCAGGCTGAAAAACCGGGTCTATGGCAGCGTTTTACCGATAACGTGGCGGAGACCTGGAACAACTCGCCTAACCACGATCTCTATATTCCGGCCATCACCTGGCACAACCGTTGGACTTACGACGACGAGAAGATCGATAAGTACAACGAGCGCCCGTGGGGGGCCGGTTACGGTATCTCCCGCTACGACAGCGACGGTGACTGGCACGGCATCTACATCATGGCGTTCAAGGATTCCTTCAACAAGTGGGAGCCGATCGGCGGCTACGCCTACGAGAAGATCTGGCGCCCGCTGGATGACAAGGATTTCCGCCTGGGGCTGGGCTTCACCGCCAGCGTCACCGCGCGTGACAACTGGAAATACATTCCTATCCCGGCACCGCTGCCGCTGGCCTCTATCGGCTATCAGCGGCTGACGTTCCAGGCGACCTACATTCCCGGCACCTATAACAACGGCAACGTGTTCTTCGCCTGGCTGCGCTGGCAGTTCTAAATTTCCTGAATTCCGAAAAACGGCGCGGCGGCGAGATAAAAGGAACTTGTCGCCGCCGGCGGCGTCGGAAGGGTATCCCGGCGCGCTGCGCCGATCGCATGCCGTTATTACAGGAGTTTTACCACTATGATCACCAAACATCGTTTACTGCTGGCCTTGGCGCTGTCCGCTACCCTGGCTAGCGGCGCCACTCAGGCTGCCGGGCTGATGGATTCCCTCAGCAGCGCGGCGGGCGAACTGAGCAAGTCGGGCGGCGACAGCAGCGGCGGCATGTCGCTCTCCTCGCTGACCGGCCTGTTGAACGGTGGCGACAAGGCGTTGAGCTCCAGCAGCATGACCAATGCCGCCGGTATCCTGCAGTACTGTGTGAAAAACAACGTGCTGTCGGCTAACGGTGCCGAAGGGGTGAAAGATCAGCTGCTCAGCAAGCTGGGCATCACCAGCACCGAAAACGCCAAGAGCCAGGATTATCAGCAGGGCCTGGGCGGCTTGCTGCAGACCGGCGAAGGCAAGAGCCTGGATCTGAACAGCCTGGGTACCTCGCAGATCACCGAGAAGGTGAAGCAAAAAGCCTGCGATCTGGTGCTGAAACAGGGCAAATCCTTTATTTCATGATGAACGAACGGCGGAGCGCTCCGCCGTTCTTTTTTGCATAAGCTGGAAAAATGAAAAAAACGTTGATGCTTTCCCTGTTGGCGGGGATGACGATGTTGCAGGGGTGTTCCGTGAAATCCAACGATGCGCCGCCACCGCCGCAGGTGAAACCGATCGGCATGGCGAACCCGGCCGACGTGTATTGCACCCAAATCGGCGGCAAGCTGAATGCCAAAGAGAACGCGGCAGGCCAGTATTCCACCTGCACCTTGCCGAGTGGGCAGGAAATTGAAAGCTGGGAACTGTTCCGCCGCGATCACCCGGTGAAAAAGTAACCCTCGCGGCGCCGGCGCTTCCGCCCGGCGCCCGATCAGAATTGGCGATCCCCTATCGACTGCAGCTGCAGGCTGCCGTCTTTTTGTAGCGTCAGCGGCATGCGCCAATCGCTCTGTTTATCCAGGTTGAACGGCCGGGAGCGGAACATGCAGCCGGTCTTGATGTTCTTGATTTTCATGACGTGTTCCGCGTCCGCATTGATTTTCACCTCGAAGCTGCCGGCGGGCGGAATAAAGACTTCAGCCAGCTGCTGCGGTGCCGTCGGCGTTTCCAGCTTGACCAGCACCGCGAAATCGTTGCCCTGATTATCCAGCGTCAGCCGATGCAGACCGGTCGCGGGCAGCCGCGTCGGCTGGTGCAGATAACCGGCTGAGGCGGGCCACGGCTGCCCGGCATTGTCGTGCAGCGGCCCCCCGCACTGTTCACGCGCCTCGCGCAGCGGCATTTCGCGCTTTATCGCGCGGTTGTAATCGGTGGGGGCGGCGAGGCTGAACTCGTCGTCATATTGATGAGCGCGCAGATAGCGCTTGGCGCCGAGCACCGCGATGGCGACCAGCATAAAGAACAAAAATATCCTCAGGCGATTTTTAAAAATCAGCCCGAACAGCTTCCCGGGGAGTTGAAACAGCCACCTTGCGATCGTCAATAACATCGTTTTCCCTTTACGCCCAAGCCGTTACGTCTACGGTAACTTCGCCTGCCTCAGTATAGCCAAAGCGTTGCCTCCGGGCGGCATGCGCCATGAAATTCCTGTTTTTTTACCCCAAACCTTCCTCTAACAGCAACAGCAGCAGGAAGCCGGCAAAGAACATCGCGGTGGCGAACGGTGTCTCTTTTCCGCCTTCATGCGCTTCGACCAGCAGCTCCTCGGTGACCAGGTAGAGCAGGGCGATCAGGCCAAAGGCCAAAAAGGCGGTCAGCCAAAATGCGCCCAGCATGGCCACCGGCGCCCCCAGCAGGCCACCGATGGGCAGCAGCAGCGCCAGGCCGACTATCGCCGCCATGGCCCGCAGCCGCCTGCCGAGAAAGTCTTTCAAATCGCCGACGATCGACAACCCCAGGAACAGCACTTCCAGCGTCAACGCCAGCGTCAACAGCAGACCGGCCTTGGCACCGGCCGCGAAGGCAATACCCAGCACCAGCCCATCGATAAAGATATCGACGCCGACCGCGGCGATAAAACCGACCGGCCCCTGCGCTTTTTCACCCAGTTGCCTAACCAACAGCATTAACAGCACCCCCGCAGCGCCGCCCAGCAACACGGCCAAAGGCGACTGCTGCTTGAGATCGGGCAGGATTTCGGTGGCGGCGGCGGCAAAAACGATGCCGGCGGTAAAGTGATGGATGACGCGCATCGTGGCGGCACCGGGGCGGCGATAGAGTGCCACCGCAGCGCCGATGACGGTGGCTGCGGCGGGAAACAGCGTATAAAGCACGGCGGAGGTCATCGCGTCATAATCCCTTATCGGTGATGTCACTCTCAGTCTAGACGAGCGCCGCCGCTTCAGCGTGGCGAAAAAAATGATTGTTCGATTGTGTACGTTTATGTACATTCGTGATCACTTTAGCGTCACCGGATTTACGCGATGTCCAAACTGTTACCGAATGAACGCCACCAGGCCATTCTCGACGCGCTTCGCCAACAGGGGCGGGTGTTGGCCCTGGAGATGGCGCAGCGGTTGAATACCACCGAAGCCACCATCCGCCGCGATCTGCGCCAGCTGGCGGCGCAGAACCTGTGTAAACGTATCTATGGCGGCGCGCTGGCGCCGACGCCGGCCGAAGGCCCCGTTGCGGCGCGCATGGCGCTCAGCGGCGATGAGAAGCTGACGCTGGCGCAGACCGCGCTGGGGTTGATCGGTGAAGAGCAGCTGATCTTCCTCGATGCCGGCAGCACCCACCTGTATCTGGCGGATATGTTGCCGCGCGATCGGCGTTTGACGGTGGTGACCAATGCATTGAGCATCGCCGGCAAAATGCTGGAACGGCCGGGGATCCGCACCATCCTGATCGGCGGTGAGCTGGATGCGCAGGTTGGCGGCTGCGTGGACGCCAAGGCGGCGGAAGAGATAGATGGTTTCCATTTCGATCTGGTGTTCACCGGCATCTGCGCCTACGACCCGGACGGCGGCTTCTCCGCGCTGAGCTACCAGGACGCCACCTTCAAAAAGCGGCTGCTGACGCGCGCCGGCAGCGTGGCGGTGCTGTGTACCCGCGACAAGCTCAATACCTACGCCCCTTACCCCTTCCTGCCCGCCGGGCGGGTGGATCATCTGGTGACGGCGCGCGGCGCGCACCCGCAGCTCGAGCTGCAGGTGGCGCAGGGCGGCGGCCAGGTTTGGCACAGCGATTTACCGACCGGAGAATGATGATGAAAATAGCCCATGTTGCCCTGTGGACCCGTGATATCGACGCGCAGCTGGCGTTTTGGCAGCGCTATTTCAACGGTGAGGCGGGTGAGGAGTACGTCAGCCGCAACCGGCCGGGGTTTGTTTCCCGTTTCGTCAGCCTGGCGGCCGGGCCGACGCTGGAGATCATGCGCGTGCCGACGCTGTTGCCGGCGCAGGCCCTGGAAGAACGGGTGGGCTGGGCGCACATCGCGCTGTCGCTGGGGGATGAACGGCAGGTCGATCGATTGGCGCAGCGCGCGCAGCAGGAGGGTATCTTGCAGTCCGCTCCGCGCTGGACCGGCGACGGCTTCTATGAGGCCGTCATCCGCGATCCGGACGGCAACGCGATCGAAATTACCGCCTAATCACTCCTCTTCGATGCTGGCGAACTGCTCGCCCAGATAATCGAGCAGCAGCCGCACCGCCGGCAATAAACCGCGGCGCGACGGGTAGACCGCATGCACCACGCCGCCCTGCGGCTGCCAGCCGGGCAGCAGCTGGACCAGTTCGCCGCGCAGCATGTCGTCACGCATCATCATCGCCGGCAGCTGAACGATGCCGGCGCCGGCGATGGCGGCGGTGCGCAGCATCAGCATGTCGTCGGTGACCAGCCGCGGCGTGTGTTCCCACTCGACCCGCTCACCCTGCGGGCCGGTCAGCCGCCACTGGTGCTGAGCGCGCGCCGGGCCGAGATCGAGCGTCGGGTATTTACGCAGGTCTTCCGGCGTGTGCGCCGGCCCGAGGGTGCGCACCAGCGCCGGGCTGGCGGCGACGCACCAGGTGCGCTGTGCCAGGATCTTCAGCACCAGATCGCTGTCTTCCAGCGGCGGCGGCCGCACGCGGATCGCCAGATCCAACCCTTCCCCCACCACGTCCACCCGGCGGTTGGTGGCCTCCAGATGCACCGTCACCTTCGGATAGTCGGCCATAAAGGCCGCCACCATGCTGCCGACGCGGGTGTGCAGGATCGCCACCGGGCACGACATGCGCACCGTGCCGCAGGGCTCGGCGCGCGTCTGTTCGATCGCCTGCTGCGCCGCTTCCGCTTCCACCAGCATCGCCTTGCAGTGTGCGTAATAGTTTTGGCCGACCTCGGTCACCGAGAAACGCCGCGTCGAGCGCTGGATCAGGCGCACGCCCAGCCGCTCTTCCAGCAGCGCCACGCGGCGGCTGAGCTTGGATTTGGGAATGCCCAGCGCCCGGCCGGCGGGAGCAAATCCCTGGTGATCGACCACGCTGGCGAAGAAAAACAGATCGTTCAGATCGGTCAGCATCGTATCCCTTATCGTTCTACCAGTAGAACGCTGAGTGTACATCTTGCCTACTACTGCAGCAAACCCCGACAGATTAAACTTCTGCCATCAACTTAAGGCCGTGAGGTCTGAAACGGGAGTTCAAGATGAAAAAAATCCTCGGTATTCACAACAGCCCGGAAGCACATTGGGTCGGTAACGGTTTCCTGGTGAATTCGCTGTTCTCTTATAACGATTTGGGGGCGGAAATGAGCCCGTTCCTGCTGCTGGATCATGCGGCGCCCACCAAATTCCGTTCTGCCTCCGGCACCCGCGGCGTGGGTCAGCATCCGCATCGCGGGTTTGAAACGGTGACCATCGTCTATCAGGGCGAAGTGGAACACCGCGACTCGACCGGCAGCGGCGGGGTGATTGGCCCCGGCGACGTCCAGTGGATGACCGCCGCCTCCGGCATTCTGCACGAAGAGTTCCATTCGCGGGACTTCTCGCGCAAGGGCGGCACCATGGAAATGGTGCAGCTGTGGGTCAACCTGCCGGCCAAGGACAAAATGGCCGAGCCCGGTTACCAGACGCTGCTGAACGCCGATATTCCGGTGGTTCCGCTGGCAGACGGCGCAGGGCAGGTGCGGGTGATCGCCGGTGACTTTGGCGGCCACGCCGGCCCGGCACGCACTTTCAGCCCGCTCAACGTGTGGGATATGAAGCTGAATGCCGGCCACACCACCACGCTGACGGTGAAAGAAGGCCATACGCTGGCGCTGGTGATGCTGCATGGCGCGATCCTGGTCAACGGCGAAGAGGTGGTGCGCGAAACCCAAATGGTGCGTTTCGACCGGGCGGGGGATTCGATCACTATCGAAGCCAACAACGACGTCGCGCTGCTGGTGCTGAGCGGCGAACCGATCGATGAGCCTATCGTCGGCTACGGCCCGTTCGTCATGAACAGCGACGCGGAAATCCAGCAGGCGTTCCGCGACTTCAACAGCGGCAAGTTCGGCAGCATGAACGCCGAAGCAAGCGCCGGCTGACCTTGGTGCCTGGGGTGGGACGTGTTCCCCGGCCCAGGCGCTACACTTAAACCTCAACGCCCCGTCCCAGCGGCGGGGCGTTTCATCCGCAACATCAACCCCCACAGGAGTAAAACCATGACTGCAAATTACAAGCGCCTCGACAAGGACCAGGCCGCCGTATTGCTGGTGGATCATCAGGCAGGGCTGCTTTCGCTGGTGCGCGATATCGATCCCGATCGGTTTAAAAACAACGTGCTGGCGCTGGGTGATTTAGCGAAGTACTTCAATCTGCCGACCATTCTGACCACCAGTTTCGAAAACGGCCCCAACGGCCCGCTGGTGCCTGAGCTGAAGGCCCAATTCCCCGATGCCCCTTTTATTCCTCGCCCCGGCCAAATCAACGCCTGGGACAACGACGACTTCGTCAAGGCGGTAAAAGCCACCGGCCGTAAACAGCTGATCATCGCCGGTGTAGTGACCGAAGTGTGCGTGGCATTCCCGGCGCTGTCGGCGCTCAATGAAGGCTTTGAGGTCTTTGTGGTGACCGACGCCTCCGGCACCTTCAATGAGCTGACGCGTCAGTCGGCCTGGAGCCGCATGGAAGCCGCCGGCGCGCAGCTGATGACCTGGTTCGGCGTCGCCTGCGAGCTGCACCGCGACTGGCGCAACGACATCGAAGGCCTGGGCACGCTGTTCTCCAACCATATCCCGGACTACCGCAATCTGATGACCAGCTATAACACGCTGGCCGGCGGTAAGTAACACGGCGGCCCTTTACCCCACCTTTCGCCTTTCATCACGTTAGATGCGGGATGTAAGCAAAACGTAGCGGGGCGAAAAGGTAGCGAAAAGCGGCTTTCTCATTGGCCGGGGGCGGGGTAGCGTAATCCCGAACCCGGCAAATGAGGCTAATTCAATGAAACAAGCAATCAAGATCCTGGCGCTGCCCTGCATGGGCATGGCGCTGTTGTTCAGCGCGAGCGCGATGTCGGCCCCTGAGGCGCCTGCGGCCAAAGCGTTGCCGCCTGTGGCGGATGAACCGATGCGCATGCCGCCTTTCCCGGGCGGGCACCCGCCCAAGCCGGGGTTCTGCCACGGCGGCGAACTGTTCTGCGCCACCTCGGCCAGCGACAATCCGGTGGAAACCATCAACAAACTGACGGCGGTGATCCCGGCGGGCAGCGCCAAGCATTACGAGGTGCGCGTCGCGGTGGTGGCCGTGCCTGACGCCCCGCCTGCGCCTTAACGGGCTCTGTCATCCCGCTCTGGTTCGCACGCTCAAGGCGCGTTAGGCTAAGGCGAGCGTTTATCGGGAGGCGGGATGACCCTTTTAGCACAACTGCCCTGTCTCCAGCCCGGCGAGTGCGCGCTGTTGTTCGACGGCGAATGCAATCTGTGTCACGGGCTGGTGAGATACCTTATTCGCGCCGATCGGCAGCGGCGCATTCTGTTGGCGACGGTGCAATCCGTCGAAGGGCAGGCGATCCTGCAGGTGCTGGGATTGCCGACCGATTGTTTCGATTCCGTGGTCTATGTTGAGCAGGGGCGCTGTTGGCTGCGTTCGGCGGCGCTGTTCCAGGCGTTGCGCCAATTGGGGTGGCCGTACCGCGCGCTGGCGCTGGCGCGTTACCTGCCGCCGCGGCTGGCGGACAAGGTCTACGATGCGGTCGCCGGCAATCGCTACCGGCTGTTTGGCCGCAACGACGGCACCGGTTTGCCGGGCGCCGACCAGCCCGGGCGCTATCTGCCCCGGCGGCGGGAACCGCCGGCCTGAGCTTTACGCTTCTTTACCATCCAACCGCTTGAAATATCAGCACTCCAGCTCCATATAATGGAACGTTCAGCCAACAAGGAGCGCGTATGGGAATCAGTGAAGAAGAGCACATCCGCCGTTTGACCCAGGAGAAAAACGACATGGGCAATACGGCTAAATGGGTGGCGATCGTTTCCGCCGTGTACTTTGCCTTGATGGTGTTTTACGGCCACCCGACCGGCGTATTGGCGATGTCGGGCGCGGTGTTCATCGTTTCTACCGCCACCTGGCTGAAAAAGCGTCAGAAGGTCAAATCTTACCGCATGGCGTTGGCCAAAATCAGCGACGATCAGCCCTGATAGTCGCCGCGCTTTAGCGTATACACCAGGCTCGGCGCTGCGCCGGGCACGTCATCCAGCGTATCCACCCGCTGCATGCCAATCTTTTCCAGCACCCGCCACGAAGCCTGATTCTCCGCGCGCACAATGGCAGAAATCTCACCCACCTCCAGACCGACAAACCCGTATTGCAGTGAAGCCCGCGCCATCTCGGTGGCCAGCCCCATGCCCCACACCCGGGTATCGAAGCGATAGCCGAGGTTAACGGTGCGCTGCGCGCCGAGCGGTTTCCAGGACAAGCCGCCAAAACCGATAACCCAATCCGGCCGTTCGCGCAGGGCGAGCGCCCAGGAGCCGTAGCCGTGTTGCCGCCAGACGGCGAGCCGCTCCTGCAGCGCCGAAGCGGCCTGCGCTTCGCTGGTGAGCGGGCCGGCGGGGTTGAAGCGTTGGGTTTGCGGATCGCCAAAGATGGCGTAGAAACGTTCGAGGTCTGTCATCACCGGCGGCCGCATCTGCAGGCGCTCGCTGAAGTACGGGGCTGAAGGATTAAAGCTCGGCATCGTTTCTCCCGGCCGGATCAATGAACAGCGTTCACTGTAGTCCAGATCGGCGAAACGGGAAATCCCCCTCTGCGGGTGAGAGGGGGAGAGGAGTATTACAGGAAGGAATCGTCGTCGTCGCTGTAATCGTCGTCGGCGTAGTCCGTGTCATCCTGATAGTTGGCGTTCTGGAAGCCGTTGTCCTGATTCAGGAAGCTGCCGCCGTCGCCGTTGTTGAAGGTATCAAGGTTGTTGGAGGCGTCGAAATTGCGCATCGCGCTGTCGTCCAGCGGTGCCGGGTTTTCTTCGATAATATTCACGATTTCCTGCGGCTGCGAATGGCGGAACATGCCGGTCAGCATGTCGGCCAATACCACGCCGCCGGCGACGCCCGCCGCGGTTTGCAAAGCCCCACCCAGGAAGCCGCCGGCGCGCGAAGGCGCCGCCTGCTGCGGTTGGGCATAGGCTGGCTGCTGCGGCTGTGAGTAGCCCCCTTGCTGCGCGTTGTTCCAGGCCGCCGTATTTTGCTGCTGCGCCTGATACTGTTCACGCGGGCTTGGCGTACTGCGGCTGCCGCCGCCGAACAGGCCGGCCAGGAAGCCGCCGCTGCTCTGTTGTCCGTTGGCGGTTTGTTGCAGCTGCGCCACTTGGGCTTCCAACTCTTTGACCCGCTGGTCCATCTGCTTGAGCGCCGCTTCTTGAATGATCATCGCCTGCGCCATGTAATAAGGGGCGGAAGGCTGCTCGCGAATATGCTGATTAATTTGCTGTTCTGCCTGGAGATCCCGTGGGCCCGTCTTGGTCTCGGCTTCTTTCAGGCGGCCAAACAGACCATCGATAAGGCGTTGTTCTTCGGATTGCATAGGCGTACCTCGGGAGATAAATAACGGTGCTGGATGATCGTTGTCATCGGTAACAATCACCCTAGCGCGTTTGCATGAACCAATAAATAAATGGCGGGTAAACCTGTCTATGAATTTGTTACCAATTACGGCAGCGGGATCAGCATTACCAGCTTCAGACCGCCGTGCTCCGCCGGATGGAAGGTGAGCTGGCGATAGCGCAGCGCACCTTGCTGAGGGTGCTCGAACGCGCGCTCGCCGCCTTCGCGCGCCATCACGTCATGCTGTTTCCACCAGTGATTAAAGTCCGCGCTGTTGTGCGTCATGTTGCGCACGAAGGCGCGCATCTCTTCGGTGTTTTGGTGATGGCTGGTCTCGGCGCGAAACTCGGCCACCACGCGGCGGGCACGTTCTTCCCAATCGCTGACCAGCGTTTTCGCCAATGGGTGGAAGAACATGAAGTGCAGCAGGTTGGGGCTGTTGGCCACATCCAGCCAGCCGCTGAACAGCGCCGCCGCCTGCGGGTTCCAGGCGACGACGTTCCAGGTCACGTCCAGCAGGTAGCAGGGCACAGTCATCTGGTGCACGCTTTGCAGCACCGCGTCGTTGGCGGTTTCGCGGTGCGTTTCCTGCTCGGGATCGGCGACGCGCGCCAGGGTAAACAGGTAGTGGCGTTCGGCGGGGCCCAGCCGCAGCGCCTTGGCGATGCGTGCCAGCGTATAGGGGGAAATGGACACCTCGCGCCCCTGTTCGATCCAGGTATACCAGGTGGCGCTGATGCCGCTGATTTGCGCCAGCTCTTCGCGCCGCAGGCCGCTGGTGCGGCGGCGCGAGGAGCTGGGCAGGCCGAGCATTTCCGGCGTGATGCGCTCGCGGTGCGCGCGCAGGAATGCGCCGAGGGCCTTTGGCCCGGATAAGGCTTCTGATGACATAGCGTGGTACCTATTTATACCAGGATAACTGCTCATATTGTACCCGTATAGTAGCCTGATTATAGTAGCCGAAAGCCTTCAGGCACAGGCGCAAGCCGGATAATAACGGGAGCAAACATGAGCATCAGCAACAGCCATAAAAACGCGGTAGACCGGCAGTTCGGCGAGCAGGCCAACGCTTACTTAACCAGCGCGGTGCACGCGCAGGGCAAGGATTTGCAACGCCTCGCACAGTTACTGGAACCGCATGCAGACGCGCGCCTGCTCGATCTGGGCTGCGGCGCCGGGCACGCCAGCTTCACGGCGGCGGCCAGGGTGGCGCAGGTGGTGGCCTACGATCTGTCGGCGCAAATGTTGGCGGTGGTGGAGCAGGCGGCGGCGGAAAAAGGCCTGAGTAATATTCAGCTGCAGCAGGGCGTGGCGGAGTCTTTACCGTTTGAGGACGCCAGCTTCGATCTGGTCATCAGCCGCTATTCGGCACACCACTGGCACGACGTTGGCCAGGCGCTGCGTGAGGTCAAGCGGGTACTCAAGCCGGGCGGCAGAGCGATCTTCATGGACGTGGTCTCGCCGGGGCATCCGCTGCTGGATATCTACCTGCAAACCGTGGAAGTGCTGCGCGACACCTCACACGTGCGCAACTATGCGCCGGGCGAGTGGCTGGCGTTATTGACCGAGGCCGGGTTGGTGGTGCGCGAGGTAACGTCGGATCGGTTGATGCTGGAGTTCGGCAGCTGGGTGGCGCGCATGCGCACGCCGGCGCATTTCGTTACCGCGATCCGTGCGCTGCAGCAAAGTGTGTCGCAGGAGGTCGCGGCGCACTTCGCCATTCAGCCGGACGGCTCCTTTACCAGCGATATCATGATGTTTGACGTGACGAAGGGCTGAAAGCAACGGGGCAGCCGATGAAGGCTGCCCCGTGAAACGCTATCGGCTGTGATGCGCTTATTTTTTATCTTCCAGCAGGCAGCGGTAGATCAGGCCGCCGATAATGCCGCCGACCAGCGGCACCAGCCAGAAGACCCACAGCTGCTGCAGCGCCCAGGTGCCCTGGAAGATCGCTACACCGGTGCTGCGCGCCGGGTTGACGGAGGTGTTGGTCACCGGGATGCTGATCAGGTGGATCAGGGTCAGCGTCAGGCCGATCGCCAGCGGGGCGAAGCCTGCCGGCGCGCGTTTGTCGGTCACGCCATGAATAACGATCAGGAAGAAGGCGGTCAGCACCAGCTCAATCACGATCGCGGCCTGCAGAGAATAACCGCCCGGTGAGTGTTCGCCGTAACCGTTGGAGGCGAAACCGCCTGCGGTGGCGTCGAAACCGGCTTTGCCGCTGGCGATCAAATACAGCACCGCCGCTGCGGCGATACCGCCGATCACCTGTGCGATAACGTAAGGGATCACGTCTTTCGCCGCGAAACGGCCGCCGGCGAATAAGCCAACGGTGATTGCCGGGTTAAAGTGCCCGCCGGAAATATGGCCGACGGCATAGGCCATCGTCACCACGGTCAGACCGAAAGCGAGCGCGACGCCGAGGAAACCAATACCCAGCTGTGGGAATGCCGCGGCTAATACTGCGCTACCACAACCACCAAACACCAACCAAAATGTGCCAAAAAATTCAGCAAAAAGTCGCTTTGACATAGATTCCATCCTGCGGAATAGACTAACGGGCGTTAGCACTAAAAACTATAGAACAGCTTTTTCAGTTCATGCAGATATTCTATAGAATTTTCTTAATGCACCTTGAATAACGGCGGTATTAAATCCCCGGTATTTTATTTTGTCTATGAGAAAAACGCCGTTTTTCGCCGTGCCGGCGCGCGTTTGCCGATTTTTTTATCTTTGATATAAGAATTTACCCTAAGCGAAATGACGGGTTATTTTCAGGCGCTTTTTTCCAGCGGTTTTCTCCATTCAATATCCCCAGGTTAATTGCTAATTTCTATTTGCCAGTCAACCTTCATTGCCTATTGCACATTTGACGAAGCGCCTGTTGTCATCTCAGTGTCATGCTAAATTAATATCTTCTTCTGCCTGATAACGCTTCGTTCAACCTCGGGTAAAAACCATGAAAATAAAATCGCTCTCCCTGCTGTTGGCTTCACTGTTTCCTGTATTCACCTACGCTGCAGATATTGAGGTAGCGCGTTATGTGGTCGGCTTCCCCGGCGGGGAACGCGTCGCCTATCAGGGGGCGTTCGCCAAGAATTTCCCGCAGGGGCTGCCGGTGGGGATCGGCTCCGGGCTGACGTTCAATCGCAAGCAGGGCGACGATCTGGTGCTGACGACGCTGACCGATCGCGGCCCGAATGCCGATGCCCCGGCGGTGGGCAAGCAAGAAGCCAAAATTTTCGCCAACCCGCAATTCGTGCCTCTGTTGATGGACATTCGTATCGGTGGCGGCAAGGCCGTGGCCGAGAATGCACGGCCCTTGCATGACGAAAAAGGGCCGATTAGCGGGCTGCCGCTGCCGAGCGAGCTGATTGGTTCCACGAACGAAGTGGCGTTGAACGACGCGTTGCAGCCGCTGCCCGGCGATCGCCGCGGGTTGGATACCGAAGGCATCATCGGTGACGGCAACGGCGGCTATTGGCTGTGCGATGAGTACGGTCCGTTTCTGATCCATGTCGACGGCAACGGTAAAATTCTCGCCAAATACGGCCCAACACCGCAGGCCGGCGAGCAGGCGGTGGCGAGTGGTTTGCCGAACATCCTGAAGTGGCGCCAGCCCAACCGCGGTTTTGAGGGGCTGACCCGGATGCCGGATGGGCGCATTCTGGCGGCGGTGCAGAGCACGCTGGATGTCGATGGCAAAAGCAAAAACAAGGCGCAGTTTACCCGGCTGGTGAGCTTCGATCCGCGCAGTGGCAAAACCGCCATGTACGGCTATCCCATCGATATCGACAGCTATAAAAAAGCCAAAGACGCCAAGATTGGCGATGTGGTGGCGTTGGACAACCAGCGCATCCTGTTGATTGAACAAGGAACCGGTAAAGATAAGACGATGATCAACAAGATCTATCTGGTGGATCTCGCGCAGGCCAGCGATCTGAGCGCGTTTGACGGCCAGGGGAAAGCGCTGGAGTTCGACGATGCGAAAGATCTCGCCAAACGCGGCGTGAAGCTGGCGCAGAAACAGGAAGTGGCGGATCTGCGCCAGTTGGGCTGGCGCCAGGAGAAAGCGGAAGGGTTGGCGCTGATCGACGATCGCACGCTGGCGCTGATTAATGACAACGATTTCGGCCTGCAGGCCAAGCTGGTGGACGCATCGCCAAAAAGCAAGAAAATCGGCGATTATCAGCTGGAGAAAGAAGGGCGGCTGAGCCTCGACGGCGACAAGACCGACGCCCGTATCGAATTGCGCCCGCTGGAGCAGCCGGAGTCGCTGAGCGAGCTCTGGGTGCTCACCTTGCCGCATCCCTTGAAGTGAGACAGCGGGGGCGATAGCGCCCCCGTCAGACCGTTGACAAAGGAGGAAAAAACGTGGTTTTTCCTCCTTTGTGGCCATCAGCCGAAAATCAATAAATTGATTTTCCTTGTTTTTTTATCCGCTGCTCTCTGCAAACCCGGCAATGGCATGAGGTTTGTCATCAATCTCACAGCGGGGGCGGTGACGCCCCCGTTTGCTTCAGGCTTCCGCGTGCCGCTGCGGCGCTCTGCCGCGCGAGATGCTTTCCCACACCGCCACCACCACCATGATCAGCGTCGTCAGGCCATTGACCATCAGCAGATCGGTTAAATAGGCGACGGGGGCCAATACCGCCAGCGCCAGCAGCCCCACCAGGTGTGACAGCGGGAAGCGATGATACACCAGCCGTTTATACAGCGCGTTGGCGAACAGGTAGAGCGCCGGGCCGAGCAGCAACACCGCCGCCGTGGCGTTTTGGATGCGGCCGTCGGGATGGGCGATCACCAGCTCGTTGGCCACGGCGCAGACGATGATCGCCCCCACCAGCGCGACGTGCACGTAATGGAAGTAAGCGCCCAGCTGGCCGGGGTTTTCCGCCTGGCTGATGGCGTGGCTGCCGGCTTTGCTGCTGGTGTCGAAGTAGACCCACCACATCGCCAGGCTGCCGAGAAAGGCCACCAGCGAGGCGATGAGCACCGGCAGGTTCCAGCTTTTCATCTCGCTCAGGGTGGCGCCGGTGATCAGAATGGTTTCCCCCAGCGCCACGATAACGAACAGCTGGCAGCGTTCCGCCAGATGGTGACCCTCGATGGTCCACTCGCTGCTGCTGTCCGAGCGCCCCAGCACCGGCAGCCGGAAGCCGAACATCGGTGAGACGTATTCGCACAAGACCGCGACCGCCCACAGCGCCAGGCGGGTGTTGCCTTCCGCCAGCCCACCGGCGATCCAGAAGACGGCGGAGATGCACAGCCAGCCGAGAATGCGGTGAAAGTTTCGTTTTAACGGATGACCGGGCGCCAGCAGGCGCAGCACCGTGACGGAGCGCCCGACCTGAATGGCGACATAGAACAGCGCGAAGATCAGGCCGCGCTCGCCAAACGCCTGGGGCAGTGCGGCGGCGGCGAACAGCCCCAGCAGCATGATAGCGAACAGCAGCAGGCGGATCTGACGGGTATCCGGATTGAACCAGTTGGTGACCCAGGCGGTGTATTGCCAGGCCAGCCAGACGGCGAACCACAGCAACAGGGTTTCCAGCGCGCCGGTCAGCGTCAGGTGATGCAACAGATAGTGGGAAAGTTGGGTCACGGCGAAAACGTAGATCAGATCGAACAGCAGCTCGGAAAACGAGACCGAAGCGCCCTGACCGTCACGCACGCGCAGCAGGTTTTGCGACATAAGCGTTCTTCCTTAAAAGGGTAAGCCACAAAATCAGCGTAGCTCAGCGCGCCCCGGCGGGTAAAAAATCTTAAATAGCGGCGGCGCGCGTTCTTTCTTTCTCCCCGTCTTTAATTGTTCATCAAATAGGGGTAAGGTGAACCCTATAAAGTCATTTCCGCCTTAAAATACACACTCGCTCTCACTTCCTCCTTATTCTCCTCACAATGATTGATGTTCTTTACGTTGCATGACGTCCGTTTTCATTGGCTAGCGGATAATTAACATCACTGACAACGAGCTAATAAACAAGAACACCTGGAGTCAATCATGAAACTTATCCCAAGCATCGCAGCAGTATTGATCGCCGCCGCTTCCTTCTCCACTTTCGCCGCGCCGCTGTCGTCGGTGAAACAGGTCAACAGCGAACAGGCCGCCAATCTGCAAAGCCTCGGCGTGGTGTCGGTTTCCGGCATTAGCGGCTCACCGCATGACGCCATTCACGCCCTGAAAGAAAAAGCCGCGGCGGACGGCGCCGGCCATTACCGCATTATCGGTCTGGACACCCCCGGGGATTCCAGCAACTGGCGTGGCAATGCGGAAATTTATCGCTAAGCGTTGGCTTTTTACCCTCTGGCCACGGCAACGTGGCCAATAAAATAAACGGTCGTAATAATTATCTGATAGGGCGCGCGTGGGCGGCTTATTTTCAGGTCATTATTACGACCGTTTTTCATTTTTCCGCTGCGGCTGAGGTTGCATTTTATTACAACTGTGTCCGCCGCTTTCGGAATCATGTTAATGAATACTTAAGAAATTCGGCTCACATTGAGGACTTAACCCAAGGAGGCCTCAATGTTAAATGCGACCCGGCTGCAACTGATGAATCACTTCGCTTACCTGCAGCAATTTATGGCTTCACCGCGCACCGTCGGTACGCTGGCGCCTTCTTCCCCGTGGCTGTGCCAGGCGATGCTGAACCAGGTTGAATGGACCCGGGCGCTGTCGATCGCGGAGCTGGGGGCGGCGGACGGCGTATTGACCAAACGCATTCTGGGGCGGATGCGCGCCGATGCGGCGCTGGAGGCTTTCGAGATCCAACCGCATTTCGTGCATCGGCTGCGGGGGATAGACGATCGGCGGCTGCGGGTGATGGCCCATTCGGCGACCCAAATGGCCACGGATTATGACGTGGTGTTTTCCTGCCTGCCGCTGCTGTCGATCCCGGTCAGGATCAGCGTGCGCATCCTTCAGCAGGCCCGGCAGCGGCTGCTGGCGCGCAACGGCACGCTGGTGCTGTTTCAATACAGCCACCTGTCGGAAAAATTGCTGTCCCGCTATTTTCACTGGAAGCGCCTACGGGTGGTGCGCAATTTCCCGCCGGCGCTGGTGTATGTCTGTACGCCGCGTTAACTACAGCGTTTTCACCATCACCACCACGTCTTCGTCATACTGCCGCCGGCGCTCCAGAGGTTGCCAACCCCAGCCGGCGTACAGCGCTTCCGATTTGTCGGTGATGAGATGCAAAATCGAATGATGGCGCTGCCGCGCCGCTTCGACGATCGCCATCTCCAGGCGGTGGGCAATGCCCTTGCGGCGGTGATCGGGATGCACGAAGACGCCGGCCAGCCACGGGGTGAGATCCTGGCGCTGATGATCGTCGCTGGGCCACAGGCTGGCCATGCCCACCGGGCGATCGCCGTCGATCATCATCAGCGTCAGGTGATCGTCGCTTGGCCGGCTGCATTGGGCGAAGCGCAGCTGGGTGCGCTCCAGCGTGCCGCCGCGTTGTGAACCCCACTGGCCGAAGGCCCAGGCGGCGCACACATCGGCAAACTGCGGGCACTCCGACAGCGGAATAATGCGTTGATCCATGGATGTCTCCCTATTTTGGTGGTTTCCGCTCTATTTAACCGATTTCCCCGCCATTTTTTTAACTTTTTAAAGCCGCTCTTTTAGCGGTTTCACCATGTTTCGCCGCGCGCCCGGCGCCGTTTCCCGGATTTCTTTTGGCAATCGCCGTGCAGGATTGCAAGTGCTAATGAGAGTGATTATCATGCGCACACTATTTCCCCGTGTCGGCTTAATCATGCGCAATTCCCTCATTTTACTGCTGCTTTCCCTGTGCTTCGGCGTGTTCTCCGCTCAGGCGAAGACGGTGACCGATATCACCGGCCGCCAGGTCGTGGTGCCGGACAACCCGCAGCGCATCGTGGTGGGGGAAAGCCGCATGCTGTATACGCTGGCGCTGCTGGAGCCGGGCAACCCGGCGCAGCGCATCGTCGGCTGGCCGGCGGATCTGGCGCGGTTCGATGCGCAAAGCTGGCAGCTCTATACGCAGAAGTTCCCGCAGATCGCCGCGATCCCCATTATCAGCGGCAATAATTTCCGCCAGGTCAATATTGAAAGCCTGCTGCAGCTGAAGCCGGATCTGGTGATCCTGGCGCGCTACGCGCGTGAAGACGGCGATAACGATCTGCTGGTTTCCGCGCTGAACAAGGCCGGCGTGGCGGTAATCTACGTCGATCTGCGCATCGATCTGCTGAACAACACCGTGCCGAGCGTGCGGCTGCTGGGCGAAGTGCTCAATCGCCAGCAGCGCGCTGAGCAGTTTATCGCGTTTTATCAGCAGCATATGGCTGTGATTCAGCAGCGGCTGGCGGGCTATCAGGGGCCGAAGCCCAAAGTGATGCTGCACCTGCATCTGGGGCGGCGTGACACCTGCTGCACCACCGCCGCGCACGGCAACCTCGGCGATCTGCTGAGCTTCGCCGGCGGCGACAACATCGCCAACGCCAGCGTCAAAGGGGTGTACGGTGAGCTGAACCCGGAAACCATTCTGAGCGCCAATCCCGACGTTTACCTCGCCACCGGCATGGCCGGGCCGCAGGGCAAGCGGCTATCCGATCTGCGCCTCGGGCCGCAGGTCAGCCAACAGGACGCCGCCGACAGCTTCCGCCGGCTGATCGCCACACAGCCGATGCTGGCCAGCCTGCAGGCGGTGAAGCATCACCGCGCCTGGAGCGTCTGGCACAACTTTTACCTCAGCCCGTACCACGTGGTGCTGGTCGAGATGTTCGTCAAAGCGTTTTACCCGGATCTGTTCGCCGACATTAACCCGCAGCAGACCTTCCAACAGCTGTATCAGCAGTTTTTGCCGTTACCTTTTTCAGGGACCTATTGGAGTCAGTTAGATAATGAATAACAACAAGCGCGGCTGGTGGTGCGCATTGCCTTTGGCGGCCTGCGCGACATCGCCGACGTGGGCGGCGGATAAAGCCGCGCCGCAGGAAGAGAGCCTGGTCGTGGTCGGCCGCAAAGATGCCGACGGCGTGCAGAGCTATCAGCCGTTGACCAGCGTCACCGGCACCCGCAGCGAAACCAACCTGCTGAACGTGCCGCAGGCGATCGACGTGGTGCCGCAGCAGGTGATTACCGATCAGGCGGTCAGCAGCCTGGACGAAGCGCTGTACAACGTCAGCGGCATTACCCAGGCCAACACGCTGGGCGGCACCCAAGACGCGGTCATGAAACGCGGCTTCGGCGACAACCGCGACGGCTCCATTCTGCGCGACGGCGTGCGCTCGGTGCAGGCGCGCAACTTTACGCCGACCACCGAGCGGGTGGAGGTGCTCAAGGGGCCGGCCTCGATGCTGTACGGCATGGGCGAGCCGGGCGGGATGATCAACATGATCACCAAAAAGCCCCAGCTGCAGCAGCATACCCACGTGGAAGGCTGGGGCAGCAGCTTCAACGGCGGCGGCGGCCAGCTCGACGTTACCGGGCCGCTCGGCACGTCGGGGTTTGCCTATCGCATGATCGTCGATCACGATGAAACCGATTACTGGCGCAACTTTGGCCGCAATCGCCAGACGGTGATCGCGCCGTCGTTGATGTGGTACGGCGAGAACACCACCGTGCGCTTGGCCTATGAACATATGGAATATCTGGTGCCGTTCGATCGCGGCACCATTATCGATTCGCGCACCGGCAAACCGGTGAATACGCCGCGCGATCGCCGTTTCGACGAAGCCTATAATGCCACCCGCGGCGATCAGGACAGCATTACCCTGCAGATCGATCAGACGCTCAACGAGCGCTGGAAAAGCTCACTGACCTACGCCTACAGCCGCAACAGCTACAGCGACAACCAGGCGCGCGCCACGGCGCTGAACCCGGTGACCGGCGTGTTGAGCCGCCAGGCCGACTCGACTGCCAACGCCGTCAGCCACGCCAACGCGGTGCAGCTGACGCTCAATGGCGACGTGGACTGGGGCAGCATCAACCACCAGATGCTGTTCGGCTTCGATTTTGAAGATAACCGTACCTTCCGCGGCGACATGATCCGCGGCAAAAAGAACAGCGATTTCAATATCTATCATCCGGTATACGGCCTGATGCCGCCGTCGACGGCGGTCAGCGCCAAAGACAGCGACCAGCGGGAAAACCTCACCAGCTACGGTTGGTTTATGCAGGATTCCATCCAGCTAACCGATAAATGGCTGGTGATGGGCGGCCTGCGTTACGACGCTTTCGACGTCTATGCCGGCAAGGGGCGGCCGTTCCAGGCCAATACCGACAGCTCGGACAGCAAGCTGGTGCCGCGCGCCGGGGTGGTGTACAAGCTGACGCCTTATGTGTCGCTGTACAGCAGCTATACCGAGTCGTTCAAGCCGAACTCTTCCATCGCCACCCAAATTGGTTCGCTGCCGCCGGAGCAGGGCAAGTCGTGGGAAGTCGGCGGCAAGCTGGCGTTGCCGAACGGCGTCACCGGCACGCTGGCGCTGTTCGACATCACCAAGCGCAACGTGATGGTCAATGAGCTGGTGGAGGGCGAAACCGTGACGCGCACCGCCGGGCGCGTGCGTTCGCAGGGCGTGGAGCTGGACGTAGCCGGTAACCTCACCGATTCGCTGAGCCTGATCGGCTCCTATGCGTATACCGACGCGCGGGTGGTGGACGATCCGGACAACAAGGGGAAAGAGATGACCAACGTGGCGCGCCACACCGCCTCGCTGTTCCTGACCCAGAACCTGGGCAGCCCGGGCTTCTACAGCGGCGATGAGGTGCGCATTGGCGCCGGTGCGCGCTACGTAGGACGCCGCCCGGGTGACGCCGCCAACAGCTTCTCCCTGGATAATTACACCGTTGCCGATGCGTTCGCCGCTTACACCATGCCGATCAACGGCTATCGGGTGAAATGGCAGCTGAACGTGAAGAACCTGTTCGATAAAACCTACTACCCGTCCAGCGGCGGTAATTTGCGCGTGGCGGTGGGGGAACCGCGTGAGGTGGTGCTGCGCGGCAGTATCGATTTCTAAGCTACGGGCGGTGAAATTTGCTTAAATAACCGCCCCAACGTTAAGGAGAACCCATGAGCCTGCAGATTCGTTTGGCGCAGCAGCGGGATATCGTGCATCTGATGGCGGTTGAACGTTCGGCGGCGCAGCTGTTTCGCCAGCAGCCGGAATGGCGCTTTATCGCCGAAGGCGAGGTGATGGCCCCGCAGCAGCATGCCGCGTTTATTGCCGAACGCCGTGAATGGCTGGCGGAAAGCGACAACGGCGAGTGCGCCGGTTTTATCGCCGTGCAGGTTCAGGGGGGCGATTGGCACATCGCCGAATTGTCGGTCGCCGGCACCTGGCAGCGGCAGGGCGTCGGCCGTCGCCTGATCGGCGCGGTGGCGGAAGAGGCCAAACGGCAGGGCGCTGGCCGCCTGACGCTCACCACCTTCATCGAGGTACCGTGGAATGCGCCTTACTACCGGCGGCTGGGATTCCGGCCGCTCGACGACGCGCGGCTCACGGCTGCTCTGCGGCGGCATCTGGATGAGGATCTGGCGCACGGCTTTGCCGCAGGCAGTCGCTGTGCCATGGAATTTACACTATCGTAAATATTGAAATACAGAGCGGGCAGGGTATGATGCCACCACCACGCCATCGCACCCGCTCGGTATTTTGGTATGCAATGCACTCAAGTCACCGCATAAGGGACAACCCGTAATGACACAAACCCTGTTCATGATAGGCGCTCGCGGAGCCGGCAAGACCACGGTAGGCAGCGCATTGGCGTTGGCGTTGGGCTATCAGTTCGTCGATACCGATCTGTTTATGCAGCAGGCGGCGCAGATGAGCGTGGCGGAAATGGTCGAGCGCGAGGGCTGGCTGGGGTTCCGCCGCCGCGAGACCATCGCGTTGCAAACCGTGACCAAGCTGTCAACTATAGTTGCCACCGGCGGCGGGGCGATCCTGGCGGAGGAGAACCGTCAGTTTATGCGTCAGCATGGCACCGTTATCTACCTGCGCGCGCCGGCCAGCGTGTTGGCGCAGCGGTTGGAAGAGTACCCGGAAGATGCGCAGCGCCCGACGCTCACCGGCAGGCCGATCGCCGAGGAGATGCTCGAGGTGCTGGCGGCGCGCGAAGCGCTGTATCAGGACGCCGCGCATTACGTGATAGACGGCGCCGCCGATCCGCAGCGGGTGGTGGAACAAATTCTCGCGGTGCTGCCGCGTGAGACGGTGAAGTAACCCTTTCTTCTCTTCGGGCGCTGGGCGCCCGTTTTCTTATTCCGTTTGCCGAGCCGGCGCAAAGTACGCCCCGGGCGTGACGCCGAAGCGGCGGCGAAAGGCGGCGATATAGGCGCTGACGTTGTCATAGCCACAGGTGTCGGCCACCTCGCTGACCGCTTCGCCGCGTGATAATCCCTCCAGTGAACGCAATACCCGCGCCTGCTGGCGCCACAGCGCGAAGCTGATGCCGGTTTCCTGCAGAAAACGGCGGCTCAGGGTGCGCGGGCTGAGCCCGGCCCAGGTGGCCCAGTCGCACTGGCTGCGCAGGCTGGCGGGATCGTTCAGCAGCGCCCGGGCGATGTTCAGCAACCGGGCGTCCTGCGGCAGCGGCAATTGCAAAGGGGCGCGGCTTGCCGCGTGCATTTCGTCCAGCAGCACCTGCAGCAGCCGCCGTTGCGGCGCACTCAGCGGGCCGGCGGGGAACTGCGCGATGCGCTCTACCAGGGCCTGCAACAGCGCAGAGGCCGTGAACAGCTGCGGCTGCGGCGGCATCTCCGGCACGCTTTCCACCGGCAGATACAGACTCCAGCCTGCCACGTCGCCGCAGGCCAGCGCCTGATGGGCGCATCCCGGCGGCAGCCAGCCCAGCGTACCGCCGGCGATCGCCCATTGCCGGCCCGGGAGTTCCATGGCCAGCATGCCGCGCGTCAAGAGATAGATCTGGCCGCCTTCGTGCCGGTGCCAGGGCGTCAGGTGTTTTTTTTCATGCTGAAGGCGTTGGCTGCGGATCTGCGTCATGTTGGCCGTTTAACGTTATTAAAAGTCTTGATGTGGTTATTATGCCATCGCTTGAGCGGGATAGGATCGTCGTTCACCCTATTTCGGAGAAACATGATGACTCAACTTACCCCACTGGATCTGGTACTCGATACGCTGCAGCAGGTCGTCGCCAGCCCGGAGCACCGGCCGACGCAGCTCGCCGCCCGTTTCAGCGCAGACTACCGCCAGCAGGTGGATGGCAAGGTGCTGAACTTCGAGCAGTTTGAGCAACACATGGCGCTGCTGAAGCGGCAAACCCGCCGCATGACGCTGAGCGTGATCGCGGCGGCGGAGCAGGGCGAGGCGGTGCTGACCCACCATCTGGTCGAGCTGGAAAAGTGCGATGGTTCCTGCAGCCGCGTGCGGGTGCTGGCGCACTTCACCGTGCGTGAGGGCCGCATTTGCGCCTGTGACGAACTGACCGAGCTGTTGGCGGGCTCCCCCGGCGATCGCGATCTTGGCTCGCGCGTGTCGGAATGAGGGCGGCTGCTATACTTGCTACTGTGTGAAACACACGGGAGAACGGCATGCGCGAAAATGATCAACCTGCTTATCCACGGAGCGCCCGCGTCGTAGAGGTGTTTCGGGGCGACCCGAGCCTGCATCTGCGCCGTTTTGAAGTGCGCACCGACGACATTGAGCCGAATACGCTGCTCAGTGAACATGAAACCGAGCAGGAAGCGCTCGACGCCAAGCATCGCTATGAGGACGAGGCGTTAGAGCTCTGACCTGCAGCCCAGCGGAAACCGGCGTCAGGCCGGTTTCCTGTTTATCCCCGCCTTAGCACATATTTCCCAGAACAATATTGATAATGATAATCATTTATGTGATTTTTATCGCCCCTATTGGGTGTTTCACTTCTGGGAAAAGAGATGTCCAATTCCGAGTTGCAGGCGCTGTTTCTGCGCCACATGCGGCCGCTGCAAACTTATTTGAACGCCAAACTGCGCGACCCTCAGCTGGCCGCGGATTTGGCGCAGGAAAGTTTTACCCGCCTTACCGAGCAATACCCGCAGGGTAACATTCTCGATATTGAGGCCTACCTGTATAAAACCGCCAAAAACCTGATGCTCGACCATCTGCGCCAGCAGCAGCGGCGGCAGACCGAAGCGGTAGAAGACGACATTCTGGCGCAGTATCCCTCCGGCGAACCGGCGCTTGAACAACTGGCGATCGATAGCCAACTGCTGCAGCTGTTGCAACAGGCGTTGGCGGGCATGCCGTCGCGCACGCAGCAGATTTTCCGCCTTAACCGGCTCGATGGCCTGACCCAGGCGCAGGTGGCGGCGCAGCTGGGCGTGTCGCTCAGCACGGTAGAAAAACACCTGGCCAGCGCGCTCGAGCGGCTGATGGCGCGTATGGAAGAACAATAATGGCAATTTTTTTACGGGTTTATCCGCCCTCAGACGTCTTAACCTATAACCAGAAAAAACAGGGGTCTACGTCATCATGAAACCGCTAACCGCGCAGGCGCGACAGCAGGCGGCCGCCTGGGCCGTACGCCTGGCCGAAGGGGCGCTGCCCGCCGAACGGCGGCAAGCGCTGGACGCCTGGCTGGCCGATGATCCGCAGCATCCGGCGGCGCTGCGTCAGGCGCGCCAGCTTTGGACGACGCTGGGGCAGTTGCCGCCAGAGCAGCGGCAGGCCTTACAGCCGCAGGTGGCGGCGCTGAAAACGCCCTCTCGCCATCGATGGCCACGCTGGGCGGTGGCGGCGGCGGTGGCGATCGCCGTTTCCTTCGGCGTTTATCGCGGGCCGGATCTGTGGATCGGCATGCAGGCGGATTATCAAACCGTTCGCGGCGAAGTGCGTGAAGTTGCGTTGCCGGACGGCAGCCGGGTGGCGCTGGACAGCGGCAGCGCGATCGCGCTGGCGTATTCTGCAGACGAGCGCAAGGTGCGATTGCTGCGCGGCACCGCCTATTTTATCGTCGCGCCGCTGGGCGGGGCGGAACGTCGCCCGTTCAGGGTGGAGGCGGAAAATGGCGTCACGCAGGCGCTGGGCACCGAGTTCAGCGTAGCGCGCACCGAGCAGGGCGTGGATGTCAGCGTGCATCAGCACAGTGTGCGGGTGACGCTCGAGCGCGGCGAGCGCTCGCTAGTGGTCGCGCAACGTCAGGCGGCGCATTACCGCAGCGGCCTGCTGTGGCTGACGCGGCAAGCGGCCGGTGATGACGCCTGGCGGCGCGGCTGGCTGGTGATCGACCGCCAACCGCTGGCGCAGGCGCTCGCGCAGCTCAATCGCTATCGCGAAACCCGCATCGTGGCGGTCAACCCCGCGCTAAGAGCACGCACGGTGAGCGGCGTGTTCGCGCTCAATAAACTCGATGACGGCGTCGGCGCCATTCGTCAGGAACTCTCCGCCCGTCAGCTGAATCTCCCCGGCATCACGCTGCTGTACTGAGCGGCAAAGGCGGGCCGGGATGCCCGTTTCGCCGCTATTTTCACTTTCTGTAAAAAATCTTTACGGGTTTTTGCCTCCCGGAACGTCCTTATGTTTAAACGAGATTGATTTCCATTATCACTTGGTTTGGCATTCTTTCGGGTGGAACACACACGCATGTTTATTCACAAGGGAACCACGCCGGCCGGCCGATTGGCCACGGCGCTACGCGCCGCGCTGGCGGCGATGATGCTGACTCAGCCGGCGGTGGCGCTCGCCGCCCAGGCTGACGCGAGCAGCGCGCAGGCCGCACAGCAAAAGCATTTCAACATTGCGGCGCAGCCGCTGCAGAGCGCCATGTTGCGCTTCGCCGAGCAGGTCGATATGCAGGTATTTTTCGACGAGGTGAAGCTCGACGGCATGCAGGCGGCGGCGCTGAACGGCAGCATGAGCGTTGAACAGGGCCTGCGGCACTTGATTGGCGACAATCCGGTGGCTTTCCGCCTGCAGCCGCAGGGGCAGATCGTATTGAGCCGGTTGCCGACGGCAAACGGCGACGGCGGCGCGCTGGCGCTGGATAGCCTGACGGTGCTGGGCGCCGGCGGCATCAACGCCAACGATTGGGTTTACGACGAACCGCGCTCGGTCAGCGTCATCAGCCGCGAACAGATGGACAACCGCCCGGCGCGACACGCGGCCGATATTCTGGAGCAGACGACGGGGGCATATTCCAGCGTCAGCCAGCAAGATCCGGCGCTGTCGGTCAACATCCGCGGCATACAAGACTATGGCCGGGTGAACATGAACATCGACGGCATGCGGCAGAATTTTCAAAAGAGCGGCCATGGCCAGCGTAACGGCACCATGTACATCGATTCCGAGCTGCTGTCCGGCGTGACCATCGACAAGGGCACCTCCGGCGGCATGGGCAGCGCCGGTACGCTCGGCGGTATCGCCACCTTCAATACCGTCAGCGCGAGCGATTTCCTGGCGCCGGGCAAAGAGCTGGGCGGCAAGCTGCACGCCAGCACCGGTGATAACGGCACCCACTTCATCGGCAGCGGCATACTGGCATTGGGCAACGAAACCGGCGATATCCTGCTGGCCGCCAGCGAACGCCACCTCGGCGACTATTGGCCCGGCAACAAGGGCGATATCGGCAACATTCGCATCAATAACGACACCGGCAATTACGATCGCTACGCCGAGAGCATCAAGAACAACAAAATCCCCGACACAAATTACCGTATGCACTCGCGGCTGGCCAAGGTGGGCTGGAACCTGCCCGCCAATCAGCGCCTGCAGCTGAGCTATCTGCAGACCCAGACCGCGTCGCCGATCGCCGGCACCTTGACCAACCTGGGCAGCCGGCCACCCTATGAGTTGGGCTGGAAGCGCACCGGTTACAGCGACGTGATGGCGCGCAACGCGGCGTTCGACTACAGCCTGGCGCCGGAAGGCGTCAACTGGCTCGATTTTCAGGCCAAGCTGTATTACGTCGATACTCAGGACGACAGCGACACCTACAGCACCAGCTCGCTGCTGGACAACGGCTACGCGACGCGCACTCGTCTGCGTACCTATGGCGCGCAGGCGCAAAACACCTCGCGCTTCAGCCTGGCGCCGGGGCATGACTTCCGCGCCAACTACGGGCTGGAGTTCTATTACGACAAAGCGACCAGCGACTCTTCCCGTCAGGGCATGGAAGGGGTGACGCCGGCCGGCAACCGTTCGGTAGCCAGCCTGTTCGCCAACCTGACCTACGACTACGACGGCTGGCTGACGCTGGAGGGCGGGCTACGTTACGACCGCTATCGCCTGCGCGGCCAGACCGGCCTGAGCTATCCGGATTTGGCTAAGGATGGGCAACGCTACACGATTGACAATCCTTGCAAAGCGCTGCGTCTGACTGGTTGTTCAACCACCACCCGCGAGGATTGGGCGGTTGACCGCGATCAGGGCAAACTGTCGCCGACGCTGGCGGTGGCGGTGCGCCCCGGCGTGGAGTGGCTGGAGCTGTATTCCACCTACGGCAAATCCTGGCGGCCGCCGGCGATCACCGAAACGCTGACCAACGGCAGCGCGCACAGTACCTCCACGCAATACCCCAACCCGTTCCTGCAGGCCGAACGCTCGCGCGCCTGGGAAGTCGGGTTCAACGTGCAGCAGCCGGATCTGTGGTTTGAGGGCGATCGGCTGGTGGCCAAGGTGGCCTACTTCGACACCAAAGTGGACAACTACATCAACCTGGCGATAGACCGCAATAAACCGGGGCTGGTGCAGCCGAGCATCGGCAATGCCGCTTACGTCAACAACCTGTCGAAAACCCGCTTCCGCGGGCTGGAGTATCAGCTCAACTATGACGCCGGGGTGTTCTACGCCGACCTGACCTACACCCATATGATCGGCAAAAACGAGTTCTGCTCGAACAAAGCCTGGCTGGGAGGGCGTCTGCGCTACGGCGACGGTTCGCGCCGCGGCAACTTCTATGTTGAACCGGATGCCGCGTCCAATGATGCCGTCACGTGCGACGGGGGCTCGCAGTTCGGCACGGCCGCCTATCTGCCGGGCGATCGCGGCTCGGTGACGCTGGGCGGCCGCGCTTTCGATCGCAAGCTGGACGCCGGGGTGACCGTGCGCTTCGCGCCGGGCTATCAGGACAGTTCGGTGCCGTCCAACTACCCGTACCTGGCCGACTGGCCGAAGTACACCCTGTTCGATCTGTACGCCAGCTACAAGCTGACCGACAGCCTGACGCTGCGCGGCTCGGTGGAGAACCTGACCAACCGCGCCTACGTCGTCAGCTACGGCGAGACGCTGGCCAACACGTTGGGGCGCGGCCGTACCGTGCAGGGCGGGGTGGAATACCGTTTTTAAGCAGTAAAAGGGCGTTGCTCATTCTTGAGCACAAGGGCGGCCTCGCAAGGGGCGCCATTCATCAATGGAGATAGAGAAATGGCATTTTCAGTCAACTATGACAGCAGCTTCGGCAGCTACAGCATCCATAACTATCTGAACGAGTGGGCGTCGTCATTTGGCGATATCAACCACACCAACGGTAACGTCACCGACTCCAACAGCGGCGGCTTCTATGGCGGCAGCCTGTCCGGCAGCCAATACGCCGTGACCAGCACCGCCAACAACGTTACCTCGTTCGTGGCGGGCGGCAACCTGACCTACACTTTGTTCAATGCCCCGGCGCACACCCTGTACGGCCAGCTGGATTCGCTGTCGTTCGGCGACGGCCTGAACGGCGGCGGCTCCACGCCGTACAACATCCAGGTGCCTGACGTCAGCTTCGGCGGCCTGAACCTCAGCAGCCTGCAGGCGCAGGGCCACGATGGCGTGGTGCATCAGGTGGTGTACGGCCTGATGTCCGGCGATACCGGCGCGCTGGAAACCGCGCTGAACGGCATCCTCGACGACTACGGCCTGAGCGTCAATTCCACCTTCGATCAGGTGGCGGCAGCGACGGCGGTGGGCGTGCAGCATGCCGACAGCCCGGAACTGCTGGCGGCCTGATCGCGGCCGTTTGCCCGCCGGTGCCGCGCGCCCCGGCGGGCATTTTCTCGTTTTTAGCCGATGGAAAACGCCATGAAAAACGCCGTCAGGCGCGGAGAAGTGATGAGCGTGCTGGCCGCATACCGGCGCGGATTTTGGGGCATCGCGCTGTTTACCGCGGTGATCAACCTGCTGATGCTGGCCCCGGCGCTGTACATGCTGCAGGTCTACGATCGCGTGTTGCCGTCGGGCAACCGCATGACGCTGGCGATGCTGACCCTGATGGTGGTCGGCCTTTACCTGTTTATGGGGCTGCTGGAGTGGGTGCGCAGCCAGGTGGTGATCCGCCTCGGCGCCCAGATGGATATGCGCCTGAATCAGCGGGTCTACGACGCCGCCTTCGAAACCAATCTGAAAACCGGCAACCCGCTGGCAGGGCAGGCGCTGAACGATCTGACCAACCTGCGCCAGTTCGCCACCGGCAATGCGCTGTTCGCCTTTTTCGATGCCCCCTGGTTCCCGGTTTATCTGCTGGTGGTTTTTCTGCTCCACCCCTGGCTTGGCGCGTTGGCCAGCGCCGGAGTGATCGTGCTGGTGCTGCTGGCCTGGCTCAACCAGCGGGTGTCGCAGGCGCCGCTCGCGGAGGCCGGCCGGGTCGCGCTGAGCGCCACGCAGCAGGCCAACGGTAACCTGCGCAATGCGGAGGCCATCGCCGCCATGGGGATGCTGACCGACTTGCGCCTGCGCTGGCTGCGGCAGCATCAGCAGTTCCTGCTGTTGCAGAACCGCGCCAGTGAGAAAATCGCCGCCGTCACCGCCTGGTCGAAAACCGTGCGGCTGGCGCTGCAGTCGCTGATGTTGGGCTGCGGCGCGCTGCTGGCGGTCAACGGCGACATTACGCCGGGCATGATGATCGCCGGATCGATCCTGATTGGCAGGGTGCTGGGGCCGATCGATCAGCTGATCGGCGCCTGGAAGCAGTGGTCGTCGGCGCGCCAGTCCCTGCAGCGGCTGGAGGTGATGCTGGCCGCCAACCCGCCGCAGGCGGCGAGCCTGCCGCTGCCGGCGCCCAGCGGCGCATTGGCCGTGAATCAGCTGACCGCCGCTGCGCCCGGGGGGAGCGTACCGGTGTTGCACGGCGTCAGTTTTCGTCTGGAGGCCGGCGAGGTGCTGGGCGTCATTGGCGCATCCGGCTCCGGCAAAACGCTGCTGATGCGCCAACTGGTCGGCGCGCTGACGCCGCTCAGCGGCGACGTGCGGCTGGACGGCGCGGATCTCCGGCAGTGGGACAAACAGCAGCTGGGGCCGCATATCGGCTATCTGCCGCAGGATATCCAGCTGTTCGCCGGTACGCTGACGGAAAACATCGCCCGCTTTGGCCAGGTTGACGCCGAGAAGGTGGTGGCCGCCGCCGCGCTGGCCGGCGTGCACCAATTGATCCTGCATTTGCCCAAAGGGTATGAAACCGAGCTGGGCGAGGGCGGCAGCGGCCTGTCCGGCGGCCAGCGTCAGCGGGTGGCGCTGGCGCGCGCGCTGTATGGCTCTCCGGCGTTGGTGGTGCTGGATGAACCGAATGCCAACCTCGATCGTGAAGGGGAAGAGGCGCTGCAACGGGCGATCGAAGCGCTGAAGGCGCGCGGCACCACCATCGTGTTGGTGACCCACAAACCGGCGATCCTGGCGACGACCGACAAACTGCTGGTGCTGGCCGCCGGCCAGGTGCAGCACTTCGGCCCCAGCGACGCCATCCTGAAGAAACTGCCTGGTTTTGCGCCCGCTGCCGTACCGGCCAATGCCGGCCGCAGCAGCGGCGGTTTCAACGTCAACTACGCCAACTTTGCCAAAACGGCCAGCGGTGAACGAAAAGTATGAGCAATCAGAGTGTGATCCCCGGCGATATCGACGCCCTTTCCCGACAGTTCGACGAAGGGCGTCATCTGCGGCTCGGCGGCTGGCTGGTGCTGCTGGGATTTGGCGGCTTCCTGCTGTGGGGGCTGTTGGCACCGTTGGATAAGGGCGTGCCGGTTTCCGGCAGCGTGGTGGTGGCCGGTAACCGCAAGGCGGTACAGCACCCGAGCGGCGGCGTGGTGTCGCAAATTCAGGTGCATGAGGGGGATCGGGTCCGCGCCGGGCAGGTGCTGTTGCTGATGGATACCGTCGACAGCCGCACCCAGCGCGATGCGCTGCGCAGCCAGCAGTTGAGCAACGCCGCGCAGCGGGCGCGGCTGCAGGCCGAGCGCGACGGCCTGCAGGCGATCGTTTTCCCCGCGTTGTTGCAAGCGCGGCGGGAGGAGCCGGAGGTGATGTCGTTGATGCTGTTGCAACAGCAGCTGTTCACCAGCCGCCGTGCGGCGTTGCAGAGCGAGCTGGCGGCGATCGCGGAGAGCATCGCCGGATCGCAGGCGATGCTGGAGGGGATCCGGCAGTCTTACGCCAGCAAACAGCGGCAAAAGGCCATGTTGCAGGAGCAGCTGGGCGGCATGCGCAAGCTGGCGGCGCAGGGGTATGTGGCGCGCAACCGGCTGCTGGATCTGGAAGGGCAGTATGCGCAGATCGACGGCCAGGCGTCCGAGGACACGGGCAATATCGGCCGCCTGGGGCGCCAGATCCTGGAGCTGAAGCTGCGGGCGATCCAGCGGCGGGAAGAGTATCAGAAAGAGGTCAGCAGCCAGCTGGCCGAGGTGCGGATGAAGCTGGACGAACTGGATAACCGCCTGGCCAAGGCGGAGGCCGATCTGGGCCATACGCAGGTGAAAGCGCCGGTGGCAGGCACCGTGGTGGGGCTGAGCGTGTTCACCGAAGGCGGCGTGATCGGTGCCGGTCAGCAGTTGATGGAGATCGTGCCCAGCGATCGAGGGCTGCAGGTAGAGGCGCGTATCCCGGTCGAGCTGATCGACAAGGTGCAGGTGGGCTTGCCGGTCGAGCTGTTGTTCTCGGCGTTTAACCAAAGCACCACGCCGCGCGTTGAGGGCGAAGTGACGCTGGTCGGGGCCGATCGCCTGACCGACGAGAAAAGCGGTGCGCCCTATTACAGCGTGCGCGCCAAGGTCAGCGAAGCGGGCCTGCAGCGCTTGAACGGGTTGGAGATCCGCCCGGGGATGCCGGTCGAAGGCTTCATCCGCACCGGCGAGCGTTCGATGATGAACTACCTGTTCAAACCGCTGACCGATCGCCTTCATCTGGCGCTGACGGAAGAGTGAGCATGTCGGTTTCTCCACTGCCTTTCGCCGCGCCCGGCGCCGCTATGCCCTGGCGCCGTTGCCTGGTGCTGGTGCTGGCGCTGCACCTGCTGGCCGCGGCGCTGCTCTGGCCCTGGCGAGACAAGGCCGCGCCGCCGTGGGTGCCGCCGCCGGCGGTCATGGTGGTGATGGCCGCCGCACCGCAGGCCCCGGCCGAGGTAAAACAACCGCCGGGAGAAAGGACGCCCCCGCCTCCGGTTGAGCCGCCGGCGCCGCCGGAACCCTTGCCGACGGTGAAGGTGCCTGAAGCCGTACGGCCGAACATCGCCGTAGCGCCGAAGCAGAAAAAACCGCCCAAGCCGGTGAAGAAAACCCTCCCGCCGCGCACGCCGCCGCAGGAGAAAACGATCGCGCCGCCGAAGGTTCAGGAGCAAAGCGTCGGCGCGCCGCCGCCGGGCCGGGCAGATAAAACGGCCGCGCCGCAAACCCGCCTGATGCCCTATGCGCAGGCGGGGGAGGATAGCTGGCGCAGCCGCATCAACAGCCGCCTTAATCGCTTTAAGCGTTACCCCAAAGACGCATTGCGGCTGAAGCGCCAGGGCGTTGGGCAGGTGCGTTTCACGTTGGACAGGCAGGGCCATGTGCTGGCGGTGACGCTGGTCAGCAGCGCCGGGCTGCCGTCGCTGGATCGCGAAATCCAGGCGCTGGTCAAGCGCGCTTCGCCGTTGCCTACGCCGCCGGCGGATGCTTACGTCAACGGCACGGTGGAATTGACGTTGCCGATCGATTTCAGTTTGCGCGGCGCGGGTTTTTGAGCCGCGACAATATCTCCTCCTGATAAACTCATTTTTCAGCAGCTTGTCCTGCCATTCATTATTTTCGAAGCGTATCGTTATTTTATTTGGCGCGGATAAGTTGGCGTTCTGCGCGATATTTTCATTTAAAAAGCACGAATGCCTTTTATTTCGCGGCTGACAAAAAATAAACAGCTTGACGCTGAGGAGTTCGGGTTCTAGTTTTTAATTATAAAACAGGAACTGAGTTCCATATAATGGAACAAGGCGGATCATGACAACGCTGGAAAATGCCGCTGCGGTATTAAAACTCTTTTCTCAACAACGCGTGATGCATGGCCAGCCGGGCATTGCATTCAGCGACGTGGTGGGCCAACTGGCGTTGCCGAAAAGCACGGTATCGCGCCTGCTGCAGACCATGGAAAATCAGGGCATGCTGGAGCGCGATCCCGATAGCCGGCGTTACCGCATCGGCGCGCTGTTGCTGGCGGCATCCAGCCACTACCTGTCGATGCCGCTGGTGGACAGCCTGGCGGCCAGTATGGCGCAGCTGTGCCGCCAGACGGCCTGTACCGGCTACCTTTCGATATTGGAAGGGCAGGAAATCATGGTGATGCGCATGTTCCCCGGCCGCCACTTTTTGCAGGTGGTGACTCCGGCGGGTTACCGTTCACCGGCGGCGGAAACCTCGGTCGGCCGGGCGATATTGGCGCGTGAAAGCGACGAGCAGGTTCGGGCGCGTTACGCCGGCGGTTACCGGGCGACTTCGCCCAATGCGCCGCAAACGTTGGATGCGCTGTTGCAGAAGTTGCAGCAGGTGAGGCGTGAGGGATGGTCGCTGGCGCGCAATGAAACCCTGAACAGCATCAGTTCGCTGGCGACCGCGCTGGTGAACAAGCACGGCAGCGAGACGGTGGGGTTGTGCCTGTCCTTCCCCTCGCAGGGCGAGGAGCAGCCGTTTGTACCGGAAGTCCTGGCTGAATTAATCGCAGTCAGCCGCCAACTGGCGGAAAAATATGGCGATGATTATTGGCAGCAGATCAAATAACGCGCCTGAGCTATCGTGTTGCATCATAATTAACGAGCGCCGACACCAGGGAACTCATTAATTATATTTCACCGTATTTTATTGGTGATAAATAGATAGGGTAAATAAGAAAATAATCACGTTATGACGCCGGCAGTTCCAAATAATGGAACTGCCGCGGCGAGCTATCGCCTGGCGTTATTTCCGCCACGCGGCAGGGAATATTCAGGGAAACCAAGCATGAAATCAAATAATCCGCTAAAAGAGGCCGGCACGCTGTTGGTCATGGCGCTGCTTTCGGTGGTGGGAGCGATCATCGGCGTTCAGCTGATCACCACGCTGGGCGTGACGCCCAACACCTCGATCATCGGTGCGCTGATCGCCATGCTGTTGGCACGTATTCCGCTGCAAATGTTCCAACGCTACCGCTCGGTGCACACCCAGAACCTGGCGCAGACGGTGATCTCCTCCGCCACCTTCGGCGCGGCCAATTGCCTGCTGATGCCGATTGCGGTGCCTTACGTGATGGGGCAACCGCAGCTTATTTTACCGATGTTCTGCGGCGTGGCGGCGGCGATGCTGCTCGACGCCTATCTGCTTTATCGCCTGTTCGATACCAAAGTGTTCCCCGCCGCCAATGCCTGGCCGCCCGGCGTCGCCGCCGCGGAGGCGATTAAAGCCGGCGATCGCGGCGGCAAGCAGGCCTGGCTTTTGGTGGTGGGCGTAGGGGTGGGCATCGCCGGATCAATGCTCAAGATCCCCATGGCGGCCTTCGGCACCGCCTTTATCGGCAATATCTGGGCGCTGAGCATGTTCGGCGTCGGGCTATTGCTGCGGGCTTACGCCGAGCCGGTGGCCGGTTTCGATATCAATGCCCATTTTATTCCGCACGGCGTGATGGTCGGCGCCGGCCTGGTGGCGCTGATCCAGGTTGCGCAGGTGATCCGTAGCCGCCGCGCCGATAGCGCCGGTTATACCCAGCCGGACAGTGCGGTAAGCAAAGCGCTCGGCCTGGGCGCAGTCGGCTACATTGCCATCGCCGCGTTTTTGGCTCTGGTCGGCGGGCTGTTTAGCGAGATGTCGCTGCCGATGTTGGCGCTGTTCGTGATTTACGCGGCGTTCGCCGCTTTCGTTCATGAGCTGATCGTCGGTATCGCCGCCATGCACTCCGGCTGGTTTCCGGCGTTCGCGGTGGCGTTGATCACCCTGATCGTCGGTATCCTGATCGGTTTCCCACCGCTGGCGCTGTGCATCCTGACCGGTTTTACCGCCGCCACCGGGCCGGCTTTCGCCGACATGGGCTTTGATTTGAAAGCCGGCTTCATCCTGCGCGGCTACGGCGAGGATCTGCGGCAGGAGCTGCTGGGGCGCCGCATTCAGCTGTTTGCGGCGCTGATCGCCTTCCTCATCGCCATTCCGGTGGTTTACCTCTCTTATCACAGCTATTTCCTGCAGGACCTGATCCCGCCGGTCGCGCGCGTTTACGCGAAGACCATCGAAGCCGGTGCGCAGCCGGGCATCGCCTGGAGCCTTTTGATCTGGGCGATCCCCGGCGCCGTGGTACAGCTGATCGGCGGCCCTAAGCGCCAGCTCGGCGTGCTGCTGGCGACCGGCCTGCTGATCAACAACGCCTTGGCCGGGTGGGCGGTGCTGGTGGGCATCGCGCTGCGCGTGGCGATCCTGCGCCGTTGGGGCGATCGCGGCCGCACGCCGATGGAGATCATGGCGGCTGGGTTTATCGCCGGCGACGCGCTCTACAACTTCTTCAGCTCGATTTTTTCCAGCAAGGGCAAATAGCCCCTGCCGATGACATTGGTGAGGTAAAACGACCATGAGTTTGCAACAAACGCTGCAGGTTTTTGAATTGATGGATAGCGCATTCGTCAGCGGCCAGGACGTCGTCGATCTGTTTGCGCCTTACCCGGCGATCCGGGCCAGCACCTTGCGCGCCGACGGGCCGAAGGGTGGCACCGATTTCGTGCGCATCGAGATCCCCGGTAGCGCAGGCAAATTCGCTGGCGGTGCGGCGCCGACGCTGGGCATTATCGGCCGCCTGGGCGGCATCGGCGCGCGGCCGACGCGTATCGGGCTGGTGTCCGACGGCGACGGTGCGATCGCTGCCATTGCCGCCGCGCTGAAGCTGGCGGAGATGCAGCGTAAGGGCGACACGCTGCCAGGCGATGTGATCGTCACCACCCATATTTGCCCGAACGCGCCGACCCGCCCGCACGATCCAGTCGATTTTATGGATTCGCCGATCGATGACGTGACGATGAACGATAATGAAGTGGTGCCGGAGGCGGACGCCATCCTGTCGATCGATACCACCAAAGGCAACCGTATCATCAACCACAAAGGCTATGCGCTGTCGCCGACGGTGAAAGAGGGCTACATCCTGCGGGTGGCGGAAGATCTGTTGCGCATCATGGAGATGACCAGCGGCCGCCCGGCGGTGACCTTCCCGATCACCACGCAGGACATCACCCCTTACGGCAACGGCGTGCATCACCTCAACAGCATCCTGCAGCCCTCGACCGCTACTGCGGCGCCGGTGGTTGGCGTGGCGATTTGCAGCGAATCGGTGGTGCCGGGCTGCGGCACCGGCGCCAGCCACGAAACGGACATCGCGCTGGCGGCCAAATTCGCGGTGGAAGTTGCCAAAGAATTCGGCCGCGGCACCTGCCGGTTCTACGATGCCGCCGAATACGGCCAGCTGCTGGCGCTGTACGGCAGCCTGAGCCACCTGCAAAAAAGGAGATAGATCCATGACGGCTTCATTCGCCACGCTGACCCTCGGTCAGGCGCCGCGCAGCGATATCATGCCGCTGCTGTCTGCTTATCTGCCGGCGGAGCGGGTGAGGCACGTCGGTTTGCTGGACGGCCTGGATGCCGGGCAGATCGCCGAGCGTTATGCGCCGCAACAGGGCGATAAGCTGCTGGTGTCGCGCCTGTTGGACGGCACGCAGGTGACGCTCGGTGCCGCTCGCGTCGAAAGCGGGTTGCAGCAGAAGATCCGCGAGCTGGAGGCGGCGGGGTGCCAGGTGATCCTGTTGCTGTGCACCGGCGAATTCGGCCGCTTGCAGGCGGAACAGGCGCTGTTGCTGGAGCCGGATCGCATTATTCCGCCGTTGATCTCCGCGATCGTCGGCGCACACCGCGTCGGCATCGTGGTGCCGATGGCGGAACAGGTTGGGCAGCAGGCGGGTAAATGGCGGCAGCTGGCGACGCCGCCGAGCTATGCCGTCGCCAGCCCCTATCTGGCAGATGAGGCCGCGCTGGAGCAGGCGGCTTGCGCACTGCTGCGGCAAGGGGCGGAGGTGGTGGTGCTCGACTGCATCGGTTATCACCAGCGCCATCGCGCCTTTTTGCAGGCGCGTCTGTCGGTGCCGGTGCTGCTGTCGAACGTACTGGTCGCCAAGCTGGCCGCAGAGTTAATCGACTGATTCAAATAGCGATAAGTCACCGCTCGACGCGGCTTCAGGCGCTTTGCGCCCAGGGATCGCCCAGGGCTTCAGCAGCCCTGGCTGCCGGTGAGAGGCCCTGCAGCGTTTTCCTCTGCGCCGCGATCGCATTTCGCGCGAAAAACCAGTGACAGATCAACCGCAATCCCCCAATATGGATTTTCCATCAAGATGATTACGCGGGTGCCAGTCTATGCTGAAAGTGAATGAGTATTTTGCCGGAAAAGTGAAGTCTATCGGTTTTGACAGTAGCAGCATCGGTCTTACCAGCGTGGGCGTGATGGAAGAGGGGGAATACACCTTCTCCACCGCGCAACCGGAAGAAATGACGGTGATCACCGGGGCGCTGAAAGTGCTGCTGCCGGGGGCGCCGGACTGGCAGGTGTTTACGCCGGGCGAGAAGTTCTTCGTGCCGGGGCACAGCGAGTTCAACCTGCAGGTGGCCGATGCGACCGCCTATCTGTGCCGCTACCTGAGCAAATAAATTTTGTTCGTTAGGGGAACGCAGGGCTCAGCGGATGCTGGGCCCTGGTCGTTTCTGCGGCGGGATTAACGCTGGGCTTCGCCGCCGAGCGCTTCGATGGTGTTTTTGATCAACGCCGCCAGCTCGCTGGTCATCAGGATAAAGTCGGCGTCAAAGCGCTGAGCGAAGTCATCGCGATCGATATCGTCGTTCTGCTCGCGCAGCGTGTCGGCGAACTTCAGGCGCTTGAGCGAGCCGTCGTCCGACAGCATCAGCTGAATGCGTTCCTGCCAGTCCACCGCCAGTTTGGTCACCAGCTTGCCGGCTTCGATATGCACCGCGATTTCGTCGCTGATCAGATTCTGTTTCTTGCAGCGGATCACGCCGCCTTCTTCCAGAATCGCTTTCAGTTCCGCTTCATCCTGAATGGCGAAGCCGGCCGGCATCTCGCCGGAACGCACCCATTCGGTCAGCGTCAGTTCGATCGGGCTTTCCATGGTCAGCGGCACCACCGGCAGCGAGCCGAGGCTCTTGCGCAGCAGCGCCAGTGTATCTTCGGCGCGTTTGGCGCTGGCGGCATCGACCATGATCAGATCGTTGACGGTGTCTATCCACATGAAGGTCTGATTGAAGCGGCTGAACGCGCGCGGCAGCAGGCTGTGCAGCACTTCGTCCTTCAGCGCGTCTTTCTCGGTTTTCTTCAGTTTGCGGTGTTGTTCCGCCTCCAGGCGCTCAATCTTGGCCTGCAGCTCTTGCTTGATGACCGGCGACGGCAGGATTTTCTCTTCCTTGCGCGCGCAGATGACGATCTGGCCGTTGACCGCGTGCGTCAGCGCATCGCTGTGCGAGCCCATCGGGGAGACCCAGCCGGTCTTCGCCATGTCCTGGCTGCCGCACGGCGTGAAGGCGAACGCGCTGAGTTGTTTTTCCATTTCATCCGCGTTTAACGCCACTTCGCGGCTCAAACGGTAAACCATCAAATTCTTAAACCACAGCATAATGTTATCCCTGGCTGGGCGTGCGTTCGGCACGCTGATTCGTCAAAAGCAGGGCGGCATGATAACGAATTGACGCTGAAAAATCGCCCCATTCTCTCCGAATTGCGTCGCCGTACGCAGCGGAAAAGGCCTGGCCGGGGAGAGGGAAACAGGTGATTCATCCGCGCGCTTACATTAGGCTGTGGCAACGCTGCGCTGCATCGAGGAGAAAAAAACGTGCGCATTGGCATCGATTTGGGCGGGACAAAAATTGAAGTGATTGCGTTGGCGGACGACGGGCGGGAGCTGTTTCGCCATCGTATCGCCACGCCGCGCCATGACTACGGGCAAACCCTGGCGGCGATCGCCGGGCTGGTGAAACTGGCGGAAGATCATACCGGCGAACAGGGATCGGTCGGGATCGGCATTCCCGGCACGCTGTCGCCGTTTACCGGGCGGGTGAAAAACGCCAACTCGGTATGGCTCAACGGCCAACCGTTGGACAAGGATCTGTCGGTGCTGTTGGCGCGCGAGGTGCGTATCGCCAACGACGCCAACTGCCTGGCGGTGTCGGAAGCTACCGACGGCGCAGGCGCCGGCGCGCAAACCGTGTTTGCGGTCATTATCGGCACCGGCTGCGGCGCCGGCGTGGCGCTGAACGGCCAGGCGCATTCCGGCGGCAACGGCATCGCCGGCGAATGGGGCCACAATCCGCTGCCGTGGCAGGATGACGATGAGCTGCGTTACGCCCGCGAAGTGCCGTGCTACTGCGGCAAGCCGGGCTGCATCGAAACCTTTATTTCCGGCACCGGTTTCGCCACCGACTATGCGCGCCTGAGCGGCAACGCGCTGCAAGGGTACGAGATCATGGCGCTGAGCGAGCGGGGCGATGCGCTGGCGGAGCAGGCGATCGTTCGCTACGAAATGCGGCTGGCGAAAGCGTTGGCGCACGTGATCAACATTCTGGATCCGGACGTGGTGGTGCTCGGCGGCGGCATGAGCAACGTGGATCGCCTGTACCGCACGGTGCCTGAAAGGGTGAAAGGTTGGGTATTTGGCGGCGAGTGTGAAACGCCGATCCGCAAGGCGGTGCACGGCGACTCCAGCGGCGTACGCGGTGCGGCCTGGCTGTGGCCGCAACAGCAGCGCTAAGCGTTGCAACAAAGCGCGAGACTGCTCGCGCTTTAAACGACTCCCTGTACAAAAACTGGACGGCACTTTATGCTTTAGCTAACTTAGCTAAGGAGGACGCGTATGGCAATTCAGGCCAATATGCACGAAGCCAAATCCAATCTGAGCCAGCTGGCGGACAGAGCCGCGGAGGGAGAAACCGTGATTATTGCAAAAGCAGGGAAGCCGTACGTACAGCTGGTCGCCATCCAGGGCGAAGCGCGCCGCCCTGGCGCCGCCAAGGGCAAGTTTACCGTGCCGGCGGATTTCAACGCGGGGGACGCGGCCATTGCGGCGCTGTTTGAGGGCGATGAATGAAGCGCTTGCTGCTGGATACCCACGCGTTGCTGTGGTGGCTGATTGATGACGCCTGCCTGGGCGCGAACGCCAAAAGGCAGATCGCCGATCCCGGCAACGCGGTATACGTCAGCGCGGCCAGCATTTGGGAGATCTCGATCAAACAGGCGCTGGGCAAGCTGGCGCTGCCGGAAGACATCTTTGCGATCATCGAGGCCGAAGATTTTCTGGCGCTGCCGATGGACGCCTTTCACTGCCAACAGGCCGGGCAACTGCCGCCCTATCATCAGGATCCTTTCGATCGCATGCTGATCGCACAGGCGCAGGCCGAAGGCCTGACGCTGATCTCCGCCGACGCGGTGTTTCCGCAGTACGGCGTACGGGTGGCGGACGCCCGCCGTTAAGCCGGTTTTTCCTCGCTTTCGCTGCGCACCCGTTCGATATGAATGGTCAGGAACATCATCTCTTCCGTGGTGAGCTGATGCTGATAGTGCTTTTCGATGTGGCGGTTGATCTTGCCGGCGCAGGCGAATGACTCACGGTATTTCTCTTTCACCACCTGATACAGCGAGTCGTCGTCGCTGTCGACGTAGTTTTTCCCCAGCAGGCGCTGGGCGAAGAATTTCAAATGGGTGACGAAACGGTGGTAGCTCAGGGCTTCCTCGTTGTAATCAAAGCGGAAGTGGTATTTGACCAGGTTGAGGATCTCTTGCATCACGCGGGTGATGTGCAGCGTATTGTGCATCTCGTCGTTAAGCTGGGCGTTGACCAGGTGCAGGGCGATAAATCCGGCTTCGTCTTCCGGCAACGCGGTATCCAGCCGTTGGGCGATCAGGGCCAGCGCCTCCAGGCCGACGGCGAACTCGGCCGGATAGAGCTTTTTAATCTCCCACAGCAACGCATTTTTGATATCCAACCCTTCCGCATGGCGCTGCAGAGCGAAATGGATGTGGTCGGTCAACGTGATGTAGACGATGTTATGCAACTTGCCCGGCAGCCGTTCGCGGGCGAGGGTAATAATCTTGTCGGCGGTGGTGACGCAGGCCAGCGGGATCTCGGAGAGCAGCTCTTTATAACGCTCGGCGATTTCGCCGCCGTTATGGGTGAACACCTTTTCGATCAGGCTTTCGTCCAGCGTGTCGCCGGGCTTCTTTTTAAAGCCGATTCCTTTTCCCATTACCACCGTCTCTTCCTGACGGTCGTCCAGCGTAATCACCACGTTATTATTGAGTATTTTAGCGATTTTCATGGTCTTTCCCGGTGTTTCAGCATCCTGAAAACGAAAAAACCTGACGCCCGGAAGCGATCCCGGGCGTCAGGTTTTGCCTGTATTTTATGTTTCTGTCCTGTGGCCTGAGCGGCGGAGGGGATACAGTAACAATCCTGTTATGCCTGCATAATAACCCGTGCTCGCCGCGGCTCAACGCTTTTCACCGCGGAGTGCCGCCGCGGTCACACTTCTGTACCGCGCACGGCGGGATCATTCCAGCCTGAAGTGCGCCTCCAGCCGGCTGACGCCGAGCCCGTTGACCTTTTTCACTTTGATCTGCACCGGAATGCGCTCTTTCATCGCCTCGACGTGGCTGATCACGCCAATGGTTTTACCGGAAGCATTCAGGCTGTCCAGCGCGTCCAGCGCAGTATCGAGGGTTTCGGCGTCCAGCGTGCCGAAGCCTTCGTCGAGGAACAGCGAGTCGATGCTGGTTTTGTGGCTGACCAGATCGGACAACGCCAGCGCCAGCGCCAGGCTGACCAAGAAGCTCTCGCCGCCGGACAGGGTACGGGTATCGCGCAGCGCGTCGGCCTGCCAGGTGTCCACCACCTGCAGCTCCAGCGCGTCGCTGGTTTTGCGCTGCAGCAGGTAGCGCCCGTGCAGCCGGCCGAGCTGAAGGTTGGCCAGATAAACCAGATGATCGAGCGTCAGCCCCTGCGCGAAGCGGCGGAATTTGTCGCCTTCTTTCGAGCCGATCAGCTGGTTGAGGTAGCTCCAGTCGTCGTAGTCTTGCTGGCTGCGGGCGATTTGCTCGAACAGCGCCTGTTGATTGAGACGGCGGGCGGCGTCGCTTTCCAGCTGGTTGCGCAGCTCGCCCTGGCTCAGCTGCAGCGCCTTCAACTGCTGTGCCAGCTCGGCCAACGATTGGGTGAGTGCGTCGAGATCCGCGTTGGCTTCATCCACCCCTTCCGGGCGGTTCTGCCGATGCTGCTCCAGCGTTTGCGTTGCCTGAGCCAGCAGGGCCGCAGCCTCTACCTGCCGCTGCTGCAGCTGCTCTTTGCGCTGCTGCAATTCGCGGCGCAGGGCGTCGTCCAGGAGCGCGGCGGCGAAGGCAGTTTCATCGGCGAATTCGCTGTCGGCCAGCGCCTGCTGCCATTGCTGCTCCGCCTGCTGCAGCCGTTCCTGCATTTGGGTGTGCTGTTGTTGCAACCCGGCCTGCTGGCCGGCCAGGCGCTCGCGCAGTTCCTGCGCCTTTTGCCACTGCTCGGCGGCCTGCAAGCTGGCCTGTTCACAGGCGGTTTGTTTGGCGCGCAGCTGTTCCCGCACCTCGGCGACTCGCTGTTCGCCGAACAGCGCCAGCCGCTGCGCGCGCCGCTCGGCGAGGGTCTTCTCGCCTTCCTGCCTGCGTTGAAGCAGGTCTTGCTGCTGTTGCAGGCTGTCGGCGTGGGTTTTCTGCAGCAGCGTAAAGCGCTCTTCGAGCAGCGCCAGCTGTTGCTGCGCCTGCTGCTGCTGCGTTTGCAGAGCGGCGAGCGCGTCTTTTGCCTGTTGCACCGCCTGCGCCGCCTGTTCATGCTGCTGCAGCGCGTGCTGCCCGCGCCGCTCTTCGTCGTCGCAGCCGCTCAGCCAGGCGCTGAGTTGCTCGCCCTCCGCCAGGGTAAAGTCGAATGCCAGCGGCGCGCTGAGCTGCTGCCATTGCTGCTGTTGGGCAGCCAGCTGCTGCTCATCCTGCGCGATAGCCTGCTGCTGGCGTTGCTGCTGCTCTTGCAGGCCTTCACAGCGGGTGCGCAGCTCGGTGCCCTGGGTTTGCAGTTTCTCGGCGAGGGTGCGCATCTCAACCAAGCGTTGTTCCGTCGCCGAAGGCTGCACGGCCTGATATTGCTCCACCGCCGGATGGCTGGTGGAGCCGCACAGCGGGCAGGGTGCGCCGCTCTGCAACAGGGCGCGCTCCGCTTCCAGGCTGACGATGCGTTTTTCCAGCTCGTGGATCCGCTCCACTTCCTGCAGCTGCGCCTTGTGCTGTTTGAATTGCTGACGCGCGTTCTCCAGCTGGTGTTGCAGCCCGGCGAGCTGCGTTTGCCGCTCGGCGTGCTCTGCCTGTTGCCGGGCCAGACGCTCGCGGGTCTGACGGTAAAGGGAAGCGAGCGTGAATAACTGCTGGCGCGTCGGGCGCAGATCCGCCAGGGCGCTCAGGCGCTGGCGCAGCGGGGCCAGCGGGGTTTGCGCCTCCAGCGCCTGCTGCCGTTGCCGTTGAGCGGCCAGCGCTTCGGTCAGCGCGTTCAACTGCTGCTGATGCTGTGCGGCCTGCGCCGTCAGTTGGCTGCGCTGGGCGGTGAGCTGCTCCAGTGCGGTCTGCTGCTGGGCGCACTGCTGCGCGGCGGCATCGCCGGCCTGTCGCCGCTCGGCCTGCGTCGATTGCAGTTGGGCGATCTGATGGTCGAGCGGGGCGACCTGGTCATCGATCAGCTGTTGCTGCTGCCGCATATGCTCGGCATGGGCTTGCTGCGCCAGACGGGCCTTTTCCACCGCCTGCTGCAGCGGCGCCAGCTGTGCCGAGTGCTGCTCCTGTTGCTGCGTCAGCTGGGCTGCCTGCTGTTGTATCGTCTGCAACTCGACGCGGCAGCGATCGCGTTCGCCGCGCAGCGGCCGCAATTTCTCGGCCGGTTCGCTCAGCGCCAGCCGCTGCAGCTGCGGGGCGGCCTCGGCCTGCTCGCGCTGGGCGGTTTCCAGCCGCCGTTGCCCCTCGTTTTGCTGTTGCTGGAGGCGCTGCCATTGCTGCAGCCAGCTCAGCGCCTGTTGCTGTTGCTGGGTTTGCTTGCCGAGAGCGCTTTCCTGCGCGCTCAGCGCCGTCAGCCGTTCAGTCAGGGAGTGACGCTGTTCATCGTTCAGCAGCTCGATGCCGCTGGCTCGCTGGTGCAACGCATCCAGGTCGGTTTTGGCCTGCTTGTGGGATTCGAACACCTGTTCGGACAGCCGCCCATAGATTTCGGTGCCGGTCAGCTCTTCCAACAGCTCGGCGCGATCGTTGGCGTCGGCGTTGAGGAACGCGGCGAACTGCCCCTGAGACAGCATCATCGATTTGGTGAAGCGGCCGAAGTCCAGCCCGGTGATGGCCGCGGTGATCTCCAGCTTATCGCGCACTTTATCCGCCAGGATCTTGCCGTCCTCACGCCGCGCCAGTTCGACCTTCGGCGCCTGCAGATTGCCGTCCGGCGCGTTTTTGGCGCGGCGCTGGCTCCAGAAGGCGCGATAGCCGACGCCCTTGACCTCGAATTCGACCTCCGCCAGCGATTCGGCGGTGTGGCGGGTCATCAGTTCATTCTGGCTCGGCGTGACGTTGAGACGCGGCGTCTGGTGGTACAGCGCCAGGCAGATGGCGTCCAGCAGGGTGGTTTTGCCCGCGCCGGTCGGGCCGGTAATGGCGAACAGGCCGTTGCTGGCGAACGGCTCGGCGGTGAAGTCAATTTTCCACTCGCCCTGCAGCGAGTTGAGGTTTTTTAACCGCAGGCTGAGGATCTTCATGGTTGGGTCTCCTCAGGATTGTGCTGCACCGCCTCGACCACCTGGCGGAACAGTTGATGCATCCGCCGTTGGCGCGCTTCGGGCATGTCGGCCTCCTGCGCCAGGCGCCGTTCGAACACCTCATTGACGCTCAGCTCGTTCAGCGTTTCCTTGTCCTGCTGCGCGATCGCCTGGCGACGCTGCTCTTTACTGCGCCGCAGCAGCACCACTTCCACCGGCAGCTCATCCGCCATCAGCTGGATGCGGCGTTGGATATCGCTGAGGTAGTCCTGCGTCGCCACTTCGATATCCAGCCACACCGGCAGCTCGCCGGCATAGTCGGCAAATTGCTGCAGCTGCCGTTCGATCTCGGCCAGATCGCCTTTAATCAGCTGCATGGGCTGGAACTGCGGGATCGTTAACGCCTCTACCTGCTGCAGGGCGCCGTCGGCGAAATCGACCAGGAAGACGCTTTTGGCTTTGCCCAGTTCATCGAAGCTGAGCGGAATCGGTGAACCGCTATAGCGAATATGTTCCGACTTGGCGACGTTCTGCGCGCGGTGAATGTGGCCCAGCGCGATGTAATCGGCAGGGGGGAAGGCCTGCGCCGGGAAGGCGTCGAGGGTGCCGATATAGATGTCGCGCACCGAGTCGGAGGTGGTGACGCCGACGGTGGTCAGGTGGCCGGTGGCGACGATCGGCAGCGGCAGGCCCAGCCGCTCGCGGCGGTCGCAGGCCGCCTGATACAGCGTTTGGTAATGTTCGGCGATGGCTTCCTGCAGCGCCTGCTGTTTTTGCGCGCCGGATTCGCCGGCGCGGCTGGTGAGCAGATCGCGCGGCCGCAGGAACGGGATGGCGCACAGCACGGCGCCCGGCTGGCCGTCGCGCCGATTCAGCACCACGATCTGCTGCTCAAGGGAGCCCTGCGCACTCGCGATCACCGTGGTGTTCAGGCAAGAGAGCAGTTCCCGCGATTCGTTCAGCGTCGCTACCGAGTCGTGGTTGCCGCCCAACACCACCAGTTGGCAGCCGGTGCGCTGCAGTTCCACCACGAAGCGGTTGTACAGCTCGCGGGCGTAGCTGGGCGGCGAGCCGGTATCGAACAGATCCCCGGCGACGATCAGCGCATCCACCTGCTGCTGCTCGATCTGTTCGATCAGCCAGTTCAGAAAAGCCTGGTGCTCGGCGGCGCGGCTTTTGGTGAAAAAGTACTGGCCAAGATGCCAGTCAGAGGTGTGGATCAGGCGCATGACACTCCCGGATGCAAAGGTAATGGCGATGATTATAAAGGCCGCGGCGGCGGCTGTCCCGACGCAATGGCGACGACTACGGAATGATTTTTCTTTGCGCCGGGAAATAATCGCTATGCTTACTGCCTATAACAGCCGCTTTTTTTCATAAAAGTGTCACAAAACTGACGCATAATGGCGCCCGCAAAGTCGCTAACACATTGGCAGGATTGACGATGGCAAGACGCATACTGGTGGTGGAAGACGAAGCGCCGATCCGTGAGATGGTGTGCTTTGTGTTGGAACAGAATGGTTACCAACCGTTGGAAGCCGAGGATTATGACAGCGCCGTGACGCGCCTGTCTGAGCCGTTCCCTGATTTAGTGTTGCTCGACTGGATGTTGCCCGGCGGTTCCGGCATTCAGTTTATCAAACATATGAAGCGCGAAGCGCTGACCCGCGATATTCCGGTCATGATGCTGACCGCGCGCGGCGAAGAGGAAGACCGCGTGCGCGGCCTGGAAGTGGGGGCGGATGATTATATCACCAAGCCGTTCTCGCCCAAGGAGCTGGTGGCGCGCATCAAGGCGGTCATGCGCCGCATTTCACCGATGGCGGTGGAAGAAGTGATTGAAATGCAAGGGCTGAGCCTGGATCCGTCCTCCCACCGCGTGATGGCTAACGATCAGGCGTTGGACATGGGGCCGACCGAGTTCAAGCTGCTGCACTTCTTTATGACCCACCCAGAGCGGGTTTATAGCCGTGAGCAGTTGCTTAATCACGTCTGGGGCACTAACGTTTATGTGGAAGACCGTACCGTTGACGTGCATATCCGTCGGCTCCGCAAGGCGTTAGAAACCAGTGGGCATGATAAAATGGTTCAAACCGTTCGGGGCACCGGCTACCGGTTCTCAACGCGCTACTGATCGCGCCGCGCTGGAGAATATGCCGTGTTAGAACGTCTGTCGTGGAAGAGGCTGGCTCTGGAGCTGGCTCTTTTTTGTCTGCCCGCCTTATTGCTGGGGCTGATTTTCGGTTATCTGCCCTGGTTCCTGCTGGCCTCCGCGCTGGCGGCGCTGGTGTGGAATTTCTACAACCAGCTCAAACTCTCCCATTGGCTGTGGATCGACCGCAGCATGACGCCGCCGCCCGGCCGCTGGAGCTGGGAGCCGCTGTTCTATGGCCTGTATCAGATGCAGCAGCGCAATCGCCGCCGCCGGCGCGAGCTGGCGCTGCTGATCAAGCGCTTTCGCAGCGGGGCCGAATCGCTGCCTGATGCGGTGGTGATGACCACCGTCGAAGGCAATATCTTCTGGTGTAATGGGCTGGCGCAGCATCTGCTCGGCTTTCGCTGGCCGGAAGACAACGGCCAGCACATCCTCAACCTGTTGCGTTATCCGGAATTCAGCCACTACCTGCAACAGCAAGAGTTCTCGCGCCCGCTGACGCTGCAGCTGAACAACGAACACTACGTCGAATTCCGCGTGATGCCTTATTCCGAAGGGCAACTGCTGATGGTGGCGCGCGACGTCACCCAGATGCGCCAGCTGGAGGGCGCGCGGCGCAACTTCTTCGCCAACGTCAGCCATGAACTGCGCACGCCGCTGACGGTGCTGCAGGGCTACCTGGAGATGATGGGCGACGAAGAGCAGGACGGCTCGCTGCGCAGCAAGGCGCTCGGCACCATGCAAGAGCAGACCCGCCGGATGGACGGGCTGGTCAAGCAGCTGCTGACGCTGTCGCGCATCGAGGCGGCGCCCAATGTCGACATGAACGAGCGGGTGGATATCCCGCTGATGCTGCGGGTGTTGCAGCGCGAGGCGCAGTCGCTGAGCGGCGGCAATCACGAGATCACCTTCCGGGTGAACGAACAGCTCAACGTGTTCGGTAATGAAGACCAGTTGCGCAGCGCGGTGTCTAACCTGGTGTACAACGCGGTCAACCATACGCCGAAGGGCACCCATATCGAAGTGAGCTGGCAGCAGACGGCGCACGGCGCGCAGTTCCAGGTCAGCGATAACGGGCCGGGCATCGCCGCCGAACACCTTCCGCGCCTGACCGAGCGTTTTTACCGCGTCGACAAGGCCCGTTCGCGCCAAACCGGCGGCAGCGGGCTGGGGCTGGCGATCGTCAAACACGCGCTCAGCCATCACGACGCGCGGCTGGAGATCCTCAGCGAGCCGGGGATCGGCACGCGCTTTATCTTTACCTTACCCAACCGGTTGATTGTTCCCGCCGCTTTATCAGAGAATGCGGTGAAAAATTAACGCGAGACACCGGTATGACCCGAATAACCCGAGGGCTGTTGCTTTGCCTGGCGCTGCTGGCCGGACGCGGCGCGCTGGCGCAGCCCGATGGCATGTTGGCGGGCAACCTGTCCAGCGTCGGCTCCGACACCCTGGCGAATCTGATGGCGTTGTGGGCGCAGGATTTCAGCCGGCATTACCCCAACGTTAACCTGCAGATCCAGGCCGCCGGCTCGTCGACCGCGCCGACCGCGTTGGCGGCGGGCGCCGCGCAGCTGGGCCCGATGAGCCGGCCGATGAAGGCGGCTGAGGTTTCGGCGTTCGAACACCGTTACGGCTATGCGCCGCTGGCGGTGCCGGTGGCGGTGGATGCGCTGGTGGTGTTGGTGCATCAGGACAACCCGCTGCGCGGCCTCAATCTGCAGCAGCTCGATCGCATTTTCTCCGCCACCCGGCGCTGCGGTGAGAGCAAACCGCTGACGCGCTGGGGCGAGCTGGGGCTCAGCGGCGATTGGGCGACGCGCTCGCTGCAGCGCTTCGGCCGCAACTCGGCTTCGGGCACCTACGGCTATTTCAAACTGCGCGCGCTGTGCGGCGGCGATTTTATGCCGCGCGTCAATGAGCTGCCCGGCTCGGCCTCGGTGGTGCAGGCGGTGGCCGGTTCGCTCAACGGCATCGGCTATGCCAGCATCGGCTTTCGCGCCAGCGGCGTGCGGCTGCTGCCGTTGGCGGAGTCGGGAGAGGACTATGTCGCACCTACCGCCGCCAACGTGCGCAACGATCGCTACCCGCTGTCGCGCTATCTCTATATCTATATCAACAAAGCCCCCAATCAACCGCTCGAGCCGCTGACCGCCGCGTTCCTCGACCGCGTGCTGTCGACCGCAGGGCAGAGCCTGGTCAATCACGACGGCTATCTGCCGCTGCCGCCGGCCGCCCTGCAGAAGACCCGCCAGGCGCTCGGCTTGCAGCCGCTCGCGTCGGCTACGGTGCAATAAGCGGCAAAAAGCGGCGTAATTTTCGCCTTTTTTCACGGCCAAACGGAGCTTATGCCACGCGAAAACCGGGCATTTATTGGCGTTTTCGCGCGGTAAAGTGATATATGCTTCACGTTTCGTGAATCTGTTGTTCAAAAATGATACAAATCATGTAGTGTATATTTATTGATAGCCAATATGATCGACTGGTGGCAAAAGTTTATATGGTCGATAGCTCTGCTTTTCGCCGTGCGCCTTGCCTTGAAGCGCTATAAACGTTTACCTTAGCCTTCGTTGTCGGATTAAACCTCCATTTTTATAACTCCTAAAATTTTGCCCATCTTCATGAGCGGCCACTTTCGAATAGGGACATAAACGCCGGATCTATTGCGTTTAGGGTGCTTATTTGGCGCTGCAACGATCGGGCATGCCGGCAACCGGGTGGGGCGTCACGCCACCACGCTATCGGACACTATTTTTCATTTGAACAGGCAACACGACATCGTATGAGTCATCGTTTAACGTCAAAAGATATCCTGGCACTGGGCTTTATGACCTTTGCCTTATTCGTCGGGGCCGGGAACATCATCTTCCCGCCGATGGTCGGCTTGCAGTCCGGTGAACACGTCTGGACCGCGGCGCTGGGCTTCCTGATCACCGCCGTCGGTCTGCCGGTCATCACCGTCATCGCGCTGGCGCGCGTCGGCGGCGGCATCGACGCCCTCAGCTCACCGATCGGCCGTGGCGCCGGCCTGCTGCTGGCGACCGTCTGCTACCTGGCCGTCGGCCCGCTGTTCGCCACGCCACGTACCGCCACCGTGTCGTTTGAAGTGGGTATCGCCCCGCTGACCGGCGACGGCGCCATGCCGCTGTTCATCTACAGCCTGGTGTACTTCGCGCTGGTGATCGGCATCTCCCTGTATCCGGGCCGTCTGCTCGACACCGTCGGCCACGTGTTGGCACCGCTGAAGATTGTGGCGCTGGCCGTATTGGGCATCGCCGCGCTGCTGTGGCCTGCCGGCGCGCCGATCCCGGCGACGGCGGCTTACCAGAGCGTGCCTTTCTCCTCCGGCTTCGTTAACGGCTATCTGACCATGGATACGCTGGGTGCGCTGGTATTCGGCATCGTTATCGTCAACGCGGCGCGCTCGCGCGGCGTGAAAGACGCCGGTCTGTTGACCCGTTACACCATTCTGGCCGGTTTGATTGCCGGCGTGGGCCTGACGCTGGTTTACCTGAGCCTGTTCAAGCTGGGCTCCGGCAGCGGCGCGCTGGTGCCTGACGCCACCAACGGCGCGGTGATCCTGCACGCTTACGTTCAGAACACCTTCGGCGGCCTGGGCAGCTTCTTCCTGGCGGCGCTGATCTTCATCGCCTGTATGGTGACCGCAGTCGGCCTGACCTGCGCCTGCGCCGAGTTCTTCGCGCAATACCTGCCGTTCTCGTACAAGACGCTGGTATTTATCCTGGGCCTGTTCTCGATGGTGGTGTCCAACCTCGGCCTGAGCCACCTGATCCAGATCTCCATTCCGGTGCTGACCGCGATTTATCCGCCGTGCATCGTGCTGGTGGTGCTGAGCTTCACCCTGCGTTGGTGGCACAGCGCGCCACGCATCATCGCGCCGGTGATGCTTGTCAGCCTGTTGTTTGGTATCCTTGACGCGGTGAAAGCCTCCAGTTTCCAGCAGCTGCTGCCGGCCTGGACCACTCACCTGCCGCTGGCGGAGCAGGGGTTGGCATGGTTGCCGCCTTCGCTGCTGATGCTGGTGCTGGTCGCGATTTATGATCGGGTGTGCACGCGTTCCCAAGTGACCGCGCACTGATAATCCCCCGGCTTAATCCAGGGCCACGGACATGTCCGTGGCTTTTTTACGTTTAAAACTATGGGTCATCTTCATGCAACAACAGTCACCCACCACTGCCCCCGACAATAAGCTGAAACGCGGCCTCAGTACGCGTCATATCCGCTTTATGGCGCTGGGATCGGCCATCGGCACCGGGTTGTTCTACGGCTCGGCGGACGCCATCAAAATGGCCGGCCCGAGCGTGCTGCTGGCTTACCTGATCGGCGGCATCGTGGCCTTTATCATCATGCGCGCCCTGGGGGAGATGTCGGTCAACAACCCGCAGGCCAGCTCGTTTTCCCGCTACGCGCAGGACTACCTCGGCCCGATGGCGGGTTACATCACCGGCTGGACCTACTGCTTTGAAATCCTGATCGTCGCCATCGCCGACGTGACCGCCTTCGGCATCTATATGGGGGTCTGGTTCCCGGAAGTGCCGCACTGGATCTGGGTGCTGAGCGTGGTGCTGATCATCGGCGCCATCAACCTGATGAGCGTCAAGGTATTCGGTGAGCTGGAGTTCTGGTTCTCGTTCTTCAAGGTCGCCACCATCATCATCATGATCGCGGCCGGCATCGGCATCATCATCTGGGGCATCGGCAATGGCGGGCAACCGACCGGCATTCATAACCTGTGGTCGAACGGCGGTTTCTTCAGCAACGGCTTTATCGGCATGATCCTGTCGCTGCAGCTGGTGATGTTCGCTTACGGCGGCATTGAAATCATCGGCATCACCGCCGGCGAAGCCAAAGATCCGAAAAAATCGATTCCCAAAGCCATCAACTCGGTGCCGTGGCGCATTCTGGTGTTCTACGTCGGCACGCTGTTCGTCATTATGTCTATCTACCCGTGGAACCAGGTAGGCACCAACGGCAGCCCGTTCGTGCTGACCTTCCAGCATATGGGCATCACCGTGGCGGCGGGCATTCTCAACTTCGTGGTGATCACCGCTTCGCTGTCGGCGATCAACAGCGACGTGTTCGGCGTCGGCCGCATGCTGCACGGCATGGCCGAGCAGGGCCACGCGCCGAAGATGTTCAGCAAGGTGTCGAAACGCGGCATTCCCTGGGTGACGGTGGTGGTGATGATGCTGGCGCTGCTGCTGGCGGTATATCTCAACTACATCATGCCGGAGAGCGTGTTCCTGGTGATCGCGTCCCTGGCGACCTTCGCCACCGTGTGGGTGTGGATCATGATCCTGTTCTCCCAAATCGCCTTCCGCCGCAGCCTGAGCAAAGAGCAGGTGAAGCAGCTGGCGTTCCCGCTGCGCGGTGGGGTGTTCACCTCGGTGGTGGCGATCGTGTTCCTGGTGTTCATCATCGGCCTGATCGGCTACTTCCCGACCACGCGCGTCTCGCTGTACGCCGGCCTGGTCTGGGTGGTATTGCTGCTGGCGGGATACTGGTTCAAGGTCAACCATCAGAAAAAACGCGCGCCGCTGGCGACGCAGCAAGACTAAATGGAAAAACACCGGCTAAGGCCGGTGTTTTTTTAGCGTTTGTCTTCCACTTCATCCTCCCCGGCGGCGCGCGCTTCGATACGCATGTCGCCGCCGTTAAGGCGTTCTTCCTCTTCCTCGCCGGCGCAGCGCGCCAGCACTTCGCGAATGTCCTGCATATTGCTGCTGAGGGCGCTCAGCGAAGGTTGCAGATTGCGGGGCATGCGGCTTTCGTCCAGCGAAGCGCTGTGCAGGCAGCCGATAAACAGCAGGGTGGCCATCAGGGTAAACAGCCGATGACGTAACCGTTTCAGCAAGGGCTTTCCCTCTCGGTGGTGAAGGTGATGGCGCATTAACGCCGTTTTCGCCGGGGAAAAGAAGGGGATGGAGATATCTGCTGGCAATTGAAAGAACATCATTACCAGCAGACACAGTTACGTCAGCCGACGTCAGGAAGCGTTCGCGTTTTGTAGCAGCATGCCGCGCAGGTCATTGCCGGTTGGCGTTTGATGCACGCGCAGGCCGAACTCGTCGATCACCGCCAGAATATGATCGAAAATATCCGCCTGAATGCTTTCATACTCCGCCCAGACCGTGGTGTTGGTGAAGGCGTAGATTTCCAGCGGCAGGCCTTCCGGCGTCGGCGCCAGCTGGCGCACCATCAGCGTCATGTTCTGGTGAATGCGCGGGTGAACGCGCAGATAGGCTTCCAGATAGGCGCGCAGCGTGCCGAGGTTGGTCAGGCGGCGGCCGTTGAGCGGCGAGGCCAGATCGACGGCGATCTCCTGGTTATGCTGGCTCAGCTCCTGGGTCTTGACGTTCAGGTAGCTGTGCAGCAGCGGGTTGCGCTGCAGGCGGCGCTGTTCCTCTTCCGACAGGAAGTGCACGCTGCCGGTGTCGATATTCAGGCTGCGTTTGATGCGACGTCCGCCGGATTCCGACATCGACCGCCAGTTTTTGAACGAGTCGGAGATCAGCGCGTAGGTGGGAATGGTGGTGACGGTGTTGTCCCAGTTACGCACTTTGACCGTGGTCAGGCCGATGTCGGTGACCGCGCCGTCGGCGCCATATTTCGGCATTTCCAGCCAGTCGCCGATCTTCAGCATATCGTTGGCGGAGAGCTGAATGCCGGCCACCAGCCCGAGGATCGGATCCTTGAACACCAACATCAAGACCGCGGTCATGGCGCCCAGGCCGCTAAGCAGCAGCAGCGGCGATTTGCCCATCAGCAGCGAGACGATCATGATGCCGATCAGGATCGCCGCCACCAGTTTCAGGCCCTGGAAAATGCCGCGCAGCGGCAGCTGATTGGAGATCGGGCTTTGGCGCAGCAGCGCCAGCAGCGTATCCAGCAGCGAGAACAGCGACAGCAGGGTGAAGGCGAGTATCCACACCTGCGCGGCGGTGACGATCACCGCCTGGGTCTGGCTGCCGCTCTGCAGCCACAGCGTCGCCTGGATGCTGATGATCACCCCTTGCAGCAGCAGCGCCACGCGCTGGAACAGTTTGTATTGGGTGATGGCCTGTTGCCAGACGCGCTGCGATTGCTGGCCACGGCGCTGAAGGGCGGCCAGCACCACCCGGTGCAGCACCAGGTGGATCGCGACCGAGATCAGGACAATCAACCCCAATACCATCAACAGCGACATCACTCCGCCGAATTCCAAACCAAATTGTTCCAGCCAGCGCGTTATCTGTTGTTGCATTACCGCTCCTTAAAAAATGCGCAAAAAATATCCTGTAAACTTAAAACGCGTTAGCCTAAGGGGTAACGTGCAGGATTTGTGCCTGTTTACCTTTTTTTACATCGGGTTAGCGTTATTTTTCGGTCTCCGCCCCCCGGCTCATCCCCGGGTTTTGCGGCCAGAGAGGAGGGGGAGTTGCACTTAACGTGGCATTGTTCGCTTCTTGAAGAACGCCGTCGATTTCGTTTGGTACAGCAGGAGAAACAGTATGCTTAACGCCTGGCATCAACCGGTCCCGCCTTTTGTGGTGAAGCAAGGGCAACGTTTGGATATCACGCTGTGGTTACAGGGGGATGAACTGCCGGAACGGGTGTTTTTGCGCGCCGAACCGGACAACGAAGAGTGGCTGCTGGTGATGAAAGCGCAGCGCCACGAGGGAATGCGGCGCTACCAGGCCAGCCTGACGCTGAATGAGGGCGAGCCGACGCGGCGTTACTGCTTCAAGCTGCTGTGGGCCGATCGCCAGCAGTGGTTCGGCCCGCAGGGCTGGTCGCCAACGCCGCCGGGCCAGCTGGCGCAGTTCGCCGTCGACGAGCCCGACCATGGCCCCGAGTGGGTGGCGGATCAGCTGTTCTACCAGATTTTCCCCGATCGCTTCGCCAGCAGCGGCGGCGAGCACGGCATCCAAAGCGGCAGCTACCGCCATCACGCGGCCGGCGCCGAGGTGATTCGGCGTGACTGGCAGCACCCGTTGGAGGATCGCCACGCCGCCTCGACCTTTTACGGCGGCGATCTGGACGGCATCAGCGCCAAACTGCCGTATTTGCAGCAGCTGGGCGTGACGGCGCTGTATCTGAACCCGATTTTTACCGCGCCGAGCGTGCATAAGTACGATACCGAGGACTATTACCAGGTCGATCCGCACTTTGGCGGCAACGCGGCGCTGCAGCGTTTGCGAGTGAGCACTCACAAGGTGGGCATGAAACTGGTGCTGGACGGGGTATTCAACCACACCGGCGACTCGCATCCGTGGTTCGACCGCCATCGCCAGGGCGAAAACGGCGCCTGTCACCACCCTGATTCACCGTATCGCGGCTGGTTCAACTTTTACCCGGACGGCCGCGCGCTCGACTGGAAGGGCAACGCCAGCCTGCCGAAGCTCAACTTCGCCGAGCCGCAAGTGGCGGAAGCGATCTATAGCGGAGAAGGCAGCGTGGTGCGCCACTGGCTGCGCCCGCCGTACAGCATCGACGGTTGGCGGCTGGACGTGGTGCACATGCTGGGGGAGAACGGCGGCGCCACCGGCAACCTACATCACCTGGCTGGCATCTATCAGGCGGTGAAGCAGGAGAACCCTCAGGCCTACGTCTTGGGCGAGCACTTCGGCGACGCGCGCCGCTGGTTGCACGCCGGCGTGGAGGATGCGGCGATGAACTACATGGGGTTCGCGCTGCCGGTGCGGGCATTTTTGGCGGGGCTGGACGTGGCCTATCACCCGGTGCGGCTGGACGCCGCCGGGTGTGCGCAGTGGATGGACGGTTACCGCGCCGGGCTGCCGCACGGCCGCCAGCTGATCCAGTTCAACCAGCTGGACAGCCACGATACCGCGCGTTTTCTCACGCTGTTGCAGGGGAACGCGGCGCGCATGCAAATGGCGGCGGTGTGGTTGCTGAGCTGGATTGGCGTGCCTTGTCTCTACTACGGCGATGAGATTGGTCTGGACGGCGGCAACGATCCGTTCTGCCGCAAGCCGTTCCCGTGGGACGTCGGCGACTGGGACCGGCCGCTGTTGGCGCTGTTCCAGCGCATGGCGGCGCTGCGTAAACAGAGCGTGGCATTGCGTCGCGGCGGCTGTCAGGTGCTGTATGCCAGCGGAGAAACGCTGGTGTTCGTGCGCCTGTATCAGCAGGAGCAGGTGCTGGTGGCGCTGCAGCGCGACGGCAGCGGCCAAGCGCAGCTGCCGCACAACCCACTGTTGGCGCGCGGCCCGTGGCGGCGTGTGGAAGGGCGGGGAGAGTTGAGCGAAACGGCAGGCGGGCTGCGCCTGCAGCTGGCGGAAGAGTCGGCCACCGTGTGGCGCTGCGAAGGCTAAAGCAACTGCGGGGGCCAAAGGGCCCCCGCGATAAAAGTGAGTAGGCGTTTACATCAGTAACCGACCGCAGAACCTGCCGGGCGACGCACGTCGTTGGCGCCGTACAGATAGCCTTCGCGCACCTTGCCGGAAACCGCCGAGTCGTTGCCGGAGTTGGCCGGGCTGACGCCCGCCGCGCCCGGCAAACCGACCAGAATCAGTTCGGCGGCGCCCCACGGCGTTTGCTCGACCATCTTATAGCCCATGCCGCTCAGCAGCTTCAGCGTATCGGCGGAAACGCCGCGCTGTTCGTAGTACACCTCATCCGGCAACCATTGGTGATGGATGCGCGGTGCGTCCACCGCTTCCTGCGGCGCCATGGCGTGGTCGATCACGTTCAACGCGGTCTGCAGGGTGATGGTGATGATGCGCGAACCGCCCGGCGAGCCCAGTACCATAAAGATCTTGTTGTCCTTGGTCACCAGCGTCGGGCTCATCGACGATAGTGGGCGCTTACCGGGGGCAATGCTGTTGGCGGTGCCCTGCACCAGTCCGTACAGGTTTTTCTCGCCCACTTTGACCGTAAAGTCGTCCATCTCGTCGTTGAGGAAGAAGCCGGTGCCCGGTGCGATCACCACGGCGCCGAAGCGGCCGTTGACGGTATAGGTGGTGGAGACCGCGTTGCCGTCGTGATCGACGATCGAATAGTGGGTGGTTTCCGGTTTCTCATGCGGTTCCATGCCGGGCTGCACGTTTTCCGACGGCGTGGCCTTGTCCGCGACGATTTTCTTGCGGATCTGCTCGGCGTAGCTCTTGCTCACCAGCCGGTCGATCGGGTTCTTGATGAATTCCGGGTCGCCGAGGTAGGTGTTGCGGTCCATATAGGCATGGCGCATCGCTTCGGTCATGGTGTGAATGGCCGCCGCCGAGTTGAAGCCCATGCTTTTCAGGTCGTAGCCTTCCACCACGTTGAGGATTTCGCACAGCGTCACGCCGCCGGAGCTGGGAGGCGGCGCCGACACGAACTTGTAGCCGCGATAGCTGCAGGTAATCGGCGGCGTTTCGGTGACCTTGTAATTGGCGAAGTCGGCGGCGGTCAATATGCCGCCGCTCTGTTTGGCCGCCGCCTCCACCGCCTGCGGGATCTTGCCTTTATAGAAGGCGTCGGTTCCTCCTTTGGCGATGGCTTCCAGCGTATTGGCCAGATCGGTTTGCACCAGCTTGTCCCCCGGCTGCAGCGGGCTGCCGTCCGGGCGCAGGAAGATTTTGGCCGACTCGGGATCCTGTTTGAAGCGTGCGACGGTGGTGTCGAGGATATCGGTATCGGCGCGGGTCAGCACAAAGCCTTCGCGCGCCAGCCTGATAGCCGGCGCCAGCACCTGTTCGCGGCTCAGCTTGCCGTACTTCTCACGCGCGGTTTCCATCCCCAGCACGGTGCCCGGCACGCCCGCCGCCAGATAGCCGTACAGGCTGGCGTCTTTCTTTACCTTGCCGTCGGCATCCAGATACATGTTGGCGCTGGCCGCCGCCGGCGCGGTTTCACGGAAGTTGATGAAGGTGTCGGTGCCGTCCGCCAGGTGGACGGTCATAAAGCCGCCGCCGCCGATGTTGCCGCAGCAAGGGTTAACCACCGCCTGAGCATAGCCCACCGCCACGGCGGCGTCGATGGCGTTGCCGCCCATCTTCAGGATATCCACGCCGACCTGCGAGGCCAGGTGTTGCGAGGTGACCACCATGCCGTTTTTGGCTTCCACCGCTGGGTTGGATGCCGCATACAGGCTGCCGCTGACCAGCAGCGCCGCCATGGTCAGGGGTTTGCTCCATTTCTGTAAAAACATAGTTATTCCTACCCTGTCAGTTTTTTATTGTGTTGTGTTTGCTTGCCGCTGTTCACTTGCAAAGCGCGAGCCAGCGTTATTGATAGTAGCCGCAGATGGGCGTGCGCGCGGCGAGCAGGGTGGGAAATGTGAGCGGAAACAGGGAAATAAAGCACTGAAGGTGGGCGGTCTGCCCCATAAAGGGGCATAAAAAAACCGGCCGCGTGGGCCGGTTGATTCACTATCAGGCTGAAATTACAGCTTGGCAGCGTTTTCAGACAGGTATTTTGCAACGCCGTCTGGGGAAGCGCCCATACCTGCTTTGCCTTTTTCCCACTGAGCCGGGCACACTTCACCGTGCTCTTCGTGGAATTGCAGCGCGTCAACGGTACGGATCATTTCGTCGATGTTACGGCCGATTGGCAGGTCGTTAACAACCTGAGCACGCACGATGCCGTCTTTGTCGATCAGGAAGGAGCCGCGCAGCGCAACGCCGGCTTCCGGGTGTTCGATGCCGTAAGCTTTCTGGATTTCACGCTTGATGTCAGCAACCATTGCGTATTTCACTTCACCGATGCCGCCTTTGTCGACAGGGGTTTTACGCCATGCGTTGTGGACGAACTCTGAGTCGAAGGAAACGCCAACCACTTCAACGCCACGCTTCTGGAACTCTTCATAGCGGTGATCGAAAGCGATCAGCTCGGAAGGGCATACGAAGGTGAAGTCCATTGGCCAGAAGAACAGCACGGCCGGTTTGCCGTTCAGGTGCTTCTTCAGGTTGAAGTTTTCAACGATTTCGCCGCTACCCAGTACGGCAGCTGCAGTGAAGTCAGGGGCTTGACGAGTTACCAGGACCATAATTACTCCTGTAATAGGTGTTAAAGGGTGGATGTAAAAACAAGGGCCAGTATAGGGGCCGCGACTTGGTGAATAAAGGGTAAAAGACCAATCGATGAGATAGCTTTCACCTATCAAAGTCGTTGATATAATTTAGCGAGCTTTAAAAATAACCTTTTCCCACAAAAGGGCAAGCGGCAAAACGTAAATTCTTGCAAGGCGTTGCAATTTCAATGGCTTGGGCTTGACCTCAGAGCGCTTTGTCCTTCGCCTGCCGCATCATTTGCGGGTAAAACTGCCAGAACTGTGTTTCAAGCTGATGATAATGTTGCTCGACGTCGGCGAACGAGCCGGCCAGCGCATCGAGGCGCGGGCGGCGGCTGGCCATGCCCTGCAGCACCCGGGCGATGAACGGCAATTCGGCGTAGCGCTCCAGCCAGCGTTCCGGCCACAGGTAGCCGTTCAGGTTTTGAAAGCGCGGCGGCGTGAGCGGCAGAAAAGGTTCGATCTGGCTGCGGGCTTCCTGGGTAAACTGGTGCAGGTCGCGCGAAGGCTCCAGCTGCTGCCAGTGGCGCGCCAGAAAATGGTCCCACACCACGTCGAGGGTGATTGGCGCCACGCGGCGGTAGGGGGCGCTGAAATAGTCGCGGCTGGCTTTGACCTGCGGCAGGCTGTCGGTCAGCACGTCGACGCGGCGGTGCATCATGATGCCGGCCACCACGTCGGGCTGGTAGTCGGCGGCGGGGTTGCCGCGCACGAAATCGGCCAGCAGGTTGCCCAGCAGCGAGCTGTCCGCCAGCATGGCCAGGTGAAGATGAGCGAGAAAATTCATCCCTCAACTATACCCGAAGTCAGGCAAATCCTCCTTATTTCTTGCCGCTGACCGCCCCCGGCTTTAGACTAGGCCGCCTGTTTTTTACCAACCAGCCCTAAATTGAAGAAGTGAATACCCATGCGCGTCGCTGATTTTTCGTTTGAACTTCCCGAATCCCTGATTGCCCACTATCCCCAGGCCGAACGCAGCGCATGCCGCCTGCTGCAGCTGGACGGGCCGAGCGGGGCGCTGACGCACGGCGTATTCACCGATCTGCTGGATAAGCTGGAAGCCGGCGACCTGCTGGTGTTCAACAATACCCGCGTGATCCCGGCGCGCATGTTCGGCCGCAAGGTCAGTGGCGGCAAGATTGAAGTGCTGGTGGAGCGCGTGCTGGACGACCATCGCGTGCTGGCGCACGTGCGCGCGTCGAAAGCGCCGAAGCCGGGCGCCGAGCTGCTGTTGGGGGATGACGAGAGCATCGCCGCCACCATGGTAGCGCGCCACGAGACGCTGTTCGAGCTGCGCTTCAACGACGAACGCGACGTGTTCACTATCCTCAACGCCGCTGGCCACATGCCGCTGCCGCCTTATATCGCCCGCCCGGATGAAGACGCGGACCGCGAGCTGTATCAGACGGTCTACAGCGAGAAACCCGGCGCGGTCGCCGCGCCGACCGCCGGCCTGCACTTCGACGAACCGCTGCTGGCGGCGCTGCGCGCCAAGGGCGTGGAAATGGCGTTCGTGACGCTGCACGTCGGCGCCGGCACCTTCCAGCCGGTGCGCGTGGAAACCATCGAAGATCACGTGATGCACGCCGAATACGCCGAAGTGCCGCAGGACGTGGTCGATGCGGTGCTGGCCTGCAAGGCGCGCGGCAAACGCGTCGTGGCGGTGGGCACCACCTCGGTGCGCTCGCTGGAAAGCGCCGCGGCGGCCAGCAAAGAGGCGCTGATTGCGCCGTTCTTCGGCGATACCAGCATCTTTATCTATCCGGGCTATCACTATCAGGTGATCGACGCGCTGGTGACCAATTTCCACCTGCCGGAATCGACCCTGATCATGCTGGTGTCGGCCTTCGCCGGCTATAAAAATACCATGAACGCCTATCAGCAGGCGGTGGCCGAGCAGTATCGCTTTTTCAGCTACGGCGATGCGATGTTCATCAGCCGTAACCCGCAGGCGGAAAACGAGTCCGTCGGCGGTTAATTTCCCGGGCTGCGCCCACGGCGCGGCCCCGTTTCAACGACATCAGACTGTTTCTCTGATGCTGGAGGCTTTGTGAAGTACGAACTACAAACTACCGATGGCCGCGCGCGTCGCGGCCGCCTGATCTTCGACCGCGGCGTGGTGGAAACCCCGGCCTTTATGCCGGTCGGTACCTACGGCACGGTCAAGGGCATGACGCCGGAAGAAGTGAAAGAGACCGGCGCACAGATCCTGCTGGGCAACACCTTCCACCTGTGGCTGCGCCCGGGCCAGGAGATCATGAAACTGCACGGCGATCTGCACGACTTCATGCAGTGGCATGGGCCGATCCTTACCGATTCCGGCGGTTTCCAGGTATTCAGCCTGGGGGCGATGCGCAAGATCAAAGAGGAAGGCGTGTACTTCCGCAACCCGATCAACGGCGACAAGGTGTTCCTGAGCCCGGAAAAATCGATGGAAATCCAGTATGACCTGGGTTCCGACATCGTGATGATCTTCGACGAATGTACGCCGTATCCGGCCGACTGGGACTACGCCAAGCGTTCGATGGAAATGTCGCTGCGCTGGGCGGAGCGCAGCCGCAAGCGTTTCGACGAGCTGGAAAATAAAAATGCGCTGTTCGGCATCATTCAGGGCGGTGTTTACGAAGATTTACGTGATGTTTCCGTCAAAGGGCTGGTGGATATCGGCTTTGACGGGTACGCTGTGGGCGGCTTGGCTGTAGGCGAGCCGAAAGAGGATATGCATCGCATTCTTGAACACGTTTGCCCGCAAATTCCGGAAGATAAGCCACGCTATTTGATGGGCGTCGGCAAGCCGGAAGATTTGGTGGAAGGCGTGCGTCGCGGCATCGACATGTTCGACTGCGTCATGCCGACCCGCAACGCCCGCAACGGCCATCTGTTCGTGACTGACGGTGTGGTAAAAATCCGTAATGCCAAGCACAAGGATGATACTTCTCCGCTGGATAAGGACTGTGATTGCTACACGTGTCGCCATTACAGCCGCGCCTACTTGCACCATCTCGACCGTTGCAACGAAATATTGGGTGCTCGACTGAACACGATTCATAACCTGCGTCACTACCAGCGCCTCATGGCGGGTTTACGCCAGGCTATCGAAGAGGGTAAATTAGAGCAGTTTGTTGCGGATTTCTATGGTCGGATCGGCAAGCCGATTCCGCCTTTAAACGCTTGATCTAATAATTGATAACTTAATGAGGGAATTTCAATGAGCTTTTTCATTTCTGACGCCGTCGCATCCGCAGGGGCTCCGGCTCAGGGAAGCCCGTACTCTCTGATCATTATGCTGGTGGTGTTCGGCCTGATCTTCTACTTCATGATCCTGCGCCCACAGCAGAAGCGCGCTAAAGATCACAAGAAGCTGATGGACTCCATCGGTAAAGGCGACGAAGTGCTGACCACCGGCGGCCTGATCGGTCGTGTGACCAAAGTGGCCGACACCGGCATCATCGCCATCGCGCTGAACGACACCACGGAAGTGATGATCAAGCGTGACTTCGTGGCGGCCGTTCTGCCGAAAGGTACCATGAAGGCCCTGTAATCTTTTTTCCCGAAGGGAATTGCCGTGCTAAACCGTTATCCTTTGTGGAAGTATCTGATGTTGATCGTCGTGATCCTCGTCGGTCTGCTTTATGCGCTTCCCAACATCTACGGTGAGGATCCGGCCGTACAAATCACTGGCGCGCGCGGCGTCGCCGCCAGTGAAACTACGCTGGACCAGGTCCGTACCGTATTAGAAAAAGACAACATCGCGAGCAAGTCGATTGCGCTGGAAAATGGCGCCATCCTGGCTCGCTTTAAAGATCCTGACGTTCAGCTGCGCGCCCGCGAAGCGCTGGTGACCGAGCTGGGTGACAAATTCGTCGTGGCGCTGAACCTGGCGCCGGCCACGCCGACCTGGCTGGCCATGCTGGGCGCAGAGCCGATGAAACTCGGCCTGGACCTGCGCGGCGGCGTGCACTTCCTGATGGAAGTGGACATGGACACCGCGCTGAGTAAGCTGCAGGAACAGACCATGGATACCCTGCGCAGCGAGCTGCGCGAGAAGGGCATTCCTTACGCGTCTATCCGCAAGCTGGACAACAACGGCGTGGAAGTTCGCTTCCGTGACGATGCGGCCCGCGATCAGGCCATCAGCTACATCGGCCCGCGTCAGCGCGATCTGGTGCTGTCCGCCAACGGCGCCAACACCATGAAAGCCAGCCTGACGGACGCCCGTCTGAGCGAAGCGCGCGAATACGCCGTCCAGCAGAACATCACTATCCTGCGTAACCGCGTCAACCAGCTCGGCGTCGCCGAACCGCTGGTGCAGCGCCAGGGCGCCGACCGCATCGTGGTCGAGCTGCCGGGCATTCAGGACACCGCGCGTGCCAAAGAAATTCTGGGCGCCACCGCGACCCTGGAGTTCCGTCTGGTGAACACCAATGCGGACGCCACTGCGGCGGCCAACGGCCGCGTGCCGGGCGATTCCGAGGTGAAATACACCCGTGACGGCCAGCCGATCGTGCTGTACAAGCGCGTGATCCTGACCGGTGACCACATCACCGACTCCACCTCGAGCACCGACGAATACAACCAGCCGCAGGTTAACATCTCGCTGGACAGCGCCGGTGGCACGTCCATGTCCAACTTCACCAAGGACAACATCGGTAAGCCGATGGCGACCCTGTTCGTGGAGTATAAGGACAGCGGCAAGAAAGACGCCAACGGCCGTGCGGTGCTGGTGAAACAGGAAGAAGTGATCAACGTGGCGAACATTCAGTCGCGTCTGGGCAACAGCTTCCGCATCACCGGTATCGGCAACCCGAACGAAGCGCGTCAGCTTTCGCTGCTGCTGCGTGCGGGCGCGCTGATCGCGCCGATTCAGATCGTCGAAGAGCGCACCATCGGTCCAACCCTGGGTCAGCAGAACATTACCCAAGGTCTGGAAGCCTGTCTGTGGGGCCTGGTGGCGTCCATCGTCTTCATGGTGGTCTGGTACCGTAAGTTCGGCGTGATCGCCACCACGGCGCTGGTCGCCAACCTGGTGCTGATCGTCGGCGTGATGTCCCTGTTGCCAGGGGCGACGCTGACCATGCCGGGCATTGCCGGGATCGTGTTGACGCTGGCGGTGGCGGTTGACGCCAACGTACTGATTAACGAACGTATCAAGGAAGAGCTGAAGAACGGCAGGTCCGTTCAGCAGGCGATCCATGAAGGCTATAAAGGCGCGTTCTCCAGTATCGTCGACGCCAACATCACCACGCTGATCACCGCGGTCATCCTGTACGCAGTGGGCACCGGTTCGATCAAAGGCTTTGCGATCACCACCGCTATCGGTGTGGCGACGTCCATGTTCACCGCGATTGTCGGTACCCGTGCCATCGTCAACCTGCTTTACGGCGGCAAACGCATTAACAAGCTGTCTATCTGAGGAGTGCGTTGTGGCACAGGATTATACTGTTGAGCAACTCAACTACGGCCGTAAAGTCTACGACTTTATGCGCTGGGACTACGTGGCCTTCGGCATCTCGTTGGTGCTGTTGGTCGCGTCGATCGCCACCATGTCGGTGCGCGGGTTTAACTGGGGTCTGGATTTCACCGGCGGTACGGTGATTGAAATCAACCTGGAGAAACCGGCCAATCTCGACCTGATGCGCGATACGCTGGAGAAGGCCGGGTTCCAGGATCCGATCATCCAGAATTTCGGCAGCAGCCGCGACGTGATGGTGCGTATGCCACCGGCGACCGGCACCGCAGGCCAGGAACTGGGCAACAAGGTGATCGGCGTGATCAACGACTCGGTGGACAAAAACGCCACCGTGAAGCGCATTGAGTTCGTCGGCCCGAGCGTGGGCAGCGAGCTGGCGCAAACCGGTGGCATGGCGCTGCTGGTGGCGTTGATCTGTATCCTGATCTACGTCGGTTTCCGCTTCGAATGGCGCCTGGCGCTGGGGGCGGTTATCGCGCTGGCGCACGACGTGATCATCACGCTGGGCGTGCTGTCGCTGTTCCACATCGAGATTGACCTGACCATCGTCGCGTCCCTGATGTCGGTTATCGGTTACTCGCTGAACGACAGCATCGTGGTTTCCGACCGTATTCGTGAGAACTTCCGCAAGATCCGCCGCGGCACGCCTTACGAAATCATGAACGTGTCGTTGACCCAGACGCTGAGCCGTACGCTGATGACTTCCGGGACCACCCTGATGGTGGTGCTGATGCTGTACATCTTCGGTGGCGCGATGCTGCAAGGCTTCTCGCTGGCGATGCTGATCGGCGTGTCGATCGGTACCGTTTCCTCCATCTACGTCGCGTCCGCGCTGGCGTTGAAGCTGGGGATGAAACGCGAACACATGCTGCAGCAAAAAGTGGAAAAAGAGGGCGCAGATCAGCCTTCGATTCTGCCTTAACCGCCGCAGTATTCAGCGAAATGAGAAGGAGCGCCGATGGCGCTCCTTTTTTTTGCTTCGGGTTTCAGTGCGGCTGCACCACCGCCGGTTGGGCGGTCGAAACCAGACTGTGCAGGCGGATATAGCCCAGCTGTTCCGGCGTCAGGCCGCTGAAGCGCAGTTCGAAGTCCTGGCCGGGTTTTGGCAGCAGTGAATCGGCGCTGGCGATCGGTTGCGACAGCGCCTCGGCGGTCAACGGCCGGCCGGTGGCTTCATCCAGTGGGCCCCATTCCACCACCGCGTTGAACGGCGGCAGCGTGGCCTGCGAGAGGATGCGCACATGCAGCTGCGCCTGCGTGCCGTTGGCTTCGCTCTTGATGTGGCTCAGCGAAACGCTCAGTTCGCCGAGGCTGCTCTGCAAACGGGCGGCGCTCCGGGCTGCCGGCAGCAGGTAGACGCCGTTGTCGGAGTGCTGATTGAGCTGATTCTGCCGCTCCAGCGCGGTGGTTTGATCGGTCAGCACGCTCACTTTCTGGTTCAGCGCGGCGACCTGATGGCGCAGCTGAGGCACGGCGGCGTTGTGCGCGCAGCCCGTCAACAACACGGCGGCGGCGAGCAGGGCGATTTTGGGGTAACAGGTTGTCATGTCGGCGATTTCCTATGCTGAATCTCCTGCTATCAGCTTAGTCCGCCCGGAGGGGAAAGTCATATCGGTGCCGCTTCCTGGCCGCGTGTCGCAACAAATGGCCGCCGCCCTTTGTTGTGGCTGCACTTCGGGGTAAACTGCTTTTATCTATAAAAAACGTTTATCAGGACGTGTTATGCATTGCCCTTTCTGCGCCGCCGTTGATACCAAAGTCATTGATTCCCGCCTGGTGGGGGATGGTTCGCAAGTGCGCCGTCGCCGCCAGTGTCTGGTGTGCAATGAACGCTTCACCACCTTTGAGGTGGCCGAGCTGGTGATGCCGCGAGTGATTAAAAGCGATGAGGTGCGCGAGCCGTTCAACGAAGACAAACTGCGCCGCGGCATGCTGAAAGCGCTGGAAAAGCGCCCGGTCAGCTCGGACGACGTGGAAAACGCCCTTAACCATATCAAATCCCAACTGCGCGCCACCGGCGAACGCGAAGTGCCGACCAAGTTGGTGGGCAATCTGGTGATGGACGCGCTGAAAAAGCTGGATAAGGTCGCCTATATTCGCTTCGCGTCGGTGTACCGCAGCTTCGAAGACGTGCGCGAGTTCGGCGAAGAGATTGCCCGCCTGCAAGACTAAAGGATCTTTCATGCATCACGACGAATTTTACATGGCGCGCGCCTTCGAACTGGCGCGGCTGGGGCGTTTTACCACCGCGCCCAATCCGAACGTCGGCTGCGTTATCGTGCGCGACGGCGAAATTGTCGGTGAAGGCTATCATCTGCGCGCCGGCGAGCCGCACGCAGAAGTGCACGCGCTGCGCATGGCGGGCGACAAGGCGCGCGGCGCCACCGCCTATGTCACGCTCGAGCCGTGCAGCCATCACGGCCGCACGCCGCCCTGTGCCGATGCGCTGGTGGCCGCCGGCGTGACGCGGGTGGTCGCGGCGATGCAAGATCCTAACCCGCAGGTGGCGGGACGCGGGCTGTACAAGCTGCAGCAGGCCGGCGTCGAGGTGCGGCACGGCCTGATGCTGGCCGAGGCCGAAGCGGTCAATCTGGGCTTCCTCAAGCGCATGCGCACCGGCTTCCCTTACGTGCAGCTGAAGCTGGGCGCGTCGCTGGACGGCCGCACGGCGATGGCCTCCGGTGAGAGCCAGTGGATCACCTCACCCGAAGCGCGTCAGGACGTGCAGCGCCTGCGCGCGCAGAGCGCCGCCATCCTCAGCACCAGCGCCACCGTGCTGGCGGACGATCCGTCGCTGACGGTGCGTTGGGATGAATTGGACGCCGAGACGCAGCGCCTCTATCCGCGCGACAATCTACGCCAGCCGCTGCGCATCCTGCTCGACAGCCAAAACCGCATTACCCCGCAGCACCGCGTGGTGCAGCAGCCGGGCGCCACCTGGCTGGCGCGCCTGCAGGCGGATGAACGGACCTGGCCGCAAGACGTTGAACAGTTTATCTGCCCGGCGCACGGCGGCGGCGTCGATCTGGTGGTGATGATGATGCTGTTGGCCAAGCGCCAGGTGAATTCAATCTGGGTGGAGGCGGGCGCATCGCTGGCCGGTGCGTTGCTGCAGGCCGGCCTGGTGGATGAGCTCATTTTGTACATCGCGCCGAAACTGTTGGGCGATAATGGCCGTGGCCTGTGCCACCTGCCGGGCCTGGAGCGATTGGCCGACGCGCCGGAATTCGTCTTTAGCGACGTGCGTCAGGTCGGCCCCGATCTGCGTTTGCGCCTGCGGGCGAAACACTGAATCTCGCGCCCGCGCGCCGGTTTTACAAAAGCGCCGCGCAGGCGATGAAAGAATATGATAGAATCCGCCCCCCTGCGGGGTATTGAACCCATTTTTAAGGAAAGCCCATGAAAGTTATCGAAGGTGTTGTTGCTACTCCAAATGCCCGTGTGGCGATCGCAATTGCACGTTTTAACAATTTCATCAACGACAGCCTGCTGGAAGGCGCCATCGACGCGCTGAAACGCATTGGTCAGGTTGCTGACGACAACATCACCGTTGTCTGGGTCCCGGGCGCTTACGAGCTGCCGCTGACGGCGAGCGTATTGGCCAAAACCGGCAAATACGACGCGGTTATCGCGCTGGGCACCGTTATCCGTGGGGGCACCGCGCACTTCGAATATGTGGCGGGCGAAGCCAGCTCCGGCATCGGCAACGTTGCGATGAATGCCGAAATCCCGGTTGCTTTTGGCGTGCTGACCACCGAAAGCATCGAGCAGGCGATCGAACGCGCCGGCACCAAAGCGGGCAACAAGGGCGCTGAAGCCGCGCTGACCGCACTTGAAATGATTAATGTTATCAAAGCTATTAAAGCCTGAATTTAGTTAAGGGGAATTCCGTGAAACCTGCTGCTCGTCGCCGCGCTCGTGAGTGCGCTGTTCAAGCGCTTTACTCTTGGCAGTTGTCTAAAAACGACCTTGCCGATGTTGAACACCAGTTCCTGACGGAGCAGGATGTCAAAGATGTTGACGTCGCCTATTTTCGCGAGTTGCTGTCCGGCGCGGCAGTGAATGCAGGTATGCTGGACGAACTGATGGCGCCTTACCTGTCGCGTCAGCTCGAAGAGCTGGGTCAGGTGGAGCGCGCGGTGCTGCGCGTCGCGCTGTTTGAACTGAAAATGCGCGAGGATGTCCCTTACAAGGTGGCAATCAACGAAGCGATCGAACTGGCGAAAACCTTCGGCGCGGAAGACAGCCACAAGTTTGTGAACGGGGTGCTGGATAAAGTGGCGCCAACCCTTCGCAAGAAAAAGTAAAACTTTAAGGCCGGCATTCCCGGCCTTAATTTCTTCTAGTGGAATATCGATATGGCATGCGGCGAATTTGACCTCATTGCCCGCTATTTTGACCGGTTTAAGCGCGTGCGCCGGGATGTACAGTTGGGCATTGGAGATGACTGCGCACTGCTGGCAGTGCCGGAAAAACAGCTGGTGGCCGTCAGTACCGATACGTTGGTCGCGGGCATTCACTTCCTGCCGGACATCGATCCGGCCGATCTCGGCTATAAGGCGCTGGCGGTCAATCTGAGCGATCTGGCGGCGATGGGCGCCGATCCGGCCTGGCTTTCGCTGGCGCTGACCCTGCCGGAGGTGGACGAGCCCTGGCTGAAGGCCTTCAGCGACAGCCTGTTCGATCAGCTCAACTATTATGGCATGCAACTGATCGGCGGCGATACCACGCGCGGGCCGCTGAGCATGACGTTGACCATTCAGGGGTTGATCCCGGCCGGCCGGGCGCTGACCCGCAGCGGTGCGCGCATCGGCGACTGGATCTATGTGACCGGCACGCTGGGCGACAGCGCCGCCGGTCTGGCGATCCTGCAGGATCGCCTGGCGGTGAAGGATGCGGCGGCGCGCGATTATCTGGTCGCCCGCCATCTGCGGCCGCAGCCGCGGGTGCTGCAGGGGCAGGCGCTGCGGGATCTGGCCAGCTCGGCGATCGACATCTCCGACGGCCTGATTTCCGATCTGAAGCATATCCTGAAGGCCAGCGACTGTGGCGCGCGCATCGTGCTGGACGAGCTGCCGATGTCGCAGGCGCTGAGCGGCCACGCCGATGCCGAGCAGGCGCTGCGCTGGGCGCTGGCGGGCGGCGAAGATTATGAGCTGTGCTTCACCGTGCCGGAGATCAACCGCGGCGCGCTGGAAGTGGCGCTGAGCCACCTCGGGGCCGACTACACCTGCATCGGCCAAATTGGCCCGCTGTCTGAAGGCATCCGCTATTATCGCAACGACGAAGCGGTAGAGCTGGATTGGATTGGGTTCGATCATTTCAACGCGGAGCCGGGCACCCATGGATGAGGCCAAGCGTCGGCTGCGGATGAGCAATCCGTGGCACCTGCTGGCCACCGGGTTTGGCAGCGGTTTGTCGCCGGTGATGCCGGGCACCATGGGATCGCTGGCGGCGATCCCGTTCTGGCTGCTGCTGATCCAGCTACCGTGGCAGCTTTACTCGCTGGCGGTGATGTTCAGCATCTGCATCGGCGTCTATATTTGCCACCGCACGGCAAAAGACATGAAGGTGCACGATCACGGCAGCATCGTCTGGGACGAGTTCGTCGGCATGTGGATCACGCTGATGGCGCTGCCGGTCAACGACTGGCGCTGGGTTGTCGCCGGTTTCGTCATCTTCCGCATTCTGGATATGTGGAAACCGTGGCCGATCCGCTGGTTCGACCGCAACGTGCATGGCGGCATGGGCATCATGGTCGACGATATCATCGCCGGCGTGCTGTCCGCCGGCATCATCTACCTGATTGGGCACCACTGGCCGATCGGGCTGTTCTGACAGACGGGCGCGCTGTTTCGCGCCCGTCTCTCTTATTCAAATCCCGTCACCCGATGCGGCACGTAAGCCGTCTCCAGCTCCGCGACCTCTTGCGGCGACAAACTCAAATCGACCGCGGCGATGGCGTCGTCCAGCTGTTCGCTGCGCGAAGCGCCGACGATCGGCGTGCTGACCGCCGGTTTGTTCAGCAGCCAGGCCAGCGCGATCTGTGCGCGTGAAACGCCGCGTTCCTCGGCGAGGCTGGCGACGCGCTCGGCGATAATGGCGTCGATGCCTTCAGTTTCCTCATACAGGCTCTTGCCGAACTGGTCGGAAACCAGTCGCGCGGTGGTTTCGCCCCAGGGGCGGGTCAGGCGGCCGCGTGCCAGCGGGCTCCACGGCAGCACGGCGATGCCTTCGGCGGCGCACAGCGGATGCATTTCGCGCTCTTCTTCGCGCTGAATCAGGTTGTATTGATCCTGCATGCTGACGAAGCGCGTCCAGCCGTGCAGATCGGCGGTATACAGCGCCTTGGCGAACTGCCAGGCGTACATCGAGGAGGCGCCGATGTAACGCGCCTTACCGGCTTTCACCACGTCGTGCAGCGCTTCCAGCGTCTCTTCCAGCGACGTTTCGTAATCCCAGCGGTGGATCTGCAGCAAATCGACATAGTCGGTGCCCAGGCGCTGCAGGCTGTCGTCGATGGACTGCATGATGTTGGCGCGCGATAAACCGCGCTTCAGGTTACTCAGCGGGAAATACACCTTGGTGGCGACCACCACGTCTTCGCGGCGTGCATAGTCGCGCAGCGCCCGGCCGAGGATTTCCTCGCTGCTGCCGTCGGAATAGCTGTTGGCGGTGTCGAAAAAGTTGATGCCGGCTTCCAGCGCCTGTTTCAGCAGCGGGCGGCTGCTCTCTTCCGGCAGCGTCCAGGCGTGATTGCCGCGGTTCGGTTCGCCGTAGGTCATGCAACCCAGGCAGATACGCGAGACGTTCAGATCGGTGTTGCCCAGTTTCAGGTACTTCATGCTTGCCTCCCATTCACAACTCAGACAGTAACTGTAGCGCGGATCTCGGGGAGAGGGGGCGGAAACAAAAACGCCCCCGAAGGCGGAGGCGTTTTGTCAGGCGCGAGTGGCGATTACTGCGCCAGCCAGGTTTCGATTTGGCGCTGAATGCCAGCGGCATCCAACCCCAGATCGGCGCGCAGTTCTTCCTGGGTGCCCTGCGAGACGAAGCTGTCCGGCAGGCCGAGGTTCAGCACCGGCACCGGACGGCGTTTGGCCATCAGCAGTTCGTTGACGCCGCTGCCGGCGCCGCCCATGATCGCGTTCTCTTCCAGCGTGACCAGCGTTTCATGGCTGGCGGCCAGTTCGAGCACCAGCTGCTCGTCCAGCGGTTTGACGAAGCGCATGTCGACCAGCGTGGCGTTGAGCGCTTCCGCCGCTTGCGCGGCCTCCGGCAGCAGGGTGCCGAAGTTGAGAATGGCGATCTTCTCCCCCTGGCGGCGTACCACGCCTTTGCCGATCGGCAGCAGGCTGAGCGGCTCCAGCGCCGCGCCGGTGCCGGTGCCGCGCGGATAGCGCACGGCGCTCGGGCCGGCATTGTAGTGATAGCCGGTATACAGCATCTGGCGGCATTCGTTCTCGTCGCTCGGCGTCATGATCACCATGGTCGGGATGCAGCGCATGAACGACAGATCGAAAGCCCCCTGGTGAGTCTGGCCGTCGGCGCCGACGATGCCGCCGCGATCGATGGCGAACATCACCGGCAGGTTCTGGATTGCCACGTCATGGATCAGCTGGTCGTAGGCGCGCTGCAGGAAGGTGGAATAGATCGCCACCACCGGCTTGTAGCCGCCGATCGCCAGCCCGGCGGCGAAGGTGACCGCGTGCTGCTCGGCGATCGCCACGTCGAAATATTGCTGCGGGTAGTCGCGGGAGAACTGCACCATGCCGGAACCTTCGCGCATGGCCGGCGTGATTGCCATCAGCGAGCTGTCTTTGGCGGCGGTTTCACACAGCCAGTCGCCGAAGATTTTCGAATAGGTCGGCAGACCGCCGGCGCTTTTCGGCAGCGTACCGCTGGCAGGATCGAACTTCGGTACGGCGTGGAAGCTGATCGGATCCTTCTCCGCCGGTGCGTAACCGCGGCCTTTCTTGGTCATGATGTGCAACAGCTGCGGGCCTTTCAGATCGCGCATGTTTTTCAACGTGGCAACCAGCCCCTGCACGTCGTGCCCGTCTACCGGGCCGATGTAGTTAAAGCCCAGCTCTTCGAACAGCGTGCCCGGCACCACCATGCCTTTCAGGTGCTCTTCGGTGCGTTTCACCAGCTCCTTGATCGGCGGCACGCCGGCCAGCACTTTCTTGCCGCCTTCGCGCAGGGTGGAGTAAAGCTTGCCGGACAACAGCTGCGCCAGGTGATTGTTCAGCGCACCGACGTTTTCCGAGATCGACATCTCATTGTCGTTCAGCACTACCAGCATGTCCGGGTTGATGTCGCCGGCGTGGTTCATCGCTTCGAACGCCATGCCGGCGGTGATGGCGCCGTCGCCGATCACGCACACCGTGCGGCGGCCTTTGCCTTCACGCTCCGCCGCCACCGCCATGCCTAGGCCGGCGCTGATCGAGGTCGACGAGTGGCCGACCGACAGCACGTCGTATTCGCTTTCGGCGCGCCACGGGAACGGATGCAGGCCGTTTTTTTGCCGAATGGTGGCGATACGGTCGCGGCGGCCGGTCAGAATTTTGTGCGGGTAGGCCTGGTGGCCGACGTCCCACACCAGGTGATCGAACGGCGTGTTGTAGACGAAATGCAACGCCACCGTCAGTTCGACGGTACCCAGCCCGGAGGCAAAGTGGCCGCTGGAGCGACTGACGCTGTTCAGCAGGTATTGCCGCAGCTCATCGCACAGCTTCGGCAAGCTCTCTTTGGGCAGTGAGCGGAGTTCCTCGGGGTTTTCCGCTAGCGCCAGGGTTGGGTATTTGGCTATATCAAGACTCATTCGATACTCATATCAGAGGAGTTAACGTCATACGTTAATTGTCGCGTTCAATAATGAAGCTGGCTAACGCTCGCAATGGCGCTGTGTTATAAGATTGCGCTGCCAAAGTGTCTAATGCAGCTAATGCTTCCTGATAGAGATCCCACGCTTTTGCTTTCGCGCTGTCAAGCCCGAGTAACGCCGGGTAGGTACTCTTTCCGTGTTGTTGGTCCGCTCCCTGGCGCTTGCCGATTTTTTCAGTCTCGCCGACAACGTCCAAAATGTCATCCTGCACTTGGAACGCCAGGCCAACCGCGGCGGCATAACGATCCAGCTGCGGCAGCGCTGCACGTCCGGCTTCGCCGGCGCTCAGCGCGCCCAGGCGCACCGCCGCGCGGATCAGCGCGCCGGTTTTATGGCGGTGGATCTGCTCCAGGGCCTGCAGGTCAACGCGCTTGCCTTCGGCTTCCAGATCCAGCGATTGGCCGCCGCACATGCCGGCTACGCCGCTGGCGGTCGCCAGTTCAGAGACCATCGCCAGCCGATCGCGCAGGGCCACGTCAGGCATTTCGGCATCGGCCAGGATCGAAAACGCCAGCGTTTGCAGCGCATCGCCGGCCAGTATCGCGTTGGCTTCGCCGAATTTAATGTGGCAGGTCGGCTGGCCGCGGCGCAGATCGTCGTCGTCCATCGCCGGCAGATCGTCGTGGATCAGCGAGTAGGCGTGAATGCATTCCACCGCCGCCGCCGGCGCGTCCAGGTTGTTCAGCGACACGCCGAACATCTGGCCGGTGGTGTACACCAGGAACGGGCGCAGGCGCTTGCCGCCCAGCAAGGCGCCGTGACGCATCGCCGCCACCATGTTGCCGTCGTTGAACGGCAGCGGGGCGATGAAGTCCAGCAGCGCGCGATCGGCGCGCTGGCGGAAAATCTGCAGTTGATCGGCAAAAGCGGCCGATGGGGCGATCTCAGACATGTCGGTTACTCGGCATCCGGTGTGAAAGGCGCCAGCGCCGCATCGTCAGCGCTGTCGTTAAGAAGTATCTGCACACGCTGTTCCGCCTGTTGCAGTTTCTGCTGGCCCTGACGCGCCAGCTGTACGCCGCGTTCGAACTCGTTCAGCGCGTCTTCCAGCGGCAGTTCGCCCGACTCCAGACGCGTCACGATGCTTTCCAGCTCGCCGAGGGCGCTTTCAAAGCTGGCAGTTTGCTCTGTACTGGCTGATTGTGCTGGTTTTTTCGGCATAATTTTCTTTTTACGTCATCATGTGAACCGTGGCGCCAGAGCCTATCCTAGCGGATCTTGATTAGCAAATCATGGCGCTCATGTGTGGTTTTGTGCGCAGAGCACGGCGATATGGTGATATACTCCGCGCCGTAATTCTTATCTGACAACAAAGACCGCCATGAAGTTTATCATTAAATTGTTCCCGGAAATCACCATCAAGAGCCAATCTGTGCGCTTGCGCTTTATCAAGATTCTCTCGACCAATATTCGCAACGTCCTGAAGCAGTATGATGAAACGCTGGCGGTCGTCCGTCACTGGGATCATATCGAAGTTCGCGCCAAAGATGAAAACCAGCGGCCGATCATTGCCGACGCCCTGACGCGCATTCCCGGTATTCACCATATTCTGGAGGTGGAAGATCGCGCTTATACCGATATCCACCACATCTTCGAGCAGACGCTGGAAGCCTACCGCGCCCAGCTGGAAGGCAAAACCTTCTGCGTGCGCGTCAAGCGCCGCGGCAAGCAGGCGTTCAACTCGCAGGACGTGGAGCGCTACGTCGGCGGCGGCCTGAACCAACACATCGAAAGCGCGCGCGTTAACCTGACCCGCCCGCAGGTCACGGTAAACCTGGAGATCGAAGACGACAAGCTGATGCTGGTCAAACGCCGCCTCGAAGGCATCGGCGGTTACCCGGTCGGCACTCAGGAAGACGTAATGTCGCTGATTTCCGGCGGTTTCGACTCGGGCGTGTCCAGCTACATGCTGATGCGCCGCGGCTGCCGCGTGCACTTCTGCTTCTTCAACCTGGGCGGCGCCGCGCACGAGATCGGCGTGAAGCAGGTGGCGCACTACCTGTGGAATCGCTTCGCCAGCTCGCACAAGGTGCGCTTCGTCGCCATCGACTTCGAGCCGGTGGTGGGTGAGATCCTGGAGAAGGTCGACGACGGCCAGATGGGCGTGGTGCTCAAGCGCATGATGGTGCGAGCCGCTTCGCAAGTGGCCGAACGCTACGGCGTGCAGGCGCTGGTGACCGGCGAGGCGCTGGGGCAGGTCTCCAGCCAGACGCTGACCAACCTGCGTTTGATCGACAATGCGTCCGATACCCTGATCCTGCGTCCGCTGATCTCGCACGATAAAGAGCACATCATCAAACTGGCGCGCGAAATCGGCACCGAAGACTTCGCCAAAACCATGCCGGAATACTGCGGTGTGATTTCGAAGAGCCCGACGGTGAAAGCGATCAAGGCCAAGATCGAAGAGGAAGAGAGCCACTTCGATTTCAGCATTCTCGACCGGGTGGTGAGCGAAGCGAAGAACGTCGATATTCGCTCTATCGCCGAGCAGGCACAGGAGCAGGTGACCGAGGTGGAAACCGTCGCGGCCTTCGGCGCCGACGAGGTGATCCTGGATATCCGCTCCAACGATGAGCAGGAAGAGAAGCCGCTGCAGCTGGAACAGGTTGAAGTGAAAGCGCTACCGTTCTACAAGCTGAGCACCCAGTTCGGCGATCTGGATCAGAGCAAAACCTATCTGCTGTATTGCGAGCGCGGCGTGATGAGCCGCCTGCAGGCGCTGTACCTGCTGGAGCAAGGCTTCAGCAACGTGAAGGTTTATCGCCCGTAACGCACGGAGCGGCATAAACGACAAGGGCTGAACCGGTGTTCAGCCCTTTTTTTATCGGCAAGCCGCTCAGTCGCGAAAATCGTACATCCCCGGGATCAACACCAGCTGCGCGGCGATCTCCGCCGCTTTGGCCTTGCCGAGCAGCAGGTCTATCAGCTTCAGCGCGAACTCCATCGCGGTGCCCGGCCCCTGGCTGGTGAGCAGGTTGACGCGGGTGTCGTACACCACGCGGCGCTCCATCCATTTATCCGCCGGGATCTGGTCTTTCAGGCCAGGGAAGCCGGTCATGTTGCCGACCGGGAACAGATCGTGGTGCTGCAGCACCAGCGCCGGTGCCGCGCAGATGGCGGCGACGATGTTGCCCTGCAGATGCATCTGCCGCACTTTTTCCACCAGCAGCGGGCTGTCGCGGAAGCATTCCGCGCCTTTCAGGCCGCCGGGCAGCACGATGGCGTCGAACGGCTCATCGACGATCGCCACCAGCGGCGCATCGGCCAGCAGCTTGACGCCGCGCGAACAGACGATAGTCAGCTCGCCGTCGCCGGCAACGCTGGCGGTAGTGACTTTTACGCCCGCCCGCACCAGCAGATCGATGGTGGTGACGGCTTCGGTTTCTTCGCTACCAGGTGCCAGGCAGACCAGCGCCGATACGCTCATATTCATTTTCCTTTCGTTTAATCAGTTCAAACAGCCGCGCATTCTCCGGCAGCGCGAGGCCGTGGCTGCGCGCGCGGCGCAGCAGATAGCCGGTGATGTAGTCGATCTCGGTGTGCCGCTGGCTGCGGATGTCCTGCAGCATCGACGAAACGTTGTCGGCGGTGCTGTGGATCACGTCCATCACGTATTGCATCAGGCCTTCGCAGGAGGTGTGGTAGCCCTCCATCGCCATCACGCTGGCGACTTCACGGCACAGCGTTTCGATCTGTTCCGGGTAGCGCTGCAGATCGCCGTTACGGCAGCCGTACAGCGCCGTCAGCGGGTTGATCACGCAGTTGACCGCCAGCTTGCGCCAGTTGGCCGAGGCGATGTTGTTGTGCCAGGCAACGTCGGGCAGCGCCTGATGCAGCACTTCCGCCAGGTGGCTGAGGTGCTGGGCGGCCGGCGAGGTCGGGCCGATGTGGGTGATGCCGGTGGCGACGTGGATAATGGTGCTGCCTTCGTGGCGCGCGGCGTGGGTGGTGGTGCCCTGCAGGATCGGCTGGCCGTTCGGCGGCAGCTCCTCTTGGGTGCCCATGCCGTTGTGCAGCAGCAAAATGGCGCACTGGGGGTTCAGCTTCGGCAGCAGCGCGCTGACCGCGCTGGACACCTGCCAGGCTTTCAGCGTCACCAGCAGCAGCTCGCTTTGCGCAAGGTGCTGCGGATCGTTAGTGGGCAAGTTGCGATTAAACGAGACGCCTTCCGGCTCTATCACGTTCACCGCGCAAAAAGGCTGCGGCACTCTTAGCCATCCCTGTACATCGTGGCCCTGCTGATACAGCCGGGAGAGCCACAGTTGTCCGAGCGCGCCGCAACCAAGAATGGTTATTTTCATTCAGTCTCCTTGGAAACACGGGAATACCGCTCAATTACCGTGAATTAACTATAGGCTTTATGGCAGCCCGAAGCGCTATCCCTGCGTGCGTTCAGCAGATTTTGTCTGAGGCGGCAAAGCGGTTATCATGCTCGGCATCAAAATCGCCTAAGCTATTAGGCACTCATTCAGGAGGAAGAAGTATGCCATCTTTCGACATCGTTTCCGAAATTGATATGCAGGAAGTGCGTAACGCCGTTGAGAACGCCACCCGCGATCTCGGCACCCGCTGGGATTTTCGCAACGTGCCGGCCAGCTTTGAGCTAAACGAGAAAGACCAAAGCATCAAGGTTGCCACCGAGTCTGATTTCCAGGTGCAGCAGCTGCTCGATATTCTGCGCGAAAAGCTGAGCAAGCGCAGCATCGACGGCGCCGCGCTGGAGATCCCGGAAGAGTTTACCCACAGCGGTAAAACCTACAGCGTGGAAGCCAAGCTGAAGCAGGGGATTGAAACCTCTGTGGCGAAGAAAATCGTCAAGCTGATCAAAGACAGCAAGCTGAAGGTGCAGGCGCAGATCCAGGGCGAAGAAGTGCGGGTGACCGGTAAGTCACGCGACGATTTGCAGAGCGTGATGGCGCTGGTGCGCGGCGGCGATCTGGGGCAGCCGTTCCAGTTCAAGAACTTCCGCGATTAATCTCTACAGGGCCGGCATTGCCGGCCCTGATTCTTTACAGCGAATTGACCAGCGCTTCCAGCTGACCGCGATTGGTCTGCTTGGTATCCACCTTGACGTAGGCGCTGCGCTCTTCCGGCACTACGATCGCCTCGGCCACGCCGGGCTGCGCCTTAAGGCGGCTTTCCAGCGCCGAATCTTTCACCGCCAGTTCCGACAGCGTAATGCGCAGGCTGCTGACATACGGCGGTTCTTTCATGGTGCTGCTGACCAGGAACCAGAGCGCGGCCAGCACGGCGCCGGCGATAAACACCAAGCCCGCCCCCTGCAAACCGTACAGCCAGCCGCCGAGGCTGCCGCCGATCGCCACGCCGATAAACTGGCTGGTGGAGTAGACCCCCATCGCGGTGCCCTTGTAGCCGGCCGGTGACTCTTTGCTGATCAGCGAAGGCAGAATGGCTTCCATCACGTTGAAGGCCATGAAGAACAGCTGCACGCCGGCGATGATGCCCCACAGGTGCGCGCCGGAGAGCCACAGCAGCACTTCGGCGCAGAACAGCACTGCCACGCAGCCCATAAAGACCTGCTTCATGCGGCGATATTTTTCGGCATAGATGATGAAAGGCACCACGGCGGCGAACGATACCAGCATGGTGACCAGGTAGACGATCCAGTGCTCGCTGGCCGCCAGCCCGGCTTTTTCCATCGCCAGCGGTAGCGCCACGAAGCTCGACATCAGCAGGATATGCAGGCACATGATGCCGAAGTTGAGCTTCAGCAGGCGCGAGTTGCTCAGCACCTTGCGGAAGCTGCCGCGCACGATGCTGGACTCGCGGTTCAGCAGGTGAGTGTCGGCGGAAGGCACTACCGCCAGGGTGATGACAATGCCGGCCAGCGCCAGTACGGCGATCATCCAGAACAGCGCATGCAGGCCGAAGGCGTGGGTGATGATAGGGCCCAATACCATGGCGATGGCAAAGGTGATGCCGAAGCTGACGCCGATAAACGCCATCGCCTTGGTGCGGTTCTGCTCGCGGGTCAGATCGGAGAGCAGCGCCATGACCGCGGCGGCGATCGCGCCGGAGCCTTGCAGCGCGCGGCCGAGGATCACGCCCCAGATCGAATCGGTCGCGGCGGCGATCACGCTGCCGAGGGCAAAGATCAGCAGGCCGCCGACGATCAGCGGCTTGCGGCCGATGCGATCGGACACCAGGCCGAACGGGATTTGAAACACCGCCTGCGCCAGGCCGTAGATGCCGATGGCGATGCCGATCAGCGCTTCGCTGGCGCCGTTGAGCGCCATGCCGTAGGTGGTCAGCACCGGCAGTACCATAAACATGCCGAGCATGCGCAGGGAGAATACGGTGCCCAATCCCCAGGTGGCGCGGCGCTCCTGCGGGGTCATTGAATTATCGTTCACATCAAACCTCGGTAAAAACCATGCCATCAGACGTTGAAACAGCGCCTGATGGCATGACTTCTGTAAAGCTGCGTCATTTTAGTGTGCAGGGCAGGGGGGGTAAATCGAATGTTGTTTAACAGATATTACAGTTCGGCCGCTTTTCGGCGTGACAAATAAAATGGGCCGCAAAAGCGGCCCATTCACAGATGATTTGGCTTACCAAACGTAGGTCACCAGCGCTTCAGGCGCCGCCGTGGCGCTGAAGTCGATCGACATCATCACGCTCAGCGAGGTGATGGCGACGATGGAGAACACGAACAGTTTACGCGCCCAGACGCTGTCGTTTTCGGTCTTGTAACCGCGCAGCGCCATGCCGAGCCACCATACGCTCACCGCCGCAGCGACGATCAGGTACTTGTAGCCGGCATAACCTACCAGGGTCAGCATCAGCGTGGCGATCATAAACGCCAGGATGTAGACCGTGATGTGGTTCTTGGCGACGGAAATGCCTTTCACCACCGGCAGGACCGGAATGTTGGCCGCCTGGTAATCTTTAAAGCGGAAGATAGCGATCGCATAAGAATGCGGCATCTGCCACAGGCTAAAGATAGCCAGCAGGATCAACGCGCCGGCGTCGAACTCGTTGGTCACCGCGCAATAGCCGATAACCGGCGGCGCGGCGCCCGACAGGCTGCCGATCAGCGTGCCGTAGACCGAGTGGCGTTTCATGTACAGGCTGTAAACGCCGACATAAACCACGAAGCCCATCACCGCCAGCCACATGGCCAGCGGGTTGGCCGCGATATACAGCAACGCGAAGCCCGCAATACCCAACACGGTCGCATAAACCAGGGTGACACTCGGCGCGATCAGGCCTTTTACCAGCACCCGATTCTTCGTTCTCTCCATTTTCTTGTCGATGTCGCGGTCGATGTAGTTGTTAAACACACAGCCCGACGCGACCACCAACGAGACACCCACCAGGGTGGCGAGAAACAGGGGATAGTCGATGCTCCCTTTGGAAGCGAGCAGGAATCCCCCAACGACAGAAATTAAATTGCCGAAAATAATTCCTGGTTTAGTGACTTGCAGGTATTGCTTAATCATCACGTGCAGCTCAGCTCTTAATCGACCATCATATTGATGTTGAGGTTGTACATAATCCAGAGTGAACCTACAACAACGATACCGATGATCATAGCGGTGAACAGCAATGCCACCAGGTTCCAGCGCTCTTCCGATGAGGTGTTCATGTGCAGGAAGTAAACCAGGTGAACAATCACCTGGATAACCGCCATACCGACAACAACCGCCAGGATGGTGGAATGAGAGGCAGTGCCGTTCATTACCATCGCAAATGGAATTACCGTCAGGATGATCGACAGGATAAAGCCGATCAGGTATGACTTCACGCTGCCGTGGCTTGCGCCGCCGTGAGAGGTTTCATGGGATGAATGGCTCATTACATAACCCCCAGCAGGTAGACAACGGTAAATACGCAGATCCAGACCACGTCCAGGAAGTGCCAGAACAGGCTCAGGCACATCAGGCGGGTTTTGTTGGTCGCGGTCAGACCGAACTTGCTCACCTGAATCATCATCACGATGATCCAAATCAGGCCGGAAGTTACGTGCAGACCGTGGGTGCCGACCAGCGCGAAGAAGCTGGACAGGAACGCGCTGCGATCCGGACCGAAGCCTTCGGCGATCAGGTGATGGAATTCATAGATTTCCATCGCCACAAAGCCCAGACCAAACAGGAAGGTCAGGAACAGCCAGGTGTTTACACCGCCAACTTTACCCTTGTTCATGGCGATCATCGCCATGCCGTAGGTGATGGAGCTGAACAACAGCAGGAAAGTTTCGACTAGGACAAACTTCAGGTCGAAGATGTCTTTGCCTGAGGGACCGCCCGCGGTCCCGTTCACCAGGACTGCATAAGTTGCGAACAAGCTCGCAAACAAAATACAGTCGCTCATCAGGTAGATCCAGAATCCGAAGACCTTGGTTCCACCCGCGTCGTGGTGCCCATGCTCTGCATGGGCTGCGTTATGATTGGTCAGAGTTTCAGTTGACATGGTTCACGCCTGCTTTACGGATTTGTTCGTAGTGTTGGTTCTCAATGCGCTCGATTTCATCAACCTGCACATAGTAGTCAACATCGTGATCGAAGCTCTTGCCGATCCAGACAACGATCATACCGATGAAGCCGGCCAGAGCCATCCACCAGATTTCCCAAATCATTGCGAAACCGAAGACCAGGCTGAAGAAGGCGATGATCACGCCGGCGCCGGTGTTCTTAGGCATATGAATCGGTTCGTATTTAGCCGGTTTCTTATACGCTTCGCCTTTTTCTTTCATGTCCCAGAATTCATCACGGTCATGAATCTGCGGCACTACGGCAAAGTTATAGAACGGCGGTGGAGACGAAGTTGACCACTCCAGAGTACGAGCACCCCATGGGTCACCGGTCAGATCGCGGTTCTGTTCGCGGTCACGGATACTGACGAAGATCTGGATCAGCTGGCACAGGATGCCGCAGGCGATCAGCGCCGCACCGCCGGCTGCAACCAGCAGCAGAGGGTGGAACTCAGGGTTGATGTTCTGGCTGATACGACGGGTCATGCCCATAAAGCCCAATGCGTACAGCGGCATGAAGGCGGTGAAGAAGCCGATGATCCAGAACCAGAACGCGCGGATGCCCCATTTTTCGTTCAGCGTGAAGCCGAAGGATTTCGGGAACCAGTAGGTCAGGCCCGCGAAGCAACCGAACACCACGCCGCCGATGATGACGTTGTGGAAGTGAGCGATCAGGAACAGGCTGTTGTGCAGCACGAAGTTCGCGCCCGGCACCGCCAGCAGAACGCCGGTCATACCACCTACGGAGAAGGTGATGATGAAGCCAACGGTCCACAGCATCGCGGAGTTGAGCTTGATACGGCCCTGATACATGGTGAACAGCCAGTTGAAGATTTTCACCCCGGTCGGGATGGAAATGATCATGGTGGCGATACCGAAGAAGGCGTTAACGTTCGCGCCGGACCCCATGGTGAAGAAGTGGTGCAGCCAGACGATGAACGACAGAACGGTGATCGCGATGGTTGCCCATACCAGTGAGGTATAGCCGAACAGGCGTTTTCTGGAGAAGGTCGCGGTGACTTCGGAGAACACGCCGAACACTGGCAGAACCAGGATATACACCTCTGGGTGACCCCAGGCCCAAATCAGGTTGATGTACATCATCATGTTGCCGCCCATATCATTGGTGAAGAAATGGGTGCCCAGATAGCGATCCAGGGTCAGCAGCGCGATGGTGACGGTCAGAATTGGGAAAGAAACGATGATCAGGACGTTAGTACACAGGGCCGCCCAGGTGAACACCGGCATCTTCATCATAGGCATGCCAGGGGCACGCATCTTCAGAATGGTGGCGAAGAAGTTCACGCCGGTCAGCAGGGTACCCAGACCGGAAATCTGCAGACTCCAGATCCAGTAATCGACCCCGACGCCAGGACTGTACTCTTTACCGGACAGCGGCGGATACGCCAGCCAACCGGTCTGAGCGAACTCACCGACCCCCAGGGAGATGTTGATCAGCACAACGCCCACCACGAAGAACCAGAAGCTCAGGGAGTTCAGGAACGGGAAGGCGACGTCGCGCGCACCGATTTGCAGCGGCACCACGACGTTCATCAGGCCGACCACGAAAGGCATCGCCATGAAGAAGATCATGATAACGCCGTGCGCGGTGAAGATCTGGTCGTAGTGGTGCGGCGGCAGGAACCCGGCTTCGCCGGCGGATGCCAACGCCTGCTGGCTACGCATCATGATGGCGTCGGCGAAGCCGCGCAGCAGCATGACCATCGCCACGATGATGTACATGATACCAATTTTTTTATGGTCGACCGAAGTCAGCCATTCGCTCCACAGCCACTTCCATTTGCCGAAATATGTCAGCAGCGCCAGCACTGCCAGGCCCCCGACAATAATTGCGGCTACGGTGACCATGATGATCGGTTCGTGGTACGGAACCGCATCAAGTGTTAATTTTCCCAACATCAGTTATTCCTCGGCTCCGGCGTGAGCAGCATGTTCACCCATGTCCATACCTTGGCTCATGTCCATGCCTTCGTGCGCGCCAGCGCCCTTGTGCATATCCATGTCGCCCATGAATTTGGCAATTGTTTCTTTGAACAAATTCGGTTTGACAGCGGCAAAGTACTCAACCGGGTTGTTTTCACTCGGCTCTGCCAGTTTGTTAAAGTCGTCGGTGGTGTTCAGGTTTTTAGACGATGCCTTCACCTTGGCCACCCACTGATCGAAGTCGCCTTCGGTCGGGGTAACGATCGCGGTGAATTTCATACCGGAGAAGCCTGCGCCGCTGTAGCTGCTGGAGATGCCCTTGTAGGCACCGGCTTCGTTGCCGATCAGGTGCAGTTTGGTCTGCATGCCGGCCATCGCATAAATCTGTCCACCCAACTGCGGGATAAAGAACGAGTTCATTACCGAGTTAGAGGTGATCTTGAATTCGACTGGAACATCTTTCGGGAAAGCCAGCTCATTAACAGTCGCAATGCCTTGTTCCGGGTAGATGAACAGCCATTTCCAGTCGAGCGACACCACTTCGATCGTCATCGGCTTCTTGTCGGTGACAATCGGCTTGAACGGGTCGAGTTCGTGGGTAGTCTTCCAGGTAATGGTGCCAAGGATGGCGATGATAATGATAGGAATGGTCCAGACGACCGCTTCGATCTTGTTGGAGTGGGCCCAGTTCGGACTGTACTTGGCGTCTTTGTTGGAAGCGCGATACTTCCAGGCAAAGGCGAACGCCATGAAGATAACTGGCACCACCACGATCAACATCAACGCGATTGCAGTGATAATCAGTGTCCGTTGCTCAACACCAATTGCTCCTTTGGGATTCATCAAAACCATATCGCAACCACTGAGCAATACAGTGGCTGCGATTAATGACAGCATCCCAATACTTTTATTGTATTTCTTAAGTCTCATCTAACGACCTCAATAACAAAGGCTCAATTGTCGTTTCATGTGTGCGGGCATTTTACGGGAAGGTTGCAGTACTGTAAACATGCTTAAGGGAGTGTCAGCGGCTTGTTGACACTTTCTGTTAAGGGGGTCACAGATGTAACCCTGCGTGACAATTTACCAATGACAACAACGCGTTGGCACGCTGAATCGTGACGAGCAGCCCGTATGTTAAGGAAAACTAAAGGTATGATGAATTTGGCGAAGAAATGCGCGGCGGGGAAATACGCAGAAAAGGTTTATTTAATGTAAAATAATTGTGTCTTAAAGGTGAATTTAATTTTATTTCCGAGTGCGGCAGTCGGATAAAAAAATAATTTCCGCGTCGATTATCTTTTTTTACCAAAATAAATATACCCGCGGATCGCTTTTTTTTCGGCCGGCGAAATCGCCGGCCGGTCAGATTATGCCAAACGGGTGCGGCGCAGGGCCAGGTAATCCAGCGCGCTGCCCATCGCGACGCCGAGCAGGCTCAGCGCGGCGCCGACCTGCAGCAGCCGATCGGCCAACAGCGGTGCCTGCGTCCAGTCCAGCGCATTGGCGATCAGCAACAGCAACCACAGGCCCAACAGCGAACAGCCCAGCGTCAGCAGGCGCAGCGCCCAGCGGTAAGATCCGGAAAACTCGGTGCGCGGCATAAAGTCGCCATGTTGCTGGGTGTGTTCCAGCGTCTGGCGGCAGATGCCGAGCAGCAGCAAGCCGGGCAGGGCTGCTGCGATAGAGAACAGGTAGAACAACGGCCAGCCGTGGGCTTCGACGAACCAGCCGGCGATCGGGCCGACATAGACGCGCCCCACGGCGGACAGCGCCGACAGCAGCGCGAACTGGGTGGCGGAGAACGAACGGTTGCACAGCGTCATCAGCAGCGCTACGAAGGCCGCGGTGCCCATGCCGCCGCACAGGTTTTCGAGGAAGATGGCGCTGCCCATGGTGAGCAGGCTCTTGTCGGTCACCGCCAGGATCCAATACCCGAGGTTGGAGACCGCCTGCAGGACGCCGAACAGCATCAGTGCGCGGAACAGGGTGAGACGCTGCATCAGCACGCCGCCGAACAGGGCGCCGACGATGGTGGCGAACAGGCCGAGCGTTTTGTTGACCAGCCCGACTTCACCGGCGTCGAACCCCACGCCGCGGATCAGGAACGTGGTGCTCAGGCTGCCGGCGAAGGCGTCGCCCATTTTGTACATCACGATCAGCAGCAGGATCAGCCAGGCGTTGTTGCGGCCGAAGAAATCACGCAGCGGCGCGACGACCGCCTGTTCCATGGTGCGCGGTGCCGGGATGCTTTCATCGGGCTCCGGCGCCATCAGCGTGGCGGCCACGCCGATCAGCATCAATCCGGCCATCAGCCAGTAGGTGGCCTGCCAGCCGAAATAGCGATCCGCCAGCCACAGCGCCAGGCCGCCGGAAACCAGCATCGCCAGCCGGTAGCCCAGCACCGAGATCGCCGCACCCGCCCCGCGCTCTTCGGCTTTCAGCAGGTCGGTTTTATAAGCGTCGAACACGATATCTTGCGAGGCGGAGCAGAACGCCACCAGCACCGCCAACGCCGCCAGCCACCACAGGTGCTGCGCGGGCTGCATGAAGCCCATCGCCACGATCGCCGCCACCAGCAGCAGCTGGCTGATCAGCAGCCAACCGCGCCGCCGCCCGAGAAACGGCGGGGTATAGCGGTCCATGAACGGCGACCAGAGGAATTTGAATACGTAGGCCTGGCCCACCAGCGAGAAAATGCCGATGGTCTTCAGATCGATGTTTTCGACGGTCATCCAGGCTTGCAGCGTGCCGGAGGTCAATGCCAGCGGCAGACCCGACGCGAAGCCCAGCAGCAGCAGAATGGCGGAGTTACGCTGGGTGAAGATGTTCAGATAGTGTTTCGACATGAGTTCCCTGTCTGCGCCGCCCGATCCGCCGGGCGGCGCAAGGCGCGTCGATTAGCGCGCGTTTTGCTTGATAAAGTCGTTGACGCTGGTGTCCTGCGCCATGTCGGCGATCACGTCGCCCAGCACGGAGTTGACGGCGTCGGTGATCTTCTCGTTGGTGGCCGTGAAGGCGCCCTGCACGTTATACGTCGAGCGGTAATTTTTCACCTGCTTGTTGCCGTTCTTCGCCTGGGCGATGATCGAGATGTCGGCTTTGGTGGTGATGTTGTAGCGCAGGTTACCTTCGGAAACGTCCGCGTACAGGTTATTGACGACGATCTGCAGCGCCACCGGGCCGTCGGCGCCGATCATGTAGCCGCGAGCGCCCATCTGTTTCTCCAGCACTTCCTGCAGCAGGAAACGCAGATCGCGCGATGGCGTCAGCGTGACCAGTTGGCCGTCGCGATTCACCTTGGCCAGCGCCTGATCGGTGCGCTGATCCGCGCCGTTGATGCTGATGGTGATGCCCTGCAGGGTAGGATCCTGCTGCGGCAGAACGATTTTCGGCGTGACGTTCAGGGTGTTGCTGCTGGTCGCGCAACCGGCCAGCAGCAGGGCGGCCAGCAAAGGAAGACAAAGTTTCTTTAACATGTTTTCTGTCTCATTCTCGATGGATTTAGCAATAATCAGAGCGGGATAGCCGACAACAAATTGCCGACATCATAGCATCGCCGCCGTGCGGTGGAAGCGCGGAAGGCGCCTGAGTGACAAATTTTTACCTGCCGTTGATAAAAACACGCTTTTTTGGCCCGCTCAATCGGATAATCCCCCAAGCGGCGGGGATGACGCTCATCATCTGACCGCAGAAAAGAGAAATTTGTCCCGGTGATGGTCTAAACGGGGGAAAACCGGCTAATATTGAACTAGATGGGCACGGTCCTCTGCCGGTGTTGTAAGGAGATCCTATGATTCGCGAGCAAATAGAAGCAAAGTTAAGGGCGGCGTTTGAGCCCGCGTATCTGGAAGTCGTTGATGAAAGCTATCGTCATAACGTTCCGGCGGGTTCAGAAAGTCATTTCAAAGTGGTATTGGTCAGCGATCGCTTCGTCGGCGAACGGTTTTTGACGCGTCACCGCTCTATCTACGGCGTACTGTCGGAGGAGCTGGCCGATGGCGTACACGCGCTGGCGCTGCACACCTATACGCTCAAAGAGTGGGAAGGATTGCAGGATACCGTGCCGGCCTCGCCGCCGTGCCGCGGTGCCGGGACGCTGGCCTGAGGGGGAAATTTTCAGGTATCAGTGGAACTTTGCCCTCGAATTAGGGTATTACTACTGACGAATTTTGAAACGGCCTGCGGGCCGTTTCTGTTTTTGACGACGACACGGCCGACGCGCAATATGGCCAACGTTCGGTCTGTTTTGGCGGCCTTTTGGCGATTGAATCGGCAAAAGTGTGAGTTTTAGCGCGCCTGCGCCGCCTAGCTTTCCTCGACTCGCCATGCATGCGCCGCTATAATGTCGCGTCTTATTTTTCCGGAATGGTTTCGGGACGCTTCTGTCATCAGGGAACTCGGTTCTTATTTGTAGCCGTCCTGGTTCTTGGAACGGAGTTGACCGAGCACTGTGATTTTTTTGAGGTAACAAGATGCAAGTTTCAGTAGAAACCACTCAAGGCCTTGGGCGCCGTCTCTCTATTACTGTACCGGCTGATACTATCAAGCAGGCGGTGAAGAAAGAGCTGATCAACGCAGCGAAAAGCGTGCGTATCGACGGCTTCCGCAAAGGCAAAGTGCCGATGAACATCGTGGAACAGCGTTACGGCGCCTCTGTTCGTCAGGACGTGCTGGGCGAAGCGATGCAGCGCAGCTTCGTTGACGCGATCATCAAAGAAAAGATTAATCCGGCCGGCGCACCAAACTACGTGCCGGGCGAGTACAAAGAAGGTGAAGACTTCACTTTCGCCGTTGAATTCGAAGTGTATCCAGAAGTTGAGCTGAAAGGCCTGGAAAACATCGAAGTTGAAAAACCAGTGGTTGAAGTGAACGACGAAGACGTCGACGCGATGCTGGACACTCTGCGCAAGCAGCAGGCGACCTGGAAAGAAACCGATCGCGCAGCGGAAGCTGAAGATCGCGTGACCGTTGACTTCACTGGTTCTATCGACGGTGAAGAGTTCGAAGGCGGCAAAGCGTCCGACTTCGTACTGGCAATGGGCCAGGGCCGCATGATCCCAGGCTTCGAAGAAGGCCTGGTCGGTCACAAAGCGGGCGAAGAGTTCTCCATCGACGTGAACTTCCCAGAAGATTACCACGCGGAAAACCTGAAGGGCAAAGCGGCCAAATTCGCTATCGTGCTGAAGAAAGTTGAAGAGCGCGAGCTGCCGGAACTGACCGAAGAGTTCATCAAGCGTTTCGGCGTGGCGGACGGTTCCGTTGCCGGCCTGCGCACCGAAGTTCGCAAGAACATGGAGCGCGAGCTGAAAGGCGCCGTGCGTAACCGCATCAAGTCTCAGGCGATCGACGGTCTGGTGAGCGCGAACGAAATCGACGTGCCTGCTGCCCTGATCGACGGCGAAATCGACGTACTGCGTCGCCAGGCTGCACAGCGTTTCGGCGGCAACGAGAAGCAAGCGCTGGAACTGCCACGCGAGCTGTTCGAAGAGCAAGCGAAACGCCGCGTAGTGGTTGGCCTGCTGCTGGGCGAAGTGATCAGCACCAACGATCTGAAAGCTGACGAAGACCGCGTGAAGACGCTGATCGAAGAAATGGCTTCTGCCTACGAAGATCCGAGCGAAGTCATCGAGTTCTACAGCAAAAACAAAGAGCTGATGAACAACATGCGCAACGTGGCTCTGGAAGAGCAAGCGGTTGAAGCCCTGCTGGCAAAAGCGAAAGTGACTGAAAAAGCCACTACCTTCAGCGAGCTGATGAACCAGACTCAACAGGCGTAATGCCGGCGTGCCGGGCGCGATGAACGGCGCCCCCGGTTTCGCCTGGCGAACCGGCGCACGATGAAAAAGCCCGCAACCTCAGGTTGCGGGCTTTTCTTTTTGCCACGTTGCTGATTAATCTCAGGTTAAGCGGGGCAATATGCACTATATTTACCCTGTTGCCTGGGGAACTGGCTGGCATGATAACGGTCAGAATAACGGCATCGTTTTCGGCGCGCGGAGAAAATCGGCCTCTGGGCTTGAAATCGCGCCGGGATCCCCCAATCTGTTAAGAATAATTCTGGGGCTGTTTGCCAAAGTGCGCGGGATGAAATAACCGTCGGGTACGTGTGGCGCGGGTCGAATGCTTGAGCATAGTCATCATGGCCGTTCTCAAGTAGAATCGGCGTATTAGGGTGACACCCTGGCCGCCAAGGCAATTTCTATTAGGAGACGGTAATGTCATACAGTGGCGAACGAGATCAATTTGCACCGAACATGGCGCTGGTGCCGATGGTGGTAGAGCAGACTTCACGCGGGGAGCGTTCTTACGACATCTATTCCCGCCTGCTGAAAGAGCGCATCATTTTCCTGACCGGCCAGGTGGAAGATCACATGGCCAACCTGATCGTGGCGCAAATGCTGTTCCTCGAAGCGGAAAGCCCGGAAAAAGACATTTACCTCTACATCAACTCGCCGGGTGGGGTAATTACCGCGGGCATGTCGATTTACGACACCATGAAGTTCATCAAGCCGGACGTCAGCACCATCTGTATGGGCCAGGCGTGCTCGATGGGCTCCTTCCTGCTGACCGCGGGTGCCAAAGGCAAACGTTTCTGCCTGCCTAACTCGCGCGTGATGATTCACCAGCCGCTGGGCGGCTACCAGGGCCAGGCGACGGACATCGAAATCCATGCGCGTGAAATCCTTAAGGTGAAAGCGCGCATGAACGAACTGATGGCCGAGCATACCGGCCAGCCGCTGGAGCAGATCGAGCGCGACACCGAGCGCGATCGCTTTATGACCGCGGAAGAAGCCGTGGAATACGGCCTGGTTGACGGCATTCTGACACACCGCAGCTAGAACCACGCGGCGCCGATGGACTATAGTAATCAGAGTGGGCAGGGGCTCGCTCTGTTGTGGCCCCTCGGCGTTCCCGATATGAGTTTGGGCGCACTGCCGCCGTGATTTTCCTGCGGGACAAGACTAAAGAAGAGGTTTGACTGATGACAGATAAGCGCAAAGACGGTTCAGGAAAGCTGCTGTACTGCTCTTTTTGCGGCAAAAGCCAGCATGAAGTGCGTAAGCTGATTGCCGGGCCGTCAGTGTATATCTGCGATGAATGTGTCGATCTGTGTAACGACATTATTCGCGAAGAGATTAAAGAAGTTGCCCCGCATCGTGAGCGCAGTGCGCTGCCGACGCCGCACGAAATTCGCCACCACCTGGATGACTACGTCATCGGCCAGGAGCAGGCGAAGAAAGTGCTGGCGGTTGCGGTGTACAACCACTACAAACGCCTGCGCAACGGCGATACCAGCAACGGTATCGAGTTGGGCAAGAGCAACATCTTGCTGATCGGCCCGACCGGCAGCGGTAAAACCCTGCTGGCGGAAACGCTGGCGCGCTTCCTGGACGTGCCGTTCACCATGGCCGACGCCACCACGCTGACCGAAGCCGGTTACGTGGGCGAGGACGTGGAAAATATTATCCAGAAGCTGTTGCAAAAATGTGACTATGACGTGCAGAAAGCGCAGCGCGGCATCGTTTATATCGATGAAATCGATAAGATTTCCCGCAAGTCCGATAACCCGTCGATCACGCGTGACGTCTCGGGTGAAGGCGTGCAGCAGGCGCTGCTGAAGCTGATTGAAGGCACCATCGCCGCGGTTCCGCCGCAGGGTGGGCGCAAGCATCCGCAACAGGAGTTCCTGCAGGTTGATACCTCCAAGATCCTGTTTATCTGCGGCGGCGCTTTCGCCGGCCTGGATAAGGTGATCGGTCAGCGCGTCAACACCGGCTCCGGCATCGGCTTCGGCGCGACCGTCAAGGGCGAGTCCGAGAAGGCGACCGAGGGCGAACTGCTGCTGCAGGCCGAACCGGAAGATTTGATCAAGTTCGGTCTGATCCCAGAGTTCATCGGCCGTCTGCCGGTGGTGGCGACCCTGAGCGAGCTGAGCGAAGATGCGCTGATTCAGATCCTGAAAGAGCCGAAGAACGCCCTGACCAAGCAGTATCAGGCGCTGTTCAATCTGGAAGGCGTGGAGCTGGAGTTCCGCGACGAAGCGCTGAACGCCATCGCCAAGAAAGCCATGGCGCGCAAAACCGGCGCCCGCGGCCTGCGTTCCATCGTGGAAGGCGCGCTGCTCGACACCATGTACGATCTGCCGTCGATGGACAGCGTAGACAAAGTGGTGATCGACGAGTCGGTCATCGCCGGCCAATCCAAGCCGCTGTTGATTTACGGCAAGCCGGAAGCTCAGGCATCTGGCGAATAATTAGCCAGTTAAACCAGAGCGTTATCAGCAAAATGGGGGATTTCATCCCCCATTTCTTTTTCCTGCATTCTTGCCGTTGAATGTAAGAGATTCATCCCCATATACTCATTAACCAGATTTTATGAAACGTTAGATGCTTGCGTCTCATGAGATTCCCCCTCAACCTGGCGGAAATTAAACTAAGAGAGAGCTCTATGAACCCTGAGCGTTCCGAACGCATTGAAATCCCCGTCCTGCCATTGCGCGACGTGGTGGTTTATCCGCACATGGTGATCCCGTTATTTGTTGGCCGGGAAAAATCGATTCGGTGCCTCGAAGCCGCAATGGATCACGATAAGAAGATCATGCTGGTGGCACAGAAAGAGGCCTCAACGGATGAACCTGGCATTAACGACTTGTTCTCGGTTGGCACCGTAGCGTCGATCCTGCAGATGTTGAAGCTGCCGGACGGCACGGTAAAAGTGCTGGTCGAGGGGCTGCAGCGCGCACGCATCACTACGCTGTCCGACAGCGGTGAGCATTTTGCCGCGCAGGCGGAATACCTTGAGTCGCCAGCGATCGACGAGCGCGAGCAGGAAGTGCTGGTGCGCACCGCGATCAATCAGTTTGAAGGCTATATCAAGCTGAACAAAAAAATCCCGCCGGAGGTGCTGACTTCACTGAACAGCATCGACGACGCCGCGCGCCTGGCGGACACCATCGCTGCTCATATGCCGCTGAAACTCAGCGACAAGCAGTCGGTGCTCGAGATGTCCGACATCACCGAGCGTCTGGAATACCTGATGGCGATGATGGAGTCGGAGATCGACCTGCTGCAGGTCGAGAAACGCATCCGCAACCGCGTCAAGAAGCAGATGGAGAAGAGCCAGCGCGAGTACTATCTGAATGAGCAGATGAAGGCGATTCAGAAAGAGCTGGGCGAGATGGACGACGCGCCGGACGAGCACGAAGCGCTGAAGCGCAAGATCGATGCGGCGAAGATGCCGAAAGAGGCGCGCGAGAAAACCGAAGCGGAACTGCAGAAGCTGAAGATGATGTCGCCGATGTCAGCGGAAGCGACCGTGGTGCGCGGCTACATCGACTGGATGCTGCAGGTGCCGTGGAATGCGCGCAGCAAGGTGAAAAAAGACCTGGTCAAGGCGCAGGAAGTGCTCGATACCGATCACTACGGCCTGGAGCGCGTCAAGGATCGCATCCTCGAGTACCTCGCGGTACAGAGCCGCGTCAGCAAAATCAAGGGGCCGATCCTGTGTTTGGTAGGGCCGCCGGGCGTGGGTAAAACCTCGCTGGGGCAGTCGATCGCCAAAGCGACCGGCCGCCAGTATGTGCGTATGGCGCTGGGCGGCGTGCGTGACGAAGCGGAAATCCGCGGTCACCGCCGTACCTACATCGGTTCGATGCCGGGCAAACTGATCCAGAAGATGGCCAAGGTTGGGGTGAAGAACCCGCTGTTCCTGCTGGATGAGATCGACAAGATGTCTTCCGACATGCGCGGCGATCCGGCCTCCGCTCTGCTGGAGGTGCTGGATCCGGAACAGAACGTGGCGTTCAACGACCACTACCTGGAAGTGGATTACGATCTGTCCGACGTAATGTTCGTCGCCACCTCGAACTCGATGAACATTCCTGCGCCGCTGCTGGACCGTATGGAAGTGATCCGCCTGTCGGGTTACACCGAGGACGAGAAGCTCAACATTGCCAAGCAGCACCTGCTGCCGAAGCAGCTTGAGCGCAACGCGCTGAAAAAAGGCGAGCTGACGGTCGACGACAGCGCCATCATCGGTATCATTCGCTTCTACACCCGCGAAGCCGGGGTGCGTAGCCTGGAGCGTGAAATCTCCAAGCTGTGCCGTAAAGCGGTGAAAACGCTGCTGATGGACAAGAAGCGCAAGCATATCGAGATCAACGGCGACAACCTGAAGGATTACCTGGGCGTGCAGCGCGTCGATTACGGCCGTGCGGATACCGAAAACCGCGTGGGCGAAGTCACCGGGCTGGCGTGGACGGAAGTGGGCGGCGATCTGCTGACCATCGAAACCGCCTGCGTGCCGGGCAAAGGCAAGCTGACCTACACCGGTTCTCTGGGTGAAGTGATGCAGGAATCGATTCAGGCGGCGCTGACCGTGGTGCGCGCGCGCGCGGAGAAATTGGGCATCAACGCCGATTTCTACGAGAAACGCGACATCCACGTGCACGTGCCGGAAGGGGCGACGCCGAAAGACGGCCCGAGCGCCGGTATCGCGATGTGCACCGCGCTGGTCTCCTGTCTGACCGGCAACCCAGTACGCGCCGATGTGGCGATGACCGGCGAGATCACGCTGCGCGGCCAGGTATTGCCGATCGGCGGCCTGAAAGAGAAGCTGCTGGCGGCGCATCGCGGCGGCATCAAAACCGTGCTGATCCCTTACGAGAACAAGCGCGATCTGGAAGAGATCCCGGACAATGTTATCGCCGATCTGGAGATTCATCCGGTGCAGCGAATCGATGAAGTTTTGAACATTGCGTTGCAAAACCCGGCCTTCGGCGCACTGCCGGTAGCGGCAAAATAGTGACGAATCGCAAAAACCATTGATAAAACTTATACTGGCAAGCCATTTCGGACTTGCCAGTATTTTTTTGTACCGCTAAGTTAGATCTCTGTCGGCCCGCGTTTTGCCACCCAGTCGGTGGCTTGCTAAGGTTCGATGGGATTGATATAACAGCTGCGCTGTCGCAACCGTAGGGATTTTTCGGTGCGACGATAGAATTCTAGAGGGGATGATAGAGTGAATAAGTCACAACTGATCGACAAGATTGCCGCAGGTGCTGATATTTCCAAAGCGGCAGCGGGACGTGCTTTAGACGCAGTAATCGCTTCCGTTACCGACTCTCTGAAAGCAGGGGATGACGTGGCTCTGGTAGGTTTCGGTTCCTTCACCGTGCGTGAACGTTCGGCTCGTACCGGCCGCAACCCGCAGACCGGTAAAGAGATCAAAATCGCGGCAGCCAAAGTACCGGCCTTCCGTGCAGGGAAAGCGCTGAAAGACGCTGTAAACTGATTTAGCGTCTAACCGTTTAGCGTAACAGGGTTTTGTAATAAACAATCACCTGACGCAGCGGTGCTGGTAAGGTAAGATACAAGGCGCATCGGACTGATGCGCTTTTTTTATTTTTGTCGCAGGGAACGCGCCTGCACAAGGGTTGTTAATCCACATCACAGCGGAGTGTTGTCACACTATGATGGACAATTTACGCGCGGCTGCTAATCACGTCGTGCTCAAAATCATCCTGGCCCTGATCATCCTGTCATTCGTTCTGACCGGGGTGGGTAACTACCTGATCGGCGGCTCCGGCGATTATGCTGCGAAAGTAAATGGTCAGACGATCGAACGCGCTCAGCTGGAACAGGCTTTCCAAAGCGAGCGTAGCCGCATGCAGCAGCAGCTGGGTGACCAGTTCTCCGCGCTGGCCGGCAACGAAGGCTACATGCAGCAGATGCGCCGTCAGGTGTTGTCCCAGTTGATCGACAACATGCTGCTCGACCAGTACGCCAAGAAGCTGGGCCTGGCGGTCAGCGACGATCAGATCAAGGATGCCATCCGCAAGGCGCCTTACTTCCAGACCAACGGCCAGTTCGATAACGCCAAATACCTCGACCTGATCGGCCGCATGGGCTACACCGCCGACAACTTCGCGCAGTCGATGCGCCAGCAGCTGGTCAATCAGCAGCTGATTCAGGCCTTCGGCGAGTCCGGCTTCGTGCTGCCGTCCGAATCGCAAGCCATGGCGGCGCTGGTGCTGCAGGAGCGCGACGTGCGCCTGGCGACCATCGATCTGAAGGCGCTGCAGGCGAAACAGAGCGCCGGTGACGACGAACTGAAGGCGTATTACGATCAGAACAAAAACAGCTTCATCGCACCAGAGCAGGTGAAGGTGAGCTATATCCCGCTGGACGCCGCGTCCATGCAGGACAAGGTGAAAGTGAGCGAAGAAGACATCAGCGCTTACTACGACCAGCACAAGAGCAGCTACGGCCAGCCGGAGCGTAAGAACTACAGCGTGATCCAGCTGAAAACCGAGGCGGAAGCCAACGCCGTGCTGGACGAGCTGAAGAAGGGCGCCGATTTCGCCACCCTGGCGAAAGAGAAATCCACCGATATCATCTCACGCCGTACCGGCGGCGAGCTGGGCTGGTTGGAGCCGGAAACCACCGCCGACGAGCTGAAGCAGGCTAACCTGACCGAGAAAGGGCAGCTGTCCGGCGTGGTGAAATCTTCCGTCGGCTTCCTGATCGTGCGTTTGAACGATATCGAACCTGAGAAAGTGAAGCCGCTGAGCGAAGTGCATGACGCCATCGCCAAGCAGGTGCAGCAGGAGAAAGCGGTAGACGCGTATTACGCGCTGCAGCAGAAGGTGAGCGAAGCGGCGACCAGCGACAACGAATCTCTGGCCTCGGCTGAAGAAGCGGCCGGCGTGAAAGCGGCGCAAAGCGACTGGTTCACTCGTGACAACATTCCTGCCGCGCTGAACTTCAAGCCGGTCGTGCAGGCGATCTTCGACGGCTCGCTGATCGGCGAGAACGGCGCGCCGGGCAGCAACTCCGACGTGATCACCGTAGATAGCGACCGCGCCTTCGTGGTGCGCGTGAGCGGCCATAAGCCGGAAGGTATCGAACCATTCGACCAGGTGAAAGACCGCGTGGCCGAGCTGGTGAAGCGCAACAAAGCGGTGCAGGAAGCGAAACTGCAGGGCGAGAAGCTGCTGGTTGAGCTGAAGCAGGGCAAGGGCGACGAGGCGATGAAAGCCGCCGGCCTGAGCTTTGGCGCCGTGCAGAAGATGGCGCGCGCGCCGGAAGACAGCCAGCTGGTGGAGAGCGTGTTCGCGCTGCCGCACCCGCAGGACGGCAAACCGGTGTACGGCATGTCGCAGGATCGCCAGGACAACGTGGTGCTGATCGCGCTCGATGCGGTGAAGCCAGGCACGCTGCCGGAAGACGAAATGAAAACCTTCGTCGGCAAGATGGAAGAGGGCGCGACCGGCGTTTCCTTCGATTCGCTGCTGGCGAGCCTGCGTAAAGAAGCCAAGATCAAAATGGGCGCCGCTGAGCAACAGCCTCAGTAATCGCCGCATTTTTCTGCAACGCAGTGCAACAAACAAAGGCCGCTTTCGCGGCCTTTTCCACATCTGATATCCGCCGATTGCTGAATATTCGCCGCCGCGGCAAGGTAGCCGTGCTGTCACACACAAGGAGGATACAGCATGCAACATACAGAGAAAAAAGCGTTATCAGGTTACCGTCATCACGTCAAAGCTGCGCTCACCGCGCTGCTTTTGTGCCTGGCGGGGCCGGCCGCCGCGGTGGATAAAGCCGAGGCGCCGGCACCCATGCTCTCAGCACCGGCGAGCAATGGTGGGCAATCGGTGATGACCAAGACAGCCGAGGAGGCGGCGGTCAGCATCAATCAGGCCACCGCCGAACAGCTGGCCGCCGCCTTGAGCGGCGTCGGTTTGAAGAAGGCGGAAGGCATCGTGCGCTACCGCGAGCAGAACGGGCCGTTCACCCAGGTTGAGCAGTTGCAGGAGGTGCCGGGCATCGGGCCGGCGCTGTTTGAGAAGAACCGCACCCGGCTGAAAATGTGATCCCGGTCGCGGCTGCGTGGCAAAATGCCGCTGAGGCCGTCACTCCTCTGCTACATTTTACAGGTCTTACCAGTTTGGCGCGTTGACCAAACGGGCGAGGGAGCCGCTGCGGCTCCCTCTTTCTGTAATCACCAGGCAGGAGCGATCGTTCCCTATGCAAACCTTTATCAAAGTTCGCGGTTATCACCTTGATGTTTACCAGCACGTTAACAACGCCCGCTATCTGGAGTTTCTGGAAGAGGCGCGCTGGGAATGGCTGGAGAACGAGGCCGGGTTCCGCTGGATGACGGAAAACAACATCGCTTTCATCGTGGTGAACATCAATATCAATTACCGCAGCCCGGCGGTATTGGGGGATAAGCTGCGTATCGACAGCCAGATGGTGCAGCTCAATGGCAAGAGCGGGGTGCTGAGCCAAAAGGTGACGCAGGATCCGGCGGGGACGCCGGTGGCTGACGCGCTGCTGACTTTCGTGTGCGTCGATCTGAAAACGCAGCGTGCGCTGCCGATCGAAGGAGAATTGCGCGAGCGCCTGGAGGCGCTCACGCCGAAGGATAATCTGCAGTAAGCTCACGGGCGGCAGAGGCTGCCGCCGTCACTGCCTCAGGCCAGAGCGGCCTTCTGTTTCAACGCCGCCATCACTTCCGCCTGGTTGGCGCGGTACTGCGTCAGGCCATTGGCGCGCAGGTTGCAGGCGGCACATTCGCCGCAGCCGTCACCCTTGATGCCGTTGTAGCAGGTCAGCGTATCCTGGCGCACGCGATCCAGCTGGTGGTAATAATCCGCCAGCGCCCAGGTCTCGGCCTTGTTCAGCCACATCAGCGGCGTTTCGAAGCGGATATCGCGGGCGATGCCCAGCGTCACCGCCTTGTTCAACGCTTTAACAAACTCGTCGCGGCAATCCGGATAGCCGGAGAAATCGGTTTCACACACGCCGGTGATCACCGCTTCCGCTTCCACCTGGTAGGCGTAGATCGCCGCCAGCGTCAGGAACAGGATGTTGCGGCCCGGCACGAAGGTGCTCGGCAGCGCATTTTTCTGATTGGGATCGTAGGCGGGAACCGGAATATTGTCGCGCGTCAGGCTGCTGACGGCCAGCTCATTGAGCAGCGTTACGTCCAGCACTTTGTGTGCCTTGGCGCCGAGGGCGACCGACAGCTCCTGAGCCACTTCAATCTCGGCGCGATGGCGCTGGCCGTAATCGAACGTGACGCAGTGAACTTCATCATACTGTTGCAATGCCTGGATCAAGCAGGTCGTGGAGTCTTGTCCACCGCTGAAAACGACAACCGCGCGCTTCATAAAATCACCTTTTTGGGCTTTGGCCTCTCCCGATACACATTCGGGCGGCAGGATAAAATTGCGTTGCGGCGACAATAGTAGCAGAAAGGGCCGCCAGGCGCAGGGCGGTTCGGCTCAGGCCGGTGCGCTGTCCACCGGCGGTGGCAGCCACGCCTGGCAAAAATCGAACCAGCCGTGGGCGGTTAGCGTGACGCCATGCATGCGCGGCGGCGCGCTGATCTGATACTGGTAGTGAAACAGCGGCGTGATGATGGCGGCGGCCATCAGCCGTTGATAATAAGCCTGCAGCTGTGCGAAGCGCGGTTGCTGCGCCTGCAGCTGCTGGATCTGTCGCAGCGTGTCCTGCTGCTGCTGCCAGCGGCTTTCCGTCAGGATACCGCGCCACAGCGTATCCTGCCGCAGCCAGCTCTCCAGCGTCGCCTCCGGCGCTTCACCGATCAGGTTGTCTGCCAGCAGCAGGTCGGCCTGGGCGATCTGCGCCTCGCTTTGCCAGCGTTTACCGGCGTAGTAACGCACCTCCAGCTCGCAGCCGTGCTGCGCCAGCAGCCGCTGCAGCGCGACCGTCACCGTTTCCAGCTCGACCGGCGGCCGATACAGCAGCGTCAGCCGGGCGGGCAGGGTGACATCTTCCTCAATCCGTTGGCTGGGAATACGCCAGCCGGGCAGCATTTCATGGCTGGGGGTGATCACGCTGTTGGGAATAGGTAGACGGCTCAGCAGGCCGGACTGCTGGATCAGCATCAGCAGCTTTTGCCCCTGGGCTTCGCTCAGCACGCCGTGGCGCAGGTTCAGCGCCAGATAACACCAGCCCAGGCTCATGCTGCGCTGCACCGGCCTGGCCTGCGCCAAATCGTCTTGCTGACCGATGGTGATGCGCACCGGATGCTGGCAACTGGTGTCGGCGCCGGCGGTGGGCAGGTCGGGGGTGATCCAGTACTCGATGGTGTCCAGATACGGGTGCTGCAGATGGTAACCGGCGTGCTGTTCCAGCCGCACTAGCTGCGGTTCATTCAGCGCCAGCTTGAACGGGCCGGCGCCGATGCCCGGCAACTCCGGGTGGGTCATCAGGCAAGGCAGCTCCGCCAGCCGGTGAGCCAGCCAATAGTCCGCCAGGTGCAGATCGAACTGGATGCACAGCGGATGCGGCAGGCTGATGTGCGCGACGTTGGCCAGGCTGGGTTGGCTGCGCGGGTGGCGCTGCAGTTTTTCCAGCGTTTGCAGCAGCTGTTGGCCGGTCAGCGGTTCACCGTTATGCCAGCGCAGCTGACTGCGCAGAAAGAAGCGCCAGCGCAGGCCGTGCTCGCCAATCTGCCAGTGGTGCGCCAGATCGGGCTGCGGTTCCGGGTTACCGGTCATCAGGCGCGTCAGCCCGGCGTGCAGGGTCGATACCAGATGTTGCTCGGCGCGGCCGGTCAGCGTGAGTGGGTCGAGCGCTTCCAGCGTGCGGTAATAGGGAATGCGCAGCGTCGGGCTGCCGGCCTGCCATTGCCCGCCGAGGTGCGGGCTGAGCAGATCCTGCAGGTGCTGCGGATCGAGCTGCGCCATCTCCAGCGCCCCCTGATGGTTGCCCTGTTGCAGCAGCTGTTGCAGCAGCTGCGCGCGCAGTTCATCCGGGGTTTTCAGGCAATGCAGGCGGGCGCGTTTGCCGCGGCCGGGCTGCGAATGCCAGCTCAGCCAGCCCTGATCCTGCAGCTGTTGCACCAGCGTGCGGGCGTGCCGTTCGCTGCAGTAGAACATCGCCGCCAGCTCGCCGATGGTCACGGCGACCGGCGCGCTGCCGAGCTGTTGGTACAGGCGTTGATATTGGCTGAGACGGTGAACCAGGCGCATGGGCAGAAATCCGGAACAGTTTTCTCAAATTGTTCACTATTACTTCCGCAAATACCATCCCATACTGCACGGATTGTAATCGCGTTCACATTCAAGAGGTCTTTATGTATCGCCTGGCAGCTTTCGATATGGACGGCACGCTGTTGATGCCGGATCACCGGGTTGGCCCGGAAACGCTGGCGGTGCTGAACCAGCTGGTGGAGCGGGAAATGGTGGTGACGTTCGCCACCGGGCGGCACTACCTCGACGCGCAGCCGATCATGGCGCAGCTGGGGCTGCAGGGTTACCTGATCACCGGCAACGGCACGCGAGTGTATGACAACCGCGGCCAACAGCTGCACGCCACCGATTTGCCGGCGGCGGTCGCCGAAGAGGTGCTGCATCATCATTGGCGCACCCGCGCCAGCATGCATGTGTTCCGCGATGAAGGTTGGCTGACCGAGTTTCCCGTGCCGGAAGAGATGCTGCGGGCGCACCACCTGAGCGGCTTTCGTTTTCAGCTGGCTGACGTGCGCCGCCTGCCGGCGTTCGGCAACAGCAAGGTGTGCTTTGTCGCGCCGCACGAGGAGCTGCTGGCGTTGCAGGTGCAGCTGCGGGCACAGCTGGGCGACGAGGCAGACCTGTGCTTTTCCGCTTACGACTGTCTGGAAGTGCTGCCGCTCGGTTGCAACAAAGGCACGGCGCTGGACCGGCTGAGCCGCCATCTGGGGCTGACGATGGCCGACTGCATGGCGTTCGGCGACGCGATGAACGACAAAGAGATGCTGGGGGCGGTGGGGCACGGCGTGGTGATGGGCAACGCCCTGCCGCAGCTGAAATCCCTGCTGCCGCAGCTACCGGTTATCGGCCATTGCCAGCAACAGGCGGTGGCCCACTATTTACAACATTGGCTGCGTTCACCTTGCCTCACCTATTCCCCCGAAGAATGAGGTTCTCCTTACAGCCGGCCGGGTATGACTACCCGGCTTTTTTTTATCCGGAGCCTGGCGTTACAAATCCGCCAGCTGCGCCAGATACGGCTGCAGATCGCCGATGTTGTTGCTGACCCATTCCGGGTTGTAATAGGTATCCAGATAACGCTCGCCGCTGTCGCACAGCAGGGTGACGATCGACCCTTGCTCGCCGTTTTCCCGCATCTGTTTCGCCAGCTGCAGCGCACCCCAGACGTTGGTGCCGGTGGAGGCGCCAACCTTGCGGCCTAACACGCCTTCCAGCCAGTGAATGGTGGCGACGCTGGCGGCATCCGGCACCCGCAGCATGTTGTCGACTACCGACGGGATGAACGACGGCTCGGCGCGCGGGCGGCCGATGCCTTCGATACGGCTGCCGCAGCTGCCGATCAGGGTGCGATCGCCGTGGTGGAAGCAGTCATAGAACACCGAATTTTCCGGATCGACCACCGTCAATTGGGTGTCGTGCCCCTGATAGCGGATGTAGCGCCCCAGCGTAGCGGAGGTGCCGCCGGTGCCGGCGCTCATCACGATGTGTTTCGGCACCGGGAAAGGTTCGCGTGCCATCTGGCGGAAGATGCTGTCGGCGATGTTGTTGTTGCCGCGCCAGTCGGTGGCACGTTCGGCATAGGTGAACTGATCCATATAGTGGCCGTTCAGCTCTTTCGCCAGCTGTTCGGAGGCGGCGTAGATCTGGGCGGCGTGATCGACGAAGTGACAGCGGCCGCCGTAAAAGGCGATCTGCTCCACCTTGCGGCGCGCGGTGCAGGATGGCATCACCGCGATGAACGGCAGGCCGATCAGACGAGCGAAGTAGGCTTCGGACACCGCGGTGCTGCCGGAAGAGGCCTCGATGATGGTGGTGTTCTCGGTGATCCAGCCGTTGCACAGGCCATAAAGGAACAGCGAGCGCGCCAGGCGGTGTTTCAGGCTGCCGGTCGGGTGGGTGCTCTCGTCCTTCAGATACAGGCAGATGCCGGGAAACGCCGGCAGGTTCAGGCGGATCAGGTGCGTATCGGCGGAGCGCTGAAAATCCGCTTCTATTTCACCGATAGCATATTTTACCCAAGAGTTTGTCATGATTTGGCCTCAAAATAGGGGGCTGGTTTATGGCGTAGCATAGCCTGTCGGCAGGAAAAAAGGATTGCCATTTTTCCTGTTTAATCGCCTAATGAGAGAAAATTTTTCTCCTGGTGGCCGCTATGTTAGATAAAACAGACCGTAAGCTGCTGTGCATGCTGCAGCAAGATTGCACCCAGTCGCTGCAGGCGCTGGCCGATGCGGTCAATTTGACCTCGACGCCGTGCTGGAAACGGCTGAAGCGCCTGGAAGACGAGGGCTATATCCGCGGCCGGGTGGCGCTGCTGGATAACGAAAAGCTCGGCCTGGGGCTGACGGCGTTCGTGCTGATCAAGACCCAGCAGCACAGCAGCGAGTGGTATCAGGCGTTTGTGCAACTGACCAGCCAGATGCCCGAGGTGCTGGCGTTCTACCGCATGGCGGGGGAGTACGACTATCTGATGCAGGTCGAAGTGGCGGACATGAAAAGCTATGACGGCTTTTATAAGCGTCTGGTGAACGGCGTGCCGGGCCTCATCGATGTCACCTCAAGCTTTGCCATGGAAAAAATCAAATACACCACCGCGCTGCCGGTGCCGGAGTGAAAAGTTCACCGGACGGGCGGCTCAACGGTGGTATCCTGCTCTGCTGAAGCAGAAAAAGAGACAAATCCCATAAAACCCTGGAATCAAACTGCGTGAGATTATTTGCTCAAATCGGCTGGTACTTCCGCCGGGAGTGGCGCCGCTACCTCGGGGCGGTGGTGCTGCTGATCGTCATCGCCATCCTGCAACTGCTGCCGCCTAAGCTGGTCGGCATCATCGTGGACGGCGTCACCGAAAAACAAATGTCTACCGGCGTGCTGATGGCTTGGCTCGGGCTGATGATCGGCACCGCGATCGTCGTTTACCTGCTGCGCTATGTGTGGCGGGTGTTGTTGTTCGGCGCCTCCTACCAACTGGCGGTTGAGCTGCGCGAAAACTTTTACCGCCAACTCAGCCGGCAAAACCCGGCGTTCTACCTGCGCCACCGCACCGGCGATCTGATGGCGCGCGCTACCAACGACGTGGACCGCGTGGTGTTCGCCGCCGGCGAAGGCGTGCTGACGCTGGTGGACTCGCTGGTGATGGGACTGGTGGTGCTGGTGGTGATGAGCACCCAAATCAGCTGGCAGCTGACGGTGCTGGCGTTGATCCCGATGCCGCTGATGGCGATCGCCATCAAATATTACGGCGACCAGCTGCACCAGCGCTTTAAATCGGCGCAGGCGGCGTTTTCCAGCCTGAACGATCAGGCGCAGGAAAGCATGACCAGCATCCGCATGATCAAGGCCTTTGGGCTGGAAGATCACCAATCCAACCGCTTCGCCGAGGTGGCGGCGCAGACCGGCGCCAAGAACATGCACGTGGCGCGGGTGGATGCGCGCTTCGATCCGACCATTTATATCGCCATCGGCGCCTCTAACCTGCTGGCCATCGGCGGCGGCAGCTGGATGGTGGTGAACGGGTCGCTGACGCTCGGGCAGCTGACCAGCTTTGTGATGTATCTCGGCTTGATGATCTGGCCGATGCTGGCGCTGGCCTGGATGTTCAACATCGTCGAACGCGGCAGCGCGGCCTACAGCCGTATCCGCAGCCTGCTCGACGAGGCGCCGGCGGTGCAGGACGGCCCGCAGGCGTTGCCGGCCGGCCGCGGCGTGCTGGACGTGGATATCCGCGCGTTCCACTACCCGGAAAACCCGCATCCGGCGCTGCATGACGTGGCGCTGACGCTGAAGCCGGGGCAGATGCTGGGGCTGTGCGGGCCGACCGGCGCCGGCAAGTCGACGCTGTTGTCGCTGATCCAGCGCCAGTTCGACGTCGACCAAGGGCAGATCCGCTATCACGGCCTGCCGTTGCCGCAGGTCAAACTCGACGACTGGCGTTCGCGGCTGTCGGTGGTGAGCCAGACGCCGTTCCTGTTTTCCGATACCGTGGCGAACAACATTGCGCTGGGCCATCCGGGGGCGACGCAGGCGCAGATCGAACAGGCGGCGCGGTTGGCCAGCGTCCATGAGGACATTCTGCGGCTGCCGCAGGGCTATGACACCGAAGTGGGCGAACGCGGCGTGATGCTGTCGGGCGGGCAGAAACAGCGTATCTCCATTGCGCGTGCGCTGCTGCTGGATGCGGAGATCCTGATCCTCGACGACGCGCTGTCGGCGGTGGACGGCCGTACCGAACACCAGATCCTGCACAACCTGCGCAGCTGGGGGCAAGATCGCACGGTGATCATCAGCGCGCACCGGCTGTCGGCCTTGACCGAAGCCAGCGAGATCCTGGTGATGCAGCACGGCGGCGTTGCGCAGCGCGGCGATCCGGTGGCGCTGGCGGCGCAGCCGGGCTGGTATCGCGATATGTACCGTTATCAGCAGCTGGAAGCGGCGCTGGACGAAGCGCCGGAAAACGGCGAGGAGGCGTTGGCCGATGAATAAAGTGCAAAAGCTGTGGCCGACGCTGAAGCGGCTGCTGGCCTATGGCTCGCCGTACCGCAAACCGCTGGGGCTGGCGGTGCTGATGCTGTGGATAGCGGCGGCGGCGGAAGTCGCCGGGCCGATCCTGGTGAGCTATTTTATCGATAACTACGTCGCCAAAGGGCAACTGCCGCTGACGATCGTCGGCGGGCTGGCGGCGGCTTACATCCTGCTGGAGCTGCTGGCGGCGGCGCTGCACTACTTCCAGGCGCTGCTGTTCAACCAGGCGGCGGTGGGGGTGGTCCAGCGGCTGCGCACCGACGTGATGGACGCCGCGCTGCGCCAGCCGCTCAGCGCCTTCGACACGCAGCCGGTCGGGCAATTGATCTCGCGCGTCACCAACGACACCGAGGTGATCAAGGATCTGTACGTGATGGTGGTCTCCACGGTGCTGAAAAGCGCCGCGCTGATCGGCGCCATGCTGGTGGCGATGTTCAGCCTCGACTGGCGCATGGCGTTGGTGGCGGTCTGCATCTTCCCGGCGGTGTTTGTGGTGATGGGCATCTATCAATACTACAGCACGCCGATCGTGCGCCGGGTGCGCAGCTATCTGGCGGACATCAACGACGGTTTCAACGAAGTGATCAACGGCATGGGCGTGATTCAGCAGTTCCGTCAGCAGGTACGCTTCGGCGAACGCATGAGCGCCGCCAGCCAGTCGCACTATCTGGCGCGCATGCAGACCCTGCGGCTCGACGGTTTCCTGCTGCGACCGCTGCTCAGCCTGTTTTCGGCGCTGGTGCTGTGCGGGCTGCTGATGCTGTTCGGCTTCAGCGGCGAGGGGGTGATTGGCGTCGGCGTGCTCTATGCCTTCATCAACTACCTGGGGCGCCTGAACGAACCGCTGATCGAGCTCACGTCGCAGCAGTCGATCCTGCAGCAGGCGGTGGTGGCCGGTGAACGCATTTTCGAGCTGATGGATCGCAGCCAGCAGAGTTACGGCGCCGACGATCGTCCGCTGGCCGGTGGCCGCATCGACATCACCGATCTGAGCTTCGCTTACCGCGCGGACAAAAAGGTGCTGCAGCACATTTCGCTGGCGGTGCCTTCGCGCGGTTTCGTGGCGCTGGTTGGGCATACCGGTAGCGGTAAGAGCACCTTGGCCAACCTGCTGATGGGCTATTACCCGGTCAGCGAGGGGGAAGTGCGTCTCGATGGCCGCCCGATCTCCAGCCTGTCGCACCGCACGCTGCGCCAGGGCGTGGCGATGGTGCAGCAGGATCCGGTGGTGATCGCCGATTCGGTGCTGGCCAACGTTACGTTGGGGCGCAACATCGAGGAAGACGCCGTGTGGCAGGCGCTGGAAACGGTGCAGCTGGCGAGTCTGGTGCGCGGCTTCCCGCAGGGTATTCACACCCGGCTGGGAGAGCAGGGCAATAACCTGTCCGTCGGGCAGAAACAGCTGCTGGCGATGGCGCGGGTCTTGGTGCAGGCGCCGCAGATCCTGATCCTCGACGAGGCGACCGCCAATATCGACTCGGGCACCGAACAGGCGATCCAGCGCGCGCTGCGTGCGATCCGCGAGCACACCACGCTGGTGGTGATCGCCCACCGGCTGTCGACCATCGTCGATGCCGATTCCATCCTGGTGCTGCATCGCGGCCAGGCGGTAGAGCAGGGCAACCATCAGCAGCTGCTGGCGCAGCAGGGGCGCTACTACCAGATGTACCAGCTGCAGCTGGCGGGCGAGCAGCTGGCGGAAGCGGTGCGCGAAGAGAGCCAACCCGCCTGAGCATGGGCCGCGATCGCGGCCCTTCTTTTTTTCCCACGCACCACAAGCAGGCAACCCGCCTGCGCCATGCCCCCTTTCTGCACTTTTTCGACGCGATGCGCACCAAATCAGTGCGCGATATTTAATCAATTCAGGGTGTCGGTATGGCGCCGCGGTCTGATGGTGCCCGCGTTCCCGCTAATCCGCTGAATCGTCATGCAAAATCAAATCTGGCACAGGCCTTGCTACATATGACGCGTACCAGGGGTGAGTTTGGGTTTAATTCGTGGAGGGGCAATATGAAGCTGGTGACCGTGGTAATCAAACCGTTCAAGCTGGAGGACGTGCGCGAGGCTCTGTCCTCCGTGGGCATTCAGGGGTTGACCGTAACCGAAGTGAAGGGCTTTGGCCGCCAGAAGGGGCACGCCGAGCTGTATCGCGGCGCCGAATATAACGTCAACTTCCTGCCCAAGGTCAAAATCGACATCGCCATTGCCGACGATCAGTTGGATGAAGTGGTTGATGTGATTAGCAAAGCCGCCTACACCGGCAAAATCGGCGACGGCAAAATTTTCGTTGCCGAGTTGCAACGCGTGATCCGCATTCGCACCGGCGAAACCGACGAATCGGCACTGTAACCGCGAACTCAGCTAAGTGATGGGGATGGATTGATAATGAAAAGACTGTTATCCATGTTGGGCCTGAGTTCGGTAACCCTGGTTCCTTCTTTGGCCCTGGCCGCCCCGGCGGTCGCTGATAAGGCCGACAACGCCTTTATGATGATCTGCACTGCGTTGGTGCTGTTCATGACGCTGCCGGGCATCGCGCTGTTTTACGGCGGCCTGCTGCGCGGCAAAAACGTGCTGTCGATGCTGACGCAGGTCACCGTCACCTTCGCGCTGGTCTGCGTGCTGTGGGTGCTGTATGGCTACAGCCTGGCGTTCAGCGAGGGCAATGCGGTATTTGGCGGGTTCGAAACGGCGATGCTGAAAGGCATCGGCATCGATAGCGTCACCGGCAGCATCAGCCAGATGATCCACGTCGCCTTCCAGGCGTCCTTCGCCTGTATCACCGTCGCACTAGTGGTGGGCGGCTTCGCCGAACGCATTCGCTTCTCGGCGGTGCTGATCTTCGCGATTGTGTGGTTCACGCTGTCTTATCTGCCGATCGCGCACATGGTGTGGGGCGGCGGCTACCTGGCCACCGACGGCGCATTGGACTTCGCCGGCGGCACCGTAGTGCACATCAACGCCGCCAGCGCCGGGCTGATCGGCGCCTACCTGATCGGCAAGCGCGCCGGCTTCGGTAAAGAGGCCTTCAAACCGCACAACCTGCCGATGGTGTTTACCGGGGCGTCCATCCTGTATATCGGCTGGTTCGGCTTTAACGCCGGCTCCGCCAGCGCGGCCAACGGCATTGCGGCCCTGGCATTCCTCAACACCGTGGTCGCCACTGCGGGCGCCATTCTCTCCTGGACCTTCGCCGAATGGGTGCTGCGCGGCAAGCCTTCGCTGCTGGGCGCCTGCTCCGGCATGATCGCCGGGTTGGTTGCGGTGACGCCGGCGGCGGGCACCGTGGGCGTGGGCGGGGCGTTGATCATCGGCCTGGTGGGCGGCGTCGCCGGCCTGTGGGGCGTAGTGACGCTGAAGAAATGGCTGAAGGTGGACGACACCTGCGACGTGTTCGGCGTGCACGGGGTGTGCGGCATCGTCGGCTGCCTGCTGACCGGCGTGTTCACCGCCTCTTCACTGGGCGGCACCGGCTACGCCGAAGGGGTGACGATGGGCCATCAGGTCTGGATCCAGCTGGTGAGCGTGCTGATCACGCTGGTGTGGTCGAGCGTCGCCGCCTTTATCGCCTTCAAGATCGCGGGCGCGATGGTGGGCCTGAGAGTGCCGGAAGAGCAGGAACGCGAGGGGCTGGACGTCAACAGCCACGGCGAGAGCGCCTACAACCAATAAGACTCGAAGCAGGGCAGTGCGCTAAAGACTAAAATAATGATGAAGCCGACAGGGGCGATGGAAACATCGCCCCTTTCTTTATGCTGCGGATCAGGCGTCGCGCTGGCGAATCACCCCTTCCTGCACGGTGGTGGCGACCAGGACGCCGTCGCGGGTGTAGATTTGGCCGCGAACAAAGCCCCGTGCGCCGGAGGCGGAGGAGCTCTCCACCGCGTACAGCAGCCAGTCATCCATGCGGAACGGGCGATGGAACCACATGGAGTGGTCAATGGTGGCCACCTGCATGCCCGGCTCGAGGAAGCCGACGCCGTGCGGCTGCAGCGCGGTCGGCAGGAAGTTAAAGTCCGACGCGTAGCCCAGCAGGTATTGGTGGATGCGTTGATCGTCCGGCATGCTGCCGTTGGCGCGGAACCAGACGTAGCGATGCGGTTCTTCCACGCTGCCTTTCAGCGGGTTGTGGAATTTCACCGGGCGCATTTCGATCGGCTTTTGGCCGATAAATTTTTCGCGCACTTTTTCCGGCAGCATATGCGCCAGCTTCTGGGCGATCTCTGATTCGGACAGCAGCCCTTCCGGCGGCGGCACGTCCGGCATCAGGTTCTGGTGCTCGAAACCCGCCTCCGGGCTCTGGAAGGAGGCGGTCATATAGAAGATAGGTTTACCGTGCTGGATGGCGCTGACGCGGCGCGCGCTGAAGCTGTTGCCGTCGCGCAGGGTTTCCACGTCGTAAACGATAGGCTTGCTGCTGTCGCCCGGGCGCAGGAAGTAGCTGTGGAAAGAATGCACGCTGCGTTCATCCGGCACCGTCTGCTTGGCGGCGTACAGCGCCTGGCCGACCACCTGCCCGCCGAACACCTGGCGCAGCCCCAAATCTTCACTCTGGCCGCGGAACAGCCCTTCTTCGATTTTCTCCAGATCCAGCAGATCGAGGAGGTTTTGCAATGCCTGGCTCATAAAGTTGTTACCTTTCTAATAATCATTTTGCGCAGTGTGCGGAATATCACGGCGCGGCGTCAACATCTTGCGTTATAGGGCCGATGAGAATGCTCTTAATAGTGGGCGCTTTGGACAGGCTAAGTGATTAATAGGTGGAGCAAAGTGGATTTGTCAGTGTTTTGTGCTAAGTTTAATAGGTGCGGTGGTGAAAGCCACCAACATGTTGATAATAAAAAAGGAGACCGATCCATGAAACTCTGGCAAATCGTAGGCGGTGCCGCGGCACTGACGATCACGCTGGCAGGATGCGCGCAAAAGAGTGCTGATGTGCCTACACAGGCGGCCGGTAACCCGGCGGCTGCGCAAACGCAGATTCAGGGCCCGGCGGTGACAGGTTCGGTTAATATACGTCAGCGCATTGCGCTGCCGCCGGACGCGGTACTGACGGTCACCCTCTCTGACGCCTCGCTGGCGGATGCGCCGTCTAAAGTGATTGCACAGCGCGCGGTACGCACTGAAGGGCAACAGGCGCCGTTCAGCTTTACGCTGCCGTATAACCCGTCCGACATCCAACCGAATGCGCGTATCATTCTGAGCGCGGCGGTGACGGTCAACGGGCGACTGATGTTTATTACCGACACCATCCAGGAAGTGGTCAACCGCAACGGCACCCGTGCCGATCTGCTGCTGGTTCCGGTTCAGGGTGTGCCGATTCAGGCTGCGCCAACCGCCATGCAGTAATCTTACTGCGGTACAGCAAGATGAAATCAACAGCCTTTGCGCTTCGGCCAAAGGCTGTTTTGTTTTACCAGCGCCAGCCGTAGCGATCGAAATCGACCGTGCTGTGCGGGCCGAAAATAATCCCCTCCGCCAGCAATGCCTGCCGCTGCCGTTGAAAATCCTCCCCCTGCTGCGATATCTGCCCGTGGCGGTTGATCACCCGGTGCCAGGGCAGCGTGCTGCCTTCCGGCAAACGCCGCAGCACGCCGCCGACCTGACGTGCGGCGCGCGGTGAACCGGCCAGCCGGGCAACTTCGCCGTAGGTGGTGACTTTGCCGTAAGGAATGGCGGCCACGATGTGGAATACCCGCTGGCTGAAAGAGGCGTCTTCTGGTTGCATGTTGCTGTTCCTGCGCGAGTCAAAACCCAGGCGGAGAGTGTGCCACAGCGCAGGTGGGTAAGAAAACAGCGGTTGGTCCCGGTTGGCTTGCTATTTGATAGGGCATCGCCGATAATGCCCACCGCTTCGGAGTACAGAAGCCGTCAATGGGGGCCCTGTTGGTTCTCCCGCAACACTAACTTGTGAACTCGGTCAGGTCCGGAAGGAAGCAGCCGCAGCAGGTGACGTGTGTGCCGGGATGTAGCTGGCAGGGTCCCCACCCATTTGCGGCCCGCAAAAACGTTTTTCCCCGTTATTCTTCCTGTCGACAGCTGCACAAGCGTCATTTCGTACGCCGCGAGCGAGCGTCTTTTCCTCTGCGCCGTTTTTGCCCTTCTCCCCCTATAGGGTTGCCAACAGATCCGATGACGGTGAAAAAAATAGCGTTTATATCGTTATTTGTGGGGCAAATAATGGCGCAGGCATAGGGAAAATTCTTAAAGTTGCACGCCTGTTGGGATGGCGTTAGTATTGTTTATTCTCTGTGCGAAAAAACTATCCGCGCTTCGCGGCGGTCGTCGAACTCGCTGAATAAGTTTAAATAATAACCCGTGTGCGCTGTCAGGCTGAACATGATTTATATCATTGATAAAGATATTACATTTAACACTGAAAACGGTTCATTGAAGAGTATAAAGAAGGGACGGGAAGTTTTCTTATCCAGCGTTAATTCTAGAGTATTCAAATGTTTGCTTGAGCATGGCCACGAGGTGGTGAGCCGGGATACGCTGTTGCAGCAGGTGTGGACCGATCACGGCCTGAGCGCCTCTTCGGCGACGTTGAATCAATATATCAGCCTGACGCGGCGGGCATTGACGTCTGTCGGTTTCAATGAACGCCTGATCGTTACCCTCTCTAAAAAGGGGTATAGACTCAATAGAATAATACCGATCGACCGACTGCGGATTGATTTACCCGATCCCCCGCCGCTTGCCGATGCCCCGGTTCCCTTGGCTGCGCCGACCGCAACGTCAAAAAACACCCACCACTATTTTTTTATTCTGCTGCGCAGCTTATCGATCGTCGTGCCATTATCTTTTCTGGCGCTGTGCTTTATCTATTACAAACATCATCGCGACAGTGAAAAGAAGCAGGTATTGTCTTACGTGGGGACGGTAAACGGCTGCCCGATCTACTATGCCGGCCATTTTTTGGAGAATCATCAGGACGACTATTTGCAGTTCTTGGTCAGGAAGGATCTTTATGGCCAGCGTTGCCGCCCCGGTGAGATTGTCATTACCAAGGTTAACCGTTCTCATAATGCCAATGAAGACAGCGGACGCCAGTTTATCGCCAAATGCACGAAGGACAGTGCGGCCGTTTTGCATAATTGTGAGAGCGAGTACATCCGGGCATGGAAAAAAAGTTAAATATTTTGTCAGCCACGCTGGTCGGCCTGTGCGTGTTGACTGGCAGCGTGGTGTATTCCCTGGTTCGCAGCCATCATGAGTTCGGTGATTTTTCCTGCGAAGCGAACGCCACGTTCAATTATTTCAATTCGCTGGACGCGCAGGCGGCACACGATGACATCCAGCTGTCGCTAAAAATAAACTACATCTTTTTGTCGGGCGATAAGGGCGTGATGATCTTGTCGGGCCTGGCCAACGACGGTGAAGAGAAGTATTTCGTCAACCGACGGGTTAATTTCAGCTATGTCTCGCAAGGCAGTTTCTATCGTTTCCACTATGGTGAGGTGAATTATTCACCGCGCGATACCTTGCCGGAAGAGGTGTATACTTACTTTTTCAGCAATGAATCGACGTTTTATCATATTCGCAGCGTAGACAAGAATACGTTGATGTTCAGCAATGCCTACTCGCCGATGTTTTTATGTAATATCGAATCCTGATTTTTATCTCGTTTTTTATGTGAGCTTAAGGTGTATTTCTGTTACCCTTTACATCCTCGCCTCCTGCCTTTTTAGCACGCAACTAATAACATGGGTTATTATGCGTGAATGTCTATTTTCTTTATCATTAATCAAATTTAATGGTGGTTTAGCTATTTTATAAAACCTGCTATCGTCATGTTTTTAAATGATTTAATGAATCTAAGGTAGTATGATGTGACCATATTAATTTTATATTGTTTATTTTAAAGAAATAAGTTGCATGAATGTTTTTCGCATGATTAATTGAGGCCGCTCTTGAAACGGCGAACCATTAATTTTCATTGAAAATGCATCTCGCCGCATGCGTGCAAAGGTGATGGCACAGAGGGCCTTTGAACTTCATTAAACTGATAGGCGAGAGATGGACATACATAACATTGCCCTGAACGAGACTCTGTTGGAAAATGAGTTGGTAATATTAAACAACAATGAAAAAACGCTGTTGTTTAAAAAAGAGAATGTGCTCATTGAAATGACCGAATTACAGCGGCGCTTCATGCTGTGCCTGTTGAGCGGTATTTATAAGAAGAACGACATTATTCGCGCTGTCTGGTTTTGCAACCATGAGACCATCAGCGACAATAACTATTATCAGATGATATTCCAATGCCGCTCTTTGCTCTCCCGCCACGGTATTCCTGGCGAGGTGATCAAGACCATTCCCCGATTTGGCGTGATGTTGAGCTTTCAAGCCTGCGAGCGTGCGGCCGCTAATTTGCAGGGGGAATGCCCGTCATCATCGGCTAATAAGCGCCGGCGAACGTGGCTGGACGCCGTGAATTATAAAGTGGCTCTGGTCATCACGCTGCTGTTTTCCGTCGCGATGGTGGTCGGTATTTCCGCTTAGCGTTGGCGCCGTTGAATAACCGGGGGTGCCGTGAGCAAACGGTTGATAGATTTTTTTATGCTTCTTTTTTTTCTGACGAATCTGGCGTTCATGCTTCAGCTGGGATGGCGAATGATGGCCGGGGATGGCGCGCCCGTTGAGCCGAGCCGTGAAAACGCGCCCGGGCCGGGGCGCCATATTGTCTTTCCTCAGGAAGAGGACATCGGAAAAATTAATGAAGCGCACTGGTTTGGCCGCTATCAAGCGGCGAAAGACGGCGAAAAGGCGCACGGGTATGAAGTCGGCGAATGGGCGATCGGTGCCGAGCTGCTGGCTAACGCACCGGAAGCCGCTGCGCTTGGCAAGATAGCGGGTTTGCTGTTCAGCGATAACGCCAAAAAAAGCCTGGTCATCGTCGAGCATGGCGGCAAGCAAACCGGTTATGGCGTTGGCGACCGTCTGGCCGGCAGCAATGCCGTCATCGTGCGGATAGTGAAAAATAAAATACTGCTCGATGAAAACGGCTATTACGCCACGCTGACGTTTAAAGAGTAGCCGGCGCGCCGTTTCGGCGCGGGGTGTTTTATAGCATAAGGCGACATTGTGATTACGCATTTTATTTATCGTTCCGGCCCAGGCTGGAGCGCCGGCTTATGGCGCGCGTTAGCGGCGGTGGCCGTCATGATTGTGCTGGCTGGCGCGGCGCGCGCGGAGCAATTCTCCGCCAATTTCAAAGGCACGGACATTCAGGAATTTATCAATACGGTCAGTAAAAACCTGGGAAAAACCATCATTATCGATCCGGCGGTGAAAGGTAAGGTCACGGTGCGCAGCTATGAACAGCTCGACGAGAAGCAGTATTACCAGTTCTTTCTCAACGTGCTGGATGTCTATGGCTATACGGTCATCGGCATGCCCAATAACGTCTTGAAGGTGATCGCCGCCAAAGAGGGAAAAAGAGCCGCGCTGGCACAAAACGGCGGCGAGGCGATCGCCGAAGGGGATGAAGTGGTGATGCGCGTGGTACCGCTGCGCAATATCGCGGCCAAAGACGTTTCGCCGATATTGCGCCAGCTCAACGACAGCATCGGCGTGGGCAGCGTGGCGCATTACGAGCAGGGAAACGCGTTGTTGATCACCGGCCGGGCCAGCGTGGTCAATGGCCTGCTCGAGCTCGTCAGGGAGATGGATCAGGACGATGGCAATCGGGTCGAAACTCTCGCGCTGAAGCATGCGGCGGCGCCGGAGATCGCGCGCATGGTGAACGAACTGTTTCGCGAAGAGGGCAAACGGCGCACGGCCGGCGCGAGCTCGCTGCGGCTGGTGGCGGATGAGCGGACCAACAGCGTGATGATCGCCGGGGATGATCGGAGCCGCGAACACGCCAAAGAACTGATTGACCAGCTGGATAACAAGAGCGTCACCCAGGGCAATACCCAGGTTATCCCTCTCAAATACGCCAAGGCGCAGAGCCTGGTCGAGGTGCTGACCGGCGTGAGTGCGGGCCTGCAAAACGAGAAGGAGAGCGCCGCCGCCAACGTGGCGCTGCTGAAAAATGTGGTGATCAAGGCCGATGAGCAGACCAATGCGCTGATCATCACCGCCGCGCCGGATGTGATGCGCGATCTGGAGGTGGTGGTCGCCAAGCTCGATGTGCGCCGCGCGCAGGTGCTGGTCGAAGCGGTGATCGTCGAAGTGCAGGATGGGCAGGGGCTGAACATCGGCGTGCAGTGGGCCAACAAATACGGTGGTGGCACGCAGTTCGCCGGCCAGATGCCCGGGGTGTCGGCGGGGTTCGAAAACGGCATGAGCGACGTGTTCGGCAAGGCCAACGGCCTGATGACCGGTTTTTACAGCGGTAACTGGGGCGTATTGCTGACCGCCATCGCCAGCAACAACCAAAATAATATCCTGGCCACGCCGAGCATCGTCACGCTGGATAACGCCGAGGCGGAATTCAGCGTCGGGCAGGATGTGCCGATCCTGACCGGTTCGCAAACCACCAATAGCGATAACGTCTTCAATACCGTGTCGCGCAAGACGGTGGGGATCAAACTCAAGGTCAAACCGCAGATCAACCAGGGCCAGTCCGTGCTGATGCAGATCGAACAGGAGGTCTCCAGCGTTGCCGACAGCGCCGGCGCTACGCCGGATTCGCTGGGGGCGACCTTCAATATCCGCACGGTTAACAACACGGTGCTGGTGGACAGCGGCGAAACCGTAGTGGTGGGCGGCCTGTTGGACAAGTCCAACTCGGAGCTGGAGAGCAGCGTGCCGATCCTGGGCAAGATCCCGCTGGTGGGGGCGCTGTTTCGCTCGACCGCCACCAAAGCGAGCAAGCGTAATTTGATGCTGTTTATCCGCCCGACCATCATTCGCAGCACCGAGGGATATGCCCGGCAGAGCCAACGCAAGTTAGGCAAGTTCGACGCCGAACAGCAGGACGATCGTGAGCTGAATGACGCACTGCGCGGCGAGATCGCCGGCGATAAGAAGGCTCCCGACAATCGGGCGTTTCTCGCCACCGTTGCAAGTATCGACGCGTTTTATTCGCGGGGAGTGCGCCCGTGAAGCCCCGTTCTGCGGGGCCGCTGCTGCCTTTTTCCTGGGCGCGCCAGCATGGCGTGCTGGCCGTTGACGGGCAGCACGGTATCCAGATTTATTGTCACCTTGACACAAGCCACGCCGCATTGATGGAGGCCTACCGCTGCCTGCCCGGCGAGCCAGCGCTGGCCCGGCTGGAGGCGGAGGCTTTTGATCAACGGCTGGTGGCGCACTACCAGCAGGAAAGCGGCCAGGCGCAGAAAATGATCGACGACCTGGGCGGCGAACTGGATTTTTACGCGCTGGCCGAGGAGCTGCCGCAGCAGCAAGATCTGTTGGACGAACAGGACGATGCGCCGATTATCCGCCTGATCAACGCCTTGCTGAGCGAGGCGATCAAAGAACGCGCCTCCGATATCCACATCGAAACCTACGAGAGCGAGCTGGTGATCCGCTTTCGCATCGACGGCGCGCTGCGGCGGATTTTGGCGCCGCAGCGCAAGCTGGCGGCGCTGCTGGTGTCGCGCATCAAGGTGATGTCGAAGCTGGATATCGCCGAGAAGCGCGTGCCGCAGGATGGGCGCATGGCGCTGAAGGTCGGCGGGCGAGCGATTGACGTGCGGGTGTCGGTGATGCCGGCCAGCCACGGCGAGCGCGTGGTCATGCGCCTGTTGGACAAACAGGGCGTGCGGCTCGAACTGCCCAGCCTGGGCATGGCACCGGCGCACCAGCAGGCGTTGCTGCGCCTGATCCGCCAGCCGCACGGCATCATTTTGGTCACCGGGCCGACCGGCTCCGGCAAGAGCACCACGCTCTATACCTTGCTGAGCCAGATCAACGATGAACAGCGCAACATCATGACGATCGAAGATCCCGTCGAATATGAGTTGGCCGGCATTGCGCAGACGCAGGTGAATCCCAAGGTGGACATGACCTTCGCGCGCGGGCTGCGCGCGCTGCTGCGTCAGGATCCCGACGTGGTGCTGATCGGCGAGATCCGCGACGGCGAAACGGCGCAGATCGCGGTGCAGGCCTCATTGACCGGGCATTTGGTGCTGTCGACCCTGCATACCAACACGGCGATCGGCGCCGTGACCCGGCTGCGGGACATGGGGGTCGAACCGTTTCTGCTTTCGAGTTCGCTCAGCGGCGTGTTGGCGCAGCGCCTGGTGCGCCGGCTGTGCCCGCAGTGCCGCGAGCCTTATGCGTTGTCTGACGCGCAGCGGCGCCTGCTGGGGCTGCCCCCGACGCCGGCGGTGACCTGCTGGCGCCCGTTGGGGTGCGAGGCCTGCGGCGGGCAGGGATATCACGGCCGAATCGGCTTGCACGAACTGTTGGTGCTGGATGAACCGATGCGCATGGCGATCCATCGCGGTGACGGCGAGCTGGACATCGCGAAACTGGCCGCCGAACGCTATCTGCCGCTGCGCCAGGATGGGATCGCCAAGATGCGTGCCGGGGAGACCAGCCTGGAGGAAGTGCTGCGAGTGACGCGCGAAGGGGACGGCGATGAAGTTTGATTATCGCGCCTGCGATCGTGAGGGGCGCGCCCAGCGCGGCGTGTTGGAGGCGGATTCTCTGCGCCACGCCCGCGATCGCCTGCGTGAAAAGGGGTGGCAGGTGCTGGCGGTGCAAGCGCGCAGGCGGCCCGCTTTCGCCGGCATGTTTGCGGGCCGCTGGATGAGCGGCGTGAGCAGCGGCGATGTGGCGCTGTTGACCCGGCAGCTGGCGACGCTGCTGTCCGCTGCGCTGCCGCTGGAGGAAGCGCTGATGGCGGTGGCGCGGCAAACGGAGAAAAAAGGTCTGCAGGCGGCGTTGGCTCAGGTGCGGCAGCGCATTCTGGAGGGCTTTCCGCTGGCGCAGGCGCTGGGTCAGCATCCGCAGATTTTTGACCGCCTCTATTGCGCCATGGTGGCCGCCGGTGAGATTTCCGGCCATCTGGCGCCGGTGCTGGAACGGCTGGCCGACTACGTCGAACAGCGCCAGCAAATGAAGAACAAAATCGTGCAGGCGCTGGTGTACCCGATGGTGCTGACGACGGTGGCAATCGGCGTGGTGGCGATCCTGTTGACGGCGGTGGTGCCGAAGGTGATCGAACAGTTTGTGCATATGAAGCAGACCTTGCCGCTGTCGACCCGGATGCTGCTCGGCGCCAGCGACGGGCTGCGTCGATGGGGGGCGTTGGCGCTGATATCGGTGCTGACGGGCCTTGGCGCGTTCCGCTATCGCCTGCGGGATCCGGCGCGGCGCGTGCGCTGGCATGCGTTCATCCTGCGGTTGCCGGTGGTCGGCAAGCTGTCGCTGGCGGTGAACACGGCGCGCTACGCCAAAACGCTGAGCATTTTGAACGCCAGCGCGGTGCCGTTGCTGGAGGCGATGCGCATCAGCGCCGGCGTGTTGGGCAACGATGCCGCCCGCGAACGGCTGCTGGCGGCGATGGAGCGGGTGCGGGAGGGCGAAGGATTGTCGCCGTCGCTTGAGGGCACCGCGCTGTTCTCACCGATGATGCGGCACATGATCATGTCCGGCGAGCGCAGCGGTGAGCTGGACATGATGCTCGAACGGGCGGCGACGATGCAGCAGGAGGCCTTCGGCCGGCAAGTCACGCTGGCGCTGGGGCTGTTTGAGCCTTTATTGGTGATCGCGATGGCCGGTTCGGTGCTGTTTATCATTTTGGCCATCCTGCAGCCGATATTGCAGCTCAATAATATGGTCGGCTAATCATGCCGTTAATGGAGAGTAAAGTGAGTCATATCAGCAAGATGCGCAGGTCGCGGCAGCGAGGGTTTACGCTGCTGGAAATCATGGTGGTGATCGTCATTCTGGGGCTGTTGGCCAGCCTGACTATTCCAAGCCTGATGGGAAACAAGGAGAAGGCCGATCGGCAAAAGGCCGCCAGCGATATCGTCGCGTTGGAGAACGCGTTGGATATGTACAAGCTGGACAACGGGCGTTATCCCAGCGCGGAACAGGGGCTGGCGGCGCTGGTGACCCGGCCGGCGCTGGCGCCGATCCCGAGAAATTATCCCGAAGACGGTTATATCCGCCGGTTGCCGCAAGATCCCTGGGGGCAGGAGTATCGTCTGCGTAATCCGGGGCGTCACGGCAAGCTGGACGTGTTTTCTCTGGGGCCGGACGGCATCGCCGACACCGATGACGATATCGGCAACTGGGTGGCCGACGCCGACGCGCCATGAGGCGCATACGCGGCTTTACGCTGCTGGAGATCATGCTGGTATTGCTGCTGCTGGGGGTGACCAGCGGCCTGGTGATGCTGAGTTTTCCGGCGGATGAGAAAGCGTTGGCACGGCAGGGGGAGCGGCTGAACCATTGGTTGAATGCCCTCGCCGAGCGGGCCGAGCGCGAAGGGGTGAGTTATGGCGTGGCGTTCGGCAGCGGCGGTTGGCGCAGCGTTGCCGCTGCGGGGCAGGCGAGCCGGGAGGCATACGCCCTGCCGGACGGCATCGCGCTGTGGCTGAGCGTTGAAGGGCAAACCGTCGCGCTCGATGACGCGGCGGCGCGGCCGCCGCAGGTGTGGCTGCATCCGGGGGGCGAAACCACGGCGTTCAGCGTAGCGCTGTCGCAGGGGCGGTGCCTGTGGCGATTGCAGGCGCCCGGTTACTTCGTATTTGAAACGACGGACATTCGTTGCGATGACGCGGAAAATGAGACGCCAGCAGGGCATGACACTGCTGGAAGTGATGGTGGCCTTGATGATCTTCGCCATCGGTTGCCTGGCGCTGATCAACAGCACCGGCGGCCAGGTGCGTAGCCTGAGCGAGATCGAAGCCAAGACCGTTGCGCTGTGGGTAGCGGACAACCAGCTGACGCTGCTGCAGCTCGATCCGCAGCCGCCGACGCTGGCCTGGCATTCGGGCACCACGGTGATGGCCGGTGAGACCTGGCACTGGCGTTATCGTGGGCAGGAGACCAGCGACGCCGGAATGCGGGCGATCGCGATCGAAGTCAGGCGCGATCCGCAGGATCGCAACGTGCTGGCGGAGTTACAGGCTTACCGGGGGTTGCCATGAAGCGCGCTTTGCAACGCGGCTTTACGCTGGTGGAAATGCTGCTGGCCATCGCCCTGTTCGCCATGCTGTCGCTCACCGCCCTGACGGTCTTCAGGGGCGTGCTGAAAAACGACGAAATTACCCAGCGCAAATCGACGCAGCTGACCCAGCTGCAACGGGCGCTGGCGATCGTCGAGCGCGATTTTGCTCATGCACAGGCGCGTGCGCCGATCGGTGATAAACGCAGGCCGGCGGCGCCGGAATTCGCGGTGCTGCAGACGGCGGAGGGGGAAGACGTGGATTTTCAGCTGTTGCTGATCCGAAGCGGCTGGTCGAATCCGCAGGCCCGGCTGCCGCGTGCCACGCAGGAGCGGGTGGCCTATCGCCACCGGCAGGGGCGGCTGGAGCGCCTCAGCTACCCGAATTTGAGCAGCCCGCAGGCGACGGCGCGCAGCGTGCTGTTGCTGCCGGAGGTGACGCGGTTCCGCCTGCGTTTTTACCGGCAAGGCGAATGGTTGACGGCCTGGCGCGCCGGCGGGCTGCTGCCGCAGGCGGTGGAGATCACCGTCGAGACCCCCGCGTTGGGGGAAATACGGCGCATCATCGCGCTGCCCTCGGCGAGGCCATGATGAAAAAACAACGCGGTATGGCGCTGTTGATGGTGCTGCTGATGATGTCGCTGATGGCGATCGTGGCGGTCAATATCAATGACCACTGGCAGCGTTCGCTGGCGCGCACCCAGTCTCAGCAGGATCGGCTGAGGGCGAAATGGCTGCTGTTGGGCGGGGAGATCTACGCCCAACAGCGGTGGCGGCAGGCAGGAGAGCAGCGCAAGGCCTGGGAAGCCTCTGGGGCGGCGTTCAGTATGCGTACCGAAGAGGGGGAAGTGGCGATACGCCTGCGCCGGGTCGATGCCTGTTTCAACGTAAACGCCCTGATCCGCGCCGCCGGCCCAACGGAGGTCGGAGATAGCGAGGGGGCTCCCCCCAATAAAGAGAGGCGGATATTCATGCTGTTACTGAACAACCTGGGCATCGCCGACGCGCAGGCGGGCGCGATTGCCGATGCGATCGTCGCCCGGGCTTATGGCGAAGGGTACCTGATGGGGGATATCAGCGAACTGCGGGAGCTGGCCGGTATCGATCGTGAGCTATACCTGCGCCTCGCACCGCAGCTTTGTGCGGCGCCGGATGCTGAATTGCAGATCAACCCGGACGCCGTGGATGAGGCCCGGTTGCCGCTGCTGCGGGCGATGCTGATGAACGCCCTGGGCGGAGAACGGCTGCGGACGTTGCTGGCGGCCCGCCCGCCGCAGGGGTGGCAGACGCTGACGTTTTTGTCGCAGGAAAAAGCGCTGCAAGCCTTGGATGACGACGTTCTCGACGAGCGATTGAAGTTCGACGACAGCCGCTGGATTGCACAGCTGCAGCTGACGCTGAATGACGGGCGCTATCGGCTCGTCAGCGCGTGGCAACCGGGCCAGTCAGGCATCACGGTCAGCGGACGCCAGTTCGACAGAGGGGAGGGGTAAAGGGTGGCGAACACAATCCTGCTTATCGCGCTGAGCGAGGACTCGATGGCCGATGTGCGCTGGGGCCACGTCGGCGAGACGCGCTGCCGCTTTGGCGCCCGCCTCGAGCTGACCGACGGCGGCGGCGAGTTGGCGGCCATGGCGCAGGGCAGCCGAGTCGTGGTACTGGTGCCTGCCCGTCATGTGGTGCTGAGACAAACGACATTCCAGGGCAAGGCCCGGCAGGCGACGCCGCTGGCGCTGGCCTACGCCCACGAGGCCGGGCTGTTGACCGATACCGAGCAGATGCACTGGGCGGTGCTGGGCAAGGCGCAGCGTGATTTCACCCTCGCCGGCGTCGCGCTGGCGCAGATGCAGGGCTGGGTCGAGCGCCTGAGCGCCTGCGGCATTCGCGCCGATAAAATGCTGCCCGACGTGCTGGCATTGCCGCTGCCGGGCCAATGCAGCGCGCTGCGCTGGCGCGATCGCTGGCTGATCCGAACGGGGAATGGGCAGAGCTTGTCGCTGCCCGATGCCTGGCGGGATTGCACTCCGCTGCCGACGCCGGATTGGTGTCTGCACTGCGGCGGGGAGATTCCGGCGGGCTGGGAAGCGGCGCGCATTGACGAGGATCCGCTCTGGCAACTGGCGCAAGAGGCCTGGAGCAGCCCCGCCACGCTGCTGCAGGGGCGTTTCAAACCGAGCGTACGCTGGCCGCGTCGCCTGCCCGATAAGACCGTCTGCGCGCTGCTGTTGCTCAGTGGTTCGCTGCTGGTGGGCGGTTTGCATCACCAACAGATGGCCCGGCAGAACGAGAGCCGGATAGCGGTACTGTCTCAGCGCCTGCTGCCTGGCCAGACCGCGCCGGCGTTTGCGGAACAGGCGGCGAAAGCGCAGGTGCGGCGTATGCAAGACGCCCTGAATGCGCCGCAGCTGTTCAGGCTGCTGCCCTACGCGGCCGGGGCACTCGCTTTATGGGCGCCCCCGCAGCTGCAGGCGCTGGCTTTCGACGCTGCCGACGATCGTCTGGTGGTGACGGTGAACAGAAACGACGTGCCGCTGCCGGCACCGATTAACGATGGCGAGGTCAGCATGACGTTCAGCGAAGGCGGCGCACCCAACCAGGCGGTCCTGACGGTGAGAGGTGAGCGATGAATATCGGGTGGCACGATAAGGCGTTGCGGCGGGCGGTGTTGTTAAGCCTGTTGTTGTTGGTAGCCTGCGGCTATTGCCTGTATCAGTTTTCACAGGCGCAGAAAAGCGCACAACAGCTGGCGGCGCTGCAGGGGCAGGCACGTGTCATCCAGCAACTGCAGGCTCGCTCGCCGCCGGGCGCCGCTGCGCGCGAGCAACTGCCGGAGCGGCTGCGGCAGAGCGCGCAAGCGTACCGCATTCCGCTCGCCGACCTGACGGAAAGTGACGCGGAGATGCGGGTGAGGCTGCCGCCTGTGCCGTTCGAAAGCCTGCTGTCGTGGCTGGCTGCCCTGCAGCGCGAGCACGGTATCCGCGTGCTCGCGCTCACCGTGGAGCGCGCGGGGCAGGCGCCGGGCGTCGTGCAGGTCAGCCGGCTGCAGGTGACGACGCAGCCGTCGATGTAACCCACGCTAACGAATCATCAGGAATCAGAAAAATCATGCTATTCGCCCTAAACGCGGCGGCGGATGAACACTGGCTGTTATTTAGCGCCGTGTTGAGTCTGTGCGTCGGCAGTTTTATTAACGTGGTCGTTTATCGGCTGCCTATCATGCTTGAGCGTGAAATAGAAACGACGCAGGCCGAGCGATTTGATCTCGTTTGGCCGCGTTCATTTTGCCCGTCATGCATAAAACAATTATCGGCGTTCGATAATATTCCGCTATTAAGTTGGCTGCTGTTGCGTGGCCGCTGTCGTTATTGCCGCAGCCCTATTCCCGTGCGTTATCCACTGGTGGAGTTATTTCTGATGCTGATGGGAATCATGCTGGCCTGGCGTCTCGGCATCGGGGTTGATTGGTTTTTCATGCTGGCGTTTGTTGCGTTGTTGCTGGCGCTGGCGGCGATTGACAGCGAGCGCCAACTCCTGCCGGATTGCCTGACGCTGTCGCTGTTGTGGGGCGGGTTGCTGTGGCATTGCCTGGCGCACCCGGCCTTTTTGCCGGCGGCGGTGGTCGGCGCGATGGCGGGCTATCTGACGCTGTGGCTGCTGTATTGGGCATTTCGTCTGGCGACCGGCCGCGAGGGGCTGGGATACGGCGATTTTAAACTGTTGGCGGCGCTTGGCGCCTGGGGCGGGTATGCCGCTTTGCCGTCGATCCTGCTGTTTGCTTCCGCCGGCAGCCTGCTGTGGCTGTTGTTGCGCGTATGGCGCGGCGGTGATGGAACTCAGCCCCTGCCTTTCGGGCCGGGGCTGGCGACGGCGGGCGCAGGCGCGGTGGCCTGCCAATGGTTTGCGCTGCCGCTGGGGGGCTAACGGAGCTGGGCTAGAAAGGGCGCCAGTGACCGATTGAATTCGCTGCACTTCTCCTGCAGCGGCGTGGCGTCGGCCGCCAGCTGTGCGGCGACGCGTTGACCTGCAGCAAGCAACTGGGCGCGATTGAGCGCCGGCGACCACCCTTTTTTCTCTGCTTCCTGCAGCGCCGCCGCCGTGAGCTTATCGTCGGCCGGGATGTCGGCGCGATTGCAACGCTCTCTCAAAAACAAGCCGGCGCCGACCAGCGACGACAGCTGGTCGCGTTGGGCGGCGGCGTCAGGGGCCGATTTGGCGGCGTGCTGGCAGCCGGAGAGCAGCAGGGAGGCCAAGACCGCTGCGGCGATATTTTTCAATGTCACGTTATTCTCTCTGTGGAATAGGAACGGTGCGCTTATTTCTTTCGCCGCAAGGCGGCGCTTCGCGATTTCCGGATTATTTTAAACGTTTGTCATGCCATTTAATATCTTGGCCGTATTAGGTTTTATTATTTTAATGCATTCTAAGTGCCTGGCGTTCAGGGCTTCTACTTATTATTCCTCTCGCGGTATCGCCGCATCTCTTTGAGTTTCTTCTCACTCAGTTGGAATCCAATAAATTTAACTGGAGTCGTAATGAAATTATCCAAAATCGCCCTGATGATGGCAACGCTTGCTGCCTCGTCGGCCGCCTGGTCGCATGGGTATATCGAAGTTCCCGAAAGCCGCGCCTACAAGTGCAAGCTGGGCAGCAACACCGACTGCGGCCGGGCGCAGTGGGAACCGCAGAGCGTTGAGCAGATTTCCGGCTTCCCTGGCGGCGCTACGCCGCTCGACGGCCAGCTGGCCAGCGGCGGGGTTAATGGCTTCGAACCGCTGGATCGCCAGGGCGTCAACGTCTGGGCGTTGAACACCATGAAGCCGGGGCCGCAGACGTTCACCTGGTACCACACCGCCAAGCACAAAACCAATAACTGGCGTTACTACATCACCAAACAAGACTGGGACGTGAACAAGCCGCTGTCGCGCGAGGCTTTCGAAAAAGAGCCGTTCTGCGAGGTTGATGGCCATGCTCAGGCGCCAAAAGATCGCGAAGTGCACCAGTGCGTGGTGCCGGAGAGAACCGGCTATCAGGTGATTTACGGCGTGTGGGAAATCAATGACACGGTGAACAGTTTCTATCAGGTGGTTGACGTCAACTTCGAGGACGACGGCGTCGTATCCGAATGGCGCAAGCAGCTGCAGGGATCCCTCACCGGTAAAAACCTGCAGGTTGGCGATAAAGTGATCGCTCGCTTCTTCGACGCGAGCGGCGAAGTGCTGGCGATGAAAACCGAGCTGGCGATCGACAGCGAGGCGCTGACCGACAAAAACCGCTGGAGCCACGCACTGGCAACCAAGATCAACGTCGAGCAGAAAACGGTGCGCGCCGGAGTGAAAGACGGCAAAGGCAACGTCAACCCGGTATTCGGCAATAACGCGGTCTTCGCCAAGCAGGGTAGCCCGATGAAGAGCGTAGTGATCTCCTATGAGGAAGAAACGCCGGCCATTACCGAGGAGATCCGCATCGGCAATCTGTCCAGCACCAAGATCAAGGACGGTAAAGCCCAACTGACCTTCAATGCCGAGGTCAAAGGCAAGCTGACGGTTGAAGCGCGCGTTTACGATCACGGCCAGACGGAGAAAGGCTATGTGAAAGCGACGCTGGAAGACGCCAGCCAGCCGCTGACCATCGCGCTGACCAACGTCAGCGAAGGCCACCACATGCTGAAAGTGATCGCCAGCAACGACAACGGGCAGAGCATTCAGCCTGATATCGAAAACTTCAACCTGGAAGCAGACTCCACCGGCGGTGGCGGCAACGGCGACTACAACTTCGTCTTCCCGAACGAGCTGAGTAAATACACCGCCGGCACCACGGTGCTGCAGCCGAAGAACGGTAAGGTGTATCAGTGCAAACCTTTCCCTTACAGCGGTTACTGCATGCAGTGGAACAGCGGCGCGACTCATTATGAGCCGGGCGTGGGATCCAACTGGCAGGATGCCTGGATCCTGAAAAAGTAAGCGTAAATCGGATAGCCAAGCGGCCAGCGATGGCCGCTTTTCAAGGAGTTTTATGTCACACGAACCTGCCCGTTACGATCTTTTCAGTCGGTTACTGCATTGGGGCATTGCCGCGGTCATGATCTACGTAATGATCGTTGGTTATTCGCTGCATTTTATGACGGATGCGCGCATCTTCGCTTTTTTCTCCGTGACCAATATGTCGTTGGCCTTGGTGCTGACACCGCTGATGGCGGCGCGCTTTATCTGGCGCTTTTTCCGGCCGAAGGTGCCCTATGGCGATATGTTGCAAGGGCACCAGAAGGGATTGGTGCATTTGCTGCACGAAATATTCTACCTGCTGATTTTCGTAGTGCTGCTCAGCGGATTCCTCATGCTGGAGCACGGCTTTGCCGTTTTCGGCGCGATTGACTTCCCACGCCCGATTGCAAATCTCGACGTTAACCGCTTCTTTTTCGCCGTGCACCGTTATGCGTGTATCGCGCTGTCGGCCATGATCGTGCTGCACGTCGCGGCGGTGATTAAACACCACTGTTTTGCCCGGCAGGCGATTTTGCGCCGCATGCTCTGATTTTACGGGGCGATCACGCCGCCCGGAGGCAGTGCGGCGGCGTGGCCGCGAGGAGCATAGGGGAGTTGGCGGCATGGCCGTTACGCTGGTGGCCGTAAAGCAGGGGCGAGAGTCATCACGCGTTAATCGCGTTATACCCCGAACAGGAACAGAGAAGTGTGTCTATTTATTATTAACGATAAAGATGAACGTAATTAACATTTCATTGTCAATAGGAAAAATACGTATTCAACGTGGACATTGAAGCCGATAAAAGCATCGGCTCAACGCGTTGGGGTCTGATTACCTGACATATTTCCAAACGGAGGTGGGGATTTTGTCATACAGTTTGTTCATGGTGAGCTCCGCCAGACGGTGATCGGCCGCTGAGTAAAACAGCTCCAGTTCATCATCGGAAAGCTCGTACTTATTTTTCTCAATAACACGTTCGAGAGTATCAATCGTGGTGCATTTACGTAAACGCATCAGATAGTCGGTTTTAGTCATGGTGGCCTTTTAGTTTAATAACCGTAAAATAGCTCGGGAATAATTATCCCCTAAGTTTTCATTGTCGTACAGATGTCCTCTCCTGAGAACATTCTGAATAATCTCGCCTTGGTCTTTTGCCAGCGGCGCAGGTCGGAATCATTGATACCGTAGCTGCTGAACAGCGTATAAGTATCGTCGAGATATTCTTCGACTAACTCCGACAGGTCTGATTCGTCCATGTATTTAATTTTATAACTCATCACAAACGAAGCGATATGTTCGATCAACTCATTAAGCTGCAGGTTGACGGAGGATGTCGGATCGTTGACCCACCCGTGGTGGCTGTCTCCCAGGGTCGCGATGCCTTCATCATACAAATTTTCGCACAAGAATTTGAGCTGAGCAATGTCGTGTCGCTTAGGCGAATACTCATCCATATCATCCCCTCCGTAAGTCTTAATTGCGGTGTGATAACACTATGTGAGTAAGCTGATTTACATCATGAACGGAGGCAGCTTAACGGTGGTTAAATAAACTTTCCGTAAAATGAATATAAATCATTTTTTCGCGTTTGGCCTGCAGTTATTACGTAAACTTACAATTCATCCGCAGTTGATGGACGTGAGTTATCAATGATGTCGAAGATTAAACCCCGCGCCGTCACTCGAAACCGGACGCTGTCGTTGATGATATCCTCGCTGTTGATATCCAGACAGGCATTAAAAATGCCCCACTTATAGCGATAACTCATTGAATAACCGCCGTCACCTTGTGGCACTATATCAAGTATTTCTAATGAATCCTCGGCATAGCGTGCGCTTTCAGAATAAAAACTGAGTCCGCTGGTCAGCGCCGGCACTAACTTCGCTATATTGTCATTAATCACTTTCTTTAATTTTTTAACAGAAAGTGCGTTCACTTCCAGGCTACAGGCAAGGGTAACAAGCATTAATCTCGGCCAACAGCAATGTTATCTGCTTATCTTACTCCTTTTCCGGCCTCGTCGGTAAATTTTTCGATTTACCGCAGTTCTTTACCCTATGCCAACATTTCTGTTCTGTCGAACGGGAATATCCCTGAGGTTGATAAGGGGGGACGTGGCGGGGGAGAGCGCGCTGCGCGGGGCTGTTACGTTCCGTTGCATTAATTGGCACGGCAGGGCTTGAGACGTCTCAGTGAGTGTGATGTTATATTATAACCATTAATTCATCGCGTTGATCACGACATTGACTCCCTCTTCACAACATGACGCCGCGTCGTCACTGAATTCGTTGTTTACCACCTCCGCTGCCGTGCGCTGTGCGGGGGCCGTTGCGCTGCTGGCCCTGCTGTGGCTCGGCATTTTCTGGGCGGTGTCGCTGCCATGATTACCTTGCGTCAGCTGGCGATAGGCTATGGGGCCACGCCGCTTTTCCCGCCGCTGAGCGGGCAGTTTACCGCCGGATCGCTCACTGCGGTGGTGGGCGTCAACGGGGCAGGGAAATCGACGCTGCTGAAAACCTTCGCCGGATTGTTGCCGCCGTTGGGAGGCAGCCTGAGTTTTAGCGGCGGAAAGCCACCGCGCAGAGCGTATTTACCGCAGCAGGCGGAGCTGGATCGGCAGTTCCCCATCGCGGTGAGCGATCTGGTGGCGATGGGCTGTTGGCCACAAAGCGGCATGTTCGGCGGCATGAACAAGCGTGCGGCGAGCCAGGTCAATGAGGCGCTGGCGAACGTTGGCATGAGTGCGCTGGCGCACAGCCCGGTGGGCGAGCTGTCCGGCGGCCAGCTGCAGCGAGTGCTGTTTGCACGCCTGCTGGTCCAACAGGCGCCGCTGATCCTGCTGGATGAGCCTTTTACCGGCATCGACAGCGCCACCACGCAAATTTTGCTGCAGGTGATTGCGCAGCTGCACCGGCAGGGGAGAACGGTGATCGCCGTGCTGCACGATATGTCGATGGTTGCCGAGCATTTTCCGCAGGCGCTGTTGCTGACGCCGCAGGCTTGCCACTGGGGCGCGGCCGAGCGAGTGCTGGAGCAGGTGCCGAGGTATCACGCCACTGAACGGCAGCCAGATCTGCGGGCGGTGTCGCCATGATGCTGTGGCATGCGCTTATCGATCCTTTCCTCTCTTTCGGTTTTATGCGCCGCGCGCTCATGGCGTGCTTGGCGTTGTCGCTCAGCGCTGCCCCGCTGGGCGTGTTTCTGCTGCTGCGCCGCATGAGCCTGGTAGGGGATGCCTTGTCACACGCGGTGTTGCCGGGCGCGGCGATCGGCTATCTGATCTCCGGCATGTCGCTGGTGGCGATGGGCGTGGGCGGCTTTATTGCCGGGCTGGCGGTAGCGATGCTGTCCGGCCTGGTGAGCCGCCGCACGCCGCTGAAAGAGGATGCCAGCTTTGCCGGGTTCTATCTGGGGTCGTTGGCGCTGGGGGTCACGCTGGTCTCGCTGCGCGGTTCCAGCGTGGATCTGCTGCACGTGCTGTTCGGTTCGATTCTGGCGGTGGATGCACAGGCCATGGTGATGGTCGGTGCGATCGCCTCGGTTTCGCTGCTGGCGCTGGCGGCGCTGTATCGTGCGTTGGTGATCGAATCCTTCGACGTGACTTTTCTGCGCGTCAACGCGCCGCGCCGCTTGGCGCTGATCCACGGCCTGTTTCTGGCGCTGGTGGTGGTCAATCTGGTGGCGGGATTCCAGATCCTTGGCACCTTAATGTCGGTGGGGCTGATGATGTTGCCCGCCGCCAGCGCGCGCTTCTGGGCGCGCAATCTGCCGCAGACGCTGGCGACGGCGATGGGCATCGGCGCGCTTTCCAGCGTGATTGGGCTGGTGTGGTCCTATTACGCTTCGCTGCCTGCCGGCCCGGCGATCGTGCTCAGCGCCAGCGTCATCTTTTTCGTCTCGATCCTGTTTGGAACGCGCGGAGGCATTTGCGCCTTCGTGCGCCGTTGAGAAGTGCCATTTGCAAGGAGAAAGTATGAAACGTTTACCTATATCGCTGGCGGTCGCTGCTCTGCTGGCCAGCCCATGGGCGATGGCGAAGACCGTTGACGCCGTCGCCAGCTTTTCCATTCTGGGCGATATCGTCAAACAGGTGGGCGGCGATCACGTCAAGGTCAGCACGCTGGTGGGGCCGGATGGTGATCCGCACAGCTTCGAGCCCTCGCCGCAGGACGGCAAGAAGCTGGCTCAGGCTGATGTGGTGTTCGTCAGCGGCCTGGGGCTGGAAGGGTGGATTGATCGCCTGGTCAGCGCCTCGGGTTATAAAGGGCAGGTGATCACCGCTTCACAGGGGATCAGTACTCGTCAGATGGAAGAGGACGGGAAACCGATTACCGATCCTCACGCCTGGAACAGCATGAAAAACGGCGTACAGTACGCTACCAACGTGATGAATGCCCTGATTGCCGCCGATCCCGAGGATGCCAACTATTTTCGTCAGCGCGGAGCCGACTATATTCAGCAGCTGCAAAAGCTGGATCTGTGGGCCAAAACCCAGTTCGCGGCAGTACCGCCACAGAAACGTAAGGTGCTGACTAGCCATGATGCTTTTGGCTACTTTGGGCAAGAGTATGGCGTCACTTTCCTTGCCCCGGTCGGATTTTCCACTGAGGCAGAAGCCAGCGCCAGCGACGTGGCGGGCCTGATCAAACAGATCAAGCAGGAAAAGGTTAACGCTTACTTTATCGAAAATCAGACCGATCCGCGGCTGGTGAAACAGATTGCCGCCGCCACCGGTGCCAAGGCGGGCGGCGAGCTGTACCCTGAAGCGCTCTCCCGCGCGGGCGGCCCGGCGGCCACCTATGAGCAGGCGTTCAAGCACAATGTCGACGCGCTGCTGAACAGCATGAAGTAATCTCCGCCCCCGCCTGCCGGCGGGGGACGGCCTGCAGGCACTTTCTCGCCATAAAAAAAGCCCCGTTGAGCAGCAACGGGGCTTTGCGACAGATGACACTTTGGAGTTAACGCTTTTTCTTACGTCCCTGTACCGCTTTGAATCGCGGATTGCTTTTACAGATCACATAGATGCGGCCACGACGACGCACGACTTTGCAATCCGGGTGGCGATTTTTCGCCGAACGCAATGAACTCAATACCTGCATGGGGGTTCCTTGTTACTTATTGCCGATAAAGCGGCCAAAGCGCTGCTGGAAGCGCGCCGTGCTGCCTTCTTTGGAATAGTCTTTCTGCTTGCCGGTGTAATACGGGTGCGAAGCGGAAGAGACGTCGAGGGTGACATACGGCCAGCTTTCGCCGTCCAGTTCGATGGTGCGATCGGTTTTGATGGTCGATCCCACTTTGAAGTAGGCATTGGCGCTGACGTCGTGGAACACCACGGTGCGGTAATCGGGGTGGATGCCGGGTTTCATAATGGCTCTCTCGTGTAATGTTATACTATAACAATAATTATGCGCCGACCTGGCATCGCGATCAAGCGCAAATTGCACACAAGAGTGAATTAATGAGAACGGTTTGCATTAAGCAATTGAAGCAAAAGAAAAAGGCCGCATGCGCGGCCTTTTCGATTATCGGGTGGAGCTTACATCACTGAGCGATCAGTGGTGCTCTACCGGATGGCTGTGTTCCAGGTCCTCGCTCTTCTTGCTGAAGCGGCGGCGAACCACCACGAAGAACACCGGTACGAAGAAGATCGCCAAGACGGTGGCGGTGATCATCCCGCCCATTACGCCGGTACCTACCGCGTTCTGTGCGCCGGAGCCTGCACCGCTGCTGATAACCAGCGGCAGAACCCCGAGGATGAAGGCCAGAGACGTCATCAGGATTGGACGCAGACGCATACGCACCGCTTCCAACGTCGCTTCGATCAGGCCTTTGCCTTCTTTCTCCATCAGGTCTTTGGCGAATTCCACGATCAGGATGGCGTTCTTCGCCGACAGGCCTATGGTGGTCAGCAGCCCCACCTGGAAGTACACGTCGTTGTTCATGCCGCGCATCGTCGCGGCCAGCAACGCACCGATAACCCCCAGCGGCAATACCAGCATGACCGAGAACGGCACGGACCAGCTTTCATACAGCGCCGCCAGACACAGGAACACCACCAGAATCGAGATGGCGTACAGCGCCGGCGCCTGGTTGCCCGACAGACGTTCCTGATAGGACATGCCGGTCCAGTCGTAACCGATGCCGCTTGGCAGTTTGGACGCCAGCTGTTCCATCAGGTTCATCGCTTCACCGGTACTCTTGCCCGGTGCGGCCTGGCCCAGAATTTCCATCGACGGCAAGCCGTTATAGCGTTCCAGACGCGGTGAGCCGTATTCCCATTTCGCCGAAGAGAAGGCGGAGAATGGCACCATCTGGCCGCTCGTACCGCGCACGTACCATTTGTTGATGTCTTCCGGCAGCATACGGAACGGCGCCTCGGCCTGTACGTACACTTTCTTCACACGACCGCGGTCGATGAAGTCGTTGACGTACGAACCACCCAGGGCGGTGCTCAGCGTGCTGTTGATGGTGGTGATGCTGACGCCCAGCGCCTTGGCTTTCTCCTGATCGACGATCAGTTTGAACTGCGGCGTATCTTCCAGGCCGTTCGGGCGCACGCCAACCAGCACGTCCGGATGTTGAGCAACCATGCCCAACAGCTGGTTACGTGCTTCGGTCAGTTTTTCGTGCCCCAGGCCGCCCTGGTCAATCAGCTCGAAGTCGAAGCCGGTTGCGGTACCGAGTTCGATAATCGCCGGCAGGTTGAACGGGAACACCAGGCCTTCTTTAATCTGCGAGAACGCGCCCATGGCACGGCCCGCGATCGCTTCGACCTTGTTCCCGGCCCCTGGACGCTCGCCCCAGTCTTTCAGGCTAACGAATGCCAGGCCGTTGTTCTGGCCGTTACCGTTGAAGCCGAAGCCCGCGACGGTAAACACCGAAACCACGTTGTCCTTTTCCTTGTTCAGGAAGTAGTCGGAGACTTCTTCCAGCACTTTGTTGGTGCGGGACTCGGTGGCGCCGGCAGGCAGCTGCACCATGGTCAACAGGATGCCCTGATCTTCGTCCGGCAGGAACGAGGAAGGCAGGCGCAGGAACAGCAGGCCCATGCCAACCACGATCAGCAGGTAGATGATCAGATAGCGGCCGGTGCTGCGCAGGATGTTGCCCACGCTGTCGGTATAGTGATGCGTGCTCTTCTCGAACATGCGGTTAAACCAGCCGAAGAAGCCTGTTTTAACCCCGTGATCGCCTTTCGGGATCGGTTTGAGCATGGTGGCGCACAGCGCCGGCGTCAGGATCAAGGCCACCAGCACCGACAGCGCCATCGCGGACACGATGGTGATCGAGAACTGGCGATAGATGGCGCCGGTTGAACCGCCGAAGAACGCCATCGGCACGAATACTGCCGACAGCACCATGGCGATACCCACCAGCGCGCCCTGGATCTGGCCCATCGATTTACGGGTCGCTTCTTTCGGCGGCAGCCCCTCTTCGGACATGACGCGCTCGACGTTTTCCACCACCACGATGGCGTCATCCACCAGCAGGCCGATCGCCAACACCATGCCGAACATCGTCAGGGTGTTTATCGAGAAGCCGAACGCCGCAAGGATCGCAAAGGTCCCCAGCAGTACCACCGGCACCGCGATGGTTGGGATCAGCGTCGCGCGGAAGTTCTGCAGGAACAGATACATCACCAGGAATACCAGGATGATGGCTTCGATCAGCGTTTTCACCACTTCGTTGATGGAGATTTTAACGAACGGGGTGGTGTCGTACGGATAAACCACTTTCATCCCTTGCGGGAAGAATGGCGCCATCTTGGCCAACTCGTCTTTCACACCTTTGGCGGTGTTCAGGGCGTTGGCACCGGTAGCCAGTTTGATACCCAGACCGGCGGCAGGCTTGCCGTTATAGCGAGCGGTAACCGCGTAGCTTTCCGCGCCGCGCTCGATGTGAGCGACGTCGCGCAGGCGCACCTGGGAACCGTCGGTATTCACCTTCAGCAGGATCTTGCCGAACTCTTCCGGCGAAGTCAGACGGGTCTGCGCGATGATCGAGGCGTTCAACTGCTGCCCCGGCACCGGCGGCAGGCCGCCCAGCTGGCCAGCGGCGATCTGGTTGTTCTGCTCGGTGATGGCGGAGGTTACGTCCGTGGTCGTCAGCTGGTAGTTGTTCAGCTTGTTCGGATCCAGCCAGATACGCATCGCGTACTGGGCACCGAACAGCTGCACTTCACCCACGCCGGACGAACGGCTGATCGGGTCCTTGATGTTGGACGCCACGTAGTCCGCAATATCGTCCTGAGTCATGTTCGGATCGTCGGAAACGAAGCCGGCCACCATCAGGAAGCTGCTGCTGGATTTTTCTACTTTCAGGCCCTGTTGCTGAACTTCCTGCGGCAGCAACGGGGTGGCCAACGACAGTTTGTTCTGGACCTGAACCTGCGCGATGTCAGGATCGGTGCCGGAATCAAACGTCAGGGTAATGGTGACGCTACCAGAGGAATCACTGGTGGAGGACATGTACATCAGGTTATCGATACCGTTCATGTTCTGTTCGATAATCTGCGTGACGGTATCCTGCACCGTTTTGGCATCTGCGCCCGGGTAGTTGGCGGAAATGCTCACCGCCGGCGGTGCAATAGTGGGATACTGCGCGATAGGCAGTTTCATTATTGCAAGCACCCCCGCCAACATGACGATGATGGCGATTACCCAGGCGAAAATTGGGCGATCTATAAAGAACTTAGCCATGTATTACAGGCTCCTTTTTATGACTTCTGCGCTTCAGACTGCGGCTGTTTTTGCGCCTGAGTGTCAACTTCCTGCACTTTTACCTGCGCGCCCGGATGCACTTTCATCAGGCCGGAGACGATCACGCGATCGCCGGCTTTCAGGCCATCGGTAACCAGCCATTTGTCGCCAATCGCCTGGTCTGCCTTCAGCGTACGCAGCTCAACTTTGTCGTCTGCCCCGACCACCAACGCCGTCGCGTCGCCGCGCGGGTTGCGGGTAACGCCTTGCTGAGGCACCAGCAGCGCATCGCTGCGCACGCCTTCGTCCAGACGGGCGCGCACGAACATGCCCGGCAACAGCGTATCGTTCGGGTTAGAGAACAGGGCGCGAATGGTGATGGAGCCGGTGGTCTCATCGACGGTGACGTCAGAGAATTCCAGCGTGCCTTCCTGCGCGTATTCAGCGCCGTTTTCCAGCATCAGTTTCACCTTGGCCTTGCCGTTTTCCTGCTTCAGCGCGCCGCTGGCCAGTTCTTGCTTCAGGCGCAGGAAGTCGGTGCTCGACTGGGTGACGTCGACATACATCGGATCCAACTGTTGCACGGTAGACAGGGCGGTCGCCTGGCCGTTGCTGACCAGCGCGCCTTCGGTCACGGCGGATTTGCCGATGCGGCCGGAGATCGGGGAGGTCACCTTGGTGTACGCCAGGTTGATGCGCGCGGTTTCCACGGCGGCCTTGGCGGCCACCACGGCGGCATCCGCCTGCTGCAGCGTGGAGACGGCGTTGTCGTAGTCCTGCTTACTGATGTAGCTGGTACCCAGCAATGGCTTGTAGCGGTTTACCGTCACGCGCGCGATGGAAGCGCTGGCCTGTGCTTTGGCCAAATCGCCTTTTGCGCTGTCGTAGCTGGCCTGATAGGTGGCGGGATCGATTTGGTACAGGGACGTCCCGGCCTTGATATCGCTGCCTTCAACGAAATTGCGCTTCAGGATGATGCCGCTGACCTGAGGGCGAACTTCGGCGATACGATACGCAGCGGTACGGCCAGGAAGATCGGTAGTGATGTTGAGAGGCTCGGCCTTCAAGGTCACCACGCCCACTTCAGGAGCCTGCTGGTGGGCGCCTTGCTGTTGGGTTTCTTTATCGTTACATCCTGTTAGCACTAAGCTGCCTGAAAGCATCAGAACGGCCGCCAGAGGCGTTAACCCTCTGTTTTTGTTCATAGAAAAACCTCAAGTGTCCGATTTCAAAATGATCAATGGATCACAAGCTTTAAAACCCATTGCTGCGTTAATTATATGTGCGTGCTATGGTACATACATTCGCGAATGTATGTAAATCACACTCCCCCTAAATAACAATGCCATGGCACGAAAAACCAAACAGCAGGCGCAAGAAACCCGACAGCAAATCCTTGATGCTGCGGTGAGAGAGTTCTCTGAACGTGGCGTTGCTGCAACGTCACTGACAGATATTGCCACCGCTGCCGGGGTTACGCGTGGAGCCATCTACTGGCACTTCAAGAATAAGGTAGACCTGTTTAATGAAGTTTGGGAATCTACCGAGCCGAAAATTGACCAGCTCGAAACAGAGTATCAGGCAAAGTTTCCCGATAATCCACTGCGGGTTATCCGAGAAATTCTGATTTACATTCTGACGTCTACGGTTGAAGACGGCCGTAGACGGGCGTTGATGGAAATTATATTCCACAAATGCGAGTTTGTCGGTGAAATGATGCCGCTGCTGGATTCGCGCAAGGTGCTGTACCTCGCCGGCTACGAACGCATTGAAGCGGTGCTGTATAACTGCATTCACCACGAGCAATTGCCCGCCGATTTACATACCCGCCGTGCGGCGATCATCCTGCGCGGTTATATCACCGGCCTGATGGAAAACTGGCTGTTTATGCCGGAAAGTTTCGATCTGCGGGCCGAAGCCGAAGCGCTGGTGGATGCGTTTCTGGAGATGCTGCAGTTTTGCCCCACCTTGCGCCTCAAACCCGATGCGGCGACGCCTGACGCCGACCGCCTTCCTTTATAAGGAGAGATTTCATGTCATCCATCGTTCTCATCGCCAATGGCGCCGCCTATGGCCATGAATCCTTGTTCAATGCGCTGCGGTTGGCCATTGCCATGAAAGAGCAGCAGAGTAGCCTCGACCTGCGGCTGTTTCTGATGTCCGACGCGGTGGTGGCCGGGCTGGCCGGGCAGCAGCCGCACGAAGGGTATCACCTGCAGCAGATGCTGGAGATCCTCACCGCGCAGCAGGTGCCGGTCAAGCTGTGCAAGACCTGCGCCGACGCGCGCGGCGTCAGCCGCTTGCCGCTGGCGGACGGCGTAGCGATCGGCACGCTGGTCGAGCTGGCGCAGTGGACGCTGGCGGCGGAGAAAGTGCTGACTTTCTGATTTCGCGACAACGGGACATCACCGGCAACGCTTTTGTTGTTCGTTGCCCGCCGGCGATCGTGATAATCTTCAGGCTTCTTTACCGATCCGAAGCCAAATCATGCATCGCTGGTTGACTCTGCCTTCTCTGGCGCCGCTCACGTTTGTCGGCGCATGCCGGCGGCGCATCGCCGCCGCGACACTTCTTTTCCTGATTTTTGCGTGCTGCTTGCCGGCACAGGCGGCGCTGAACGGCGATCTGCCGCAGCGCAGCGAAGTGCAAAGCCAGCTGGAAACGCTGAACAAGCAAAAAGCCCTGACGCCGGTCGAAAAGCTCTCCCAACAGGATTTAACCCGTACGCTGGAGCTGCTGGACGCCATCGAGCGCAACCGGCAGGACGCCGCACAGCTTAAACAGCAGGTGCAGCAGGCGCCGGCGAAGCTCAATCAGGTCACCGCCGAACTGGATGCGCTGAAGCGGCCGACGGACAACGCGGCCGCGCGCGCCGCGCTGTTGCCGCTGTCGCTGCGCCAGCTGGAAAGCCGGCTGTATCAAACGCTCGACGAGCTGCAAAGCGCGCAGGAGAGCCTCTCCACCTACAACAGCCAACTGGTGTCGCTGCAAACCCAGCCTGAACGGGTGCAGAGCACCATGTACGCCGCTTCGCAGCGTCTGCAGGAGATCCGCAGCCAGCTCAGCGGCCAGACGCCGGGGCAAGATTCGCTGCGCAACAGCCAGCAGGTGATGCTGAACACCGAACAGGCGCTGCTCAACGCGCAGCTGGAGCTGCAGCGCAAGAGCCTGGAAGCCAATACCACGCTACAAGATCTGCTGCAAAAACAGCGCGATTACACCACGGCGCATATCGACGCGCTGGATCGGTCGGTGCAGCTGCTGCAGGAGCTCGTCAACAGCAAGCGCCTGACGCTGTCTGAAAAAACCGCCAAAGAGGCGCAGAACCCGGAAGACGCCACCGATATCCAGCACGATCAGTTGGTCAGCAAGCAGCTGGACGTCAACCGCCAGCTGAGCCAGCAGCTGATCGCCGCCACCGAAGAGAGCAACACCCTGTTCCAGCAGAATATTCGGGTCAAAAACTGGCTCGATCGCGGTCTGCAGGCGGAACGTAACCTGAAAGAGCAGATTCAGGTTCTGAAGGGCAGCCTGGTGCTGTCGCGCATTCTGTATCAGCAGCAGCAGAGCCTGCCGCAGGGCACGCTGCTGGCGGATATAGACACGCGCATCGCCGATCTGCGGCTGGAGCAGTTCGATATCAATCAGCAACGCGACGATCTGTTCAAGGGGGAGGATTACATCAATCAGCTGGTGGCCGAAAGCAAGGAAAAGGCCGGCCCGGAAGTGATCGATGCGCTGAACGAAATTGTCGACATGCGCCGCGAGCTGCTGGATCAGCTGAACAAGCAGCTCAGCAACCAGCTGTCATTATCGATCAACCTGCAGATCAACCAGCAGCAGCTGACCAGCGTCTACGGTTCGTTGCAGGATACGCTGACCCAGCAGATTTTCTGGGTCAACAGCAACAAGCCGGTCGATCTGGCGTGGCTGAAGGCGATGCCGGAGGCGGTGCGCGATCAGCTCGCCGGGCTCGATATCAAATTCGATGGCGGCAAGTTATTGCAGGGCGGTTTGAATGCGCTGGTGTTCCTGATCCCGATGCTGCTGGCGATCGGGCTATTGCGCTGGCGCTACCGGCTGATCGACGGCCATCTGCAAAAGCTGGCCAACGACGTGGGGCAGCTTAAACGCGATGGCCAGCTGCATACGCCGAAGGCCATCGCGCTGACCTTGCTGAAGGTGTTGCCCGGCGCCGCGCTGCTGCTCGGCGTCGGTTTCTGGATGTATCGCGCGGACTTCGGCATCAGCGACTTTATCTGGGCGCTGTCGCAGCAGCTGGCGCTGTCATGGCTGGTATTCGGTTTCAGCTACCGCATGCTGAAACCGGGCGGCATCGCCGAGCGGCATTTTAACTTCGGCGCCAACCTGTGCGCACATTACCGCCGCCAGACGCTGCGGCTGGGGCTGGCGCTGCAGCCGCTGATCTTCTGGTCGGTCTTGGGCGAAAAAGCGCCGCTGCGCCTGGTGGAAGACGTCATCGGCCAGATCGTGGTGATGTTGACGCTGGCGCTGCTCACGGTGCTGGTGTTCCCGCTGTGCCGCGACAGCTGGCGTGAAAAGGGCTCGCACGCCGTGCGGCTGGTGGTGGTCACCGCGCTCGCCGCCACGCCGCTGATCCTGCTGGGGCTGATGTTCGCCGGCTACTTCTATACCACGCTGCGGCTGGCCAGCCGTTGGATAGACAGCCTGTATCTGTTCTTCCTGTGGAATATCGTGTACCTGACCGCGCTGCGCGGCCTGAGCGTGGCGGCGCGGCGTCTGGCCTACCGGCGCGCGTTGGCGCGGCGGCAAAACGTGGCGAAGGAGGGGGCCGAAGGCGGTGAAGCCGTGGTGGAAGAGCCGCCGCTGGCGCTCGATCAGATCAACCAGCAGTCGCTGCGCCTGACCACCCTGGTGCTGTTTGCTATCTTCGCCAGCGCCTTCTACGCCATTTGGTCGGATCTGGTGACGGTCATCGCTTACCTGGACAGCATCACGCTGTGGCATTACACCAGCACCGTGGCGGGCAGCAGCGTGTCGCAGGCGGTGACGCTGGGCAACATGATGGTGGCGATCGCCGCGGTGATCGTCGCCTACGTGCTCACCCGCAACCTGCCCGGTTTGCTGGAGGTGGTGGTGCTGTCGCGGCTGCAGCTGCGGCAAGGGGCATCCTATGCCATCACCACCGTGCTCACTTACCTGATCACCGCCGTGGGCGCCGTGGTTGCGCTGGGATCGCTGGGCGTCTCCTGGGACAAACTGCAATGGCTGGCCGCCGGTCTGACGGTCGGGCTGGGCTTCGGCCTGCAGGAAATCTTCGCCAACTTCGTCTCCGGCCTGATCATTCTGTTCGAACGCCCGATCCGCATCGGCGATACTATCACCATCGGCACCTTCTCCGGTTCGGTCAGCAAGATCCGCATTCGCGCCACCACCATTACCGACTTCGATCGCAAAGAGGTGATCATTCCGAACAAGGCGTTCGTCACCGAGCGGTTGATCAACTGGTCACTGTCCGACACCATCACCCGCGTGCTGATCAAGGTGGGCGTGGCTTACGGTTCCGATCTCGACAAGGTGAAAAAGGTGCTGCTGCAGGCGGCGCATGACAACCCGCGGGTGATGACCGATCCCGAACCGCAGGTGTTCTTCCTCAACTTCGGCGCCAGCACGCTGGATCACGAGCTGCGGCTGTATGTGCGCGAACTGCGCGATCGCAGCTACACCGTGGACGAGCTGAACCGCTCAATCGATCGTTTGTGTCGGGAAAACGACATCGACATCGCTTTCAACCAGCTGGAGGTGTATCTGCATAACCAGCAGGGCAACGAAGTGCAGGAAGTGAAAAGAACGCTGTCGCCGGATGACGGCGGCCAGACGGCGGGCTGATAAGCGTTGAAAAACGATAGGGACAGCGGTGCTGTCCCGGGTTACTGCCCGGCAGGCAGATAGGGAGAGGTGACGCCGGCGCGCTGCAGCTTTTCCTGATAGTCCCGTTTGACGATATCCAGCGCCGCCAGCGCGGTAGCCGGATCGATCTCGTTGCACTCCAGCAGGTAAATCAAGTCTACTGCCAGCTGCAGTTCGGGTGACGCGTTTTCCAGAGACATAGCACCTGCGCTTTTATTAATTAATGGGATGAATAACTCGTGTACCGGCAGAGTATAGTGAACCCGGCGCGCAACCGGGAATAATCATTAAAATATTGTGATAAATCTTCAAAAACCGTTTTCTTTGCGCTCGATATTGCGTTCGATGCGCGCCAGCGCCTGGCGGCAGCGCATCAGTCTCCCCTCCAGCGCCGCCAGCTCGTGCTGCAGCTTTTGCTGCGCCGCCAGCGTGGTCTGGCGCCCCAGCAGGCTTTCCCGATCCTGAATCATACCGATCAGCCGGCGTTCGTAGTCCTGATGCTCTGCCAGCTTGTGGTACAGATCGGCCTCGGGGGCTTCTTTCGGCTGGTTCTTGCGCCGCAGCGCCTGGGTTGCCAGCTCGCGCTGCAGGGCGGCGATCTGAGCCACCAGTTTTTCGGCCAGAAAGGCCACCTGGCTGGTGCGGCTGTCGTTGGCGGCGCTTTGCAGCTGGGCGAAATTCTTCTCCACCTCGGCCAGGTAGTCGCGCAGCCGCGTGCCGCGATTGGCGAACAGGGCGGCGTCGAAGCGCGCCTGCGGGATTGGCACATCGCCGCGCGGGGTCACTTCGGCCGCCAGCGCCGCGATCTGCTGTGCCAACACCTGTAATAGACGCTGAGTGCTCACATAAGCTCCCTCTTGATTTCAACAGGCGTAAGCTTGCCCGCGATCCTGCCGTGAAACAAGCGCCGCACGCATATTCCGCCGGCGCGGCGCCGATGCTACAGTAGGCGGCAACCGATTGAGGAGCGAAGAGCCGCATGACGCGTGGGTTATTGATCATTTTAGGCTGGCTGGCGGTGGTGCTGGCGACGTTGGGCGTGGTACTGCCGCTGCTGCCGACCACGCCGTTCCTGCTGTTGGCCGCCTGGTGCTTCGCCCGCTCTTCGCCGCGCTTTCATCACTGGCTGCTGCACCGCTCCTGGTTCGGCCCCTACCTGCGCCACTGGCAGCAGCATCGCGCGCTGCCGCCGGGGGCGAAGTGGAAGGCGGTGCTGGTGATCGTGCTCACCTTCACCTGTTCGCTGTGGCTGGTGAAAATCTGGTGGGTGCGCGGGCTGTTGTTGCTGATGCTGGCCATTTTGCTGACCTTTATGCTGCGCCTGCCGGTTATTGACCTGTCGCAACAAAAACAGCGCTGATTGTGCCTTAAACTCCCCAATAGCTTTCAAGCCGCAGCCAGGCGACAAACGCAGGCATCCCCGGGAGCTTACTTAGGTAAGTGACCGGGGGGAATGCGCGCAGTCAACAACGCTGCGGGTTGAAAGATGCAGGGGAGAGTTGCATTTGTCCGCCAGTTTGCATAGATTTGGGCGTTTTCGTGCGCGGATCGCCTGCCATTTCTTCTCCGGTGTGTTTCACCCGGGGGCGGTGGGTGAGCGGCGCGCCGGTTTTCAGGCAGTTTTATCAGGCAACAATTATGACCGCTACTGCGCAGCAGCTTCAGTTTATTAAAGACAGTATCAAAACCATCCCGGATTATCCGAAGCCGGGCATCCTGTTCCGCGACGTGACCAGCCTGCTGGAAAACCCGTTGGCCTACGCCGCCAGCATTGAGCTGCTGGTTGAGCGCTATCGCGAAGCGGGCGTGACCAAGGTGGTGGGTACCGAAGCGCGTGGTTTCCTGTTCGGCGCGCCCGTCGCGCTGGCATTGGGCGTCGGTTTCGTGCCGGTACGCAAACCGGGCAAACTGCCGCGCGCCACGCTCAGCGAAAGCTATGAGCTGGAGTACGGCACCGACAAGCTGGAGATCCACACCGACGCCATCACCGCGGGTGACAAAGTGCTGGTGGTGGACGATCTGCTGGCGACCGGCGGCACCATCGAAGCGACCACCAAACTGATCCGCCGCCTGGGCGGTGAAGTGAAAGATGCCGCGTTCATCATCAACCTGCCGGATCTGGGCGGGGAAGCGCGTCTGAACAAGCTGGGCATCGACTGCTACTGCCTGGTGGACTTCGCCGGCCATTGAGGCGGCATCGCCCCTTGGGCACAACGGCCTCGCGGATCGCCGCGGGGCTGTGTTAGCATGACCCTCCAGATTCCTCGACTTCTCCGGTATTAATGAGCTATCAGGTTCTCGCCCGTAAGTGGCGCCCTCAAACGTTCGCAGACGTGGTCGGCCAGGAACATGTCCTGACCGCGCTGGCCAACGGCCTCTCGCTGGGGCGGATCCATCACGCCTATCTGTTCTCGGGCACCCGCGGCGTGGGGAAAACCACCATCGCGCGCCTGCTGGCCAAAGGCCTGAACTGTGAAACCGGCATCACCGCCACGCCGTGCGGCCAATGCGACAACTGCCGCGAGATCGAGCAGGGGCGCTTCGTCGATCTGATCGAGATCGATGCCGCTTCCCGAACCAAGGTGGAAGATACCCGCGATCTGCTGGACAACGTCCAGTACGCGCCGGCGCGCGGCCGCTTCAAGGTCTACCTGATCGACGAAGTGCACATGCTCTCGCGCCACAGCTTCAACGCGTTGCTGAAGACGCTGGAAGAGCCGCCGCCGCACGTCAAATTCCTGTTGGCCACCACCGATCCGCAAAAGCTGCCGGTGACCATTCTCTCGCGCTGCCTGCAGTTCCACCTCAAGGCGCTGGATGTCGATCAGATCCGCCAGCAGCTGGAAACGGTGCTGACGGCGGAGCAGATCACCAGCGACGCTCGCGCGCTGCAGCTGCTGGCGCGCGCCGCCGACGGCAGCATGCGCGATGCGCTGAGCCTGACCGATCAGGCGATCGCTATGGGGCAGGGGCAGGTGACCGCCGCCACCGTCAGCCAGATGCTCGGCACGCTCGATGACGAGCAGCCGCTGGCGATCCTCGAAGCGCTGGTCAGCGCCGACGGCGAAAAGGTGATGGCGCAGGTCGCGCAGGCCGCTTCGCGCGGCGTGGACTGGGAAAACCTGCTGGTGGAGACGCTGGCGCTGCTGCACCGCATTGCGATGGTGCAGCTGCTGCCTTCGATGCTCGACAACCACTACGCGGCCGTGGAACAACGGCTGCGCGAGCTGGCGCGCACTTTGCCGCCGGCCGATGTGCAACTTTACTACCAGACGCTGCTGGTGGGCCGCAAAGAGCTGGCCTATGCGCCGGATCGCCGCATGGGGGTTGAGATGACCCTGCTGCGCGCGCTGGCGTTTCACCCGAAAGCGGTGATCCCGGAGCCGGTGGCGTTGGTGCAGACCGCGCCGGCACCGATGGCGCAGCCGCAGGCCGCCGCAGCGCAACAGCCACCGCAGTTTCAGGACGCGCCGCCGCCGCTAGGGCAGCCGGCCGCGCCACCGCGACAATCATCGACCCCATTACCGGATGCCACCGCCCAGCTGTTGAAAGCGCGGTCCCAGCTGCAGCGGCAGCAGGGAGCATCCACACCAAAAAAGAATGAGCCGGCGGCGCCAGGAATAGCGCGGCCGGCAAACTCGGCGCTGGGGCGTTTGGCTTCCGTGACCGAGCGTAGCCAGCAGCGTCTGGCAGAGAAGAAGGTGCCGGAAAAACCGGCCAAGCCGGAAGCCTATCGCTGGCGCGCGCAGACCGAGCCGGAAGCGGCGCCGGAACCGCTGGCGACGCCGAAAGCGCTGCGCACGGCGTTGGAGCACGAGAAAACGCCGGAGCTGGCCGCCAAGCTGGTGGTGGAGTCGCTGGAGCGCGACGCCTGGGCGGCGGAAATCGACAGGCTGAAGATCCCGAAACTGGTGCAGCAGCTGGCGTTGAACGCCTTCAAGCAGCAGCCGGAAGCGGGCAAGATTTGCCTCCATCTGCGGTCTTCGCAGCGTCATCTGAATTCGCCTTCGGCGCAGAAGACGTTGGCCGAAGCGCTCGGTGAGCTGTACGGCAGCCCGATCGAGCTGACCGTGATAGAGGACGATAATCCGGCGGAGCGCACCCCGCTGGAGTGGCGACAAGCCATCTATGAAGAAAAGCTGGCGCAGGCGCGCCAGTCCATCGTTGCGGATACCCATATTCAGACGCTGTGCCGGTTCTTCGACGCGGATCTGGATGAAGAGAGTATCCGCCCCCTTTAAACGCCGCGCGAGGTGCGCGGCCCTAGCGACGAGAGACGACTATGTTTGGTAAAGGCGGTCTGGGCAACCTGATGAAGCAAGCCCAGCAAATGCAAGAAAAAATGCAGCAGATGCAGGAAGAAGTCGCCAAATTGGAAGTGACCGGCGAGTCTGGCGCGGGCCTGGTGAAAGTCACCATCAACGGCGCGCACAACTGCCGCCGCGTGGAGATCGATCCTAGCCTGATGGAAGACGACAAAGACATGCTGGAAGATCTGATCGCCGCCGCGTTTAACGACGCCGCGCGCCGCATCGAAGAGACCCAGAAAGAGAAAATGGCTTCCGTCTCCAGCGGCATGCAGTTGCCGCCTGGCTTCAAGATGCCGTTCTGATGCAAACCAGCCCGCTCCTTGAATCCCTGATGGAGGCGCTGCGCTGCCTGCCGGGCGTCGGCCCGAAATCGGCGCAGCGCATGGCGTTTCAGCTGCTGCAGCGCGATCGCAGCGGCGGCATGCGCCTGGCGCAGGCGTTGACGCGCGCGATGTCGGAGATCGGCCACTGTGCCGATTGCCGCACCTTCACCGAGCAGGACGTTTGCACCATCTGCGCCAATCCGCGCCGTCAGCAAAACGGCCAGATTTGCGTGGTGGAAAGCCCGGCGGATATCCACGCCATCGAGCAGACCGGCCAGTTCGCCGGGCGCTACTTTGTGCTGATGGGCCATCTGTCGCCGCTGGACGGCATCGGTCCGGGCGATATCGGTCTGGATCGCCTGGAGCAACGGCTGGAAAAGGAAAGCATCACCGAAGTGATCCTCGCCACCAACCCGACGGTGGAAGGGGAAGCGACCGCCAACTACATCGCCGAGATGTGCGGCCAGTATGGCGTGCTCGCCAGCCGTATCGCCCACGGCGTGCCGGTGGGCGGCGAGCTGGAAATGGTCGACGGCACCACGCTGTCGCATTCGCTGGCCGGGCGTCACGCCATCAAGTTCTGATGTTTTCCCGGACGGGGCCATTCGGCCCCGTCTTTTTTTTGCCAAAAATCTCCCGCCGTCCGCTTGAAAAACAAGACCCTGACCCTCATCTGATCCTCATTGTTCGATTTTGGTAGCCATTGTCTTTTGAGGTAATCAATGAGTATGAAAGGTCAAGAAACCCGCGGGTTCCAGTCTGAAGTAAAACAGCTGCTTCATTTGATGATCCATTCGCTGTACTCCAACAAAGAAATTTTCCTGCGCGAGCTGATTTCCAACGCCTCTGACGCCGCCGACAAGCTGCGCTTCCGCGCCCTGTCCGCGCCAGAGCTGTACGCCGGCGACGGCGAGCTGCGCGTACGCTTGTCCTTCGATAAAGAGCAGCGCACCCTGACCATCGCCGACAACGGCATCGGCATGCGCCGCGAAGAAGTGATCGAAAACCTCGGCACCATCGCCAAGTCCGGCACCAAAGCGTTCCTGGAATCCATTGGTTCCGACCAGGCGAAAGACAGCCAGCTGATCGGCCAGTTCGGCGTCGGTTTCTACTCGGCGTTCATCGTGGCGGACAAAGTGACCGTGCGCACCCGCGCCGCCGGCGCCGCCGATGACGAAGGCGTGTTCTGGGAGTCCGCCGGCGAAGGCGACTACACCATCGCCGATATCACCAAAGAGACCCGCGGCACCGAAATCACCCTGCATCTGCGCGAAGGCGAAGATGAGTACCTCGACGCCTGGCGCCTGCGCTCGGTGATCGGCAAATATTCCGATCACATCGCCTTGCCGGTAGAGATCGAAAGCAAAAACGAAGAGGACGACACCGTCACCTGGGAGAAGATCAACAAGGCGCAGGCCCTGTGGACCCGCAGCAAGGCGGACGTGACCGACGAAGAGTACAAAGAGTTCTACAAGCACATCGCCCACGATTTCACCGATCCGCTGAGCTGGAGCCACAACCGGGTGGAAGGCAAGCAGGAGTACACCAGCCTGCTGTATATCCCGGCGCAGGCGCCGTGGGACATGTGGAACCGCGATCACAAGCACGGCCTGAAGCTGTACGTGCAGCGCGTGTTCATCATGGACGACGCCGAGCAGTTCATGCCGAACTACCTGCGCTTCGTGCGTGGCCTGATCGATTCCAACGATCTGCCGCTGAACGTGTCGCGCGAGATCCTGCAAGACAGCCGCGTGACGCAAAACCTGCGCGGCGCGCTGACCAAGCGCGTGCTGCAGATGCTGGATAAGCTGGCCAAAGACGACGCCGAAGGCTACCAGAAATTCTGGCAGCAGTTCGGTCTGGTGCTGAAAGAGGGCCCGGCGGAAGACAACGGCAACCAGGAAGCGATCGCCAAGCTGCTGCGCTTTGCCTCCACCCACGGCGACAGCTCGGCGCAGACCGTGTCGCTGGAAGAGTACGTCGGCCGCATGGCGGAAGGGCAGGAGAAGATTTACTACATCACCGCCGACAGCTACGCCGCCGCCAAGAGCAGCCCACACCTGGAGCTGTTCCGCAAGAAAGGCATCGAAGTGTTGCTGCTGTCCGATCGCATCGACGAGTGGATGATGAGCTACCTGACCGAGTTCGACGGCAAGCCGTTCCAGTCGGTCAGCAAAGCGGATGAAACGCTGGATAAATTGGCGGATGAAACCGAAGAGCAGAAGGCCGCCGAGAAGCAGCTGGAACCCTTCATCGAACGCGTGAAAACCCTGCTGGGCGAGCGCGTGAAGGATGTACGCCTGACGCACCGCCTGACCGATACGCCGGCGATCGTGGTAACCGACGCCGACGAAATGAGCACCCAGATGGCCAAGCTGTTCGCCGCCGCCGGCCAGCAGGCGCCGGAGGTGAAGTACATTTTCGAGCTTAATCCGGAGCATGCGTTGGTCAAACGAGCATCCGACGTGGGCGATAACGAACATTTTGCCGAATGGATCGACCTGTTATTGGATCAGGCGCTGCTGGCTGAACGCGGCACGCTGGAGGATCCGAACCTGTTCATCCGTCGCATGAATAAGTTGCTGTCCGCCTAAAGCTGAAGATATGCGCCCTTAACGGCACCGTTAGGGGCGCATTGCCTATTTTTCCCCGCTTTTTCTCGCCTTTTGCTTGCCCGCTTTTTTGCACATTCCGCAATCGATTTCCTTCGCGCGCCTTGAGCCTGCCCCCCCTGAAATGGTATCGTTGAGCGTTTTCGCAATTTTATAAAAACTACATAGCAAGGGGATTTACGCAATGCGTATCATTCTGCTGGGCGCTCCGGGCGCTGGTAAAGGTACTCAGGCTCAATTCATCATGGAGAAATACGGCATTCCGCAAATCTCCACCGGTGATATGTTGCGCGCAGCCGTGAAGGCCGGCAGTGAACTGGGCAAGCAGGCGAAAGAGATCATGGACGCCGGCAAGCTGGTGACCGATGAGCTGGTGATCGCGCTGGTCAAAGAGCGCATCGCTCAGGAAGATTGCCGCAAGGGCTTCCTGCTGGACGGTTTCCCACGCACCATTCCGCAGGCTGACGCGATGAAAGAAGCCGGCATCAACGTGGACTTCGTGCTGGAGTTCGACGTGCCGGACGAGCTGATCGTTGACCGCATCGTTGGCCGCCGCGTGCACGCGCCGTCCGGCCGCGTATACCACGTGAAGTTCAATCCGCCGCAGGTGGAAGGCAAAGACGACGTGACCGGCGAAGAGCTGACCACGCGCAAGGACGATCAGGAAGAGACCGTGCGCAAGCGCCTGGTGGAATACCATCAGATGACCGCGCCGCTGATCTCTTACTACAGCAAAGAAGCGGCAGCGGGTAACACCCAATACCGCAAAATCGACGGCACCCGCAAGGTCGCCGAAGTGAGCGCAGAGCTGGCGACCATCCTCGGTTGATCGCAAGCGGATTGTGCATGACGCCGGGCCTGTGGCCCGGCGTTTTTTTTTGCCGTTTTCCCGCCAAATTGTGATCGCGGCGGCTTGTTGCGGCCGTGCCCATTAATCGCCCGCGCCAAATGGCGTATAACAAGCCTGCGTTTTCACCCTCAGCAGGGAGCCGGGCATGCTCAGACAAACCAATCTTCTGGCGGAAGCCACCGCGCGCCAGATCGTCCAGCGGGCGATGGGCATCATCAGCCATTCCGTCAACGTGATGGACAGCAACGGTGTGATCATCGCCTCCGGCAACCCGCAGCGCCTGTTCCAGCGCCATGAAGGCGCGGTGCTGGCGCTGGCCGAGAATCGGGTGGTGGAAATCGACCGCGCCACCGCCGAGCATCTGAAGGGTGTGCGGCCCGGCATCAACCTGCCGTTCAGCTTTCGCAACCAGCGGGTGGGGGTGATCGGCATCTCCGGCGAACCGGCCGAGGTGCGCGCCTACGCCGAGCTGGTGAAGATGGCGGCGGAGTTGATGGTGGAGCAGGCGGCGCTGCTGGATCAGCACCAGTGGGAAAAGCGCTACCGGGAAGAGCTGGCGAATCAGCTGCTGCAGCCGCAGCCGAACACCGCGTCGCTGCAAGCGATGGCGGCGTATCTGGGATTGGATCTGCGCCAGGCGCGCATCGTGTGGATCGTCGAGCTGCAAGAGGCGCAGCCGTACCTGCTGCGCGAGCTGCTGGCGGAGCTGGAGGCCACCCAGCGCGATGCGTTGATCGCCATTACCGGCTTCAATGAAATGACCCTGCTGCGCCCGGCCTGCATGGCGCAGGGTGAATGGAGCCTGAAGCTGGAACGCCAGCAGGCGCAGCGTTTGCAAAACCAACTCAAACACCGCTTTCGGGTGCGCTTGATCGTCGGCGGTTTTTATGACGATCCGCAGAGCGCCTACCGTTCCAGCCTGACGGCGCGCGCCACCCAGGCGATGGCGCAGCGCCTGAAACTGCGTCACGCCACGCTGTTCTACCACGACTACCCGCTGCCGTCGCTGTTGTGCGATCTGGGGGAGGACTGGCGCGCGCAGGAGCTGGGGCGCCCCTGGCGGACGCTGGGCGAACAGGACGAAAAAGGCGTGCTGCGCGGCACGCTGCGCCACTATTTTTCGCAGAATTGTGATCAGACGCAGACCGCCGCGCAGCTGCATATCCACGTCAATACCCTGCGCTATCGCCTGCAGCGCATCGAAGCGATAACCGGCATGAAAATCAATCAATTAACCGACACTCTGCGGTTGTATATCGGCATGCTGATGCACGACTGAGTTGTGCCAACCCACAAATTCTACGCCGTTCACCCGGCGATTTTTTGTTGTTTCCCCTCAGGCCAACGCCGGGCGCGCGGGATATGTTGGCCTGCACATCAACCACGGAGAAAACAACAATGACAACCGTATCCACGCTGGGGGCGCTGGTGGCGTTAGCCGTCGCCATCGTCCTGATTCTACGCAAGGTGCCACCGGCTTACGGCATGATCGCCGGCGCGCTGGCGGGCGGGCTATGCGGCGGCGCCGACCTGGTGCAGACCGTAACGCTGATGATCGGCGGGGCGCAGGGCATCACCAACGCCGTGATGCGCATTCTGGCGGCGGGGGTGCTGGCCGGAGTGCTGATCGAATCCGGCGCGGCGCACACCATCGCCGAAACCATCGTGCGCAAGGTGGGCGAAACCCGTGCGCTGCTGGCGCTGGCGGTGGCTACACTGATCCTGACGGCGGTGGGGGTATTTATCGACGTGGCGGTGATCACCGTCGCACCGATCGCGCTGTCGATCGCCCAGAAGGCCGGCATTTCGCGCGCGGCGATCCTGCTGGCGATGATCGGCGGTGGCAAGGCCGGCAACGTGATGTCACCTAACCCGAACACCATTGCGGCGGCGGACAACTTCCACGTGCCGCTCACTTCGGTAATGATGGCCGGCATCGTGCCGGGGCTGTGCGGCCTGGTGGTGGCCTATCTGCTGGCGCGTCGCCTGAGCGATAAAGGCAGCAAAGTGATGGCCGAAGAGCTGACTCAGCATGCCGAAGGGGCGCGGCCGGGCTTCGCTGCGGCGATCAGCGCGCCGCTGGTGGCGATCCTGCTGCTGTCGCTGCGGCCGATCGCCGGTATCGCCGTCGATCCGCTGATCGCGCTGCCGGCCGGCGGGTTGGCGGGCGCGCTGCTGATGGGGCGTATCCGCCAGTGCAATCATTTTATGGTCTCCGGCCTGTCGCGCATGGCACCGGTGGCGATCATGCTGCTCGGCACCGGCACGCTGGCGGGCATTATCGCCAACTCGGCGCTGAAGGATGTCTTGATTAACGGCTTAACGCACACCGGGCTGCCGGCCTGGCTGCTGGCGCCGCTGTCCGGCGCGCTGATGTCGATGGCGACCGCATCGACCACCGCCGGCACCGCCGTGGCTTCCGGGGTGTTCAGCTCTACGCTGCTCGAGCTGGGTGTGAGCGGGCTGGCCGGCGCGGCGATGATCCATGCGGGCGCCACGGTGCTGGATCACCTGCCGCACGGCAGCTTCTTCCACGCTACCGGCGGCAGCGTCAATATGGCGGTGCACGAGCGGCTGAAGCTGTTGCCGTATGAAACGCTGGTGGGATTCACCATCGCGACGATCTCGGCGCTGATGTTTGGCGTATTTAACCTGGCGGGATAAGGAACAGTGATGAAAACGCTGAAAAAAGTGGTTATTGCCCCGGATTCTTTCAAAGAGAGCCTGAGCGCGCTCGGCGTTGCCGACGCCATCGAGCGGGGATTCCGCCAAATTTATCCGCAGGTGCACTACGTGAAGCTGCCGATGGCGGACGGCGGCGAAGGCACGGTGGAGTCGATGGTGGCGGCCACCGGCGGCGAAATCGTCCAGGTGACGGTCACTGGGCCGCTGGGGGAGCCGGTGCAGGGGTTCTATGGCCTGCTGGGCGACGGCGAAACCGCAGTGATTGAAATGGCCGCCGCCTCCGGGCTGCATCTGGCGCCGCCCGGCCGGCGCGATCCGCGCATCACCACCAGTTACGGCACCGGCGAACTGATGCTGGCGGCGCTGGAGCGCGGCGTGAAGGCGATCATTCTCGGCATCGGCGGCAGCGCCACTAACGACGGCGGCGCCGGGATGATGCAGGCGCTGGGCGTTAAATTGTTGGATAAGGATCGCCGGCCGCTGCCGGTGGGCGGGGCGGCCCTGGCGCAGCTGGCGCACCTCGATCTCGCCGGGCTTGATGCGCGTTGGCAACGGGTGAGCGTAACCGCCGCCTGCGACGTCGATAACCCGCTGTGCGGCGAAAAGGGCGCCTCGGCGGTGTTTGGGCCGCAGAAGGGGGCGACGCCGGAGATGGTGGCGCAGCTCGATGCGGCACTGCATCACTATGGCGAACTGCTGGAACGAGAAACCGGCCGCGCCGTGCTCACCCAGCCGGGCGCGGGAGCGGCGGGCGGCATGGGGGCGGCGCTGCTCGGCATGCTCAGCGCGCGCTTGCGGCCGGGCATCGAGATCGTCACCGAAACCCTGCGTCTGGATGAGGCGGTGCGCGATGCCGATTTGGTGATCACCGGCGAAGGGCGGCTGGACAGCCAGTCGATCCACGGCAAAACGCCGATCGGCGTGGCGCGGGTGGCCAAGCGCCACGGGGTGCCGGTGATCGCCATCGCCGGCAGCCTGACGCCGGATTACCAGGTGGTGCATCAACACGGCATCGACGCGGCGTTTTCGGTGCTCGACCGCATCGTGACGCTGGAAGAAGCGCTGGCGGACGCCGATCGCAATCTGCAGGTGACGGCGCGCAACGTGGCGGCGGTGTGGCAACTGGCGCAAAGGGAAGGCCCACAGGCATAGCCTGTTGCTGTTATCGGTTTCGACGCAGGACTTTTCCGTTACAATAGCCGGCATTAATGGCTGCTGACATCCCGACCCAGAACGGAATGCCGGCCGGAAAGGAAATGAGGGGAACTGAGATGAAGCAAGAGAAACACGGCGTATTGCTGGTGAACCTGGGCACACCAGATGCGCCGACCTCGTCGGCGGTCAAACGCTATCTGAAGGAATTCCTCAGTGACGATCGCGTGGTCGATACGGCGCCGCTGATCTGGTGGCCGATCCTCAACGGCGCGATCTTGCCGATCCGTTCGCCGCGCGTGGCGAAGCTGTATCAGTCGGTGTGGATGGAAGAGGGCTCGCCGCTGCTGGTGTACAGCCGCCGCCAACAGCGGGCGCTGGCGGCGCGCATGCCGAATACGCCGGTGGAGCTGGGCATGAGCTACGGCTCGCCGAGCCTGGCGGAAGCCATCGACAAGCTGCTGGCGCAGGGCGTGACCAACCTGGTGGTGCTGCCGCTCTATCCGCAATATTCCTGTTCCACCAGCGCGGCGGTATGGGATGGCGTGGCGCGGGTGCTGAAAGGCTATCGCCGTTTGCCTTCTGTGGCCTTCATCCGCGATTACGCCGAACATCCGGCCTACATCGCCGCGCTGCAGCAAAGCGTGGAGCGCTCGTTCGCCGAGCACGGCCAGCCGGATCGGCTGGTGCTGTCGTTCCACGGTATTCCCAAACGTTATGCGCGCCTGGGCGACGACTACCCGCAGCGCTGCGAGGACACCCTGCGTGCGTTGAGCGCCACGCTGCCGCTGGCGCCGGAACGCGTGATGATGACGTACCAATCGCGCTTCGGCCGCGAGCCGTGGCTGACGCCATACACCGATGAGACCCTGAAGGGGCTGCCGGCGCAGGGCGTGAAGCACATTCAGCTGATTTGCCCGGGTTTCTCGGCGGACTGCCTGGAAACGCTGGAAGAGATCAAAGAACAGAACCGCGAGATCTTCCTCAAGGCCGGCGGCGAGAAGTTTGAATATATCTCGGCGTTGAACGACGAGCCGGCGCATATCGATATGATGCAGCAGCTGGTGGCACAGCGCCTGTAATCATCCATAATCTGTCTATTAGATGCATCGTGATCGGGCGGGGATGTGTTAACATTCTCCGCTTGTTAAACCGTCACCACCGCCAATCACATGAAATTTCCTGGTAAACGCAAGTCCAAACACTATTTCCCGGTGAGCGCCCGCGATCCGCTTCTGCAGCAGGCCCAGCCCGAAAGTGAAATCAGCACCTCGTATATCGTCGGCATCGATCAGACGCTGGTGGATATCGAGGCGAAAGTGGACGACGCTTTTGTCCAGCGCTACGGCCTGAGCCTGGGCCACTCTCTGGTGATCGAAGACGACGTCGCCGAGGCGCTGTATCAGGAACTGAATGACAACAACCTGGTTACCCATCAGTTCGCCGGCGGCACCATCGGCAATACCATGCACAACTATTCGGTGCTGGCGGACGATCGCTCGGTGCTGCTCGGCGTGATGTGCAGCAACGTGAAAATCGGCAGCTATGCCTACCGTTACCTGTGCAATACCTCCAGCCGTACCGATCTTAACTATCTGCAGGGCGTTGATGGCGCCATCGGCCGCTGTTTCACGCTGATTGGCGAGAGCGGCGAGCGCACCTTCGCCATCAACCCGGGCCAGATGAACCAGCTGCGCCCGGAAAGCATTCCTGAAGAGGTGATCGCCGGCGCGTCGGCGCTGGTGCTGAGCTCTTATCTTGTGCGCTGCAAGGAAGGGGAGCCGATGAAGGCCGCCACTCTGCAGGCGATCGAATACGCCAAAAAACACGACGTGCCGGTGGTATTGACGCTGGGCACCAAGTACGTGATCGCCGACAACCCGCAGTGGTGGCGCGACTTCCTGAAGGAAAACGTGACGATTCTGGCGATGAACGAAGACGAAGCGCTGGAGCTGACCGGGCTGAGCGATCCGTTGACCGCCTCGGACATGGCGCTGGAGTGGGTGGATCTGGTGCTGTGCACCGCCGGGCCGAACGGCCTGTATATGGCGGGCTACACCGAAGAGGCCAACAAGCGCCAGACCCAGCACCCGCTGCTGCCGGGGCATATCGCCGAGTTCAACCGCTACGAATTCAGCCGCGCCATGCGCCGTGAACACTGTGAAAATCCGCTGCGCGTTTATTCGCACATCGCGCCGTATATGGGCGGGCCGGAGAGGATCATGAACACCAACGGCGCCGGCGACGGCGCGCTGTCGGCGTTGCTGCACGATATTGCCGCCAACGGCTATCACCGCCATAACGTGCCGAATTCCAGCAAGCACGTGCGCAGCTACCTGACTTATTCCTCCCTGGCGCAGGTGTGCAAATACGCCAACCGCGTCAGCTACCAGGTGTTGAACCAGCATTCGCCGCGCCTCACCCGTGGCCTGCCGGAGCGGGAAGACAGCCTGGAAGAGTCCTACTGGGAGCGTTAACCCGCTGAAAAAGAAAAGGTCCGGCAATGCCGGACCTTTTTTTGTGCGCCGTGGCGCTTCAGATCGGACAGCCGCCCATTTTTTCTTCTTCGCTCAGGGTGTCCAGCTGCAGGATGTTCAGCATGCTGTTGGCGATCTCCCGTTCGCCCATCACCACCTGATTAGCGCCGCGATCGGTGATGTAGGCCACTTCGTCGTCGTAGTGGGCGCGGGCGATGATCTCGATGTTCGGCCGCTTGGCGCGCGCCGAGGCGACGATCTCGCCGGCCTCATAGCCGTTGGGGATGGTCAGCAGCAGCCAGCGCGCGCAGTCGAGCCGCGCCAGATCCATCACTTCCGGATTGGCGGCGTTGCCCAGCACCGTCTTGATGCCCTGTTCGCGCAGCGCTTCCACCCGTGGGCGGGAGTTCTCGATCACCACCAGCGGAATGCCCGCCTCGGCCAGTTTGCCGCCCAGCAGGCTGCCGACACGGCCATAGCCGACCACCAGCGCGTGGTTGCACATGTCCACCGGGATCTGCTTCTCTTCTTCCACCGCCTCTTCGAGAATTTGCTCTTCGATGGTTTCGGTTTTGGCCAGATAGCGCTCCAGCAGGGTGAACAGCAGCGGGTTGAGCATGATGGACAGAATGGCGCCGGCCAGCACCAGATTGCGCCCGTGTTCCGACATCATGCCGAGCGCGATGCCGAGGCCCGCCAGAATAAAGGCGAACTCGCCGATCTGCGCCAGGCTGGCGGAAATGGTCAGCGCGGTGCGCTTGGAATGACCGAACATTTTCACCAGCAGGAACGCGGCGGCAGATTTGCCGAACACGATGATTGCCAGCGTCGCCAGCACCGCCAGCGGTTCGTTAATCACGATCATCGGATCGAACAGCATGCCGACCGAGACGAAGAACAGCACCGCGAACGCGTCGCGCAGCGGCAGAGTGTCGTGCGCCGCGCGGTGGCTCAGTTCGGACTCGTTCAGCACCATGCCGGCGAAGAAGGCGCCCAGCGCGAAGGAGACGTCGAACAGCTTCACCGCGCCGTAGGCGATGCCGAGCGCCAGCGCCAATACCGCCAGGGTGAACAGCTCGCGCGAGCCGGTGCTGGCGGTTTTCGACAGGATCCACGGCACCAGGCGGCGGCCGACCACGATCATCAACGCAATGAAGGCGATGACCTTACCGATGGTCAGCGCCAGCTCCATCAGCAGCTGGCTGCTGCTGGCGTTGTCGTTGCCCAGCATGTTGCCGAAGGCGGGCAGCAAGACCAGCGTCAGCACCATCGCCAAATCTTCTACGATCAGCCAGCCGATGGCGATTTGCCCGCGCTGGCTGTCGATCAGCTGCCGTTCCTCCAGGGCACGCAGCAGCACCACGGTGCTGGCGGTGGAGAGGCAGAGGCCGAACACCAGGCCGGAGATCAGATCCCAGCCGAGCAGCTTGGACAGCCCCATACCGAGCAGGGTAGCGACGGCTATCTGCGCCACGGCGCCGGGAATGGCGATAGATTTTACTGCGAGGAGGTCTTTCAAAGAGAAGTGCAGGCCAACACCGAACATCAACAGGATAACGCCGATTTCCGCCAGTTCCGGCGCCAGTGAGGTATCGGCGACGAAACCGGGGGTGAACGGGCCGGCGAGCACCCCTGCGGCCAGATACCCCACCAGAGGGGAGATGCGCAGGCGGTTCGCCAGCATGCCGAGGAGGAAGGCGAGTACTAACCCTCCGACGATGGTGGTGATGAGCGGTGTTGAATTATGCATCCATACTCCTTCTGGCTATGCATCGCGGCACGGGAGAAACGCAACAAAGTTACGAAAAGATACATTTAGTTTATTGCATTTGTTCGCGGCTTGCTTGGCTAATTTGGCCTTTTTTGTAAAAAAGCAGAGGATTTCACTTAAGGCACGGCAATGAGGAGATTTTGTGTCAGATAAGCCAAATAACATTGGTTTATCCGTGGGATAACCCGGATGAATAAATAATTTCATCCGGGCATTCAGCGGGGTTATTGCGCTTTATGCTCCATATTGGGCAGTAGCGCCGTGATAATGCCGATCAGCGGCAGGAAAGCACAGATTTGGTAGACCAGCTCGATACTGGTCAAATCGGCGACATAACCAAGAACTGCCGCACCTAATCCACCCATACCGAAAGCAAAACCGAAGAATAAGCCGGAAACCATGCCGACTTTACCGGGGATCAGCTCCTGCGCATAGACCAGGATGGCGGAGAACGCCGAGGCGAGAATAACCCCGATGATCACCGTCAAAATGCCGGTCCAATACAGGGATGCGTAGGGTAAAATAAGGGTAAACGGCGCGGCGCCGAGAATGGAGCCCCAAATAACATATTTACGCCCTATCTTGTCGCCGAGAGGCCCGCCGATAATGGTACCTGCCGCCACCGCGAACAGGAAGGCGAACAGGTGAATCTGTGCATTCTGCACCGAAACGCCGAACTTATGTATCAGATAAAAGGTGTAATAGCTGCTGATGCTGGCCAGATAGAAATATTTGGAGAAAATCAGCACCAGCAGGATGCCCAGCGAGTAGGCAACGGTACGTTTTGGCAGCGGTTTCAGCAGCGACGGGCTTTTCGGCTGCCCTTTAGTTGCCCGGTGCTGATGTTGATACCACTTGCTGACCTGTAGCAACACCACGATCGCCAGCAGCGCCGCCAGCGTGAACCAGGCGACGTTGCCCTTGCCGTAAGGCGCGATGATCAGCGCCGCCAGCAGCGGGCCGAGCGAGCTGCCGAAGTTGCCGCCGACCTGGAACAGCGACTGTGCCAGGCCATGCCGCCCGCCGGAGGCCATGCGCGCCACGCGCGAGGATTCCGGGTGGAACACCGATGAGCCGGTGCCCACCAGCGCCGCCGCCAGCAGCACCAGCGGGAAGGTGCTCGCCACCGACAGCAGCAGCAGGCCGGACAGGGTAAAGCCCATGCCGATCGGCAGCGAGTAAGGCTGCGGGTGTTTATCGGTGTAATAGCCAATCAGCGGCTGCAGCAGCGAGGCCGTCAGCTGATAGGTCAGGGTAATCATGCCGATCTGTACGAAGCTGAGGTGAAAATCGGCTTGCAGGATCGGGTAAATCGCCAGGATCAGCGACTGGATCATATCGTTGAGCAGGTGAGACACGCTGATGGCGCCAAGGATGGAGAAGGCGGTTCCCTTCACCGCGCTGCCCTTGGCGGGCGGCATCGCGCTTTGGCTACTGTCGGTCATATTATTATTAGCCTGATAAGTTGTTGAGCACAGAGATGACATCTTAGGCAGGGCGCGCAATTTTTACCATATCTGAAATAATCAGACTCACATCGCAAAAATTTGAAATCAGCTGTCATTAATTCGCGCTACAATTTCGCCCTCATCATAAAAGCCATTTAATACACGGAGATCCGCCATGCGCTTTTCGCTGAAAACCACCGCATGCGCGTTGGCCGTTTCCCTGACGTTGCTGTCGGGGGCCGCCAGTGCCTGGGAAAAGGATAAGACCTACGCCATCACCATTCTGCACACCAACGATCATCACGGTCACTTCTGGCAGAACGATCACGGCGAATACGGCCTGGGCGCGCAGAAAACGCTGGTGGACGGCATTCGTCAGGAAGTGGCGGCGCAGGGCGGCAGCCTGTTGCTGCTGTCGGGCGGCGATATCAACACCGGCGTGCCGGAATCGGATCTGCAGGACGCCGAGCCGGACTTCCGCGGCATGAACCTGGTGGGGTACGACGCGATGGCGATCGGCAATCACGAATTCGACAACCCGCTGAGCGTACTGCGCCAGCAGGAAAAATGGGCGACCTTCCCGCTGCTGTCCGCCAACATCTATCAGAAAAGCACCGGCCAGCGGCTGTTCAAGCCTTACGCCTTGTTCGACAAGCAGGGCATCAAGATCGCGGTGATCGGCCTGACGACCGACGACACCGCGAAAATGGGCAACCCAGAGTACTTTACCGACATTGAATTCCGCGTGCCGGCGCCGGAGGCGAAGCGGGTGGTGGAACAATTGCGCAAGGACGAGAAGCCGGACGTGATCATCGCCGCTACCCACATGGGGCACTATGACAACGGCGAACACGGCTCCAACGCGCCGGGCGACGTGGAGATGGCGCGCAGCCTGCCGGCCGGGTATCTCGACATGATCGTCGGCGGCCACTCGCAGGATCCGGTGTGCATGGCCGGCGACAACCGTAAGCAGGTGGATTATGTGCCGGGCACGCCGTGCTCGCCGGATCGCCAGAACGGCACCTGGATCGTGCAGGCGCATGAGTGGGGCAAATACGTGGGCCGCGCCGACTTCGAATTCCGCAACGGTGAGCTGAAGCTGGTGCATTATCAGCTGATCCCGGTGAACCTGAAGAAGAAGGTGGAGAAGGCGGACGGCACCAGCGAGCGCGTGTATTACACCCAGCAGATCGCGGAAGATCCGACCATGATGAAGCTGCTGACGCCGTTCCAGGAGAAGGGCAAGGAGCAGCTGAGCGTGAAGATCGGCAGCGTTAACGGCAAGCTGGAGGGCGATCGCAGCAAGGTGCGCTTCGTGCAAACCAACCTGGCGCGGGTGATGTTGGCCGCGCAGAGGGAGCGCGCCGATGCCGACTTCGCGGTGATGAGCGGCGGTGGGGTGCGTGATTCCATTGAAAGCGGCGATATCACCTACAAAAACGTGCTCAAGGTACAGCCGTTCGGCAACACCCTGGTGCATGTCGATATGAAAGGCCGCGAGGTTGAGCAGTACCTGGCGGTAGTGGCCAACATGAAGCCGGATTCCGGCGCCTACGCCCAGTTCGCCAACGTCAGCCTGGTGGCGGACGGCAAGGGCGTCAGCGAGGTGAAGATCAACGGCCAACCGCTGCAGGCGGATAAAACCTACCGCATGGCGACGCTGAACTTCAACGCGCTGGGCGGCGACGGCTATCCGAAGCTGGACGGGCTGCCGAGCTACGTCAACACCGGCTTTATCGATGCCGAGGTGCTCAAGCAGTACATCGAGAAACACTCGCCGCTGGATGCGGCGGCTTATGAACCGAAGGGCGAGATCGTTTATCGCTAATCGCCACCGCAGCGGCCTGCTCCCCATGGGCAGGCCGCCTGTTTTCCCGCCGAAATCCTCCTTCAAACGCACGCAAAAGTCGCCGCCGCCGCCTTCCAATGATAGCCTGAGCAACAATTTGGTTTTGATAACGCAAGCAGGGAGATGACATGTTGAAAACCGCAGGCTGGCTGCTGCCCGCCATCCTGGCGCTGGCGGGGTGTTCGTCATCCGGCCAACGCCATGAGCAAACGCTCAGCCAGGCGCTGGCGGCCATCGGCCAAGACAAGGCGCTGGTTGGCGCGTCGAGCGGCGTGATGGTGCGTGATGCCGACAGCGGCACCGTGCTGTATCAGGCGCACGCGCAGCAGCGCCTGGCGCCGGCTTCCAACATGAAGATGTTCACTTCTCTGGCGGCGTTCGGCGTGCTGGGGGCGGATTACCGGTTTGAAACCCGGCTGCTGACCACCGGCGAGCAGCGCGGCGACACCTTGCAGGGGGATCTCTATCTGCAGGGCAGCGGCGATCCGACGTTGCACCCTGACGATCTCGACACCTTCGCCGCCACGCTGGCGCAGCGCGGCATTCGCCATATTCATGGGCGGCTGATCCTGGACGCCAGCGCGTTCGATCAAACGCCCTTCGGCGCCGGCTGGAGCTGGGACGACGAACCCTTCGCTTTCGGCGCGCCGATCTCGGCGCTGAACTACGCCTTTACCCCCGGTGGCGATATCAACGTGGTGCGGGTGGACGTGCAGCCGGGTGCCCGCGCCGGTGCGCCAGGGCGGGTGGGTTTCTATCCCGTCAATGACGCGGTGACGCTGGTCAACCGCACCACCACCGGCGGCGACACCGCACTGACGTTCGATCGCCAGCCGGGCAGCAACCGAATCGTGGTCAGCGGCACCATCGCCGCGCAGGCGGAGACCCGCTCGCGATTGATCACCGTCGATCAACCGGCCCGCGTGATCGGCGCCTTATTGCAACATGCGCTGCGCGCGCACGGCATCACGCTGCGCGGTAACGCGGAAGAGGGCGTGACCCCTGCCGATGCCCGGTTGCTGGCCGAAAAAACCTCGCCGCCGCTCTCTCGCCTGGCCGTCACCTTCCTGAAGGTGTCCAACAACGGTTACGGCGAGGTACTGACCAAGGCGATGGGCCGCAAGACGCAGGGCAAGGGGGATTGGGCCGCCGGCCTGCAGGCGATCGGCCAGTTTGTGCAAAGCCAGGGCATCGCGGCCGGCGCGTACCGTCAGGTAGACGGTTCCGGGCTGTCGCGCATGAACCAAATCACGGCGCAGCAGCTGACGACGCTGCTGCTGGCAGCCAGGAAACAGCCGTGGTTTGCCGCCTGGTATAACGCCTTGCCCATCGCGGGCCAGCCGGGGTTGCTGGTGGGCGGTACGCTGCAGAGCCGCATGGTGAAGACGGCGGCGGCGGGCCGCGCCCACGCCAAGAGCGGTTCCATGACCGGGGTCTCGTCGCTCAGCGGCTATGTCGACTCGGCGACCGGACGGCCGCTGGCGTTCGCCATCATCAGCAACAACTATCTGGTGCCCGGCGCGGAGGTGAAGGCGCTGGAGGACCGCCTGGTCGAGACGCTGGCGGCCTGTGACGCCACGGTAGTGTGCCGCTGAGCGCGCGGCGTCAGTCGCGCTTGGCGATGTCGGCGAAGCTGCCGGCCAGCAGGCGGCACAGATCGGCGGCGGCCAGCTCGATGTCCAGCCCGCGTTTGCCGCCGGAAACGTAGATGGTGGCGAACGTTTGCGCCGGGCTGTCGATCACCGTCGGCAGCCGTTTTTTCTGCCCCAGCGGGCTAATGCCGCCCACCAGATACCCGGTGACGCGCTGCGCCAGCTGCGGATCGGCCATCTCGGCCTTTTTGGCGCCGAGGGCGCGGGCGACCTTTTTCAGATCCAGCTGGGTGGCGACCGGCGTGACCGCCACCGCCAGGTGTTTGGCGTCGCCGTTCAGCGCCACCAGCAAGGTTTTGTAAACCCGATCGGCATCCAGCCCCAGCTTTCTCACCGCTTCGTCGCCGAAATTAGTTTCGTCGCTGTCGTGGTGATACGGATGAAGGGTAAAGGTGACCTTTTGTTTTTCGAGCAGAACGACTGCGGGCGTCATGATGTGTTGTCCAGAATGCCCCCTGCGGGGGAAGGGTGATAACCAGCTTTAAAAATACAAAAATCCGACCTGCCCGGCAACCTGAGCGGCTGTTACATAAAGCGGGTTGCCAAGATATTCACCGGGTTGCTACCCTGTTTACTGTAACCGTTAACACGGTTGCTATGCGTATAACTAGAATACAAGAAATTCCTCTTTGACTGGCCAATAGCGATATTGGCCTCTTTTTTAGCCCTGCGGCTGCAGCATCGCCGGCAGGTTATCCTCGCCGTACAGGTGCAATGCGCCAACCGCCACCACATAGTCCCCGGCCGGCAGCGCCTCCAACTGACGCCGCCAGTCGCGATTGCGCTGATGCATCAGCACGTCGTACAGCCCGGCGCTGAAGGTGGCGGGCAGGGTGTCCAGCGTGCCGCGCGGTTTGGCGTCCAGCCACCAGCTCACCATGGTTTGCAGCAGCCGCGCGTTGGTGTGCCAGTGCTCCAGCGTATCGCGCAGCAGCGCAATGCCGCCTTCCGGCAGCTGTTCCAGCATCGCCAGCTGCTGCTGCGCCCCTTCCAGCTCGATCACCGGTTTGTCCTGCGCCCGGGCGGCCTGCAGCAGCTGATAGTCCACGCCGTACTCTGCCCGCAGCCCCAGGCGCTGAGCCTGGCGCGCCTGCATCATCAGCGCGACCTGCCAGCCGGGCAGGGTGGCGAAGGCGTATGGATCGGCGCCCAGCTCATGGCACAGCGCCAGCAGCCGTTGATATTCTTCGGCGGACAGGCGCTGTTCCAGCGCCGGCTGCAGCTCGGCGTGGTCGAAAGGCGAGGCGGAATCGGTGATATCGGCTTCGACAATCAGCGCGTCGGCCTGTTGCAGCCGGGCGGCCAGCCGGGGCGGCAACGGCGACATATCGACGGTGCCCATATGGATGCTGCCCACCAGATGCAGCCGACGATCGCCCGGCAGAGTGATGTCCAACGCCGGATAAGCGTAACGTTTGGGCGAGATCAGGCCGAGAAAGGCGGCGAGGCGGCGTAACAGTTGACCCATACGGCGTGGCTCCTGAATAACGGGTGCGCGTTTCAGCATGAAAGGCGAGGGAAAATCGTCATTCATGCTAAACGCTATCCGCCGCGCAGGAAAGCCCGGAAAACAGCGGGGCGCCATGACGGCGCCCCGGCGATCACTTCCTGGGTTTAAAACGCAGCAGCCGGTTGGCGTTGCTGACTACGGTAATCGACGACAGCGCCATCGCCGCGCCTGCCACTACCGGGCTAAGCAGCGTGCCGGTCAGCGGGTAGAGCACGCCCGCGGCGATCGGGATACCCAGCGTATTGTAGATAAAGGCGCCGAACAGGTTCTGCTTCATGTTGCGCAGGGTGGCCTTCGACAGCGCTACCGCATCCGCCACGCCGTGCAGGCTGTGGCGCATCAGGGTGATGGCGGCGGTTTCGATGGCGATGTCGCTGCCGCCACCCATCGCGATGCCCACGTCGGCCTGCGCCAGCGCCGGGGCGTCGTTGATGCCGTCGCCGACCATCGCCACGCGCTGGCCCTGCGCCTGCAGCTGCTTGATCGCCGCCGCTTTGCCGTCCGGCAGCACCCCGGCAATCACCCGATCGATGCCGGCTTCTTTGGCGATGGCGTTGGCGGTCACCGGGTTGTCGCCGGTCAGCATCACCAGCTGATAGCCCTGCTGGTGCAGGCGCTGCAGCGCCGCGACGCTGTCCTCGCGCAGCGGATCGCGAATGGCGAACAGTGCGGCCGGTTTACCGTTAACGGCCAGCAGCACCGGCGTCACGCCGCGTTCGGCCTGGGCGCGCATCGGCGCTTCCAGTTCGGCGGTCGCAACCTGATGCTGCTCCAGCAGCGCGGCGTTGCCCAGCAGCACCGGCACGCCATCGATCTCCCCGCTGACGCCGGCGCCGCGCAGGGTGCGGAACTGCGCGACCTGCGGCAGCGTTTGCCCGGCGGCGCGTTCCATGATGGCGCGCGCCAGCGGGTGGTTGGAACCTTGCTCCAGCGCGGCGGCCCAGCCGATCGCCTGCTGCTCGCTGACCTGATTGAAGGTCAGGATCTCCACCACCTGCGGTTTCCCTTCGGTCAGGGTGCCGGTTTTGTCGAACACCAGGGTGTCCAGCTGGCTGGCCTGCTGCAGGGCGTCGGCGTCGCGTACCAGCACGCCGAACTCCGCCGCGCGGCCGACGCCGGAGATGATCGACATCGGCGTCGCCAATCCCAAGGCGCACGGACAGGCGATGATCAGCACCGTGGTGGCGATCACCAGCGTGTAGACCAGCTGCGGCTGCGGACCGAAGAAGTACCACATCGCCGCGCTGAACAGGGCGATCGCCACCACCGCCGGCACGAACACCGCCGAGACGCGGTCGGCCAGTTGGCCGATCGCCGGTTTACTGCTCTGCGCCTGACGCACCAGTTTGATGATGCGCGCCAGCGTGGTTTGGCTGCCGATAGCGGCGGCGCGGAACAGCACGCTGCCGTCGTCGACCACCGTCCCGGCATGCACCGTATCGCCGGCACCTTTCTGCTGCGGCACCGCTTCGCCGGTCAGCATCGCTTCATCGAGCCAGACTTCACCCTGCACGATTTCACCGTCGACCGGCACGCGATCGCCGGTGGTCAGCCGCAGCGTCATGCCGAGCTGCACCTCCGCCAGCGGAATATCGCGCTCGCCGTCGTCGGTTACCAACCGCGCGGTAGGCGGCGTCAGATCCAGCAACCGCTCCAGCGCCTGCGAAGAACGCTGACGGGCGCGCTGCTCCAGCGCATGGCCGAGGTTGATCAAACCGATGATCATCGCGCTGGCCTCGTAATAGAGGTGGCGCGCCTCCATCGGGAAGAAATCGGGCCAAATGTTGACGGCGATCGAGTAAAGCCAGGCAGCGCCGGTGCCGAGCGCCACCAGGGTGTCCATGGTGGCGCTGCCGTTCATCAGCGCGCGCCAGGCGTTGCGGTAGAAGTGCCCACCGGCGAACACCATCACTGCCAGGGTGATGACGCCGACCAGCAGCCAGGGTCGCTGGGTCTCCGGCGTCAGCGTCATGCTGCCGCCTAACAGCCCCCAGGCCATCAGTGGGATACCCAACGCCAGACCCAGCGCCGCCTGCCAGCTAAAGCGCTTCATGTTGGCGCGTGCGGTCTGCTGCTGGCGCTCGCGGCGTTCGGTTTCATCCTGAATCATTTCGGCGCCGTAGCCGGCTTTTTCCACCGCCGCCACCAGCGCCTGCGCATCGACGGCGCCGGTCACCAGCGCGCTGCGTTCCGCCAGGTTGACGCGCGCATGCTCTACGCCGGGAACGCTTTGCAGCGCCTGCTGCACTTTATTGACGCAGCTGGCGCAGGTCATGCCGCTGAGCAGCAGCTGTACGCTGTCGTCCGCGCCGTCGGTTGCCGGAAGGGGAGATTGCGCCGCTGGCTGAACGTCCGGCAACGAAGGTGTTGCGTCAGTCAACGGCTCAGTTTTTGGGGCGACGGCGCCCGCTACGCTGGCGTGATAGCCGGCATCTTCCACCGCGGCGATCAGCGCCTGCGGATCGGCATCGCCGTATACTTTCGCGCCGTCGATAGCGACATCGGCGGCGAACACGCCCGGCACCGCTTCCAGCGCCTTGCGGGTGGTGCCGACGCAGTGCATGCAGCTCAGGCCGCTCAGCTGCAGTTCGGTATCGGCGTGCGGCGCGACTTCGGCCTGATAGCCGGCGGCGATCACGCTGTCGATCAGCGCGCTGTCCGGCGCGTCGCCGGTCACTTTGGCGTAATGCACGTTAACGTCCGCCTGTTCGACATCGCTGCGGCTTTCCAGGGCTTTTTTCACCCGCTGCGCGCAGTTCATGCAGGACAGCCCCTGCAATGCCAGCATAGTGGTGTGTGACATGATTGAACTCCTTGCTTAAAGGGCGGTGTTTAAAGGTTGACCGCCTGACCTGTTTTCACTAAGAATGGAGCTTAAACCTTCCAGCAAGGGTAAGGTCAAGGAGGGAAAATGAATATTAGCGACGTCGCGAAAAAAACCGGGCTAACCAGCAAGACGATTCGTTTTTACGAAGAGAAAGCGCTGATTACCGCCCCGATCCGCAGCGATAACGGTTATCGCCACTATTCCGCCAGGCACGTTGAAGAGCTGACGCTGCTGCGCCAGGCGCGGCAGGTGGGCTTCAACCTGGACGAGTGCCGCGAGCTGGTGGCGCTGTTCAACGATCCGGCTCGCCACAGCGCGGACGTGAAGGCGCGCACGCTGCAGAAGGTGGCGGAGATCGAAAGGCACATCAGCGAACTGGGCGACATGCGCCAGCGCCTGCTGGCGCTGGCCGACCAATGCCCGGGCGACGAGGGGGCGGAGTGCCCCATCATCAACAACCTGGCGGGGTGTTGTCGTTCGAATTAACGGCTGATGGCGCGGATCACCAGCGTGACGCCTTCCACCGCCACCACTTCTACTTCGGTGCCGGCGGGCAGATCTTCTGCCGCCTGCGCGCGCCAGCTGCTGTCGCCGATATTGATGCGCCCCATACCGTTGTGCATCGGCTCCGTCAGCGTAGCGCGGGTGCCGATCAGCTGGCGGTTGCGCTGGTTGAGCACCGGCGAACCGCCGGATGCGGCCGCCGGGCGCCGGCGCAGCCAGTACCACCACAGGTAGGCGACGACGACGGTCAGGACGGCGAAGATCATGCCCTGCCACGCCCAGGAGAGCGGCGGCAGCAGCCAGATCAGAGCGCCGACCAACAGCGCCGCCACGCCGCTCCACAGCAGGTAGCCGCCGGCGCCGAGCATTTCCGCCGCCAGCAACACGCCCCCGAGGGAGAGCCAAAACCACAGCGGATTCGCCGCGATCAGTTCGAGCATGATTATTTGCCTTTGCTTTCTTTCAGCAGTTCGGTAATGCCGCCGATCGAGCCGAGCAGGCTGCTGGCGTCCAGCGGCATCATCACCACTTTGCTGTTGTTGGAGGAACCGATCTTCTGCAGCGCGTCGGTGTATTTCTGCGCCACGAAGTAGTTCACCGCCTGAATGTTACCGCTGGCGATGGCGTCGGACACCAGCTGGGTAGCGCGCGCCTCGGCCTCGGCGGCGCGTTCACGCGCTTCCGCCTGCAGGAACGCCGACTGGCGTTCGCCCTCGGCCTTCAGGATCTGCGATTGTTTCTCCCCCTCGGCGCGCAGAATGGCCGCCTGGCGCACCCCTTCCGCCTCGAGGATGTCGGCGCGCTTGGTACGTTCGGCCTTCATCTGGGCGTTCATCGAGGCGATCAGTTCCGCCGGTGGCCGCACGTCGCGGATCTCGATACGGGTGATTTTCACCCCCCACGGATTGGTCGCTTCATCGACGATGTGCAGCAGGCGGCTGTTGATGCTGTCGCGTTGCGACAGCATTTCGTCCAGCTCCATCGAGCCGAGCACGGTACGGAAGTTGGTCATGGTCAGGTTGACGATCGCCTGTTCGAGGTTGCTGACCTCGTAGGCGGCGCGCGCCGGATCGACCACCTGGATAAAGCACACCGCGTCGATGGCGACGTTGGCGTTATCGCGGGAAATCACCTCCTGCGAGGGAATGTCCAGCACCTGCTCCATCATGTTGATTTTGCGGCCAATGCGGTCCATGAACGGCACCACCAGGTTCAGGCCCGGCATCAGCGTTTTGGTGTAGCGGCCGAAGCGTTCTACCGTCCATTGGAACCCCTGCGGCACAATTTTGACGCCGGCGAACACCACAATCAGTGCGACGACGATCACGATGGGAATAAAAGTAAGCATGCAAACCTCCTGTCAGACATATGTAAACAGATATTACGTCAGCGCCGGAAAAATGCCTACCGTTACCGCGACTTAATCCAGGGCGCTGACCAAACCCGCGATCAGCGGATCCCGCGTCTGGAACAGGCCGATCAGGGTACGCACCGCCTCACCGCCGCGAGCATCGGACCAGGCCAGCGACAGGGGAGAGGGCTGGCGCGGATATTTGAGCTGCTTAGCCACCAGCTCGCCGCTATCAAGGTAAGTTTGGCACAGCTGGCGCGGAAGGAAACCGATCCCGAGACCGCGCAGATGGCACTCCAGCTTGGTGCGCAGGTCCGGCACTTTGATCTCCTGCTGGCCCGACAGCAGCCAGGCGGTGCGCTTGGCCAAATGGCGCGCGGTATCTTCGACGTTGATCGCCGCGTAAGGGCGCAGCTGCGTTTCGTTCAGCGGATCGGTGGCGTCGGCCAGCGGGTGCGTCGGCGCGATGGCGAACACCCAATCGATCTTGCCCAGGGGCAGCACCTTGATGCTGTTTTCCAGCGATTCATTGCCCGCCGCCCCGATCGCCAGATGGCAATCCTCATTCAGCAGCGCGTCCCACACGCCCATGTACACCTGGCGGGAAATGTGAAATTGGGTGAACGGGTATTTGGCGTGCAGGTGGGTCAACAGCCCGGCCACGGCGGCGGCGTCATACAGCAGGTTGTTGACAACGATATTCACCTGGTGCTCTACGCCGTCGTTGATTTGCCGCAGTTCGCCCGGCATGGCGTCCAGCCAGGTGTGCCACTGGCGGCAGCGCTCCAGCAAATACTCTCCGGCCGGCGTCAGGTTGACGGTGCGGGTGGTGCGGATAAACAGCTGCGTGCCGATGCTCTCTTCCAGCGTTTTGATGCGGTAGCTGATGGTGGCGGTGGTTTTGTGCAGCAGCTCCGCCGCGCGGGAGAAACTTTGGCACTCGGCAACTTTGATAAACGAACGAATGGTTTCGTGATCCAGCATGAGGGGTCCTTGGCTGACACCGCCTTTTCGGTTATCGGTGAGAAGAATCTACTGATGTTGCGGCGCGATAGGCAGCGGCAAAGCCCAACCCCACGATCCCGGTCACAGAATCACCCGATAGCGATGAACGCGCGCCGCCCCATTTTGCCCGATGATGAATTGAGCGGTTTTTTAATTCATTGATTTAAAGCAATTAATATGGCTCTTCGATCGTAAAGTGTGCGGGTGATCTTGTTGTGGAAAAATTTTCCAAAAAAATGCTGTCAAATTCACCACGCGCTGTCTAGAGTGAAGGCGTTGGGTGAAATATCGCCGTTCAATCGCCGTCTGGGTCATGCGCTTGGGAGAATCACATGGATTTAGTCATCGAAGAATTAACGCCGGCGGCCTTTGCGCCTTACGGCGATGTATTGCAGATAGAGGGCTCGCGTTTCTTTCATATCAATGACGGAAAAACCGAGCGTTATCACGATCTCGCCAAGATAGAGGTGTCCGACGGCAACCGGGTGCTGGCCAGCATCAACCGGGCGGAACCCTGCGATCTGCCGATGACCTTTTCCCTGTTGGAAAAGCATCCGCTCTCGTCGCAGGCCTTTGTGCCGATGAACGGCGAACGCTTCGTGGTGATCGTCGCCGAACCGGGCGAAACCATCCCCATCGGCACGCTGCGCGCCTTTATCACCAACGGCAAGCAGGGAATTAACTATCACCGCAATGTCTGGCACCATCCGCTGTTTGCTTATGCGAAGGTCACCGACTTTTTCACCATCGATCGCGCAGGTGCCGACAACTGCGTGGTCAGCCGCTTGCCGGAGCCGTATCGCATAGTTTTGGCATAGCGCTGGCCGCACGCCGCGCAGGGCGTTTATCATAGCGTCACCCATGCCGTTACTGACAAAGGAAGCTTGAATGACCGAATTACGCAGGAAAGGACGACCCGCCACCGAAGCCGGCGCCACCAAAGGGGCGCAGGCGTTGGATCGCGGGCTGGAGATCCTCCAGTACCTGGCCAACGCCGGGGGGAGTTCGTCGGTTTCCGTGCTGTCCGAAAAGCTGGAGCTGCCGCTGTCCACCACCTTCAGATTGTTGAAAGTGCTGGAGAAATCGGAATTCGTCTTTCAGGATCCACAGCTGGGCTGGTGGCATATCGGCATTCAGTCGTTCACCGTCGGTTCCGCTTACATGAACGATCGCGACGTGGTATCGGTGGCCGGGCCGTTCATGCGCCGGCTGATGTTGCTGTCCGGCGAGACCGCCAACCTGGCGATCCGCAACAATTTCGACGCGGTGCTGATTCGCCAATGCGAGTGCCAGGCGATGGTGCGCATGTGCGCGCCGCTGGGCAGCCGCTTGCCGCTGCACGCCTCGGGCGCCGGCAAAGCGCTGCTGTACCCGCTGGCGGAAGAGGAGATGCTGGATCTGATCGTGCGTTCGGGGCTGCAATCCTACACGCCCAAGACGCTGACCAGCGTGAACCTGCTGCGCAAGGATCTGCATCAGTCGCTGGCGCAGGGCTACACCATCGACGATGAAGAGCACGCGCTTGGCCTGAACTGCCTGGCTTCGGCGATTTTCGATCGCAACAACAACGTGATCGCCGCCATTTCCATCTCCGGGCCGAGTTCGCGGGTCGGCAAGGAGCGGTTCAAGGAGCTGGGCGAACTGGTGGGTGAAGTGGCCAGAGACATCAGCGCCGCGCTGGGCGAATCGCGCAGCAAGGCGTAAACGTCGCGCGCCGGGCTGAACCGGCGCGGAGCAAGACTCCCCGTTTGATGAGCAAACGGGTTTTTTTGACCGCAATTTTAAGTTGGAAAAATTTTCCAATAAATTAAGGAGAGCATCACATGGCAATTATGCGAGCGGTAGACGCGGCAATGCACGTGCTGGAAAAAGAAGGGATCACCACCGCGTTCGGCGTGCCCGGCGCGGCGATCAACCCGTTCTACGATGCGATGCGGCGGCACGGCGGCATCAAACACTACCTGGCGCGGCACGTGGAAGGGGCCTCGCACATGGCGGAAGGTTACACCCGCGCCGCCGCCGGCAACATCGGCGTGTGCATCGGCACCTCCGGCCCGGCGGGCACCGACATGATCACCGGCCTTTACTCCGCCTCCGCCGATTCGATCCCGATCCTGTGCATCACCGGCCAGGCGCCGCGTGCGCGTTTGCACAAAGAAGATTTTCAGGCGGTAGACATCGAATCGATCGCCAAGCCGGTGACCAAGATGGCGGTCACCGTGCAGGAACCGGCGCTGGTGCCACGCGTGCTGCAGCAGGCGTTCCACCTGATGCGCTCCGGCCGGCCGGGCCCGGTGCTGATCGACCTGCCTTTCGACGTGCAGATGGCGGAGATCGAGTTCGATCCGGACACCTACTCTTCACTGCCCGCCTATAAGCCGGCGGCCACCCAGGCGCAGATCGACAAAGCGCTGGATCTGCTGTGCGCGGCGAAAAAACCGCTGATCATCGCCGGCGGCGGCATTCACAACGCCGACGCGGCGGATTTGCTGCAGCAGTTGGCGGAGATCTGCAACGTGCCGGTGATCCCGACCTTGATGGGCTGGGGCGCCATTCCGGACGATCACCCGCTGATGGCGGGCATGGCGGGCCTGCAAACCTCGCACCGCTACGGCAACGCCAACCTGCTGGATTCGGATCTGGTGTTCGGCATCGGCAACCGCTGGGCCAACCGCCACACCGGCTCGGTGGACAAGTACACCGCCGGGCGCAAGGTGGTGCACATCGATATTGAGCCGACGCAGATTGGCCGGGTGATCTGCCCGGATCTGGGCATCGTCTCCGACGCGCGCATCGCGCTGCAAATGCTGGTGGATACGGCAAAGCGCCGCTTCGAGCGCGGCGAGTTGCCGAATCGCGACGCTTGGTGCGCCGCCTGTCTGCAGCGCAAGCAAACGCTGCTGCGCAAAACCCACTTCGACAACGTGCCGGTCAAGCCGCAGCGGGTGTATGAAGAGATGAACCGCGCCTTTGGTCGCGATGCCTGCTACGTCACCACCATCGGTCTGTCGCAGATCGCCGCCGCGCAAATGCTGCACGTTTTCGAACCGCGTCACTGGATCAACGCCGGCCAGGCCGGCCCGCTGGGCTGGACGCTGCCTGCGGCGCTGGGCGTATGCGCCGCCGATCCGCAGCGCAAGGTGGTCGCGCTGTCGGGCGACTATGATTTCCAATTTATGATTGAAGAGCTGGCGGTCGGCGCACAGTTCAAACTGCCCTATATCCACGTGCTGGTGAACAACGCCTATCTGGGGCTGATCCGCCAGGCGCAGCGCGGGTTCGACATGGATTACTGCGTGCAGCTGTCGTTTGAAAACATTAACAATGCGGAGATTGGCGAGTACGGCGTCGATCACGTCAAGGTGGCGGAAGGGCTGGGCTGCAAGGCGCTGCGGGTGTTCAAACCGGAAGAGATTGCGCCGGCGTTTCGTCAGGCCCAGGAGCTGATGCAGCAGCACCGGGTGCCGGTGGTGGTGGAAATCATCCTGGAGCGCGTCACCAATATTTCCATGGGCACCGAGCTGGATAACGTCAACGAGTTCGAACCGGTGGCGGCAACGCCGGAAGACGCGCCGACCTCGGTCAACTTCTTTGATTACCGTTGAGGAACCTTACCATGCCGAAATTTTCAGCCAACCTGTCCATGCTGTTCACCGAAGTCGATTTCATGCAGCGCTTCCGCCGGGCGAAGGAGCAGGGCTTCAGCGCGGTGGAATACATGTTCCCCTATGACTACCCGATCGCCGCGCTGCGCAGCGAACTGGAGGCGCATCGCCTGAGCCAGGTGCTGTTCAACCTGCCGGCCGGCGACTGGGCGGCGGGCGAACGGGGCATCGCCTGCTTGCCGGGGCGCGAAGCGGAGTTCCGCGACGGCGTCGGGCGCGCGATCGAGTATGCGCAGGCGCTGGGCTGCGATCGCATCAACTGCCTGATCGGCAATCCGGATCCCGCCGTCGGCCGCCACGCCACCGACGAACGGGTGAAGGAGAACCTGAGCTACGCCGCCGACGCTCTGGCGCGGCAGAATATCCGCCTGCTGATCGAACCGATCAACCGTTACGACATGCCGCAGTTCTACCTGCAAACCTCCCGGCAGGCGATCGAACTGATCGAGGCGATCGGCAGCCCCAACCTGTATCTGCAGTACGACCTTTACCACATGCAGCGCATGGAGGGAGAGCTGACGCAGACCCTTGAGCGCCTGCTGGCGAAGATCGACCACATTCAGGTCGCCGACAATCCGGGGCGGCACGAGCCGGGCACCGGTGAAATCAACTGCGAGTTTATCTTCGCGCAGCTGGATCGCATGGGTTATCGCGGCTGGATCGGCTGTGAATACAAACCGCTCACCACCACGGAAAGCGGCCTGTCATGGATTAAAAAATACCTGTCTTGAGGAGATGAAAATGAAAGTGGGATTTATCGGTCTGGGCATCATGGGCGCGCCGATGGCGGAAAAACTGCTGGCGGGTGGGCACACGCTTTACGCCCACACCCGGCATGAGGTGCCGGCGGCACTGTTGCAGCAAGGGGCCATCGCCTGCCGCGATCCGCAGCAGGTGGCGGATGAGGCGGACGTGATCTTTATCATGGTGCCGGATACGCCGCAGGTGGAAGAGGTGCTGTTCGGTGAACGCGGCTGCGCCGCCGGCAAGCTGAACGGCAAAGTGGTGGTGGACATGAGCTCCATTTCACCGTTGGAGACCAAGCGATTCGCGCAGCGTATCAACCAGCTGGGCGCCCAGTATCTGGACGCGCCGGTTTCCGGCGGCGAAGTGGGTGCCAAACAGGGCACGCTGACCATCATGGTGGGCGGCGAGGAAGCGACCTTCGAACGGGTGCAGCCACTGCTGGCGCTGATGGGCAAGAACATCACGCTGATCGGCGGCAACGGCGACGGGCAAACCTGCAAGGTCGCCAACCAGATCATCGTGGCGTTGACCATCGAAGCGGTCTCCGAGGCGCTGGTCTTCGCCTCGCGCGCCGGCGCCGATCCGGCCCGGGTGCGCGAAGCCCTGATGGGCGGTTTCGCCTCGTCGCGCATTCTGGAGGTGCACGGTGAGCGGATGATCAAGCGGGCGTTCGCGCCGGGGTTCCGGATCTCGCTGCACCAGAAGGATCTCAACCTGGCGCTGCAGGGCGCGAAGGCGCTGGCGCTCAGCCTGCCGAATACCGCCACCTGCCAGGAGCTGTTCAACGTCTGCGCCGCCAATGGCGACGGCGAGCTGGATCACTCCGCGCTGGTGCGTGCGCTGGAAATCATGGGCAACCACCGGGTGGCCGGCTAAGAGCACCCCCGGCATTTGATTTGCCGGCTTATCGTTAGAATCAGAGATGTTCGACATTAATAACGCCCTCTTTATGATAAATAAAGAGGGTCCCCGCCAATCCAATAAAAAATGATTCAGCACAATAAAAAGTAAAAAGCAGGATGCCAACCGAGGAGACACTGAATATGGCAACCGATAATGCTGTTATTGATAAAGATATTCTTACCGCCCCTGACAAAAACCGTTTATATCGAAAAATCGCCTGGCGCATTATGCCCATTTTATTAGTGAGCTATATCGTCGGTTATCTCGATCGGGTTGGGATCTCGTTTTCGAAATTTCAAATGATGCCCGATATTCTGAACGGCAATGTCTCGATGGCCGAAGCCGTTTACGGGCTGGGCGCCGGGGTGTTTTTCATCGGCTATATCATCGCCGGGGTACCCAGTAACATTCTGCTGAGCCGCTACGGCGCCAGAAAGATCATCGCGCTGCTGATGGTGGTGTGGGGGGCGATTTCGATGCTGAGCATCTTTATCACCAATCCCTGGCAATTCTACCTGGCGCGTTTCCTGCTGGGGCTGGCGGAGGCCGGCTTCTACCCCGGCGTGATCCTCTATCTGACGCTGTGGTTCCCGTCCAGCCAGCGCGCCAAGATGACCGCGCTGTTCGTGTGTGGCATCCCGGTCAGCAACATCATCGGCGGCCCGCTGTGCGGGTGGATCATCGAGCACATGAACGGCCTGATGAACCTCTCCGGCTGGCAGTGGCTGTTCTTTATCAGCGGCCCGCGCGCGCTGCTGATCGCCGTCGTCATCTTCTGTTTCCTGGATAATACCTATCAGAGCGCCAAGTGGCTCAGCCCGCAGGAGAAGGCGCTGATCAAAGAGGATATGGCGCAGAGCGCGCCGCGCCAGGGCGGTGCCGGCGGGCAGGAATGGACGATGAAAAGCATGCTGAGATCGTCCGCGTTCACCAAAATGTGGCTGATTTGCTTCTGCACCGTGATGGGCCAGGGCGGGCTGGCGTTTTGGGTTCCGACCATCATTCGCGACACCGGCGTGACCTCGGTGATGGATATCGGGTTGCTGACCATGCTGCCGTACATGCTGGCGGTGGTGGCGATGCTGGTGGCCGCGCGCAGTTCGGACAAGCATCGCGAGCGGCGCTGGCACATCATCGTGCCGTTCTGCATCGCCGCGGTGTCGCTGATCTTTATCGGCCTGTTCCCGGACAACAAGCACGTGGTGATGGCGGCGCTGTGCGTGGCGGTGGCGTCGAGCCTGGTGCCGTCGCCGCTGTTCTGGAGCCTGCCGAACGCCATTTTTACCGGCACCTGCGCCGCGGCGGGCATTGCGCTCATCAATTCCATCGCCAATATCGGCGGTTTTATTTCGCCTTATATCATCGGCTATTTCAAACAGCTGACCCACAGCAATTTGGCGGCGATGTGTGTCTTGTCGACAATGATGATACTGGGGGCGATATTAACCTACAGCGTGCCGGCGAAATGGGTCAATAAATAACACTTCCCATTATCTTCATTAAATAGTCGGCAACAGTTTTATTTTATTTCGCCATGCATTTCTCATCTGATTATTTCAGCGGGGGAAGGCATGGCCATTTTTTATTTCGTCTCGAATAAAGGAGGCATCATGAAAATTGTTATTGCACCGGATTCATTTAAAGAAAGCGTCAGCGCGGAGCGGGCGGCGCGGGCGATCGCGCGCGGCTTTCACGAGGTTTATCCCGATGCCGAGTGCGTCTGCCTGCCGATCGCCGACGGTGGCGAAGGCACGGTGGACGCGCTGGTGGCCGCCACCGGCGGGCGCAAAGTGAGCGTGGCCGCCACGGGGCCGCTGGGGGAACGGGTGGCGGCGTTTTACGGCGTCAGCGGCGACGGCAAGACGGCGGTGATCGAAATGGCGGCGGCCAGCGGGTTAATGCTGACGCCGGCCGAGCGCCGTAACCCGCTGCTGGCGACCAGCTACGGTACCGGCGAACTGATCCTGCATGCGCTGGATCAGGGCATTCGCCACCTGATCCTCGGCATCGGCGGCAGCGCCACGGTGGATGGCGGCGTCGGCATGGTGCAGGCGCTGGGCGGGCGCTTCTACCGCCCGGACGGCAAGGCGCTGCCGTGGGGCGGCGGCGAGCTGGCGACGCTGAGCGGAATCGATCTCAGTACGCTGGATGCGCGCCTGCGGCAGTGCCGGATTGAGGTCGCCTGCGACGTAGACAATCCGCTGGTGGGGCCGCGTGGCGCGGCGGTGGTGTTCGGGCCGCAGAAGGGCGCGACGGCAGCGATGGTGGCGCAGTTGGAACAGGGCCTGACGCAGTATGCCGAGGTGATCCGCCAGAGTACCGGCCGCGACGTGCGACAGGTCGCCGGCGGCGGGGCGGCGGGCGGCATGGGGATCGCCTGCCAGGTGTTTCTCGGCGCAACGCTGAAGCCGGGCATCGAGATCGTGATGGCGGCGCTGGGCCTGGAGCAGGCGCTGGCGGAGGCCGATCTGCTGGTCACCGGCGAAGGGCGCATCGACAGCCAAACGCTGGGCGGCAAGGCGCTGTCCGGCGTCGCTCGTCTGGCGCGCGCGCGCGGCCTGCCGGTCATCGCGCTGGCCGGCGTGGTGGTGGACGGGGCGGAGGCGCTGCACGCGCAGGGGATCGACGCGATGTTCAGTATTCTGCCGCGCCTGAGTACGCTGGCGGTCGCGCTGTCGCAAGGGGAACTCAACCTGCAGCGCAGCGCCGCCAACGTCGCCCGCGCGATGCGCATCGGCCGGCGATTGGGATAAATAAAAAAGAAGGCCACGCTGCGCGAGCAGGTGGCCTTGGTTTTGGCGGCGAAGCGCTTACGGCTCGACGTCGCGGTTGCAGTCCTTGGAGTAGATGTAGCTGAAGGTTTCCTGGCCCACCGCATAGCCCGCCTGTTGCACATAGGCGCCCATGAAGATGTAGTCGCCTTGCTTCACCGGCATCCATTCATTGTCCAGGTTGTACACGCCGGCACCGCTGAGAATGTAGGCGCCATGCTCCTGCACGTGGGTCTCGATGTAGCCGTGGCTGGCGCCGGGGGCGAAGGAGAGGATGTGCATGTTCATGTCGAAGCCCAGATCTTTCGGCAGCAGATCCTGCAGGATCACCTCGCTCATGCCCTCGTAGTGGATCTGCTCCAGGTTGGCGACGTTGTTGCTGACCACGTGCGCCTCGTAACCCTTGATGCGCTGATAGCGGCGCTTGTAGAGGAACAGGCGGCTGGATTGGCCGCCGTTGGCGTTTTCCAACCGCATCGTGACGCCCGCCGGGCAGTAAAGGTAGCCGCCGGCGGTCAGCGGGTAGTCGGTGGCGTCGGCGGAAGCGGTGATGGCGCCGTCGATGACGTACACGAAGGTTTCGAGCTCTTCGCCGCCAAAGCCTTTGGTGTTGCGGCCGCAGTCGTGCAGCGTCACCAGATAATCGACGAAGGTGGCACCCAGTTTCGGCGTCGACAAGATGGTGACGTCGCAGTTTTCAAAACCGGGAATGACGTTGCGCACCAGGCCGTTCGGCGGGATCAGCGCATAGTTGCCGCGTTTGATGATGGCGCGCGTTGACAGAATGTCGGTTGGATAACCGGTTTGATTGTTGAAGTAACCCACGTTGATTCTCCTGATCGTTGAAAGGGCGCCGCGGCGGCGCCCGGTAAAAAAGCGCCGTCAGGCCTCGGTGGCCGTTCGGGCTGCCGTAGTGCGTTTCATCAAGACGTTGACGGTGAAGAAAATGGCGGTGCCCACCAGCAGGATGGCGGCGGAGATGTAAAAGCCCATCACCTTGGAGCCGGTGCTGTCGGAGATCACGCCGGTGAGGAAGGGGGCGATCACCGACGAGGACATGCCGAAGAAGTTGAACACGCCGAAGCTGGTGCCATAGCCTTTCTTCGGCGCGTTGTCGGCGACGAAGGAGATCATGATCGGATCGACCGCCAGCTTACCCAGCAACCCGTACAGGATCAGGCTGATCAGCAGCATGGTGGAGTCCGGCGAAATGACGGTGCAAACCAGCATCACCGCCGCGCACAGCTCGAGGAAAATGATCAGCTGCACCTTCTTGTTGCGGAAACGGTCGGACATGCGGCTGAAGAACAGCGCGCCCGGCACCGACGCGAACGCCACCAGGGCGGAGGAGAAGCCGATGGCCACCCCTTCAAAGCCGCGCTCTTGCTGCAGGAACGAGGGCAGCCAGGTGACTATCATGTAGTAGCCGTAGCAGGTGGCGAAGTACATTGCGTAGGCGGAGATCATGCGCAGGCTGAACAGGCCGCTGGCCTGGCCGTCCTCTTCGGGCTCGGCAGCCGTCGGCGCAGCGGTCTGGCTGACGGCCGCCGGGGCTTGAGGCTGCGAGCCTTTGATGACCACGGCGAACACCAGCGTCATCACCACCAGCAGGCCGGTGATGATGAACAGCATGATCTGCCAGTTCATGTTGAAGCTTTTCACCAGCAGGCTGGAGGCGATCAGGCCGATGGCCATGCCGAGCGCCGAGCCGCTGTTGATCACCGCGGTCGCCAGGCCACGGCGTTCCAGCGGGATATTCTCCGACGACAGGGAGTAGGCCGAGCCGTAATAAGAGCCGCAGCCCATGCCCGCCAGCAGGCTGCCGGCATAGACCATGGTCAGGCTGGTGGCGTTGCCGATCAGCAGCGTGGCGATGATGAACAGGCAGAAGCCCGGGATCAGCACCACCTTCTTGCCGAATTTGTCCACCAGGATGCCCGCCGGGATCTGCATCCCGGTGTAGGCGAAGAAGTAGAAGCTGGCGATCAGCCCCATTTCCGCATTGGAGTGCGCGCCGATGGTTTGTTGGATCTCGGGGAAGATCGGCGTCAGGACGGTGCGATAGATCCAGATCACCGCCCAGCCCAGACAGAGCACGACGACGATCTTTTTCCAGTAGCGCGGGTCGATGTCGTTGCTCATGCCTCGGCCCCCTGTTCGGTGTAGGCCAGCTGATACAGCGTCTGCGCCAGGATTTTCACCCCTTCGTTCAGATCGGCGACGGCGGTTTTTTCCGCCGGGTTATGGCTGATACCGGCGATGCTCGGCACGAACATCATCACCGTCGGCACGCGCGGGGCGAAGATTTGCGAGTCGTGTCCGGCACCGCTGTGCATCATGCGGTAATTCAGCCGCTGCGTTTCGCACAGGCGGCTGACGCAGGCCACCAGCTGTTCGTTCATCGGGATCGGCGCTTCGTCCATCCACAGATCGATCTCGGCCTCGATGCCCATCTCGGCGCAGATGCGCTGGATATCCTGCTCGATCTCCTGCGTGAAGCGCAGCAGCGCGGCCTGATCGGTGTGGCGGCAGTCGAGGGTGAAGTGGGTGAAGCCCGGCACCACGTTGACGGTGTTCGGCTTCGGCTCCACCTTGCCGAAGGTCAGCACCAGCGGATCGCCCTCGGCGCGCGCCTTGGCGATCGATTCGCAGCAGATGCGGCTGAAGGCGTGCACGGTATCCCGGCGGTAACTCATCGGGGTGGTGCCGGCGTGGTTGGCTTCGCCCTGCAGACGCACGTCATAGCGCCGTTGGCCGACGATGCTGGTCACCACGCCGATGGTTTTGCCTTCGGTTTCCAGCACCTTGCCCTGCTCGATGTGGATCTCGACGAAGGCCGCGATGTCGCTGCGCAGCGGCTGATGCGGCGGAGGGAAATCGAAACCGGCGTCGCGCATGGCGTTGACGAAGCCGACGCCCTTGGCGTCCGTAATGTGCTGCACGTCTTCCCGCCGGGCCAGGCCGACGATGTTCTTGCTGCCCCAGAACACATAAGGGAAGCGGCTGCCTTCTTCTTCCGCCAGCGCGATGACTTCCAGGCTGCGCAGCGGCGGGCCGTAGGTGTCTTTGAGGTGTTTGATCGCCATGAAGGCGGCTTCGATACCGAACTGGCCGTCGAGGTTGCCGCCGTTGACCACCGTGTCGATGTGCGAACCGGAGAGAATCACCTGGTCGGGGTATTTGCTGCCCTCCAGTCGGCCGAACAGGTTGCCGACCGCATCAAAATGGGTGTTCAGCCCGGCGGCCTCGAAGGCGTTTTTCAACGCGTGCTGCGCTTCGATCCATTCCGGGGTATAAAGCAGACGCGTCATGCCGCCGCTGGGGTCGGCGCCGATTTTCGATAACCAGCCGGAAATATCACGGATTTCTTGTTGGAAGTCTTTCATGTTTACCTGCCCGCATGTTGTGTCTCAGCGGCGATGCGGCCAGGGCTGATGCTATTCGCCGCCGGCCGGCCTATTGCGCTGAGCGCGCTGATGAAGGTTTTCTTTTTTCTCCCCGGCTCTGACATTTCAACCGCGAGCCGCGGCGTAAAAAGCCCACGATAATAAGAGTGCGTTAACTGGCGAAGGGATCTTTATGGTCGTAAGAACGCTGGTAAATAGCATTTGAAATTAAGTATTGATAAATATCGTCGACGATTTCGATGCCGTTTTTCTCGCTTTCCATTTCACGCGCATGGCTGTTCTGCCCTGGATAAAGCACTTTGCTGACGCCCGGCGCCGGCTTCACGGAATTCAATTCTTTCATGACCTGGCTGATATTTTTACGGAATGCGGATTCGTTGGTGAAATAACCCGGGTTCAGCACGATATGCAATTGGCCCAATTCCCGGCCGGCGCTGAGATCGTGATACATCGAGCTGACGTGTTTGCCGAACGGCAGGCCGAGCAAAATGCCCGATAGCACGTCGACCATCATCATCAGGCCGTAGCCTTTCGGCCCGGCGATCGGCAGCAGCCCGCTGACGGCGAACGGATCGGTGGTGTGCTTGCCCTCGGCGTCCACCGCCCAGGTATCCGGGATGGCGGCGTTGCGCGAGCGGGCGTCCAGCACTTTGCCCCAGGCCTGCACGGTGGTGGCCATATCGAAGGTGATCAGCTCGTCGCCTTCACCCGGCGCGGAGAAGGCGATGGGGTTGGTGCCGTAGTAGACCTCGGCGCCGCCGTACGGCACCACCATCGGATCGGACTGGCACAGCGAAATGCCGACCATGCCGGCGCGCGCCGCCTGCTGCACGAAGTACGACAGCGCCCCGCTGTGGCCGATGCGGCGCACGCCCACCACCGCCACGCCGTTCTCTTTCGCCATCTCGATGGCGCGATCCATGCTCAGCTTGGCCGCCACGTGCCCGGCGCCGTTGTCGCCGTCGAAAATGGCGCTGCAGGGGCCGGTTTTTTCAAAGGTGAAATGCGGGTGATTGTTGGTGCCGCCTTTGCTGATGCGTTCGGAATAGTATTCGACCCTGACCGCGCCGTGAGAATGAATGCCGCGCGCATCGGCATGAACCAGCACGTCGGCGACGATGCCGGCGTGTTCCTGGCTCAGGCCGGCGGCGTGAATTTTTTGCTGGATAAGCTGATGTAATTGTTGTTTAGAGACCTTCATATACAGTCCTTTTATCACTACGGTTTATTTAATTCGCCTCTGCGTTGTAATGTATAAATACCGGGTGGGAATAATGTGATCCAGATGCGTTTTATCCGATTGGATTAAAAATTCGTTGAATTAAATCGCCATTGTTAGAAGTTTTTTTATAAATGCTTTTTTTCGTCTGGATTAACTAATATTCAGGCGATTAAGTTATTTTTCCTAACAATAGATAAAGTGTGACCGTACTCACCTCTGGGCGTGGTTTTAATTTGTAGCTTGATCATTAACCTTTTCGCTGGATTCAATGCATCGCCGCGCCGCCGGTGCGGGAAATATTGCCGATATTATTAAATGCTGTCTTAAGGATATCACCATGATCCATGCTTTTATTAAAAAGGGGAGCTTTCAGGATTCCGTCAGCCTGATGTTGATCTCCCGCAAACTCAGTGAATCTCCCAAGGTCGAGGAAATATCCGTCATGATGGGGACACCGGCCAATAAGTCCTTATTGGAGGTGACCGGTTTCTGGCACCCGCAGTTTAGCGAAGCGACGCCGAACGATATTTGCGTGGCGATCAAAGCGGAGTCCGCCGACGAGACGATCGCCGAGGAGATCGGCGCGGCGCTGGAGACGGCGCTCAAGGCGATTGCGCAGGGGGGCCAGGGCGGCAAAAAACTGCTGCGGGCACGTAGCTGGCGCACCGCCAGGCAGAAGCTGCCCGCCGCCAATCTGGCACTGATCTCGATCGCCGGCGAATACGCGGCGGAGCTGGCGGATAGCGCGCTGGAAGACGGCTGCAACGTGATGATGTTCTCCGACAACGTCAGCGTGGCGCAGGAAGTGGCGCTGAAAACCAAGGCGCGCGAGCGCGGGCTGATCGTGATGGGGCCGGACTGCGGCACCGCCTGCATCGCCGGCGCGCCGCTGGCGTTCGCCAACGTGGCGCCCGCCGGCTCTATCGGCGTAGTGGGCGCCTCCGGCACCGGCATTCAGGAGCTTATTTCGCAAATTACCCTGGCAGGCCAGGGCATCTCGCACGCCATTGGCCTCGGCGGGCGGGATTTGACGGCGGAGATCGGCGGCATCAGCGCCATCAGCGCGCTGCGCATGCTGGCAGCGGATCCGCAGAGTCTTGTGCTGGCGTTCGTGTCCAAACCGCCGGCACCCGAGGTGCGCCAACGGGTGATCGACGAGATGAAAGCGCTCGGCAAGCCGGTGGTGGCGCTGTTCCTCGGCGCGCAGTCCGCCGTGCGCCAGGAGGGCAACATCACGTTCGCCGCCACGCTGGATGAAGCGGCGCGGCTGGCGGCGATGCTGGGCTGCGTGCAGCAACAGGCGGCGCAGCAGCCAGCGGTCCCCGGCGGCAAAATCGCCGGGCTGTACGCCGGCGGCACGCTGGCGGCCGAATGCGCGATGCTGCTGGCGGAAAAACTGTCCCTGCCGGTGGATAGCGAACACCCGCGCGGCGCCATGCTGGTGGCCGACGGCCATCGCATTATCGACATGGGCGATGACTTTTATACCCAGGGGCGCCCGCACCCGATGATTGACCCGACCGCCCGCAATCAAGAAATCGCCCGCCTGGCGCAGCAGCCGCAGACTGGCGTGTTGCTGCTGGACGTGGTGATCGGCTTCGGCGCTCAGGACGATCCGGCGGCGTCGCTGGCGGCTGAGGTGGCCAACGTGCGCGCGGCGCGCGGCGCGGCCCACCCGCTGGCGGCAATCGCCACCGTCACCGGCACCGAACAGGATCCGCAGCAGCGCTCGCGGCAAATCGCCACCCTGCAGGAAGCCGGCATCGCGGTGATGCCGTCGCTGCCGGCGGCGGTCGCGCTGGCGCATCAGCTGATTACCCCCGTCTTACCCGCACCCGAACGCGAACGGCCGGCCTTGCTGGACGGCGTCGCGGTGATCAACGCCGGGCTGCGCAGCTTCGCCGATGACCTGCAAACCAGCGACATTCCGGTGGTGCATTACCAGTGGGCGCCGGTAGCCGGTGGCGATCAACGATTAGCCAACATCTTGAAAAAATTAAAGTAAGGAACCGCTATGTACGCAACGATTGAGCAAGCAAACGCCGCCGTTATCGCCCGTATCCGCGAGGCGCGCCCGCACTGGCAGGATGTGGATCTGGCGCACCGCTTGATCCCGCAGCTGGCCGAAGGGCGCAAGCTGCTGCATGCCGGCCCGCCGGTCACCTGGCAAGAGATGAGCGGCCCGGTGCGCGGCGCCTGCATCGGTGCCTGCCTGTTCGAAGGCTGGGCGCAGGATGAGCAGCAGGCGCTGGCGCTGCTGGCGCAGGGGGAAATCGAGTTTATCCCGTGCCACAGCGTGAGCGCGGTGGGGCCGATGGGCGGCATCACCTCGGCCCACATGCCGATGGTGGTGGTCAGGAACACCGTTCACGGCAATTACGCCTACTGCAACATGAACGAAGGCATCGGCAAAGTGATGCGCTTCGGCGCCTACGGCGAGGACGTGCAGCAGCGCCTGCGCTGGATGCGCGACTCGCTGGCCCCGGTGCTGAAAGCGGTGCTGGCGACGCTGGAGGAAGGGATCGATCTGACCGCGCTGATGGCGCAGGCGATCAGCATGGGGGACGAATTCCACCAGCGCAATATCGCGGCCTCGGCGCTGCTGATGCGCAGGCTGGCGCCGGAGATCAGCCTGCTGCCGCGCGATAAGGCGGAGCTGGCGCAGGTGATGCAGTTCCTCAGCATCACCGATCAGTTCTTCCTCAATCTGGCGATGGCCTACTGCAAGGCGGCGATGGACGCCGGGGCGGAGATTGAGCAGGGCACCATCGTCACGGTAATGACCCGCAACGGCAAGAATTTCGGCATCAAGATCAGCGGGATGGGCGATCGTTGGTTCACCGCGCCGGTGAACACGCCGGAAGGGCTGTTCTTCTCCGGCTTCAGCCAGGCAGACGCCAACCCGGACATCGGCGACAGCGCGATCACCGAAACCTTCGGCATTGGCGGCGCGGCGATAGTGGCGGCACCGGGCGTGACGCGCTTCGTCGGGGCTTCCGGCGGCATGAGCGCCGCCACCGACATCTCCGAGGAAATGGCGGAAATCTACCTCGAGCGCAACATGATGCTGCAGATCCCGACCTGGGACTTCCAGGGCGCCTGCCTGGGGCTGGATGCCCGGCGGGTGGTGGAAACCGGCATCACGCCGCTGATCAACACCGGCATCGCCCACCGCGAAGCCGGGGTCGGGCAAATTGGCGCCGGTACGGTGCGTGCACCGCTCGGCTGCTTCGAGAAAGCGATCGAAGCGCTGGCCGACAAGCTCGGCATTACGGCGTAAGCGAACGGAGGCGCATATGGACATTATCGCGTTGGCCGGCAGCCGCCATGCGACGCAGGATTACGGCGCGCTGCGCTGCGTCGGCAGCTTCAACAACGCGATCAATTTCCTGACGGAAAACGCATGGCTGCTGACGCTGCACCGCGCCGGCAGCGGCCTGAGCCCGATGGGGTGGCAGCTCGGCGCGCGGGATTTCGATCGCGTGCGGCGTGCGGTGCCGTCCGTACGACGCTGCGCTTTCTCCGCCGCAGGCATCACGTTGGATGCGCTCCTGGTGCGGCCCGCCGCGGCGGCGCGGGATCTGGCGCTGGCGCCGCGTGCGGCCATTGCCGATCGGCCGCTGACGGCGGTATTGCAGCGCTGCACGGCGCAGTGCGGGTTGCACGGCGAGCTGGGCCGATTGGTGAGGCAGCCGTTAACGCCGGAGCCGGCCGCGCTGGTGCGGGATTTTTCCCGTTGGCTGCGGGGCGACACGGTCGACTGGCACCAGGCGCTGGGCAAGGGGCCGGGGCTGACGCCGAGCAACGACGACACCTTGCTCGGCCTGCTGCTGAGCGCCCACCTCGACAGCCGCATCCCGGTTAGCGGGCTGGCGCCGTTTTTCGCCCAGACGCCACCGCTGGACGCGCTGACCACGCTGGTGAGCGCGCACTACCTGCGTTACGCCGAGCAGGGCCTGTTCGCCACGCCGCTGCATGCGTTGGCGCAGGGGCTGCGGGCGCCTGAAGGCGTATCGGCGGCGGTGGCGGCGGTGCTGAGCCTGGGGCACTTCTCGGGAGCGGACACGCTGCTGGGCGTGTGGCTGGGGGTGACGACGATTAACGCACTGTGCGGCGCGCGGTGTGAACACGAGGGCCGGATCGCGGATCCGGCCGGGACGGTATGATTTCAACTACGGGTGCAAACCATGAAAACCTTGGTCATTGCGTTGGGCGGCAACGCCCTATTGCAGCGCGGAGCCGTGCTCTCTGCGGAAAATCAGTATAAGAGCATCGCCCTTATCGCCGACGCCATCGGCAAGCTGGCGCAGAAATACCGCATTGCCATCGTACACGGCAACGGGCCGCAGGTGGGGCTGCTGGCGTTGCAGAACCTGGCGTACCGCGATGTGCCGCCTTATCCGCTGGATATTCTGGTGGCCGAAAGCCAGGGCATGATCGGCTATATGCTGGCGCAGCAGCTGAGCGCCAGCCATCCGCAGCAGCCGGTGTCCACGCTGCTGACGCGGGTGCTGGTGGATGCGCAGGATGCGGATTATCAGGCGCCGAGCAAGTTCATCGGGCCGGTGTATGCGCCGGAACAGCGGCAGGCGCTGGAGGCCAAATACGGCTGGACGCTGAAGGCGGACGGCAACTACATCCGCCGGGTGGTGCCTTCGCCGGCGCCGCAAAAGATCCTCGACATCGAGGCGATCACGCTGCTGCTGTCGCAGCGGCACATCGTGATCTGCAACGGCGGCGGCGGTATCCCGATGATCGCCGGCGAGCATGGGCTGACGGGCAGCGAAGCGGTGATCGACAAAGATCTGGCTGCGGCGCTGTTGGCGGAGCAGGTGGGGGCCGATCATCTGGTGATCCTCACCGATGCCGACGCGGTGTACCAGGAGTGGGGCACGCCGCGCCAGCGCGCTATCCGGCGCGCCACCACGCAGGAACTGGCGCCGATGGCGGTGGCGGACGGCGCCATGGGGCCGAAGATCATGGCGGTCAGCCGCTTCGTCGATCGCACCGGGCGGACGGCCCATATCGGTGGCCTGCAGGATATCGACGCGGTGCTGGCGGGCCAGGCCGGCACCTCTATTTTGCCTTAGCCGCCGTCGGTTTATCCGCGCCCGCGCTGGCGCGGATAAGTATGCCTAAATGGCATGATTTCAATAATTTTTATTCATTTCATGATGTTGCTCGCCTTGGCTAGAGTAAAAACACCCCCGTATTTACCGTCAAAAATTTGTCATTTTTATTTGCGACTATGCTTTTTGAAATGACATTTCGGCCAAGGATTGTTATGGATTCGCTCAGTGTTGATGAACTCGCCCAGAAGAAGGATCGCTGGTATCGCATTGTGGAGGAGATGTTGGCGGAAGCCGGCGTCGCCATCAACGGCCCGCGCGCCTGGGATATCCGGGTGCACAACCCGGCGTTGTTCAAACGCATTTTGCAGGAAGGCTCGCTCGGTTTTGGCGAAGGCTATATGGACGGCTGGTGGGAGTGCGAACGGCTGGACATGCTGTTCACCCGCATTCTGCAGGCCGGCGTCGATGAGCGGCTGCCGAAAAGCCTGAGCGACATCGCGCGCGTTGCCTATGCCCGGCTGTTCAACCGCCAATCGCGCAAGCGCGCCTGGCAGGTGGGCAAAGAGCACTACGACATCGGCAACGACCTGTTCCGGGCGATGCTCGATCCTTACATGCAATACTCCTGCGGCTACTGGAAAGAGGCGCAGACGCTCGAGCAGGCGCAGCAGGCCAAGCTGCGGATGATCTGCGAAAAACTGCAGCTGAAACCGGGCATGACGCTGCTGGATATCGGCTGCGGCTGGGGCGGGTTGGCGCAGTTTGCGGCGCAAAACTACGGCGTCTCGGTGCACGGCGTGACCATTTCCGCCGAGCAGCAGAAGCTGGCGCAGGCACGCTGCGCCGGGCTGGACGTCGAGATCTTGCTGCAGGACTACCGCGATCTGGATCGCCAGTTCGATCGCATCGTGTCGGTCGGCATGTTCGAGCACGTCGGGCCGAAAAACTACGAGACCTATTTCAGCGTCGCGGCGCGCAACCTGAAGCCCGACGGCCTGTTCCTGCTGCACACCATCGGTTCCAATCAGACCGATCTCAACGTCGACGCCTGGATAGACAAATACATCTTTCCCAACGGCTGCCTGCCTTCGGTGCGGCATATCGCCGAGGCCAGCGAAGGGCGTTTTGTGATGGAGGATTGGCACAACTTTGGCGCCGATTACGATCGCACGCTGATGGCCTGGCTGGAGAACTTCAAACGGGCGTGGCCAGAGTTGGCCGGCGGCTATTCCGAGCGCTTCGAACGCATGTTCACTTATTACCTGAACGCCTGCGCCGGCGCGTTCCGTTCGCGCAACATTCAGCTGTGGCAGGTGTTGTTCAGCCCGGCGGGCGTGGAAGGTGGGGTGCGGGTCTATCGCTGATATCCCCGTCATATTTCAAGCTGCATCTGTGTTGGCTGCGTTTGCGCGCCCCGCTCGCTTACTTGAGTAAGCTCCCGGGGACTTACAAACTTGCCGCCTTGATGCAACTCGAACTATTTAGGGGATACCCTTCAATATTTACTTTGGGACAACAGATATACCCAATGGATTTCCAGTTGCGTCCAGGCGGCAAACGTGACAAACCCCAGGAGCTTAGATAACTAAGTGACTGGGGTTCGAACGTGCAGCCGATAACGATGCGGCTGGAAAGACGAAGGGTATATCAGTACAGCAGGGAGTACAGCTGGCGGCGATACTTAGCGGCCAGCGCGTCGCCGGTGCCGAGCGCGGCCAGAATGTCCATCAGAGTCTTGCGCGCGTTGCCGTTGGCGGCGGCCAGATCTTTCTTCAGATGCCCCATCAGCAGCTCCAGCGCTTCTTCGTTACGCCCGACCTGATGCAGCTGCAGCGCCAGCTGCACTGCCAGCTCGACGTTGTCCGGCTGCTGCTGCACCTGCTGTTGCAGCTGTTGGATTTCCGGGGTGTCCGCCGCCTGCTTCAACAGTTCAATCTGCGCCACCAGGCCCTGATAGCGGGTATCGCGATCCTGCAGCGGGATGGTTGCCAGCACCGCTTCGGCGTCTTCGCTGCGGCTGAGCGCGATCTGGGTTTCGGCCAGGGTCAGGCCGATGTCGCTGCGCTGTTGGCTACTCTGCCAGGCGTCTTTCAGCAGCGGCAGCGCTTCGGCGGCGTTGCCGGCGGCCAGCAGTTCCTGCGCCTGCGCCAGTTTCAGGTCTTCTTCCTTCGGCAGGAAACGCTGCAGCAAGTCGCGGATCGCTTCTTCGGGCTGCGGGCCCTGGAAGCCGTCGACCGGCTGGCCGTCTTTGAACAGGTAGACCGTCGGAATGGAGCGCAGCCCGAATTGGGAGGCGATCATCTGTTCGGCGTCGCAGTCCACCTTGGCCAGAATAAACTGACCGGCGTATTCCGCCGCCAGCTTGTCCAGCACCGGCGTGAGCTGCAGGCAGTGTTGGCTGCGCTCGGACCAGAAGTAGAACAGCACCGGAATGGACATCGATTGTTCCAGCGTCTGGTGCAGGTTAGTTTCGTTAATATCAACAACAGCTTGAGCTAGCATCTTTTTTCTCTCTGATCGTGCGGAGCCATGGGGTGTAGATGGGGGCGCGCCGCCATTCTTCAACCCCGGCGGGCGAATTAAGCGTTGCCGCGCAGCAGCCAATCCAGACAGCGGCCCGGCAGAATGCGGCGCAGCACGCTCATGGCGTGCGCCAGCAGGGTCACCGGGTAGCGCAGTTTGGCGCGCGGGCTTTCCAGCGCGTGGCGCAGCTTGGGCAGAATGGCCTCCGGCGGCAGCGTCAGGCGCTTGGCGATGCCGGGGTTGTGCACCGGCTTGTCGCTCTGTGCCTGGTTGACGTTCTGGCTAAAGTGGGTAGAAATCGGCCCCGGTTCGATCAGGCTGACCTGAATGCCGCTGCCGTGCAGCTCCATGCGCAGCGCGTCCGACCAGGCCTCCAACGCGAACTTGCTGGCGGCGTAGGCGCCGCGCCCGGCGCTGGAGACCAGCCCCATCACCGAGCTGGTCTGGATAATGCGCCCTTCGCCGTGCGGCAGCATTGCCGGCAACAGCAGCTGGGTCAGCTGGTGGGTGCCGAACAGGTTGGTGGCGAACTGCCGCTCCAGCTGGCTGCGCGAAATGCGGCTGAGCGGGCCGTAAACGCCGAAGCCGCCGTTGTTGAACAGGCCGTACAGGCGGCCACCGGTCAGCGCGATCACCTCGGCGGCGGCGCGCTCGACGCTGGCGCTGTCGTCCAGATCCAGCTCGATGCCTTCCAGCCCGAGCTGGCGCATGTTTTCCACGTCCTGCGGTTTGCGGCAGGCGGCCAGCACCCGATAGCCGCGGTTGCGCAGATCCTGCGCCGCAATCAGTCCAATCCCGCTGGAGCAGCCGGTTATCAATACTGCTTTTTGCATAACTTTACCTAGTGTACGACCCTAATTTAGTTAGACTCATGTTTTACTAGCGGTTCCAGGCGCTCCGCCATCCAGGTGGCGATAAACGGCTGGGCGTCCCCATTGGGGTGCAATCCGTCATCCTGCATCCATTCCGGCTTCACCACCACCTGTTCCATATAGAACGGCAGCAGCGGAATGTTGAACTGCTTGGCCAGCGCCGGGTAAACGGCGCTGAACGCTTCGGTATAGCGGCGGCCGTAGTTCGGCGGGATGCGGATCTGCATCAGCAGCGGCTGTGCGCCGGCCTGCTGCACCTGTGTGATGATCTGGCCGAGATCGCGCTGTACGTCCTGCGCCGGGAAACCGCGCAGGCCGTCGTTGGCGCCCAGCTCGATCAGCACCCAGCGCGGCTGATGCTGTTTCAGCAGCGCGGGCAGACGCGCCAGCCCCTGTGCGGCGGTGTCGCCGCTGATGCTGGCGTTGACCAGCTGTGGCGCGCCTGGTTTTTTCTGCCACTGTTCGGCCAACAGCGTCGGCCAGGCCCGCTCGATCGGCAGGCGGTAGCCGGCGCTTAAACTGTCGCCCAAAATCAACAAGGTATCGGCGGCGACAGCGCGTAAACTGAATAATCCCAACAGCAAAAGGAAGGGAAGATGCCAGCGGAAAACGTTCTTGAAGTTCATCATCTTAGTAAACACGTTGGTCAGGGTGAGCATCAGCTCACCATCCTTACCGGAGTCGAGCTGCTTGTCAAACCCGCGCAGACGATCGCCCTGATCGGCGAATCCGGATCGGGGAAATCGACCCTGCTGGGCATTTTGGCCGGGCTGGATGACGGCAGCGAGGGCGAGGTGCGCCTGCTCGGCGAGTCGTTGACCGCGTTGGACGAAGAGGGCCGCGCCGCGCTGCGCGCCAGGAACGTCGGCTTCGTGTTTCAGTCGTTCATGCTGGTGCCGACGCTGAACGCGCTGGAAAACGTGCAGCTGCCGGCGCTGCTGCGCGGCGAGAGCGACAGGCAAAGCCGCGAGCAGGCGGTGCAGCTGCTGGAACAGCTGGGATTGGGCAAACGGCTCGATCACCTGCCGGCGCAGCTGTCCGGCGGCGAGCAGCAGCGCGTGGCGCTGGCGCGCGCCTTCAGCGGCCGGCCGCGGGTGCTGTTCGCCGATGAACCGACCGGCAACCTCGATCGTCAGACCGGCGATCGCATCGCCGACCTGCTGTTTTCCCTCAATCGCGATTTTGACACCACCCTGATCCTGGTGACCCATGACGAAACCCTGGCGGCGCGCTGCCAGCGGCGGCTGCGGCTGCGCGAAGGCAAGCTGTGGGAGGAAGCATGATCTGGCGCTGGTTCTGGCGCGAATGGCGCTCGCCGTCGCTGCTGATCGTTTGGCTGGCGCTGACGCTCTCCGTGGCCTGCGTGCTGGCGCTGGGCAGCATCAGCGATCGTATGGACAAAGGGCTCAGCCAACAGAGCCGCGACTTTATCGCCGGCGATCGGGTGCTGCGCAGCGCGCATCCGGTGCCGGAAGGCTGGCTGCTGGACGCGCAGCAGCAGGGGCTGAAACTGAGCCGTCAACTGTCGTTCACCACCATGACCTATGCCGGCGATCGGCCGCAGCTGGCGGACGTGAAAGCCACCGATCTGGCCTATCCGCTGTACGGCAAGCTGGAAACGCGCCCGGCCAACATCAAGCCCGAACCGGGCAGCGTGCTGGTGGCACCGCGTCTGCTGGCGCTGCTGAACGTGAAAGTCGGGGATTCGCTCGAGGTGGGCGACACCACGCTGCGCATCGCCGGTGAAATCATTCAGGAGCCGGACGCCGGCTTCAACCCGTTCCAGACCGCGCCGCGCATCATGATCAACCTGGCGGACGTCGATAAGACCGGCGCGGTGCAGCCGGGCAGCCGCCTGACCTACCGCTATATGTTCGCCGGCGCCGAGCCGGATATTCAACGTTACGAAGAACGGCTGACGCCGCAGTTGACGCCGGATCAGCGCTGGTTCGGGCTGCAGGAGTCCGGCAGCGCGCTCGGCAAGTCGCTGCAGCGATCCCAACAGTTCCTGCTGTTGTCGGCCCTGCTGACGCTGCTGTTGTCGATCGCCGCCGTGGCGGTGGCGATGAGCCACTATTGCCGCAGCCGCTACGATCTGATCGCGGTGCTGAAAACCCTCGGCGCCGGGCGCGGCGCGCTGCGTAAGCTGATCGTCGGCCAGTGGCTGGCGGTGATGGCGCTGGCGGCGGTGTGCGGCGGGGCGATCGGGCTGGCGTTCGAAGCGCTGTTGATTCGCCTGCTGAAACCGGTGTTACCGGCCGCATTGCCTGCCGCCGGCGCCTGGCCGTGGCTGTGGGCGCTCGGCGCGCTGGTGCTGATTTCACTGCTGGTCGGGCTGCGGCCGTACCGTCAGCTGCTGGCTACCCAACCGCTGCGGGTGCTGCGCCGCGACGTGGTGGCCAACGTCTGGCCGCTGCGCTACTTCCTGCCGGTGACGGCGGCGGTCGTGGTGGCGCTGCTGGTGACGCTGATGGGGGCCAGCACGCTGCTGTGGGCGATCCTGGCCGGTATGGCGGTGCTGGCGCTGCTGCTGGGCGGCATCGGCTGGGGCAGCCTGTTGTTGCTGCGCCGCATCACGCTCAAGAGCCTGGCGCTGCGGCTGGCGGTTAACCGCCTGCTGCATCAGCCGTGGGTGACCATCAGCCAGCTGGCGGCATTTTCGCTGTCGTTCATGCTGCTGGCGCTGCTGTTGGTGCTGCGCGGCGATCTGCTCGAACGCTGGCAGCAACAGCTGCCGCCGGACAGCCCGAACTATTTCCTGCTCAACATGACCGAGGCGCAGGTGCCGCAGGTGAAAACCTTCCTGCAGCAGCACCAGATCAAGCCGGAAACCTATTATCCGATCGTCCGGGTGCGCCTGACCGAGATAAACCAGCAGCTGGCGACCGAGCGGGTGCATGAAGACGATCCGGGCGGCGAGGCGGTGAACCGCGAGCTGAACCTGACCTGGCTGGCCGATCTGCCGGATCATAATCCGCTGGTGGCGGGCAGCTGGCCGCCGAAAAGCGGCGAAGTCTCGATGGATGAAGGCATTGCCGGGCGGCTGAAGATCAAGCTGGGCGACACGCTGACCTTCAGCGGCGATACCCAGGCGTTCAGCGCCAAGGTCACCAGTCTGCGCCAGGTGGATTGGGAAAGCCTGAAGCCGAACTTTTACTTTATCTTCCCGCCGGGCGCGCTGGACGGCCAGCCGCAGACCTGGCTTACCAGCTTCCGCTACGACGGCGACGGCCAGATGCTGACCCAGCTCAACCGCCAATTTCCGACGCTCAGCCTGCTGGACATCGGCGCGATCCTGAAACAGGTCGGCGGCGTGCTGCAGCAGGTCAGCCGCGCGCTGGAGGTGATGGTGGTGCTGGTGGTGTTGTGCGGTGGCCTGCTGCTGCTGGCGCAGGTGCAGGTCGGCATGCGTCAGCGCCGCCAGGAGCTGGTGGTGTACCGCACGCTGGGGGCCGGCAAACGGCTGCTGCGCCGCACACTGTGGTGCGAGTTCGCCCTGCTGGGGCTGGTGGCGGGCATCGCGGCGGCGGTGGGCGCCGAGGCGGCGCTGTGGCTGCTGCAGAGCCGGGTATTCGACTTCCCGTGGACGCCGACGCCGGTGCTGTGGTGGGCGTTGCCGCTGGCCAGCGCGCTGCTGCTGTCGCTGTGCGGCGGCTGGCTGGGCGTGCGCCTGCTGCGCGGCCGGGCGCTGTTCCGCAGTTATGAGGGGTGATGTTGACTTAGCGGGATGAAAAAAGGGGTTAGCCTAAGGCTAACCCCTTTTACTTTCGGCGGCGTGAGCCTTAAGCCAGCTTCTGCTGTGCCCAGGCCAGCCCGCTTTGGTATTCGCCCGGCAGCAGCGGCGCCAGCGCCTGCAGCGCCTGGCGCAGATCGGCGGCGCTCGGGTCGTTCAGATTGAGGTGGCCGACCTTGCGGCCCGGGCGCACCTCTTTCTCATACCAGTGCAGATGCACCAGCGGCAGCGACAGCCACTGTTCGTTGACGGCGGTGCCGATCAGGTTGACCATCACCGACGGCGTGCTCACCACCGGCTCCGGCAACGGCAGGCCAAGGATGGCGCGCAGATGCAACTCGAACTGACTGATGGACGCGCCGTTTTGCGTCCAGTGGCCGCTGTTGTGCACGCGCGGTGCCAGTTCGTTGATCAGCAGCCGATCGCCGACGATAAAGCATTCCATCGCCATCACGCCGACGTAGTTCAGCTCGTTCAGGATCGCCGTCAGCATCTGCTCGGCCTGTTGCTGCAGCGCCGGGTTGGGCTGCGGCAGCGTCACGCTGGTGCGCAGGATGCCGTCTTCATGCAGGTTGTGAGTCAGCGGGTAGAATACCGAACGGCCGTCGTGGCCGCGCCCACCCACCAGCGATACTTCGCCGGAGAAATTGATGCCTTGCTCGACGATGCACTCGCCATAGGCATCGGCCGGCAGTTCGGCTTCCTGGCCCGGGCGCAAGCGCCATTGGCCGCGGCCGTCATAGCCGCCGACCCGGCGTTTGACGATCGCCAGCTCGCCCAGCGAAGCGAATACCTGCGGCCATTCGGCGGCGCTCGCCAGCAGCTGCCACGGCGCGGTCGCCAGGCCGAGCTGGTCGAGCAGCTGTTTTTGCGTCAGGCGATCGGCCAGGCGCGGGAAGATGTCGCGGTTGACGAAGGCGCTGTGGGTCGCCAGTTCGCGCGTCAGCGCGGTTTCCGGCCAGCGTTCGATCTCGGCGGTAATGACGCTGTTCTGATACGGCACCGCCTCGGGCTCGGCATCGATGCCGACGGGGTAAACGGCGATGCCCAGCGGTTCGCCGGCCTGGCGCAGCATGCGCCCCAGCTGGCCGTTGCCCAGTACGCAAACCGGCTTCATGCGTCCTCCCGCGGATCGGGGTGGTTCAACACCTCTTCGGTCTGCGCCCGACGCCAGTCCGCCAAACGCTGCGCCAGCGCGGCGTCGTGCAGCGCCAGGATCTGCATCGCCAGCAGCCCGGCGTTGGCGGCGCCGGCTTTGCCGATCGCCAGCGTGCCCACCGGAATGCCGCGCGGCATCTGTACGATGGAGTAGAGGCTGTCTACGCCGCTCAGCGCGGCGCTTTGCACCGGCACACCCAGCACCGGCACCAGGGTTTTCGCCGCCAGCATGCCCGGCAGGTGTGCCGCACCGCCGGCGCCGGCGATGATCACGTCAAAGCCGTTGGCGGTAGCCTGCTCGGCGAAGCTGAACAGCTTGTCCGGCGTACGGTGGGCGGAAACGACTTCGACATGGAAGGGGACTTCGAGCTGGGTCAGGACTTCGGCGGCGAACTGCATGGTGGCCCAGTCACTTTTCGATCCCATTACAATTGCGATTTTCGCCCCGGTAGTGGCGGCTGAAGCGGCGTTGGCTCCCATGGGTGTAAGGCTCCTGTGATTTGTCTGGCGTCGGCTGAGGGCCGAATGAGGGCGTAGAGCATACCATGAGCGCACGGCGAGGAAAACGGTTGCGTCGCCGGTTTTCACCGCCGAAAGCGCGAATTTTCACTCGCGCGCCAGTCCGGGGCTCAGAATGGGAATTGGATCAGCTCGACGGCGTCGGCGCTGACTTTGACCATCGATCCTTCGACGTGCCAGGCGCCCAGCACCGCGCGATGGGCTTCGCCGTTGCTCAACGCCAGCTGGTGCACCGCCGGGCGATGGGTATGGCCGTGGATCATCCAGTGCACGTCGTGGCGCAGCATAGTCTGTTCGACTGCCTGCGGGTTGACGTCCATGATGGCTTCCGACTTGTACTGGTTGGATTGCTGGCTGCGGGCGCGCATGTTGGCGGCGATCTTCAGTCGCCAGCGCAGCGGCAGCGCCAGGAACAATTTTTGAATCAGCGGGTTGTGCACTTTACGGCGGAATTGCTGATAGGCCTGATCGTCGGTGCACAGGGTGTCGCCGTGCAGGATCAGGATCCTGCGGCCGTATAGCTCCAGCACTTTCTCTTCCGGCAGCAGCTGCATGCCGCTGGCACGGGCGAAGCGCTTGCCGAGCAGAAAATCGCGGTTGCCGTGGATGAAGTAGCAGGGCACGCCGGCCTGTTGCAGCGCTTTCAGCGCCGCGGCGATCTCCACGTGCAGCGGCTCGGGATCGTCGTCGCCGATCCAGGCTTCAAACAGGTCGCCGAGGATGTACAGCGCGTCGGCGTGAACCGCTTCGCGCCGTAAAAAACGCAGAAAACCGGCAGTGATTGCCGGTTCCTGTGCGCACAAGTGCAGATCTGCGATGAACAGCGTACTCATGCAGCCGCGATTACTCGCTGACGGTCACGCTGTTGATCACGACGTCTTCTACCGGTACGTCCTGGTGCATGCCGCTGCGGCCGGTTTTCACGCCTTTGATCTTGTTGACCACGTCCATGCCTTCAACCACTTCAGCAAACACGCAGTAGCCCCAGCCCTGCACGTTTTCGCCGCGGAAGTTCAGGAAGTCGTTGTCAGCCACGTTGATGAAGAACTGTGCGGTGGCGGAGTGCGGATCGTTGGTGCGCGCCATTGCCAGGGTGCCGATGGTGTTTTTCAGACCGTTGTTGGCTTCGTTCTTAATGGTCGCGTTGGTCGCTTTCTGGTTCATGCCCGGCTCGAAACCGCCGCCCTGGATCATGAAGCCGTTGATCACTCGGTGGAAGATGGTGTTGTCGTAGAAACCGGCGCGGCAGTAGTTCAGGAAGTTTTCAACGGTAACCGGCGCTTTGTCAGCAAAGGTCTTGATAACGATATCGCCGTGATTGGTGTGGAAAGTAACCATAGTTTTAATCCTAACAAGGTGAAGTGAGACGTCACGTAAAGCGAGTGAACATTCAGACCGCCCTTATAACATATCCGCCCCAGTGAGTCAGCAGCGGCTCAACCGCGCACTGTCTGTGGTAATTGCATTTGTGTTATATTATAACAATTTCGCCGACCGCCGAATTTCGCGCATTTTATTCGCGTGAAATCAGCAAAGCATGGCCTTAACCTTGCAATAGATCAGGCTTCAGGTTTCAATACGCTACCGGGCGGAAAACCTGAAGCCCGGTTATCTTTTTTGTTATCACGCACACCACGGAATCTCCCGATGCTAAAGATTTTTAATACCCTGAGTCGTCAAAAAGAGGAATTCAAACCCATTCATGCCGGGAAAGTGGGCATGTACGTGTGCGGGGTAACCATCTATGACCTGTGTCACATCGGCCACGGTCGTACCTTTGTCGCTTTCGACGTGGTGGCGCGTTACCTGCGCTACCTCGGCTATTCGCTGAACTACGTGCGCAACGTCACCGACGTGGACGACAAAATCATCCGCCGCGCGGCGGAAAATCATGAAACCTGCGACCAGCTGACCGAACGCATGCTGGCGGAAATGCACGCCGACTTCGACGCGCTGCTGATCGACCGCCCGGATCAAGAGCCGCGCGCGACCCAGCACATCGCCGAGATCATCGAGATCACCCAGCGCCTGATCGATCGCGATCACGCCTATGTGGCTAGCAACGGCGACGTGATGTTCTCCATCGACAGCGATCCGCAATACGGGCTGCTGTCGCGCCAGGATCTGGATCAGCTGCAGGCCGGCGCGCGCGTAGAGATCGACGACGTGAAACGCAACCCGATGGACTTCGTGCTGTGGAAGATGTCCAAGCCGGGCGAGCCGAGCTGGCAGTCGCCGTGGGGGCCGGGCCGTCCGGGCTGGCATATCGAATGCTCCGCCATGAACTGCAAGCAACTGGGCACCCACTTCGATATCCACGGCGGCGGTTCCGATCTGATGTTCCCGCATCACGAGAACGAGATCGCACAGTCGAGCTGCGCCCACGACGGCCCGTACGTCAATTACTGGATGCACTCCGGCATGGTGATGATCGACAAAGAAAAGATGTCCAAATCGCTGGATAACTTCTTCACCATTCGCGACGTGCTCGGCCATTACGATGCGGAGACGGTGCGTTACTTCCTGATGTCCGGCCACTATCGCAGCCAGCTGAACTACAGCGAAGAGAACCTCAAGCAGGCGCGCACCGCGCTGGAGCGCCTCTATACCGCGCTGCGCGGCACCGATGCCGACGCCGCGCCGGCCGGCGGCGAAGCGTTCGAAGCCCGCTTCCGCGAAGCGATGGACGACGACTTCAACACCCCGGAAGCCTACTCGGCGCTGTTCGATCTGGCGCGCGAGGTTAACCGCCTCAAGGGGGAAGACATGGCGGCGGCCAACGGTATGGCGGCGGAACTGCGTAAGCTGGCGAACGTACTCGGCCTGCTGCAGCAGGAGCCGGAGCAGTTCCTGCAAGGGGGCGCTCAGGTTGACGACGGCGAAGTGGCGGAGATCGAAGCGCTGATCAAACAGCGTAACGAAGCGCGTGCTGCCAAGGACTGGGCGCTGGCAGATGCCGCTCGCGATCGGTTGAACGAGATGAACATCGTGCTGGAAGACGGCCCGCAGGGCACCACCTGGCGCCGCAAGTAATCCGGCCGCAGGGAAAAACAAAAAAGGCGCTGAATTCAGCGCCTTTTTCTATGGCTGCGGGTTAGGGTTTAACCATGACCTTGCCGCCGTTGAATTCCACCACCTGATCGGCGACGATCTTGCAGCGCTTGCGGGTTTCGACCTTGCCGTCGACTTTCACCCGCCCTTCGGCGATGACTTCTTTGGCGGCGCCGCCGCTTTCACACCAGCCCTGGAACTTCAGCAGATCGCACAGTTCGACGTGGGGATGATTGTCCAGATTGAAAATTTCCATACTGCCTTACTTATTTAGGTTGAACGTCGTGATATTCCTCGCAGGCCTGCAAGGTATTTTGGATCAGTGTAGCAACGGTCATCGGGCCGACGCCACCCGGCACTGGGGTGATGTAGGCGGCGCGCTCGCTGGCGGCGTCGAAATCGACATCGCCCACCACTTTACCGCTTTCCAGACGGTTGATGCCGACGTCCACCACGATGGCGCCCGGTTTGATCCAGTCGCCCGGAATGAAGCCCGGCTTACCGACCGCCACCACCAGCAGATCGGCGTTCTCGACGTGATGACGCAGATTCTTGGTGAAGCGGTGGGTGACGGTGGTGGTGCAGCCGGCCAGCAGCAGCTCCATGCTCATCGGGCGGCCGACGATGTTGGAAGCGCCGACCACCACGGCGTTCAGGCCGTAGGTATCGATGTTATAACGCTCCAGCAGGGTGACGATGCCGCGCGGCGTGCACGGGCGCAGTTTAGGCGCGCGTTGGCACAGGCGGCCGACGTTGTACGGGTGGAAGCCGTCGACGTCTTTGTCCGGGTGGATGCGTTCCAGCACCTTGACGTTATCGATGCCGGCCGGCAGCGGCAACTGCACCAGAATACCGTCGATTTCCTCATCGGCGTTCAGCTGGTCGATTAACGCCAGCAGCTCGGCTTCACTGGTGGCAGCGGGCAGGTCGTAGGAGCGGGAAAGGAAGCCGACTTCATCGCAGGCGCGGCGCTTGCTGGCGACGTAAATTTGCGAAGCCGGATTCTCGCCGACCAGCACAACCGCCAGCCCTGGGGCGCGTTTGCCGGCCGCCAGACGTTGTTTCACTTGCTCAGCCACTTCGTTTCTAACCTGCTGCGCAATCGTTTTACCATCAATAATCTTTGCTGACATCAGTGTGGAAATCCATCAATTAAGAAAAGCGGGGATGCCGCTATTCTGGCAGAAGCTGAGCGCGCTGTCAGGCGCAGAATCACCCTCGCGGCCGTTGCCGACGCCGATTTACGCTTTTTTTATGCCGGCCTCAGGATCCTCTACGTCATTTTTACCTGTATTTGGATACGCTGGGGCCGTTCACAGGGCGAAAGAGGGCAGGATCATGAGAGCGATAACCCGGCTTTACCCGTTGCATCATCAGCCTGACGAGCAACCGGCGGAGCCTAAACACGTGGGGGAAACGGTGTTCGATTCTTCACTGCATCCGGCGGACAGCGCACAGCTCACCGCGTTGCACCAGCTCGGCAAGCATGAGGCGGCGCCGTCGTGGCGGGCACGATTGAATGCGCTGTGGCGGAAGTTATGCGTATGAAGGGTTGCGCCTGGGCAGGCTGCACGCTGTTGCTGGTTTGGGCATCGGGGAGCCAGGCTTCTTTAAACAGCGCCCGCCCCGACGCCACACTGGAGGAAAGGGTGGCGGTGACCTGCAACGCGCGGGTGGTTGAGCACGCCGATTGGGGCGACATCGCCGCAGTAGTGCAGTCCGCTCGCCTTTGCCGGTGGTGGGGTGACGGGCGGCGGTGGTCTGAACGCGCGCCGATTTACGTAGGCGTCGGCCTGGTTCAGCATGGCGGCGCCCGGTTGACGGGAACCCTCGCCGCGCGGGCGCTGGCGGAAAAAACGCCATAAAGCACGGCCGCCGCCGTAACGTCATGAAAAGGCATTGACTCGCTAACCTCTGACCGTATAATCCCAACCCGCAACCGCAGGTTGCCGCATATCAATGCGCCCTTAGCTCAGTTGGATAGAGCAACGGCCTTCTAAGCCGTAGGTCATAGGTTCGAATCCTATAGGGCGTGCCATTACTCCCTTGATTTTCTTCCCCCTACTTGTTCCCTTGAAAACTCGATTACGTAACCCATACGCCCGTTGGCTTGCCATTGAGCGCCATGTTATGTTCATGCGCTAACTTTCAGTCAGTGGCAGAGTGAAAAATGCAAAGCTTATTCGTATACGGCACCCTGGGGCCGGGCAGACCCAACGCGCACATCATGGAAGCCATCGGCGGCAGCTGGGAAGAAGGCAGCGTTGGCGGATCGCTGCTTAACGAAGGCTGGGGCGCCGAGATGGGCTATCCAGGCATCGTGTTGGATAACAGCGGCAATCGGGTGAAAGGTTTTCTGTTCCGTTCAGCGAATCTCGTCAACCACTGGCCGACTCTCGATGCGTTCGAAGGCGAGGGGTATGAACGGGTAGCGGTGAGCGTCACCACCGCCGGCGGCGAAACCGTCGATTCGTTTATCTACATGTTGAAGAAATGATACGAGCCGCCTCGCCGAATGAGTGCGAGGCGCTCGACCCGCCGGCAATTGAACTTTCGTTTATTTTGCCGCGCTACAATAGGCGAAAATTTCCCCATGGAGCCTATCGTGCGCAAATCCAGATTCCTGCTTGTGACCTTGCTGTGCCTGTGCGCCGCCGCCGTGCTGTACGTGATGGCTTACCGGGCGCTGGGGCATTACCTCAGCGACGGCGAGAAGGCCTACCCGGATATCAGCGTTGAAATCCGCTGAGAGTCGTGCGGCGCCGCGGTGACTGTGCCGACTTTTTCGTACTGATTTACCCGCCATTTACCCGCCGTCGGCAATGATGACGCTGCGTCTCCACACTGTGTGGTTCTCTTGGGCGGAATGCGGTTATGTCACTGCAACAGGTTTCGAATGTCTCTTTGAGCAACAACGGCTTAAAGGGCATCAGTTACAAACATTACGCGTTGGCGATCGTGGCGTTTTCGGCGATCGTGCGGTTTATTTCCTTAACGGATCGGTACTTTTGGTGTGATGAAGCCTCCAGCGTGCTGACCAGTCGCTATGATGTGGGCGCTTTGCTGTACCACGCTTCCTTCGATGTTCACCCGCCGCTTTATTATCTGTTGCTGCATGCCTGGATGGTACTGTTTGGCGACGGCATCATGGCCGCCCGTTCGCTGAGCCTGGTGTTTGGCGTGGCGACGGTAGCGCTGGCGATGCGCTTTACCCGTTGGTTGGCCAGCGAGCGGGCGGCGCTGATAGCGGGATGGTTGATGGCAATCATGCCGATGGCGGTGCGTTACAGTCAGGAGGCGCGCATGTACGCGCTGATGGGGATGCTGGCGATCGCCGCCGCCATGGTGCTGGCTAAGTGGCTGAAAACGCCGGATAACCGCCGCTATCTGGCGCTGTATGCGCTGTTGATGACGCTGAGCTTTTATACCCATTACTTCACCATTTTCACGCTGATCGCCCACTGGCTGGTGGTATTGGCGCTGTCATGCCGCCGAGAAGGCGTACGTTACATCAAGCAGCCGGCGTGGTGGCTGGCCAATGTGGCGATTGGGGTGGCCTACATTCCCTGGCTGCTGGTGTTGTTCAATCTGCTGGCGCATATCGCCGAACTGCGGGTCGGCGGCGACGTCGGTTGGATCCCTCAGGTTTCTTGGGGCGATCTGCCGGCAATGTATTGGCGTTTTCTCACCGGCCATGACGGCAGCAACTATCCCACGGCGATTCTCTGGCTGCTGCCGGCGATGTTTATCGCGTTGTGCGCGCTGCTGCTGAAACGGCGCGCGATGCCAAGGATATTCTCGCTGCTGCTGCTTGGTGGCATTCTGATCCCGGTGACGCTGGTATTCGCCATTTCCTGGCGCACGCCGCTGTTTGTCGATCGCTACCTCTATTCCGCCGCGCTCGGCATTCCGCTGGTGTTGGGCGTGCTGATCGCCGGAACGAAAAGCCGGGTGCGCGGGATCTCTTTGCTGTTGTTTTTCAGCCTGCTGTTCGGCTGCGGCGTGCGTAACGACTATCCGGTCGAGAAAGATGAGTTCAAGGTGATGGTGCATTATATCAACAGCCACTATCAGCCTAACGATGCGGTAGTGGTCAGCAACATGTTCAACTACCTGAGCTACGTGTATTACAACAAGAAGGGCTATCGCGCCTTGCTGTATACCCCGGCCAGGCCCAACGGCATTTCGGGCAAGCCCAATGCCTATGGCTTCGGCACCTTTTTCCACGATCGGGCGGCGCAGACCTATGTCGATAAGCTCAGCGTTTTATCGAAAGGCCATCGCCGGGTCTGGCTGGTCAGCGGCGGGGATTTCAATCAGGACTTCGGCCGTTCGCCGCCGGGGTGGGTCAATACCGGCACCTTCAAGAGCGGCGGTTTCGAATCGCGTCTGTTCGTGGTGCGCGACCTCAGATAGCCGGATAAATGCCTAATGTCTCGGAAGCCCCCACACACCGATAGTTTTTCGCCGCTACCGGAGTGTGGGAGGCGCTTAGAGGCCGACAATCCGGGCGGGAATGCCCACTGCCGTGGCCGATGGCGGAATGTCCTTGAGCACAACGGCGCCGGCGGCAACACAGCAACTGTCGCCGATCCGCACATTACCCAATATTTTGGCTCCGGCGCCGATAACGGCGCCATTACCCACCTTGGGATGGCGATCGCCGCCGGCTTTTCCTGTTCCTCCCAGCGTCACCGAATGCAGCAGGGAGACGTTGTCGCCCACCGTCGCCGTTTCACCGATGACAATCGCGTGAGCATGGTCGAGCATGATGCCTTTGCCCAGCTTGGCGGCCGGATGGATATCGATACAGAAGAGTTCTGATACCCGGCTTTGGATGTGATAGGCCATTTCACGGTGCTGGTGCTGATACAGCGCATGTGAGACACGATAGGCTTGCAATGCGATGAATCCCTTGAAGAAAAAAAATATCTGTATCGTACTGTGGCAGGCGGGATCGCGTTCGTAAACCGCGCGCATATCCGCCAATGCGGCGTCGACAATGTCGGGCGCGCGTTGCAGCGTTTGTTCAACAACGTTTCTCAGGCTCGTTGCATCGATATCGTCATTGGCCAGTTTCAAGGCCAGGCGGTTTGCGAGCGCCTCGTTGAAGGTGGCATGCTGCAATACTCCTTGCTGCAGGAGTTTGCTCATCACCCCTTCTCTTTCGGCCAAGGCTTTTGCCTCTTGCCGGAGCTGTACCCAGAAGGGGTCAGAGAACGTCAGGTTCGGAAAAATGGCATAGTTCATCAATCGCATCTTTTTTTCCTCGTCGCGTTATAGCGATAAAACGCCCGGCAAACGCCGGGCCGTTTTTCATCAGTTTACCGTGGGCAGCCCCATGCACTCCGCCAGGTCATCAAGGGCCTGATACAGGGCATCGATATCAGCCGTCGTGTTGTATAAATAGGCGGATGCGCGCAGGATCTCTCCACCGGCCAGAGTGCCGACGAAAGGTTGCGCGCACAGGTAACCGCTGCGGCACATGATGCCGTAGGCGTCGCTGAGCAAGCGGGCGATTTCTCCGACCGAAACGCAGCTCGAGAACTTGAAAGCGCCTATGGCATGGCGGTTTTCACCGTCAGCGGGGCCGACAAGTTTGAGATAAGGGCGAGAGGCCGCCCCGGAAAGCAGCGCGTTGACCAAACCTTTGTCGTGTTCACGCCGTGTCGTCTCATCGAAGCCGGCTAACAGACGAAAAGTCGCGCCGGCGCCGATGACGGAGGCAATCGCCGGCGTGCCGGCCTCGAGATGATAGGGCGCCCGACGATTGACCTGGCTATCGGCATCCACCCAGTCAACCGTACCGCCACCGAATTGCAGTGGTTTAAGTGCATCGAGGCGATGCTGGTTCGCGTACAAAAAGCCCAACCCGGTTGGGCCCAGCATTTTGTGTGCGGAGAAGGCGACAAAGTCGGCGCCCAGCGTATGGAGGTTGAGACGGCCGTGCGGGAGAGACTGTGCGGCGTCCAGCACAATAACGGCATCGCTTTGTGTGCGGATCATCGCGATCATCTGCTCAATGGGATGCACAACGCCGGTGACATTGGAGCAGTGCGTCAGGGCGACCACTTTCGGTCGTTGCGCGAGCAGCGTCTGGAAATGATCCAAATCGATCCTGCCCTGATCATCGGTTTGGATGAACCTCAGGGTGGCTACTTGCCGCCAGGGCAATAGTTGGGAATGATGTGAATCGATGCCAGCGATAACCAGATCCGATTTTCTCAGCGCCAATCCTTGCGCCACGATGTTCAGCGCATGGGTCGTATTGTGGGTAAACACGACTTCGTTGGCCTGTGCGCTGATGTAGTCCGCTACTGAGAGGCGCGCGGCTTCATAGGCATTGGAGGCTTCGTCGGAGAGACGGTGTTTGCCGCGATGGATATTGGCGCCGTTCTGGCTGTAATACTCCGTTACGGCATCAATCATGACGCGCGGCTTTAGGGTCGTCGCGGCGCTGTCGAGATAGTTGAGAGGCCGTCCGTCTATTTCCTGCATCAGCGCAGGGAACTGACTGCGGTCAATAAAATGATTCGTCATGGATGAGATGCCCCGTTATATCTGGAAATGCAGGATTGGAATTTTCCGCTGCGTTCGCAGGCGATGTAATCCACGGCTTCGAAAATGATGTCGCGGGTTTGGCAAAGTGCGCTGATGCGCTGTTGCAATGCGAATAGCTCAGACGATGATGCTTGATTGAGGATATAGCGAAAACGAAGATTCCCGAGCTCGTCTTGTTCCAACTTATATAAATCTATTCTTGGGCAATCGGTCACCGCCAGATCGACCTCGGCAGGCGTCACTATCGCCCCGTTTTTACCGATGACGTTGTGGGTGGCGCGCCCTTCGATGTTGACTACCGGCAAAGTGGCGCCACAGGTGCAGGGTTCTGACGACAGGCGGTACAGGTCGCCGGTGGCGTAACGAATGCGCGGTAGCAAGCTGTCATCAATGGTGGAAATGACCAACTCACCGACTTCATCCAAGGCCGATTCCAGCTCCCCGCTTAAAAACTCCAGGAAAAAGTCTTGGTTGTTGATGTGCAAACAGCCGTGGTGGCATTCGAAACCGAGGTAACCCAGTTCCGACATGCCCAGCATGTTGCCGATTGGTGTTCCGTCACCGAAGAAGTGCCGAATTTGACGTCGTGCAACCTGCGTCAAATGGGTATAGCCACAAACGATATGCAGCTTGTTAGTGGTGACGATAGTGCGTCCCAATTTGGCGGCCTCTCGAGTTAAAAAGGCTAAATGCGTCGGGTCCACCACCAAAATTTCCGGATCGTAGGCGGCGATTTCGTCCAGCGCTTGCTTGATCATCCTGGCTGGGGTCGCCAATAAGTCGTGAGCGACAGGCAAGACCAGCGTGCCGTCGGCCAGCGTGCGTTCCTCCATGGTCGTCAGACCGATGCCGCACTCTACGTCGGAGCAGTTAGGCGGGGCATAGCGGCAAATGCGCGGCCGGGCACCAGGGCGCCACAGCGCGTTGAAGTTTGCATTAACGCCCATGCTGGTTGCCTGTCGCCGCGCCAGGTCATAGGAAAGGATCGCGCTGTTCAAGCGCTCTCCTGAGGTCCCAGAACTTTGAAAGCGCATCACATGCGGCCCGGTCAGCGTAAATCCGGCAGCTAACACCCCTGACGGATAGTTGCGCCGATAGTGCAGTTTGCGTGTGACGGGGATGCGTTTAAAGTCCGCCAGGGTTTTAATGTCGTCGGGCCGTAGGCCCGACATTTCCATGTGAGTTTTAAAAAACTTCACCTTTTCATAAGCGTACGCCACTTCACGACGTACATCTTTAAATGAACCTGATTCGCTCATGTCATTGCCACCATGATGTTACGCGGCGGCGTAAATGGTCGCCGGCCGTGGGAAATGGTTTCGTTATCCAAAATTAGAATGTCGCCCTGTTCCCAGTCGAACAGGATTTCTTCTTGTTGATAGGCTTGTCGAATCAGCGTCAGGTCGGTTGACGGGATGGGACTGCCGTCGCCAAACAGAGCATTGCGCGGCAGCTCATGCTCGGCGAATTCGCGTCTTAACTCACGTTCTGCTTCCGCCGGCAGATTGCTGATATGGAACAGATGCGCCTGATTAAACCAGATCCCCGCCCCCGTTCGCGGGTGGGCAAGGGTCGCCTGACAAATTTGGCGTGTGCGCAGGCGTCCTTCCCCCAACCATTGGCATTGGATGTCGTTCGCTTGGCAATAAGCCTCAACCTCCGCCTGATTTTCCGTTTGGAATACCTGCTGCCAGCTGAGATCCAAACCCTGTCCAAAATTGCGCACGTACATCACGCCATGGGCTTCAAAACGCGCGCGCAGGTCTTCCGGCAGGCGCGCATAGACACCCTGACTGTCGGCAAGCGGAGTCTGCCCCTGAGCGCCTGGTTTGACGGCGCAGTGGAAGAACAGCCGCTTGGGCCAACTGCGGGTGTAGGACATCTCATTGTGTTGGGGAATATGTTGGTCGGCCGGATACTCGGTCGAAGTGTATATCCCTTCGCTGATATTGCTCCGCGGCGTGGAGCGGTGGGTGTATCCCAACAATGCGCCTGCCGACGTTTGCACAAAAGCGCGAAAAGCCGCGACATCCGCGACCTTGAAGCCACGAAGCAAAACGGCGCCAGATTCGGCTAACAGACTGGCGATATAATCCCAGCTGTTTTGTCCCCACTCGGGGGCGGATAGGTTGGCTAGCACCGGGCGCAACATGACACCTTTAGCGCCGGCATGGGTCAGTGGTGACGCGGTGACCAGACTGGTGATGGATACGCCTTGGCTCTGGCGCCGTCGGGCGAATAAACCGCTTGTTGTTTCGTTCATATTGCCAGTTCCTGAGAGTGACGTTGCTTATCAATGTTGCGGCTGAGGCCGGCTACGGTCGCATCCATAAACACGCTGCGCAGATTGAACGGAATATCGAAGGTGGAACGGATTTGAGCGACCAACTTTGTGGCGATAAGCGAATGCCCACCGATGTCGAAGAAGTCGTCGTGTATGCCTACACGGTTGGCCAGCAGCAACTCCTGGAAAATGGCCGCGACACTTTTTTCCGTTTCGCTTTGCGGCGCGACATAGTCATCGGCGTTGGCGGCGATAAGTGTATCCGGTGCCGGTAGCATGCGGTGATCGACTTTGCCGTTGTGGTTTAACGGGAAGCGGGAGAGCGACACGATTTGTGAGGGGATCATGAAATCCGGCAGGTAAGCGGCGAGATGCTCACGCAACCAATCGGCATTGCCGTTGTCGCCGCTTTGTAGGACCACGTAAGCCAACAGATGCGCGCTGCCGGATTCGCCTTGTTCAACGACGCAGCTGTCCAAAACTTCCGCATGTTTGCGCAGCGTTCTTTCTATTTCGGCCGGTTCTACCCGGAATCCGCGGATTTTCAACTGACGGTCGATACGGCCAAGGAACTCCAGGCTGCCATCGGGAAGCCGGCGAACTTTATCCCCTGAACGGTAAAGCCGGGCATTGGAGCGCGGGCTCCAGGGATCGGCGATAAAACGGGGACGCTGATCTTCAGCGCTCTGCACGTAGCCACAAGCGACCGTTTCGCCGCCAATATATAACTCACCCGCGACGCCGATGGGAAGCAATGCGCCATGCGGGTCGACGACATAGCAGCGGGCATGCGGCAAGGGGGTACCGAGGGGAACGGTGGAAGCCAGCCTGGCGTATTTATCCGACGCTACCTGCTGCGCAATGGCGCCCACGCAGGTTTCGGTTGGCCCATAATGGTTGTAGATGCGACAACCGTTCGCAAAATCGTTGAACAGGCGCCACATCCCCCAGCTCAACACTTCGCCCCCCAGCAATAAGGCCTTGCCAGGCATCAGGCGCGCTGGCGCGTCCGCCAGCGCGAATAGAGATGCCATATGAGAAGGGGTCAATTTGAGGACGTCATACTCGCTTTGCTCCATATAGCGAATTTGCTCCTGAATATCCTCGGCGTGTGTGAACGGTGAGATGTCGATGCAGCCACCGGTGACCAGTGCGGGGAACAGGGTGGTATTGCCCAAGTCGGTGGTGATGGGGCCAATGGAGAGATAGGTGAGCGCTGCACCCAGTTCCGCACGCTCAATAATGCCGGACACATAGTTCTGCAATTGATGATGAGCGATCTTGACGCCTTTTGGCTCTCCGGTAGAGCCGGAGGTGTAGAGCACATAAGCGAGGCTGTCGGCAGACGCGGTGAATGGCAGCGCGGAGTCATCCAGCACGCCAATGTCATTCCACTGTGCATCCAGCGCCATCACGGGGAGGGTGAGCTTTGCCTGGCGATGTTGCGTTTGAGCGACAAGCATCAGTGCCGGCCTGGTTTGCTTCAGAATGGTCTCCACCCGCTGCTGGGGCAGTTGAGGGTCGAAAGGGACATAGCAGGCTCCGGCTTTGTGGATGGCGATGATAGCTGCCAGCGCCAGATCGCTGCGTTCAAGCATCAGGCCGACCGCTGCGCCCTGTTCCACCCCATTGTTCAGCAAATGGCGAGCCAACTGATTGGTGAAGGCATCCAGCTCGGCGTAGCGCCAAATTCGCGAGTTGTACTTTAACGCCGGCGCATCGGGAGTCTGCGCCGCCTGGCGGCTGAAAGTATGGTACCAACAACCGAGGGCTGGCGATGACGACAGCGCGTTATGAGTGCTTTCAATCAGAATGCGTGTTTCATCGTCAGTCATAAGCGGAAAGCGATCGAGCATGGCCTGCGGTGTCTTGAGCAGCGCCTGCAGCGTGGCGCGGAACGCTTGTTCAATCGTTGCGATCCCTGCCGCATCGAAGACGCCTTGCTGTATCTGCAACTCAAGGTGGAGGCGTTCACCGGCATTCACCTGCAGAGATAATTTGCAGTGTTCCGGTACAGGGATGGCGGTACGGTTTTCCCAATGTAGCAGGGGCGTTTCGATTGCCGACGCCGCATTGAAGAATTGATAGCCGATCTCGCCGGCTGAATGCGCATCACCCGGCTGGCGGCCGTCTTGTTGCTCGCTCAGTCGCAGCGCTTGCTGACAATGTTCAGCGAACTGCAGCAACGTCATGTCAGCGTTGGGCTGCACGATCGTATGCACTGCATATTCGAAGCGACCCAAAGCCTGCTGAAGTTCCGCAAAAGGGCGGCCGGCAAGGTTTGTGCTGAGCGCAACACGGTCGGGATATTCCGCTATGCGCCATAACGCAGCGCTCCAACAAGCGTAAAGCAGAGCGCGAAGGGACAATGCGTTACCTGTTGCCAGCGCTTGTAGCTGAGATTGTGTTTCCCTCGCCAGCGTTATGGGGCGGCATTGCCTATCCTGGCTGTCGGACTTGAACTCGAGCGGCAGGCGCAAAGAAGAGTTGGGCTCGACATGAGCAATGGCGGTTTGCGGGATGAAATCCTCACGCTGCCATTGGGCAAAATCGACGTATTGTACGATGGGGGACGACGCGCCAGCCTCACCGGCATAGAGGCGGCTCAGCACCGCCATCATCGCGTCGGCGGAAACATAGTCCAGGCTGGCGGCGGGCAGTGAAATCACCAGCGTATGTCGGTCGGCTGTCATGCGGTAAAGCGCGGCTTTGAGTGGCCGTGCTGTAGCTACGGGGCTTACGCATGCCGATGCCGCTTCTCCCTCGTTGAACGGGTTAACGTCAGAAGGCTCACCGTCCGCCATAATCAGCTCGGGCTGATAGGGTTCATTGATGACCATCAGCACATCGCTGTGTTCTCCCAACACGTTTCTGAAGGACGTTCGCAAAATCTCATGTTCAGTAATCAGCGTGGACAAGGCCGTGATTAAACGGTTAGGGTCCAAAGATCCTGACAGAGAATACGTTGCGGTGAAATATTTCGGGCTATTTCGAGTATTTTGCTTAATCAGCTGTTGCTGTTGAAAAGACAGGGGAAACCCTTCCCAGTTATTCTCTGGTAATACCATGTTTTCTGCAGTTTTCATTTTTTATTACCCGTTAATGGTTTTGTTCCAAATGGACAAGGGTTTTTCACCTAGATATTCCGCGACTAACTCCCAAAACATGCCGTATTCCGCCGGCAGATTTAGGCAGGTGTGATATTTCTGCGTAGGGGTGTGTGCCAGCACGTCCGCCAGTTTTAAGGCTAACAATGCTTGGAAATGACCTAATGAAACGTTGAGTGTTCGGCCGTTCCTACGATCCTTCAGACAAGGTTGTCCTTCCGGTTTGAGGATATTACGGAAGCTTTTACTCAATGATTCGTAACTCATGACAGAGAAGTGATAAACCAGCTGTTCGGCGCTTTCGCCGATACTGGCTCTGACAATTTCCCTTTGAGATGACGGAATGTCACCAATCTCATCAGTATGTAATCCCTGTGTGCCGTATGCGCCGTGAAATAATCCGGATAAGCATATCGTCTCGTCACATTCCATTTCCCTGAGAAGATGGTGTGTTCGTATTAAATGATTCATTAGTGGCTCATCTAAATGAGCCACTTTATGTGCGCCCAACTTCACCAGCTGCGGCTGGTATTGCGCGATAAGCTTGGCATCTGCATCCATCATTTTTTCCTGTGAATAAGATCAGTCGTTGGCGGTGATTCGTTGTTTTCTTTGTTGCATTAGACGTTGTCGGCCGGAGAGCCGCTGTGCGGTTGCCTGAGACGCGCCCGCTGCATCGTTCTCTATGTGACCGGCCAGCCACTCGGCGAGGCTGCGCAAAGTGGTGTACTGAAAGAGCGTGACGATGGGGATCGTGCGATTCAGCGCGTTCTCCAGCGTTTTGTGTGTCCTTATCAAGCTGGCGGAGTTGCCGCCGAGATCAAAAAAGTTATCCGTAGCGTTCAGTGCCTCGCAGTTAAGTTCGTCCTTCCAGATATCGGCAATCGTCATCTCATAGCGTCCTGACGGGGGGGCGTGCCGATCGCCGGCACCGTTCATCGTTGTTGGCTCCGGGAGCCGCTGTTTATCCAATTTGCCATTGGCAGTTAAAGGAAATGCTGACAGACAGGTGAATACGGCGGGGATCATGTATTCGGGTAATTTGGTGCGCAGATTGGCGCGTAGCCGTGCAATCGCCTCCTGATTGTGTTCCTCGCTGACGATATAGGCGCACAGCCAGAGGCGATGACGCTCACCTTTAATCACGACGCAAGCGCCGTTTACGCCGGGTTGTGTGAGTAGCGCAGCTTCGATTTCGCCCGTTTCAATGCGGTATCCATTGATTTTTATCTGCGTATCTTGCCGTCCCAGGAATTCGATGGTGCCATCCGGAGAGAATCGGGCTCTATCGCCGGTTCGATACATTCTGGCGGTTGGCGTCAGGCCATATGGATCGGGCAGATAACTGCGCACCGTTTTCTCTTGATCGCCGAAGTAACCTTCGGCCAATACCTCGCCGCCGATAAACAGGTCGCCCTCGACCGCGATAGGAACGGGCTGCAGTTGCTTATCCAGTATGTAGTAGCGAGCATTTTGAATCGGTTTGCCGTAAGGGATGCTGCTCTGCTCCGGCGCTACCCGCTCGATGATAAAGAAGTTGGACCAAATGACGGCTTCAGTGGCGCCGCCCAAGCCGACCAGCTGCAGGTTGGGGAACGTTTTACGCAGCTTGTCCGGCAGCGATACGGGGATCCAGTCACCGGACAAGAAGGCCAGGCGTAATGTGGGAATCGGGTACGACGGGAAATAGGACTCGCATTGATCGAGCGCGATGGGCGCTGAGTTCCAGAAGGTGATGCCCTCTGCACAGACGATGTTGGCCAGTGTACTCGGATCTCTGGTTTCATCTCGGTCGGCGAGGCGAATCGTTCCGCCTGCGGCAAGCATGCCCAGCAGATCGTAGACGGACAGGTCGAAGGCCAGTGACGTGACGAACAGCGACTTGTCGCTGGCGTTCACGGTGAAGGTCTTGTTTACCCACTCGATCAGATTGATTACCGGTTTATGCCTGACGGCGACCGCCTTGGGATCGCCGGTCGTTCCTGATGTAAAGATGATGTAAGCCAGCGCATCCGATGTGATGCGGCTCTCCACGGGAATCGAAGGCCAGGAGAGGTCCTCGCTTATTGCGACGTGCACGTGCGCCAACGAGGTAGGCGCTTGTGCAATCAAGGCGGCGGCGGTATCGGCAAACAGCGCGTCAGTTGCGATACCGGTGATGCCGGCGATACGGATCATCGCTTGAAAACGAGCGGGAGGGCTGGCGGGATCGAAAGGCACATAAACACAGCCCGCTTTCAGAATAGCCAACATGGTGATGACCATCGCCGGGCTGCGATCGCACAGGATAGCGATGCGTGCGCCGGCGTCGAATCCCTGGGCCAGCAAATAATGGGCCAAACGATTGGCACGCGCATCCAACTCAGCGTAACTCATCTGGTTCCGCGCATTGCATAGCGCGATGTGGTGAGGTACCTGACTGACTTGCGCTTCGAACAGCTGATGAACCAGCCGATCGCCGGCATAATCGCATTGCGTGGCATTCCAGCCGTCGAGCATGTTGCGGCGCTCATCGTCAGAGAGCAAAGGCAGGGTATTGACGACGGCCTCATCGTTTGCGAGCGCTGCACTCATCAGCGTGAACCAATGGCCGATCAGGCGCTGAACCGCGGCATCGGTAAAGCGTTCCGTGTCGTATTCGAGATTCAGCTCAAGGCCGCCGTTGCTGAGACGGAAAAAGAAGCCCAGGCTGAAACGGCTGGTCAACAAGTCGATGGGCAGGTGGCTGGAGCCGGTATCCCTCATCGTCCACAGTGGCTGTTCTTGCTGCAGTGATAGCATGACGTTGAGCGCCGGCGCGCCATTGGCGGTGCGTAGTCCTTTGACGTTATCGATCACCGTTTCATAAGGAACCTGGCCGAACTGCATGGCTTCCTGGGTACATTGCCTGGCCTGACGCAATAATTCACCGACGCGCGGCTGGTGCCGCATATCGCCGCGCAAAATAACCGTATTGACGAAATTGCCGATAGTTGCGGCAAAATCGTGGTTGTTTCGCGTATGTAGCGGTGCGGTCAACAGGACATCGTCGGTATCCGCCAGGCGCCCCAAATAAGCCCAGGTCAGCGCCAGTAACCCGTGGAACAGAGAGACTTCGTGTCGGCGGCAAAGCTGAGAGATCGCGATGAATTTATCTTCTGGAATGGAGACGCTTAACTGGCGACCTTGCCCCCGCTCCTGGCGCGGCAGCGGTCGATCGCAGGGAAGTTGCGGGGCGGCCGGTGGTTCGGCCAGCTGTCGTTGCCAATAAGCCAGAGCCTCGGTTTGCCGGCTTTCACAGTGTGTCAGCCAGTGGCAATAGTCTTGGTAACTGAGGGGCGCTGGAGAGGTATCCGAGGTCGTATTCTCATAGGCCGCGGAGAGTTCGGCCAGCAAGATGTCCATGGAGCCGTCAACGGCGATGTGGTGCGTCAGCACCACCACCAGATGCAGGTCTTGCTTGATCTTGAGGGCCAGCACCTTGAACGGGATTTCTCCGGTCAGATCGAACGCCGTGCGAGCGAAGGCATTCGCGCGGTTCCAGGCCTGTTCCCAGGCTGCTTTTTCATCCCACTCACACAGGTTTTCATGATGGACCACCGGCGGGTAGGTTTGGGCGATGCATTGCCGCAGGCCCTGCGCGCCTTCTGCATAGCGCGTACGCAAGATGGCATGTTGCGTCACGACTTGTTCCGCCGCGTTGGAAAGACGGCTCAGATCCAGTGGCCCCACGATTTGAAAAGCGGTGGGAATGTTGTAGCGAGGCGAGCCGGGCAACAGTTTTTCCAGCATCCACATTCTCGATTGCGAGGGCGAACAGGGTGCTTCGAGAGTGATTTGTCGCGTATGGCCGACGCACGGCGGCGCATCGGCGTTTTTCGTCCATTGTTCAATAAGCCGTGCCTGATGTGAGAGCGTATCGGCAGCCAGGAGCTGTTCTATCGCAAGGTCAGCAGAAAACTGCTTTTTGATCTCATGAGCCAGTCGGGCGAGCAGTAAAGAATGCCCGCCGAGACCGAAGAACGTATCGGCGCGATAGACGTCAGCACAGTCCAGCAGCTGGCGCCAAAGTCCAGCCAACGATAGCTCTGTGGCGCCTTCAGGCGCTTGGCCCGCACGATTTTCATGTTGCATTCGGCAGTGTCTTAAGGCGCCTCTGTCAATTTTTCCGTTAGGCAAACGGGGAAGTTCATCGAAGGTCATCCACTCCGCCGGTAGCATGTAGACCGGCAGTTGGGTTGCAGTCCAGGCGATAATGGCATGACGATCCGCCGGAGAGTGCAGTTCCAGCGCGCAGCGTAAAGATTTGCCCTTGTTCGCTGATTCGACCACCACCACCGCCACTTCTCGCACACCGGGATGCCGACGGAGCAGGGCGTCAATCTCACCGATTTCGATACGATGGCCGCGGATCTTGACCTGGTCGTCGCGACGGCCGAGGTAGAGCAGGCGCCCATCTTCAAGCTGCTTGCCATAATCGCCTGTACGGTACATTCGCGCCCCTTTGGGGCCGGCGGGGTCGGGCAGGAAGGCGTCGTTGAGTTCTGGGCGATGGTAGTAACCGCGAGCGACGCCAGGGCCGGCCACGTAGATTTCCCCCGTTTCTCCTGGCGCTACGGCGTTGCCTTCCGCGTCAAGCAGGTAACAGCGTCGGCCCGTCAGTGGCGTGCCTATGGTGGGATGCGGGTCTGAGGCCAAAACTTCACCGCCGGTGGAGTAGGTCGTATCTTCCGAGGGACCATAGAGATTAAAGATTTTTGCCGTCGGGCATTGCCGCCTGAGCGTATGCACCAGGTGCATCGGCAGCGGTTCCCCGGCTAAGTTGATAATCGGCAAATGGGATGGCAACTCGCCGATTTTAACTATCTCGTTGATGACCGAAGGTACGGTATTGAACAGCGTAATATCGTCACGCTTGTGCCACTGTAATAACGCTAGGGGATCTGCCAGCATATGCACGCACCCGCCCTGAGTAAGCGGAGCAAAGATTTCAAAGACGGAGAGATCGAAGGTGATCGACGTGCCACAAGCGACCTGCGACAGTTGTTCGTCAGTATAGGTTTGGTGGGCCCAATCGATAAGCGACAGGGCGTTGCCGTGTTCGATCATCACCCCTTTGGGAACGCCGGTGGAACCGGAAGTAAAGATAAAGTAAGCCAGTTGGGTGGCGCAGGCGTTTCGCTGCAGTATGGCTGCCTCGGGGCGCACGCTTTCGTCGATGAAAACGGGCGTAATGGCGTCGGGCAGCCTGCTCGCTAGCGCCGCTGTTGTAATGACGTATTTGGCCTGGGCGATCTCCAGCAACAGTTCGGTGCGTGCCTGGGGATGCTTGGGATCGAGCGGCAGATAAGCGCAATCCGCCGCCATGATGCCCAATAAGCTGGCGGGGATATAGCGATCGCGCGGAAGATAGACGCCGACGGCCGTTTCTTTCGCCAGATTAAGCGCGGACAATTGCTGTGCGATACTCAACGCAGCATGCCGTAAGCATTGATAGTCCATTATGCCGCTTTCGTCGATCACGGCCGGGCGTAGTGGCGTTGCCATCGCCTGAGTGAAGACGGCTGCGTGCAGCGTATGGGATTGCGTCTGGTTTTCCGGTCCAATACCTTTCATGCTTTGCATTGTTAACCCTTATTTATTTGCGGCGATTAACCGAAAAGTCCCAAGAGGGCAGTTCGTCTGAACAGGCTGATGCGTTATCGACTTTTGGTTGTTGTGCATCGAGATAGCCTTTTATTTCCGGCAAGGCGATCGTCATGTCCTCAGAAACCTTCTCGATTAACTGCGTAAAGGCGACGGCAAGATTTGCGATTACGTCGGGTGTAAACAAGGCTGTGCGGTAATCCAGCCCGCCTTCCATTGCACCCTGTATGGTAACCAGCGACAGTTTTATGTCGTGCACGTCCAGCAGAAATTCCGCATCGAGCAAGGTGGCCTTAATGCCTGATAACGTCCATGGCGGGGTCGCTACGTCATGCAAGACGAACCACGAGCGGTAAATCGGCGCCGACTGCGACATTTTTCGCTTCGGTCGCAGCGCGTTGACGATTTGATCGAACGGCAGATCCTGATGCCGGTAGGCATCCAGACAGGTTTGTTTGACGCGCAGGCACAGATCTGCAAAGACGTCATGGCGTTGGAAGCGAGTGCGGATGGCGAGGCTGTTCACCATAAATCCGATGACGCCGGCGAGTTCGGGACGGGAACGATGGCCTGCCGCCGTTCCCACCACGATGTCGTCTTGTTGACACCACCAATGCAGCAGCAACTGCCAGGCGGTCATATACCCCATGAAAGGCGTGACACCCAGTTTGGCGCAGAGTGCATCGAAGCGTGCGGTGAGCGTCGCGCTTAAATGGAAAGGATGACGCGCGCCGGTAGCGGTCAGACGGCCGGTATCGACAGGCGTTGTCGGCAAAGCCAGCACCGGCAGATTATCGCCGAGCTGATTGACCCAGTAATCCAATTGGGTGTTAAAGGTCCGGGATGCGCATTGCGTTTGCTCCCATTGCGCGACGTCAAGGAAATTGAGCCTGTCGGACGATTCGGCAGGTGTCCTCCCTGCGACGAGAGCGTTATATATCTCGCTGATCTCACCCGCCATAATGGCAGTGGACCAGCCATCCCATACGATGTGATGCACGGCGATGATCAGGAGGTGACACTGTGCGGAGAATGCGATGAGGCTGGCTCTGAACATATCGCCGCAACGGGTATCGAACGGGCGTGTCGCCGCGGCCGCAAGTGCGCGCTGCATGTAGCCCTCTCGCTCGTGAGAGGGGATGTCGAACGCCTCTTCCAACTGCAGCTGAAATGAGGTCTCCAGCGACGGGGACATATAGGCGTCAGCCCTATCGTCGAGAATGCGGCATGTCAGCACCGAATGTCTGGCGACAAAGATTCGCAGGGCCTGGGACAAGGCATCCACATTAAGCAAGCCGTTCAGTTCGAAAGGTTCCACCAGGTTGTAGGTGCAGTTTCCCGGATGAAGCTGATCATGGAACCACAGCCGCTGTTGGGCGGAGGAAAGCGGCCAGCGGGACATGGCCGGTACCTTGACGATAGGCGGCAGTTCGTCCTCGGTGCGCTCCACATCCAGCGCATTCCTGACGGCTTCAGCAATGCCCCGCATGTTGGGCGTTTCAAAGGCGGCGCGAAGCGGGAATGCCGGGGTAAATTCTCGGCGAATTTGGGTCACCAAATCGGTGAGACGGCGTGAGTCAATCCCGGATTTAAACAGATCTTGGGTAACGCTCAACGCCTCGCCACCCAAAATATTCTGGCCAAGCCGGCAGAGACGACGCTCGATATCGTCCGCCGGAGCGATAAATTCACCGCTATGGCGTGACAGTTGCGGCGTCGGCAGCTGTGAAATATCGACTTTGCCATTGGCTGACAGCGGCAACGTCGGCAGGATTATAATGACGCTTGGCACCATGTAGTCCGGCAGTTGTTCGGCAAAATGACGATGAAGCTGCATTTCGTCGAGCGTGGCATCTTGCCTCGGGCAAAGATAGGCGAGTAGCAGCGCTGAGCCGTCCTGGCGGTGAAGACGAACCACACAGCGATCGACTCCCGGGTGTTTACCGGCGGCGCGCTCTATTTCACCGGTTTCAATACGGAATCCATTGATCTTTAGTTGATTGTCTCTGCGCCCCAAAAATTCGATGGTGCCGTCAGGCAACCAGCGTCCCAGATCGCCGGTTTTGTATAATCGCTCGTCGCTTTGCGGATGGGTGATAAAGCGCGCTGCCGTTTCTGCGGGATTGTTCAGGTAGCCGGCGGCCAGCCCTTTGCCGGCGATATAAAGCTCGCCCGCAACGCCTTCGGGCCGGTGGCGAAGATGGGTGTCCAAAACATAGAAACGTTGGTTTGCCAAAGCCTTGCCATAAGGAATGCTGGTCATCGTCGGATCGATATCCTGGATGAGGTGGAAAATGGACCAAATGGCGGCTTCGGTGGCGCCGCCAAGGCTGACGCGCAGGGCGTTTGGCATTGCGCGGTGAATTTTCTCCGGTAAAGCAACGTTGATCCAATCGCCGCTCATCATGACCAGCCTGATGCTCCTCAGCGTTTCGCTTTGATTGGCGGACAGATGATTGACCAAGAGTTCAACCAAGGCCGGCACCGAGTTCCAGACGGTGACCCGGTATTTCTGCACGCAGGTTTCCCAGTGCGCAGGATCTTTGGCAAGCTCATCTTTCGGCATCACGATGGCCGCGCCGCGCGTCAGTGGCCCGAAAATGTCGTAAACCGACAGATCGAAAGAGAGTGAGGAAAGTGCCAACACGCGATCGTCCTCGCCGATAGCGAAACGCGAATTGATATCGATAACGGTGTTAGCGGCGGCGGCATGGGTGACAATGACCCCTTTGGGCTTACCGGTCGTGCCTGAAGTAAAGATAATGTAAGCCGGCGATGCCGCGTCGATCTCGCCATCGCGCCATTCGTCCGTGAATGCATTCATCGCTTCAGTGATGGGCAGATGCGCGACGGTTGCCGGCCACTCAACGCGCCCGTCGCTGGCGGGCGTCGTTAGTGCGACTCGAATGTCGGCCTCGCTCAAAAGCGCCTGCATACGCCCCTTCGGTAGGGTTGGATCAAGTGGAACATAGACGCAACCGGCGCGCAAAATACCTAACACAGCGGCGACTTGCTGCCAGCCTTTTTCTGCGACTACGGCTACGCGTGCACCGGGCTGGAGCGCCTGCTTGGTCAGCGACAGCGCCACATGGGCGGAGATATTCGCCAAATCCGCATAGGTGAGGACGGTTTCCCCCAGGATAGCGGGCGCCGACGGCTTCTTGTTTGCATAGGCCAAGAAACCCTGATGCAAGCAACTTTCGTCAAAGGCGACGGCCGTACGATTGGCTTCGGCGATGGCGCCGCTGTTGACGCGTTGAGCCAGAGCATCGCGCCAATTGTTTTCATGCCAGATGGCTTCTTCTTTGGGCAAACGCATCAGCAATGCGCGATAGTCCATAAACATGGTGTCAAGCATGTCAGGATCGAAAAGGCCGTCGACCGCATCCCAGTTGATGAGGAGATTGCCTTTTTCTTCGTAAACCTGGCAGTCGAGCCATACGTGTGGCGTTTGCGATATCCCTTCCACCAATTTACCGAGCCGGCTCACAATCGGTTTATCATCGGCGGACGGGAAGATCAGGCTGGTAAAGACATAGGGCATGGTTGGCCGTTCGGCGCTTTTTTCCGCAATGTCTCGCAACATTTTTACGCCGCTGTACTGCAAGGCAGAAAGATCGTCCCAGAGGCGTTTTTGCGTTTTTTTTGCGCGTTGAGTAAAGGTCTCCTCCTGCCGCAGATCGGCTTCGAACAGCAGAACCGAGGTGAAATCCCCCATCACCTGATCGACCTGTGGATGCACCTCCAGACGATTGAAAGCCGGCAGATTCAGGCAAAAATGTGGTGTTTCGCTCCAGTTAGCCAATATCTCCGTATAGGCGGTGAGCAATATGGTGGACGGCGTGAGGCCCTGGCGTGCGGCGGCGTCTTTCAGTTTGCGCCAGACGGCGTTAGGTATCGTCGTTTCCCGGCGAATGAAGCGGCGATGCTCCAGGCTTTGCGGAGCGATTCGCTGCGGCAGGGACGGGGCAGAAGGGAAAGTGTCGACGCGTTTAAGCCAATAGTCGCGAGCGCGCTGATAGGCGGCGCTCTGCTCCAGGCGCTGTTCGGCCAGCACGTAATCTCTGAATGTGATGGCCACCGATTCGGGCTGGTAATCGGCGTGGTAATAACGCTCCTCCAGTTCGCGCCAGAATAACGTAATGCTCCAGGCGTCCATAATCAGCAGATCGAAGCTGACGTGCAGCCGTACGGTGCCATCGGGCAATCGCGAGGCGGAAATATCAAACAGCGGCCATTGATCACAGGGCATCAGCTGATGAGATTTCTGCTCCCTGAGCGCCGTTAACTGAGCCACGGCGTCCTTAGGTTTCAACTGACTAAAATCGTTAGTGTCAATGATATATCGGGGGACGTGGGGGAGAACGCGCTGCATGCCGTCGTGCGTCATGACGGCTCTAAGCATATCGTGTTGAGCGATCAAGGCGTTGAGTGCCTGTTCTAGACGTGCAAGATCCAGATCGGCGCATTCAAACTCTTCATAGGCATGCGCTGCAACATTGCCCGAGTTATTGCCCGCGTTACGTCCAACCCAATATGCGTGTTGAATATCGGTAAGTGGGAACGGCAAGAACGCCTCGTCCGGACGGATTTCCAAGGCGCTTGCATAAATGCTGGCCAGATCTTCTTCCGGTTGCGCCGCTGCGTCGCGTTGCCCTGCACGGCTCTCCAAAGCGGCGAGCAAGCTTTCCACCGTCGGAAATTCGAGGATGTCTCCGGGGCCAAAATGCAACCCCAGCGTACGCGCGCGGTTAGCAATCTGGATGCTGAGAATGGAATCGCCACCGAGGTCGAAGAAGTTTTCTTTCGGCTCAATATGCGCGACTCCCAGCGCTTCGCTCCACAGCTGCGTCAGTTTTTCCGCCAGGGTGTTCGCCGGTTTCGCCTGTTCAGGCGCATTTTCGTTGTCGACGGCGCTGATGGCCGGCACCGCGTTAGTGGTTTGCGGTTCAGGGTCGACCCAGTGACGGGCGCGATCAAAGCGGTAAGTCGGCAGCGGAATTTTGTTGCCCCGCGATGAGTGGGGTATCGTCTGGCCGTAACACCAGCGCTGCTCCTGGATGCGCAGAAGTGACGCCGGGCCACTTAATCCCGTGTGCTCGGGCGATAGCAACGGGATGGCGTTGACATCTTTGCGGCCGGCGCCAATGGCGCGCGCAGCTTGGCTCAATGAGGTGCCTGGCCCGCACTCGAACAACAGGAAGGCGTGTTGATCGATAAGCGTTGCCAACCCATCGGCAAAACGCACGGTGCCACGCAGATGACGCACCCAATAATCAGGGGCCGTCGCCTCTTCATCAGTGATCCATGTTCCGCTGAGATTGGAGATAAAGCGCTGACGCGGCGGTGTCAGGGTGACCTGAGCCAGCACGTCACCAAAAGCCTGCAAGCAAGGTTCCATCATGGCCGAATGGAAAGCATGAGAGGTTTCAAGGGCTCGGCAACTGATGCCCTCGCGCTCCAATGACCGGCGAAACGTGTCCATAACATGGGCGGGGCCAGAGATGACGGTCAACGCCGGCCGATTGACGGCCGCGATGGATAGGGCGGAGGGTAGCCGAGAGTGCAGGCTTGCCTCGTCAGACATGACGGCCAACATCTCGCCGTGATCCATGCTTTGCATCAAGCGGCCGCGTGCCGAAACGACCTTGACGGCATCTTCAAGCGTAAAAACGCCGGCGAGGCAGGCTGCGACATATTCGCCGATGCTGTGTCCTATCATGCCTTCGGGGATCAGGCCGGAAGCCAGCCAATGTTTCGCCAGCGCATATTCGACGGCGAAAATCGCCGGTTGCGAAAGCCGGGTTTGCGCCAGCAATTCGTCATTGTCCTGCGCCTTGTTGAACAACAGTGAGCGTAAGTCGTGGTCGATAAACGGTTGGAACAGCTGCGCCAGCCGATCGAACTCTTGGGTGAAGATGTCGCCGGTGTGATACAGGTTGGCTCCCATACCCTGATATTGTGTTCCCTGGCCAGGAAACATAAACGCTATTTTCATCGGCGCGTCGCAGGCTTCTCCGAAGCACATGGTTTTGGCTCGCTCGGTTTCCAGCTGCGCGATGGCCTCTTCCACACTGTCGGCCGTTATGGCGGCGCGCACGGGAAACGCTTTTCGACCTGTCGCCAACGAATAGGCGACATCGGCGAGAGATGCCTCGGTATGGTTGCGTAAATAATGGGCTAGTTGCTGCATTGTCGCGCGCAAGGCGACCTGGTTTTTGGCCGAGAAGCGTAATGCGCAGGTGGCGGGTTCTGCGGCAGGGGAGACGGTGGAAATCGGGGGTTGCTCCATGACGACATGGACATTAGAGCCGCCGATGCCGAAGGCGCTGACTCCCGCCCTGCGTGGCGAGCTTCCTTCCCAGGAAGTTCCTTTACTCGTCACGGTAAACGGGGTACCGGCGAAATGGATGGCGGGGTTGGGCGTCCGGTAATGCAGCGTAGCGGGAATATAATCGTGATAAAGGCTTAGCGCGGTCTTGATAAATCCGGCAATACCGGCACCGGCGTCAAGATGGCCTATATTGGATTTGACCGAACCGATCTTACAGCTTGCGGCTGGACAGTCGTCGCCAAAAGCGGCCGCCAGCGCGGCGATTTCTATCGGATCGCCCAAGCTGGTGGCCGTGCCATGGGTTTCAACGTATCCGATAGCGTCGGGCGTCACGTTAGCAACAGCGTGCGCCATTTGGATAACACGGGTTTGGCCTTCGACGCTGGGGGCGGCATATCCCACTTTTTGTGCGCCGTCATTGTTGGTTGCAGAGCCGCGGACGATGGCATAAATATGATCCCGATCGTTGATCGCATCATCCAGGCGTTTTAATACCACGATCCCTCCGCCATTCCCGCGCACTGTGCCGCTGGCATGTTCGCTGAACGGTTTGCAATGCCCGTCCTGTGAGAGAATGCTGCCCGGTTCATACCGATAGCCTTCTTCAGCCGGGTATTCCAGTGAGATACCACCGGCCAGGGCGATATCACACTCTCCTGCCAGCAGGGACTGGCCTGCAGTGTGTACGGCCAGCAATGAACTGGAACAGGCAGATTGAACGACGATGCTCGGGCCTTTCAAATCGAGTTTGTAGGAGATGCGGTTGGCCGCGTAATCCTTGTCATTGCCAATCAGCAATTGCATTTTGCTGGTGGTGGCGCAAAGCTGCCTATTGTTCGCGAGATTATGCAACCAATACCCGCTGGGACCGCTGCTGACATAGACACCGACGTTTTGTTGGTGACATGTGGCGGCATAGCCGGCGTTTTCCAACGCTTCCCACGCGCACTCAAGTAGCAGGCGTTGCTGTGGGTCAGTGATCGCCGCCTCTTTTGGCGACATAGCGAAAAATTTTGCGTCGAATTGATCGACATCGGTTAGCAGGTAGCCTGCGGGGACGTGCCAGGAACCGTCCGTGGAGGCTTGCGGCGCAAAATCAGCGTGCCAAGTAACGGAATCGATCTCCTGACAGAGATTATTCCAGTAAGCGTCGATGTCTCCTGCCCCGGGAAAACGCCCGGCCATTCCTATGACGGCCAGTTCGATGCCGGTAAATTCATTGTCGAGAGTTTTTTCTAATTCAGGCATGAGCATGATTCCCCTGGGATGTCGGCGGCATGTGCCGAGATAATCTGGCGAGTACGTTTTTCACGTCTTGCAACCAAATATCTTTTTGTTCGTCAAATAAGAAATGGCCAGCATTAAATTCGCGCCATTCGACGGTATTGGCGGTAACGTCTAGCCAGCCGCGAGTTGCCTGGCGATCGATCACCTGGTCGTGCAAGCCGTGGCAAACGTGTATTGGACATGTCAACGGGGCTTTACCCGTTGGTGCATAGCCGTCACTCGCCTCCAAATCTGCGCGGATGGTTGACAGAAAAAGCTCATAAAATTCCGGTGTCGCGGCATCCTGTGCGTTGATGCCACCTAGTTTGACCAGGCAATCGATCAGCTTTTCCGCCGACATCTGATGCCAGTTTTGTCGAGTTTTGTGATAGTGGGGAGACCTCTGGCTGGCGATCAATAGCGCGTGAACGCAGGCACCATGCTGTTCCAGCCGCGTTGCCATCTCATAGGCCAGCAGGCCGCCGTAGCTGATGCCAGCCAACACCAGCGGCGCATCGAGATAGGGTTTAATACGAGCGAATACGTCATCGACCACTTGCTCCAGCGTGGAAAAGGCAGGTTCAATAAAACGTTCTTCTCTGCCGGGAATAACGGGAATAAGAATATTGGCATATTCCTGTAATTCGGCATGCCAGGTACGATATCGGCTGGTACCCCCACCGGCATGAGCAAAGCAAATTAAATTTATGGCCGACGGCCGTGATGCAGACAGCTCACGGATAAAATGATTACCCATGCTAAGTCCTTAATTATTTTATGTGAAAAGGGGAAATAGCTGGCGGGCTGTATTCCCGCCGTGATGCCATTTTTCCTATTTTTATTCAGATTTTTTTAGCGTGACAATTGCGGCAATTAACGAGAGCAACGCCAATAAGGCCAGGCTAAAAGTAATAACCAGGGGAGTTCCGCTATTAAACTCGGCAATAAACTGCGTGGCAACGCTTGCGAGAAGCATACTGATGAACATGCTCAATCCTGCCGCGGTGCCCGCCAGAGGCTTGATCGCACCAATGGCACCGGCCTGCGCTGCCGGGCTGGTGATGCCGTAGAAAATACTGAATACCATCGTTGGGATGACCAGTGCGGGAATCGACCAGATGTTTATCAGGCTTAGCGTCAGAGCGAGCAAGCTGAAAATAAAGCCGATGATGCTGCCCAACAGCAAACGGCGCCGTAGCGACAGACTTTGCGGTAAACGGCTGGCCGACAAGTTACCGATAATGGCGCTGCCAGACACCATCAATAGCAGTAAACTGGCGCCAGAGGCGGAAAGTTGGAAGGTCTGCGTCAGCACGATGGGTGCGGCAGCCATAAAGGCCATAAAGGCCGACTGAGCGAAACCAAATTGAAAGGCATTGCCGAGAAAGGTGGCGTTTTTCGCCAACTGCCCATAGTCATGGAACAGATTGCTTTTGCCTGCTTCTACGCCAGTTTGCGCTTTGCGGGTTTCGGGGAGACTGAACAAGATGATAATAAACACGATGACTGCAATAGCGCCGATCAGAATGAAATTGGAACGCCAACCAAAGTTATCCGTTAATAAACCACCCAATGGCACGCCCAGTAGAGGCGATATCATCATAGAAGCGACCAGTTTCGACATGACATTTGCCGCTTTTTCGCTGTGATAGATATCCATGACGATAATTCGCGCCGCAATAACGCCGGCCGCCCCGCCCGCCGGTTGAATAATACGGCCCAAAATTACGGCTTCAATGGACTGCGCCGATAAACAAATGAAGCTACCAATAATCAGGATCGCCATGCCTAACAGTAATATTGTTCTGCGTCCCAGTCGATCAGCCAATCTTCCATATACCAGACAAGCAAGGGCAAAACTGATCATCGATAGAGAGACTGTCAGGTTGGCGGTCGCAGGTGTTGTTTCAAAGTATTTAACCAGGCTAGGCACTGAAGGCAGGAAAATTTGGAATGAGGTTGGCCCCAAACCTGACAATAGGATGAGAATGAATTGCAATAGGGCGTGATTGACGTGCGTTTGCTCGCTGGCGTTATCAGAGGACATCTGTCTTCCGTTCATTGCTTCTTCCTGTATTGAGTGTGAGAGACAGCTAAATACCCGCGACATACCGCAATGGGCATTCACTGCCAAAAACAAATTATTAGAATCTATTTAATTACCTTGCTAACCATTTATGCCTGTGTTTGGCGAAGTGATTAGGTTTTTTTTGTTGTTTTTAAAAGACTTTTATCATCACGCTGCTGCTGGTAGGGATTGTGATGTTATGTAAGGTTAAGTCCTCTTTTGTTAATCAAAGGTAAATATATGCAAATATTATTTATCTATAAGCTATATCCAAGTCAATCAGTAAGGTTAATTTATTTTAATGTTTTTTCTGCTGATTTAAGGTGAGTGTCGCTGCAGGCCTTGATAAGTCTGCAATCAGGCTGTCGTTGAGTATTCCTTGATTTTTTAATAATGAGTGGGCGGTCACAGAATAAAAAGGATGAAAAAAAGAGCTATTTTTATAGCTTATGAAAATAGAAAAAATTGATGTTTTGGTTTTTTGTATTGTTAAATTCGCATAGTGTTGGTTTTAAAAACTGCCTTGTTGTTGCTATTTGGCTATTTTAATCGACTGCGATAATGGGGTTTCTCTCCCGAGCCCTTCCTGTCGTCCATGTTTCCGGGGGCGAAAGAAAAAATGGCGGTCTGATAGGGCGGACTCTGGTTCACGAATTGGGTGATTAATACTTTTTGTGATTATTGTGATTGTTAATTATTTGTGCTGATGTTTAATGCTATTGTTTGCGCAAGGATGAATGATTGAACAACGAATTCAGTAAATGTTTGCATGGTATGACGAGGGCTTAGTGACATCTTCACATTCAAACGGGTTTAAGGGGGCGCGTCACTCTCGGCTATATGGCCGTGGATGAGTTTATCGGTTGTTTCATCTCCCCATTCGGCGTTACATCTGGCCGAGCAAACTTACGCGGGGATGACAGTTCTATACATTGGGATTGGTACTGTAGCTCTACCCGATGATGTTGTGTGTTATCCATTCCCTGTAGTGTATTACCCCATCCCTGTTAAGTTTATCCCGCCTTGCGCGGGATTTTTTTTATCTGCGCCGGGCGAGATGCACGCCGCCGGTCATGATGTTGCGGGTGGCTGGCAGGGCGAGAAAATCGTGCGGGAATCCCAGCTCGATGGCGCTGAGATCGTCCAATCGTCGCCAATGATCTTCCGCCAGCGCCACCTTCAATGCGCCGAGGTTATCTTCCAATTGCGCCAGGGTTCGGGCGCCGACGATCGGCGCGGTGACCATCGGGTGACGCAGTGTCCAGGCCAGCGCGATTTGTGATGGGGAATATCCAGTCTCATCAGCTATCTGGTTGACGGCGTCGGCGATATCAAGATTGTGTGCGTTCAATGTCCCCTTGGCGCGCACGGCTTCACGCCGAGAGCCCGCTTCATCGGGCGACGGTTGCAGATCCTGCCGCCGGTATTTGCCGCTTAATACGCCGCCGGCCAGCGGCGACCAAGGGATCACGCCCATCCCCAATTCTTGCGCCATCGGCATCAGCTCGCGTTCGACGGTGCGCTCCAGCAGACTGTACTCGATTTGCAGAGCGATCAGCGGCGACCAGCCACGCAGGTCCGCCAGCATTTGCATTCTCGACGCCTGCCAGGCGGGAAGGTCCGATACTGCCACATACAGCACTTTTCCGGCGCGTACCAAATCGTCCATGGCGCGCATGATCTCTTCCACCGACGTGGTGAAATCCCAGGCGTGCAGATAGAGCAGGTCGATGTAATCGGTATTGAGCCGTTGCAGGCTTCCCTCCACCGATCGCAGCATGCTTTTGCGGTGATTGCCGCCGGAATTGGGATCGTCCGGCTGCATCGGCAGGGTGTATTTGGTGGCGATCACCAACCGATCGCGGCGCCCGGCGGCGAATTCCCCCACGAAACGTTCGGCGCTGCCCTCGGTATAGCGGTTGGCGGTATCGATAAAGTTGCCGCCGCGTTCGACATAAACGTCAAACAGACGGCGGGCTTCGGCCAGTTCGGCGCCCCAGCCCCAGTCGGCACCGAAGGTCATGGTGCCCAGCGCCAGCGGTGAAACGCGCAGGCCGGAACGGCCCAATAAACGATAGTGATCCAGCGATAGTGACGTGTTCATAGGCATTCTCCCGTGTAGGTAGCGTCTACGGTAGCGCCCGCAGGTTGTTTAAGGAATGCGCTATAATCTTCATGAATTATTAAGGAGGGAGAGCATAATGAGGGGCAGTGATTTCGCCGAGTTGCGCGCCTTTGCCGCGATTGTTGAGCACGGCGGTTTCGCTCGCGCCGCTGCACATTTGGGCATGTCCGCTTCGGCGCTCAGCCAAACGCTGCGCAACCTGGAGGCGCGTTTGGGTGTGCGTTTACTGAATCGCACCACTCGCAGTGTGGCGCTGACTGAAGCCGGAAGACAGATGTTGGCGCGCCTGACGCCCGCGATGGCCGAGATTGACGCGGCGGTGGCGCAGGCGGTCGAGCAACGCCAGAACCCCTCGGGTCTTTTGCGGCTTAATGTAACCCGCGTGGCGGCGTTACATTTTCTGGCGCCTTTGATCGCGCCGTTTCATCATCAATATCCTGATATTACGCTCGATCTCAATGTTGAGGAGCGGTTGGTGGATATCGTTGCCGGCGGTTTTGACGCCGGCGTGCGGCTGCACGAGAAACTGGCGAAAGATATGGTGGCGGTCAAGCTGGGCGGGGAGGTGCGGATGCGCGTCGTTGCTTCACCGGCGTATTTGGCGCGTCACGGCCGGCCGTCAACACCAGGCGATCTGCATCGACATCGCTGTTTGAATTACCGCTGGCCGACCAACGGCAGTTTGTATCGCTGGGAGTTTGAGTGCGACGGTGAAAAGCAGGAGATCGCCGTGGAAGGGCCGGTGATAGTCGATGAGCCGGAAGTCTTGGTGCGGGCTGCGATGGATGGGGCAGGCATTGCCTACCTGTTTGAGCAACAAATTGCCGCCGGTTTGGCCGATGGCCGGTTGTTGCCGCTGCTCGATGCCTGGACGCCGCCGTTCCCCGGTTTCTATCTGTACTATCCGGCAAACCGCCAAATGCCGCGCCCGCTGCGTGCTTTTATCGACTTCGCCCGTCAACAGGCAGAGCAGGGCGCATAACGCGATTTTTTTGAATAACACCGTCAGTTTTATTCGGTATTCAGCCGCTGCGCGCTTGATTAGATTGAACGCGAGAGGGACGCCGTCGGCGCCTTTGTGCAATGAGTGGAGAATTTCTATGGCGAAGACAGTAGTGGTGTTTCATTCCGGCTACGGCCATACCGAGCGTTTGGCGAAAGTGGTGGCGGAAGGCGCCGGGGCGGCACTGATCGCCATCGACCAGAACGGTGATATCAGCGACGAAGCCTGGCAGACGCTGGATGAGGCGGACGCCATCATCTTTGGTTCGCCGACCTATATGGGCGGCCCATCCTGGCAGTTCAAGAAATTCGCCGACGCCAGCTCCAAGGCCTGGTTCGGCCGCAAGTGGCAGGACAAAGTGTTTGGCGGCTTTACCAACAGCGCCAGCCTGAACGGCGACAAGCAGGTCACGTTGATCGCGCTGCAGACGCTGGCTTCGCAACATGGCGGCCTGTGGGTCAGCCTGGGGCTGCTGCCGGCCAACACCAAATCGGCGCAGCGCACCGACGTCAATAACCTGGGCGGTTCGGTGGGGCTGCTGGTGCAGACCCCGGCGGATGCCGGCGTGGATGAGATGCTGTCGGGCGATCTGGCGACCGCCAAGCTCTATGGCCAGCGCGTAGCGGGTTTTGCCGCCAAACTGGCGTAAGGTCTTCCGTGCGGAGAGGGCAGTGACGCGACTGAACGGACGCCGCGTTCATTTTCTCTGCACAATTGGCGTGTAAGCTGCGAAATGTTATTAGCCTGCTTGGGCTAACACTGCATTTCGTACAAATATTCCCGGTTCCTAGGCCGGGTTTTTTGTTGCTAAGGTCTGCTTAAGCTTTCACCGCTATACTGCGCGGCAGCACAGGCATGCAACGTATGGCTGTGTCGTAACTGTCGATTTGCTGTTGTTCAAGCAAGCCCGCGCTATGCGGGCTTTTTTTGGGTTGTTATTGCACGGGCGGCCCAGTTGCAGGAAAATAATCGCGTAGTTATTCAAACATCATTCAACGACCAATAACCACAAACTTATTAATGTAATTAACGCCGTCGGCGGCCTATTACGCTATGCGCTATGCTGACAGCAGAGTCGGCATTATTTGCTGACGCTATGCGGGTGAGCCCGCCGCGGTCGCATCAGGCTAAGAAAAGTCTGTTAATTAAATGTTAATGTTTTTTATTATTGATTTGTCTGGCTTTTTTGGTTGAAATCCGAGTTGACTATCCCTCACTGGCCGGGCGAGAGAGTATGCACATTATTATTCTGGTTATTAGCGAAATATGGGCGATGCGATGAACGTCAGAATAAACGCCAGGCATGGCCTGCCTCTGACGGTTCAGCTGATCAATCTTTTCATGCTGGCCTTTTTACTTTCTCTGGTGGGTATTCTTAGCCGGCCAATTGGTTCGCTTTCTTTATTTTGGCCGGTGAATGCGATTCTGCTCGGCCTGCTGCTGCGCAAACCCGTTTACGCCACGCCGCTCGGCTGGCTTACCACCTATCTGGGCATGGTTGCCGCCGATCTCAGCACCGGCGAAGGCTGGTCCCTGGCGCTGTGGCTGAATGCCTGCAACATGTCGCTGATCGCCGTCGGTTACGGCATCATGCTGATGCTGCCCCAGTCGCAACGGCGCATGGGCAAACCCCAGGCGATACTCTATATGTTCAGCGCCAGTCTGGCCGGTGCGGCGGTGGCGTCGACGCTGTCGGTGCTGCGCAACGACAGCCTGTACAACAACACGGTGGTGGTCGCGTGGCTGGCCTGGTTCAGCGAGCAGTTCTCGACGACCTTGCTGCTGTTGCCGGTGCTGATGGCGGCACCGCGGCTGAAGCAGCTGTTGCGCATACAGGTGCGTTGGCGTTTGAAAGGCTGTCTGCCGCTGCTGGCGCTGCTGCTGTCGCTGATATTCAGCGTCTATATCGGCGGGCCGGGCGCTATCGCCTTCCCGATCCCGGCGCTGCTGTGGTGCGCGGTGCGTTATCAGCTGTTCCCCGTGACGTTGCTGACGTTGTTGACCGGCATGACCGAGATCAGCAGCATTTCCGCCAACCTGGTGCTGTACGAAACGCCGAACAACCACAACGCCTTCCTCGACACGCTGATGTCCGCCCGCTTGGGCATCGCCATGCTGGTGATGGGGCCGCTGATCCTCGCCAGCTCTATCGCCGCCAACCGCAAGCTGATGCGGCGTCTGGAGCACAGCGCCAACCACGATTTTCTGACCGGGGTGCTGGCGCGCAGCGCGATGACGCGCAAAGCGGGCGAGCTGCTGGAGCACAAGCACCGCTCCAAAGAGGCGGTGTCGCTCCTGCTGATCGACATCGACCATTTCAAGCAGATCAACGATACGCATGGCCACAGCGCCGGCGATCAGGTTTTGGCGTCGTTCGCGCACATCGTGCGGCGCGAGCTGCGCCACGATCAGCTGTTCGGCCGCTTGGGCGGGGAAGAGTTCGCCATCATGTTGCCGCGCGCGCTGGCGGCACAGGGCGTGGCGCTGGGGGAACATCTACGCCGGCTGGTGGAGCAGGCGGAACTGCAGGCGGAAGGCAAGCAAACGTTGAAAATCACCATCAGCGTCGGCGTCGCCAGCCTGGCGATGAACGAGGTGAAATCGCTGGAGCAGCTGATGAATATGGCGGATATCGCGCTGTATCGCGCCAAATCGCAGGGGCGTAATCGGGTGGAGTCGTTCAACGTGGTGAACGGCAACAGCGTCGAGCATATCCTGTTCCGCTAGGGCTCGACGCTGGGCAACCGGCGCTTACAGGCTTTTCAGCGCCTTGATGGTCTCATCCATATCGATCTCGTGCTCGGAGAAGGTATGGGTGGTGTTCTGGAAAGTGGTAATGGTCAGCATGCGCAGCGTTTGCATGGTCTGCGCCTGGTCTTCGGACTGCGGGCGAATGCGGTTCATCAGCAGGCCGACCGACAGCACGGTGTTCTCTTTATCCACGTCGGCTTTGACCGGCACTTCCTTGGTGAAAGTGTTGAAAGACTTGATGCTGGCGATCTTGATTCTTTCGTTGGCGATGATGATGTATTTGCTGGGCGCCAACACTTTGACCGCATAAGCCGACGGGCCTTTGGTGTTGTTGGTCGGTTCGAAGGTCACCGCCGCATTTTTCTTAATCAGCTCCGGGTTCTGCACTTTAATCACGTGAAAATAACGATTTTCTCCGTTCTCGTCGGTAATAAAGCCGAAGCCTTTGTCTTCAAAAAAAGTCGTTATCTTGCCGTTCATCGCTATTCTCACAAAAGGGTTCTATACAGCGCTTATGATAGCGCGGAATGCCTTGCAGCGACAGATTGCGCGGGCGGCATTTAGTCATGCGATAACGGCATTTAGCGGCTTTCTCCCCACATGCTATGTTCATGCTGACTTCATTCAATGCGAAAAAGGAATAGCGATGGGCATCAAACGTCTCAATCACGCCGTGCTGTATGTCAGCGACGTGCGGCAGAGCGCCGACTTTTATCATCAGGTGTTGGGGTTCAAGCTCAAGCCGTCCGACAGCCCCGATCGGGCGGTGTTTACCCAGGCCGCCGATTCGGACAACGATCACGATTTGGCGCTGTTCAGCAAGAACCTGGGCCAGCAGCGTGCCGGGGTCTTTCGCGCCAACAACGAGCCGCCGGCGGAGCATGAGCCACCGGCCGGGCTGTACCATCTGGCCTGGGAAGTGGACAGCCTGGAGGAGCTGGAGCGCATTCGTCACCAGCTGGCCGAACGCGGCATTCTCGGGCTGGAAGAGGATCACGGCGTGCACAAAAGCATTTATGGCCACGATCCGGACGGGCTGCTGTTCGAGGTGACCTGGTTTATTCCGCCGGCGTTGCTGACCGAAGAGGATAAAAACCAGCAGGGGATCCGCCCGTTGGATTTCGCCGCCGAAAAGCGGCGTTTCGCCGGCCGGTAAGCGGCTCGGGTACGGGGCGCCGTGGCGCCCCGACGATCACAGCACTTTGTTGAGGAAATTGACGGTGCGCGGGTGCTGCGGCTGAGCCAGCACTTGCCTGGCGTCGCCCTGTTCGACGATCTGCCCGTCGACCATAAACACCACCCGATCCGCCGCTTCGCGCGCAAAGCCGATTTCATGCGTGACCACCACCAGCGTGACGCCCAGATCCGCCAACCCCTTAATTACGTCCAGCACTTCGCCGACCAGCTCGGGATCGAGCGCGGAGGTCGGTTCATCGAACAGGATCACCTTCGGATTCAGCGCCAGCGCGCGCGCGATGGCGATGCGTTGCTGTTGGCCGCCGGAGAGGTGGCGCGGGTAGGCGTCCGCCTTGTGGCGCAGCCCGACGGTATCCAGCAGCTCATAGGCTACCGCTTTCGCCCGTTCGCGGGAGTGAATCTTGTGTACCACCGGCGCTTCGATGATGTTTTCCAGCACCGTCAGGTGCGGGAACAGGTTGAAATTCTGGAACACGTAGCCGACGTTGATGCGTTGCCGAAGGATGGCCTTTTCCTTCAGCTCATACAGCCGGTTGCCCTTGCGGCGATAGCCGACGTAGTCGCCGTCGATGCGGATAAAGCCTTCGTCCACGCGTTCCAGGTGGTTGATCGCCCGCAGCAGCGTCGATTTGCCGGAGCCGGAAGGGCCGAGGATCACGGTGACGGTGCCCGGCTGCAGCGTCAGGCTGACGTCGTCCAGCGCCTTGTGTTTGCCGAAGAACTTGCTGACGTTGCTGATTTCGATTAGGCCGCGCGCCGGCACCGGGGTGAGGTTGCGCGCCGGCTGCTCGGGCAAGGCGTAATAATCAATGGCTTCAGACATGCGGGTCTCCTAACGTTTTAGCCAGCCGGCCAGTTTCTGCCAGGGCGTCGGCGGCAGTTCGCGCACCGCGCCTCGGGCGAAATAGCGCTCGATGTAGTATTGGATCACCGACAGCGCGGTGGTGATGAACAGATACCAGACGGTGGCGACCATCAGCAGCGGTATCACCTGCTGGGTGCGGTTATAGATAACCTGAATGGTATAAAACAGCTCCGGCAGCGCCAGCACGTAAACGATCGAGGTGCCTTTCGCCAGGCTGATGATCTCGTTGAAGCCGGTCGGAATGATGGAGCGCAGCGCCTGCGGCAGAATGATGCGGAAGGTGCGGCGATAGCCCGGCAGGCCCAGCGCCGCCGCCGCTTCGTGCTGGCCGTAATCCACGCCCAAAATGCCGCCGCGGATGATCTCGGCGGTGTAGGCGGACTGCACCAGCGTCAGGCCCAGCACCGCCACGGCGAATTGGCCGAGAATGTCGATGGTCGGATAGCTGGCGAACACCACCGAGGTGAAGGGAATGCCCAGCGAGATGGCGTCGTACAGGTAGGAAAAGTTGTACAGGATGATCAGCACCAGAATCAGCGGCAGCGAGCGAAACAGCCAGATATAACCCCAGGCCAGCGACGCCAACAGGTAAGAGCGCGACAGTCGCGCCAGCGCCAGCAAGGTGCCGAACAGGATGCTGAACAGCGTGCCGAGCAGCGTCAGCAGCAGGGTTTGCCCCAGCCCCGCCAGCACCGCCGGCGCGAAGAACCACTCGGCGAACACGCCCCATTCCCAGCGCGCGTTGCCCGCCACCGATTGCACGATGGCGGCCAGAATAAACAGCGAAAACAGCGCGCCGATCAGCCGCAGCGGATAGCGGGCGGGTACCACTTTCAAGACGTCTTGTTTGGACATGTCATGTCTCCTGATACAGATAAAGGGGCCTTAGGCGATTTTCCTTTCCGACGCGCAACAACATGCGTCCTCTGCAATCAGGCTTTTGCGGAACGGCAGGCGGCCATCGTAGGGTGGGCGGCTGTAAACCTCGCTGTCGACGGTGGGATCGAACTGCGGCTGATACCCGTTGCTCAGATACAGGCCCACCGCTTCGGGCTGGCGAAAACCGGTGGTCAGATAGAGCCGGCGATATCCCTGCGCCAGCGCCAGCGTTTCGAGCTGCTGCAACACCCGCTGCGCCAGGCCCTGGCGCCGCAGATCGCCCCGCGTCCAGATGCGCTTCAGCTCGGCGGTTTGTGCGTCATAGCGTTTGAAGGCGCCCATGGCGATCGGTGCACCGGCGCGCAGCAGCACGATGAAGGCCCCCTGCGGCGGCGCGTACAGATCCAGCGGTTCCGGTTCCTGGTCACCAAAATAGTCGCCGTAACGCTGGCGATATTCGCCGAACAGCCCCTCGATTACCGGGGCGATCAGCGGGTCGGTCGGCAGCGTCTGAATGAAGGTGTCTTGCGTCATCGCGCGCTCCTAGTCGCCCAGGCCGGGCGGGTTGATTTCCGACTGCGCAAGGCGTTCGACGCTCTCGCCCCAGCGGTTGAGCACCTGATCGTACTGCCCGCCGCGGATCGCGCCGTTCAGCGCTTCGTTCACCGCCTGCACCAGGCCGTTGCCTTTACGGGTGGTGACGGCGATGTGCGCCGCCTTGGGCCAACCGCCTTCCACCGTGCCCGCCAGCCGGGTGCAGCCGTTCAGCGCCGCTTTATAGGCGCCCAGCACGTTCGGCCCGAAGTAGGCGTCGGCCCGGCCGGATTGGATCGCCAGCGTGGCGGCCGCATCGTCGGTCACGTAGATCGGCTGGAAGGGTTTAAGCCCCTGCTGCCGATTCTGCTTGTCCCATGCCAGCAAGATGGCTTCCTGATTGGTGCCGGAGCCGACGATAATTTTTAATCCGGCGATATCGGCAGGCTGTTTGATCGTCGCGATCTTGCCGCCGGTTTTGACATAAAAGCCGAGCGAGTCGATGCGGTAGGTGGCGAAGTCGAAGCGGGTTTTGCGCTCTTTGGTCACGGTGACGTTAGTGATGGCCGCGTCATACTTGCCGGAAACCACCCCCAGCGGCCAGTCTTCCCACGAGGTTTGCACCACGTTAAGCGTTAGGCCCAGGCTGTCGGCCACCAGCTGTGCGATATCCACTTCGCTGCCGATCAGTCGCCGGTTGTCGGCGGCGAACAGCGCCAGCGGCGGCGTGTTGAGTGCGGCGATCGCGACGGTGAATTGGCCCGGCTTCACGAAGTGGAAATCGGCCGGCAGTTTGGCGATCGCCTGCGGGTTTTTCGGCGCGTGGATCGGGGTTTCATTGGCCTGCAAATCGATGCCGGTGCCCGCCAGTGCGGCGCCGGTCAGGCTCAGCAAGGCCGCCACGAGGGCTGCGGTAACGGTTTTCTGCATAGCGGGTATCCCTGAAAGCGATCTTATTATTGGGTGAATCTGTTCAACGGGCGCTTCAGGCCCAGGTGCTCGCGCAGCGTGTCGCCGTGGTACGCCTGGCGGAACAGGCCACGTTGTTGCAGGACGGGCACCACCCGATCGACGAAGTGGCCGAAGGCGTTGGGCGTACCGCCGCTGATGATGAAACCGTCGGCGGCTTCGCCGTCGAACCAGCGCTGCAGACCGTCCGCCACCGCTTCCGGCGTGCCGCTGAACACCGGGCGCGGCGAGGCGGCTTCCAGCGCCACCTGGCGCAGCGTGAGGTTGCGCTCGCGGGCGCTGCGCTTGATGGCGTCGGTGGTGCTGCGGAAGCTGTTTTGCCCCAGATCGCCGATGTCCGGGAAGGGCGCGTCCAGCGGATGGCGGGCGAAGTCGTAATGCTCGAAGTAGCGGCCGAGGTAGTTGAGGGCGTTCTCGATGCTGACCAGTCGGGCGGTTTCCTGGTACTGGCGCTCGACGTCCGCGTCGTCGTCGCCGACGATCACGCTGACGCCTTGGAAGATGCGAAGATCGTCCGGTTCGCGCCCCTGTTCCACCAGCTGCCGCTTCACGTCCTGATAGAAATCCTGCGCCTGTTCCAGCGTGTCGTGATGGGTGAAGATCGCATCGGCGTGTTGGGCCGCCAGCCGTTTGCCGTCTTCAGAGGCGCCGGCCTGGAACAGGATCGGGCGCCCCTGCGGCGTGCGGCCGATGTTCAGCGGCCCCTGTACCGAGAAGAACTCCCCCTGGTGATTGAGAGTGTGCAGTTTGCCGGTGCGGAAGAATTCGCCACTGGCTTTATTACGCACGAAGGCATCGTCTTCCCAGGAGTCCCAAAGCCCTTTGGCGACGTCGAGAAACTCGCCGGCGATGCGGTAACGCAGGCTGTGTTCCGGGTGTTCTGTGCGCGAGAAGTTTTTGGCCGAGCCTTCCAGCGGCGACGTCACCACGTTCCAGCCGGCACGGCCGTTGCTCAGGTGATCGAGGCTGGCGAACTGGCGGGCGACGGTGAACGGATCGCTGTAGGAGGTGGAGAGGGTGCCCACCAGGCCGATTTTGTCGGTGGCGGCGGACAGCGCGGCCAGCAGGGTGAGCGGTTCGAAACGATTAAGAAAATGCGGAATGGATTTTTCGTTGATATATAACCCATCGGCGACGAAGACGAAATCGAATTTTCCCTGTTCGGCTTTTTTCGCCGAGGCGATATTAAATTCGAGGTTAATGCTGGCGTCGGCGGTGGCGTCCGGGTGGCGCCAGGCGGACATATTTCCCGATGCGCCATGCAGAATGGCGCCCAGGCGCAATTGCCGTTGATTATTCGCGTTGTCGCTCATCGTGATTATCCTGTCATGCGCCGCAGAGGCGCGCGGTGTCTGATGGGTTCACTATTGATGAGCGGCGGCGGGATGTAAAACAACAAAACAGCATATTCAAATGTTGAAAACTGCAAATATCACGGCGGGTAAAAATAATAGGGCCCGACGCGGCATGTGCGGCGTCGGGGAAATAATATGTTCCGTTATTCAGGCGTTGCTGAGGGCTTTTTCTGGCGCGGTGGTTAATTGTTGCAGGGTGCGTTCCGCCAGCAGCGTGAAATATTGCGCCGCCGGGAACAGGGCCCGTTCATCGGGATTGAAACGCGGATGATGCAGGCCGAACTCGCTGGCGGAGCCGATGCTGACAAATACCCCCGGTACGTGATGCAGATATAGCGCGAAATCTTCGCCCCCCATCTGCAACTCCGCTTCTTCGACCCGGTAGCCGGCCTCGGCGGCAACGGTTTTGCTGAACGCCGCCCAATGCGGGTCATTGATCACCGCCGGCGGCCCCGGTTGCCAGCGCAGTTCGGCCTGCGCACCCAGCGCGGCGGCTATGCCGTCGATCACCTGGCGAATCTTGTCCGGCACCTGGCGGCGCACCGCGTCGCTGTGGGTGCGCACCGTGCCTTCCAGCTCCACGGTTTGCGGCAGCACGTTCCAGGTATTGCCGCCTTCGATGCGCGTTACGCTTACCACCAGCGATTCCAGCGAGCTGAAGCTGCGGCTGGGCAGCGTCTGCAGCGCGCCGACGATCTGGCTGGCGGTGACGATGGTGTCGACGCCCTGTTCCGGTTTGGCGGCGTGCGCGCCCTTGCCGGTGATGAGGATCTGGAAGCGATCGACGTTGGCGTAGAACGGCCCGGCGCGGGTGGCGAAGGTGCCGGTGGGCAGCTCCGGCGCATTATGCAGGCCAAACACCGCGGCGACGTTATCCAGCGCGCCGGCGTCGATCAGGTGTCGGGCGCCGTTGAAGGTCTCTTCCGCCGGCTGGAAGAAGAGGCGTACCGTGCCGGGCAGGTCGGCCTCACGCGCTTTCAACAGGTGTGCGGCGCCGAGCATCACCGAGGTATGAAAGTCGTGGCCGCAGGCGTGCATCACGCCGCGGTTTTGCGAGCTGAAGGGCACGTCGGCGATTTCGTCGATCGGGAGAGCGTCAATGTCGCCGCGCAGCGCGATGATCGGCCCCTTGCCGCTGCCGATCTCCGCCACGACGCCGGTTTTCAGCGCCAGCGGCAGCAGGCGAATGCCCGCTTCTTGCAGCCAGCGCGTCAGCCGGGCGGTGGTGGCGAATTCGTGATTGGAAAGCTCCGGGTTTTGGTGCAGCTCACGCCGATAGGCGATGATTTTGTCTGCCAACTGGCTGGTCATAGGCTTGGCTCACAGTGGGAAATAAACCCTAACCCTAGTGCAGCGGCCGCCGAAGCAAAAAGACCATCTGGTTATATTTCATAGCGATTGCGTCTGCACGGGAGCGTCAACGCTGGGGGAAGCGGGCGAGTTTGGGCGTTCGCTCGTTGTTCGCCGGCGGGTGGAGAGGATTGACCTGGCACGGTAACTTATCGCAACCGGTGCAATCAATTTACACCGGACAACACGGATTTTTTCACTCTTTATCGGATTTCTGTGATCGCGGTGGTGGACAAAATCCTGCCTGCTTGCTGTACTGTAATAGACACAGGTTTTGTGTCTTTCATTCACGTTAAAGGTAAGTTTGATGTCTAAGATTAAAGGTAGCGTTAAGTGGTTTAATGAATCCAAAGGCTTCGGTTTCATTACTCCGGAAGATGGTAGCAAGGACGTTTTCGTTCACTTCTCTGCCATCGTTAGCAACGGTTTCAAAACGCTTGCTGAAGGCCAGCGTGTAGAATTTGAAATCACGAACGGTGCCAAAGGCCCATCTGCCGCTAACGTTACTGCTATCTAAGCTGCGTAGCTGAATTTCTTAAAACCCGCTCATTGAGCGGGTTTTTTATTGGGCGCGTTATGCCTCGCTGCGGCGGCCTAACAGGCTGAACAGCAGGATGGCGACGGCGTAGCAGCCGATGATGGTCAGCGCCATCGACAGGCTGGACGTGCCGCCCAGCCCGGTGAGCGGCACGGCGCAGGCACCGAGCGCGAACATGCACACGCCGATCAAGGCCGACGCGCTGCCCGCTTTGTCACCCTGGCTTTGCATGGCCAGCGAAGAGGCGGTTGGGCCGACGATGCCGATCACCGCCACCGAAAAGAACAGCGGCACCAGCAACAACACCAGTGGCGCATGCAGCGCGGCGGCCAACAGCAGCAACAGCGATGCGACGGCCGCCAGCGTTAGCCCGCTCTTCAACACGCGACGCTCCCCCCAACGCGAACTGAGGCGGCTGGCCAGCTGCGCCGCAATGATCAGCCCGACGCCGTTAATGGCGAAGCACAGGCTGAACATCTGCGGGCTGAGGCCGTAGATCTGCTGCAGGACGAAAGGCGAGGCGCCGATATAGGCGAACATGCCGGCCATCACGAAGCCCTGCGTCAGACACAGGCCCATGAAATAGCGTTGGGTCAACAGACTGCCCAGCGACATCAGCATCGCCAGAATGCCGCCCTGGCTGCGGCGCTCGGCCGGCAGGGACTCGCGCAGCTTCAGCGCCGACAGGCTGAACAGCAGCACGGCGATGGCCGCCAGCACGCCGAAGATGCCGCGCCAGTTCATCACCTGCAGCATAACGCCGCCCAGCACCGGCGCGACGATCGGCGCCAGACCGTTGACCAGCATCAGCAGGGCGAAGAAGCGGGTCAGCTCATGACCGGCATACAGATCGCGGGCAATGGCGCGGGAAATCACCGCGCCACCGGCGCCGGCGATGCCCTGCAGCAGGCGGGCGATCAGCAACTGGTCGATGGTGGGCGCCAGCGCGCACCACAGCGAAGCGCCCAGCAGCAGGATCAGCGACAGCAACAGCGGGCGCATGCGGCCCAGTTTGTCGCTGTAAGGACCGAAAATCAGCTGGCCGACGCCCAGGCCGAGCAGCCCGGCGGTCAGGCTGAGCTGCGCGGCGGCGGTAGAGGTATTCAGTTCGCCCGCCATTTCCGGCAGGGCGGGCAGATAGAGATCGGTGCACAGCGGCCCTAGCGCGGCCAACAGGCCAAGCACGACGGCGTACACCAGACGTTGTCTGGCTAAGTGTTTGGTCATGGGAGATTAGAGTTTCCTGAACAGGTGAGAAATGGCCTGCTGATACAGATCGCGCAGCAGGGACGCATCGGCTTTTTGCGTGGTAAGGATGCGGTAACCGGTGCCTTCGCTCATGACGGCGATAAACTCCACCCGCGCGGCGATCTCTTCCGCGCTGAAATGGGGATACAGCCGCTGCAGGTTGTGGCACACGTGGCGAAACAGCCGCGCTTCCGCATCGCTGAGCATTTTGGCCACCACCGGGTTGCGCGTGGCCTCGGCGGTCACTTCAAGCATCAGCATGTGATCGGTTTCGCTCTCGCCCGGCTGCTGAAACAGCGTGCGCGCCGCCAGCGTGCCGGCGATCAGGTTGATGTGATCGCCAAGGTTTTCCAGCCGCTGCATCTTGCTGGCGATGATGCGGTTGACGATTTCCTCGATAATCGCGTCTTTGTTGGCGAAATAGCGATAGATTTGCCCGACGCTGAGCTGCGAGCCCTGGGCGATTTCCGCCATGCTGGCGGCGTGGAAGCCGTGGCGGCGGAAGCTGGTTTTCGCCGCTTCGACGATCTGATCGCGGCGGGCCTGCACCTTGGCCTGTTTACTGTCGTTGGGGGGGAGCATTTGCCCGATCCTTTGCTACGCGTGAGCCGGGTTCACATTTTTGGGTGTGAACGTTCATTCTCAATTGTAGTGCAATCGGCCGGAAAGGCGCAAGATGAACGCGTGCGGTGGGGAAAAGGCGCTTAAGCGAACAGGTAGGATTTGATAAAGGCGGCGACGATCAGCACGCACAGCGCAACGGCAATCGCTTCGGTGGCGGTTTTCGGCAGGCTAAACATAGCGGTTTCTCATCCAGTCAGGAGTACTGGATGAGATTATGCGCATGCAAGATTAAGGAAACATTAAGGGCTTAGCGCCCGTTGACCCACATCACCAGCATGAAAGCCAGCAGCGTCATCGCCAGCGAGCCGGCCAGGTTGAGCAGCATGTTGGCCAGCGCCCAGCCGAAGCGGCCATCCTGCATCAGGTACACCACCTCCAGCGAAAAGGTGGAGAAGGTGGTCAGGCCGCCGCAGAACCCGGTGGTGATCAGTAATTTCCAGGTGGGGTCCAGATGCGTCATGCGGGTGAAAATCGCCATCGCCAGGCCGATGATAAAACCGCCGATCAGATTGACCATCAGCGTACCGAGCGGAATGTGGGCGTTCAGCGGATTCATTTTCATGCTTACCGCCCAGCGCAAAACGCTGCCGACGCCGCCGCCGATAAAAACGGCCAGTAAAGAGCTCAACATGGGGCAACTACCTTTCAATCAGAGAAATTCACGGGACTCGGAAAGAGACAGGCGTAACGCTACGAGCCTCTCTCCGAGAGGTTACGTAGACATCATCAGCCTGTGAAGGCGGTTAGGGAGGAATGTCATCTCCAGCGTGCCGCACGGCCTTTTTTGCCGTACCCGGTGGATGTTACACCTAACGCTGCCTATTTTGTAGTATCGACAATCTGCGAGGTCACCCTATGGAAATCAGAACGGCGCGCCTGAGCGATCGCCAGGCTATCGCCGAATTAATGACGGCGTTGGATTATCCCGGCACCGAGGCGTTTCTGACGCAGCGAATGCGCCAGCTGCTGGCGCATCCGGACGAGGCGCTGCTGGTGGCCCTGGAGGGCGAGCGGGTGCTGGGCGTGCTGTCGCTGCATTTTCTGCCGCAGCTGGCGTTGGCCGGCGACATTGGCCGCATCAGTTATTTTTGCGTCGACGACCGAGCGCGCGGCGCGGGCGTAGGGCGGCGGCTGTTGGCAGAGGGCGAGGCGCTGGCGCGCCGTCGCGGCTGCGATCGGCTTGAAGTCCATTGCCACAGCCGCCGCGAGCGGGCGCATGCGTTTTACCGGCGAGAAGGCTTTGTCGAAGCGCCGAAGTATTTTGCCAAGTTATTAAACCAGTAAGTTAGTCGCCCGTCGGCACCGCCGTTTCCAGGCGGTTGCGGCCATTTTGCTTCGCCCGGTAAAGCGCGCCGTCGGCCGCTTTCAGCCAGTCCAGATAACCGCCCAGCGCGGGGTGGTAGTTGGCGATGCCGGCGCTGATCTGCAGCCGCAGCTGTGGCGCCTCTTTGAAGATAACGGCATCCAACCGCTGCTGGATGCGCCGCAGGACGGTTTCCGCCTGTTCGGCGCTGGTGTTCGGCAGCACCGCGCCAAACTCGTCGCCGCCGTAGCGCCCGACGATATCCACGTTGCGCAAGCCAATCAGCAGCTCTTCCGCCAGCGCCGCCAGGGCCTCATCCCCCAGCGCATGGCCGAAAGTATCGTTGATGGTTTTGAAACGATCGATATCCATCAGGATCAGCGTGGCGTTGTCCTGGTAGCGGCGGCAGCTGTCGAACTGACGATGCAGCAGATGCTCCCAATGGCGGCGGTTGTACAAGCCGGTCAGCCCATCGCGGGTGCTGATGCGTTGCAGCTCCTGTTTTTTTTCCGCCAGCCGTTTGGCGGTGCGGTAGGTCACCAGGCCGAGCAGCGTCGGGTAAAGGTAGATCATCGGCAGGCACAGATAGATTTGCAGCGGCGTGCTGTGCGGGTGGAACGGGAAACCGAGCAGCGCGCCGGTCAGCGCCGCCGCGGCCAATTGAATCGCCAACCCTTTGACAAACAGTGCCTTACCGGCCGAAGCGATGTTGTTCATGCTCATCATCGACAGGATGACGATCGCCGGCAGCGCGTTGAACGCCATCATCGCCGCCCAGAAACCGCCGAAGGCGGAGTCGATCAGCAGGTTGCGGATCTCGGCTTTGAACGGATCTTTGGCGCGGCAGGCCAGGCGGTAGGCGAGATGCGGCCAGAGAAAACCGTGAAAGGCCAGCAATAGCCAGACCGCCGTGGGCGGAGCCAAGGGATAGAGTGCGGCGCAAACGCAGATAAAGCCGAGCCCCAGACCGGCGACGCGGGGCAGATAGGTGCGTTTGGCGAAGCTGAGGCCGGATTTTCGGGCATCGAAAATGGGTGGGGCAATATACATCCGGCATCTCCCTGATAAGTATCACGGCAGCGTATCATGCGGGTGATAAACTAAGAATAGTCTGGGATTCACGTCGTGAGGCGGCGTGGCATTCCTGCGACGGATCTCACTCTGTTACATGTTGCGGTTGTGCGAGCGGGGGGAAAGTCGCTAAATATTCGCAGGCAAGGTCAGTTTTTCTCGCTGTTCACGCAGCGCTCTATGATAAGAAGGTGAGTATGGAAGGTATCAGTATTACCAAACTTCTGGTGATTGCGGTATTGGTGATTTTACTGTTCGGCACCAGCAAGCTGCGCACGCTCGGCGCCGATCTTGGCGCGGCGCTGAAAGGCTTTAAAAAAGCCGTGGGTGACGACAGCACGCCGCCGGCCGCCGGCAGCAACACCGCCGAGAGCCAGTCCGCTCAGCAGAGCGTCGAGAAGAAAGACGTTTAATCCCGTCTGAGGGCGAGCAATAAAAAACGGATGCCTGGCGGACATCCGTTTTTTGGCGTTTCCGCCGTCTTTAGCGTAACAAACTATTACGCGTTATTTCACTTCCATCCCTTTGGCCTGCAGATCGGCGTGATAAGACGAACGCACGAACGGGCCGCAGGCGGCGTGGGTGAAGCCCATCGCCATCGCTTCTTCTTTCATCTCGTCGAACTCGGCCGGGCTGACGTAGCGCTGCACCGGCAGGTGGTGGCGGCTCGGCTGCAGGTACTGGCCCAGCGTCAGCATGGTCACGCCGTGGCGGCGCAGATCGCGCATCACTTCGACGATTTCCGCGTTGGTTTCGCCCAGGCCGACCATCAGGCCGGATTTGGTCGGGATATCCGGGTGCGCTTCTTTAAAGCGCTCCAGCAGCTTCAGCGACCACTCGTAGTTGGCGCCCGGGCGCACCTGGCGATAAACGCGCGGCACGTTTTCCAGGTTGTGGTTGAACACGTCCGGCGGCGTGGCGGTGAGGATCTCCAGCGCGCGGTCCATACGGCCGCGGAAGTCCGGCACCAGCGTTTCAATCTTGATGTTCGGGCTCTTGGCGCGGATGGCCGAAATGCAGTCGGCAAAGTGTTGAGCTCCGCCGTCGCGCAGATCGTCGCGGTCAACCGAGGTGATCACCACGTAACGCAGCGCCATGTCGGCGATGGTTTGCGCCAGCTTTTCCGGCTCGTTGGCGTCCGGCGCGATCGGGCGGCCGTGGGCCACGTCGCAGAACGGGCAGCGACGGGTGCAGATGGCCCCGAGGATCATAAAGGTAGCGGTACCGTGGTTGAAACACTCGGACAGGTTAGGGCACGAGGCTTCCTCACAGACGGAGTGCAGGCCGTTTTTACGCATGGCGGCTTTGATGCCTTGAATGCGCGTTGAGTCGGCAGGCAGTTTGATCTTCATCCACTCGGGTTTACGCAACAGCTCCTGCCGTTCGGTGACCACCGTTTTGACCGGGATCAGCGCCATTTTGTCAGCATCGCGGTATTTGACGCCGCGTTCCATCTGAATTGGTTTACTCATAATCGTGCAGGTTCCAGTTACGAAGCTCGACCGTCTGGTAGCCGAGTAAATGAACAAATTCCTGTACCAGGATTGGGTGTATGTCTTCAATGCCAACGCCGGGCGCCAGCGCGCTGACCTGCGTCATTTGCATGCCGGCGTAACCGCAAGGGTTGATGCGTTGGAAGGGGCTGAGATCCATCGCCACATTCAGGGCCAGGCCGTGGAATGAGCTGCCTTTGCGGATCCGCAAACCCAACGAACAGATTTTCTGCTCCCCCACGTACACGCCAGGCGCATCGGGACGGGCGCGCGATTCGAGGCGGAAGTGGGCGAGGGTGTTGATAACCGTATCTTCTATCGCCGTAACCAATTGGCGTACGCCGACCTTGCTGCGTTTCAGATCGACCATCACGTACATCACCTGCTGGCCCGGCCCGTGGTAGGTCACCTGGCCGCCGCGATCGCTCTGGACCACCGGGATATCGCCGGGCATCAGCACGTGCTCGGCTTTGCCGGCCTGGCCCTGGGTGAAGACCGGGTGATGCTGCACCAGCCACAGCTCGTCCGGCGTAGTCTCGGTACGACTGTCGGTGAAGTTATGCATGGCTTGGGATACAGGCGCGTAGGGCTGCAACCCCAGCTGACGCAAAATGATCTTGTCTGGTTGCAAAAGAGTCATCGTCAGGTTACAGAAGTGGTAAAGCCATTATACCGGGCGCTCCGGCCTGCGACCAGCCTTTCGCTGACCAAAAATGCGCAACCCGGGAAGACGCTGCGCCATCCCGGGTTGATAAGCAGGGGTTTATGCTGGAATTACAGCACCATGCGAACAATTTCAATGTTGCCCAACTCTTCGTACAGGGTTTCGACCTGCTCGATGTGAGTAGCGTTAATGGTGATGGAAACGGAGTGGTAGTTGCCTTTGCTGCTTGGCTTAACCTGTGGGTTGTAATCGCCCGGTGCATGGCGCTGCACCACTTCAACTACCTGGTCAACCAGCTCAGGCTGCGCCAGGCCCATCACCTTGTAGGTAAACGAGCAAGGGAATTCGAGCAGTTCGTTCAGTTTAGTTTTTTGCATGTGCGTGCGCTCCAGAGTGCTAGCTAATCTATAAATTATAACTCCCGCCGGGGCGGGAGTTAATGTTATTCAGTATATGGGGGCAATTTCGCCCGATTCAACCGTTAACCGAACCAGTGGTGGAACATCAGTTTGATGTAGTCCACGATGCGGCTGAAGAAACCGCCTTCTTTCACTTCGTTCATCACCACCAGCGGACGCTGGTCGATGGTTTTGCCGTCCAGCTGGAAGTTGATGCTGCCGACCACCTGGTTTTTCGCCAGCGGCGCGTGAATTTCAGGGGTGTTCAGCACGTAACTGGCCTTCAGATCTTTCATGCGGCCGCGCGGGATGGTCAGGTAGACGTCTTTGTCCACGCCCAGCTCAACGCGGTCGGCATCGCCGAACCAGACCGGCTCGGAGGCGAACTCTTTACCGACCTTCAGCGGCGCTACGGTTTCGAAGAAGCGGAAGCCCCAGGTCAGCAGTTTCTTGCTCTCGGCTTCGCGGCCTTTGTAAGTGCGGCCGCCCATCACGGCGGAGATCAGACGCATCTGGCCTTCGGTCGCCGAAGCCACCAGGTTGTAACCCGCCGCATCGGTGTGGCCGGTTTTGATGCCGTCGACGTTCAGGCTGTTATCCCACAGCAGACCGTTGCGGTTCATCTGGCGGATGTTGTTGAAGGTGAACTCTTTTTCTTTGTAAATCGCGTACTCTTCCGGCACGTCGCGGATCAGCGCCTGGCCGATCAGCGCCATGTCGCGCGCCGAGCTGTACTGGCCCTGGGCATCCAGGCCGTGTACCGTCTGGAAGTGGGTGTTCTGCAGGCCCAGCTTGCTGACGTAGGTGTTCATCAGGTTAACGAACGCGTCCTGGCTGCCGGCGACGTAGTCGGCCATCGCCACGCAGGCGTCGTTACCGGATTGCAGGTTGATGCCGCGGGTCAGTTTGGAGACCGGCACGCGATCGCCCGGCTTCAGGAACATCAGCGAGGAGCCTTTGAACACCGGGTTGCCGGTCGCCCAAGCGTCCTGACCGACGGTCACCAGATCGTCCTGGCCGATTTTGCCCGCTTTCAGCGCCTGGCCGATGACGTAGCTGGTCATCATTTTGGTCAGACTGGCCGGATCGCGACGCGCGTCGGCGTTCATCTCGGCCAGCACCTTGCCGGAGTTGTAATCAATCAGGATGTACGCTTCCGCATCGATCTGCGGGACACCTGGGATCATGGTTTTGATGTTAACGTCATCGGCATGTGCAACGGAGGCTGCGCTCATTGCGATAACGGTGCCGAGTGCGATGCTTTTGATTAAGCGAAAAGAAGTTACTTGTTTCATGATCGGGACTACAACATCCGTGAAAGTAAAGTTAAAAAACGAGCCACACTATAGCAGATGCGATCCCGGCAGGCATTACCCATTCATCTGACTAATTGCGGTTAGAGAACTTTTAGCTGCAAGAAAATGTTTCAGCTAAATAACCGCTTATCAGCCGCGAATGCCCGCCGGGCTTAACGCTTAGGGTGCAGCAGTAACGAAAGACTGTTGTTGCGCTTCGCTGGCCAGGCGTTGCTGCAGCTGGGCCGCCTGCTGACGGCTGCTGAACGGGCCGAGCTGGACGCGATAAACGTTGCCGTTAGCCGCCACTTTGCCCGGCACGCCAAACTGCTGGCTCAGGCTTTGCTGCCAGCTTTGGGCGCGCTCGGCGCTGCTCAGCGCACCGACCTGCACCACATAGCCGCCGGAGGAAGACGCGGCAGCCATGCCGGCAGCCGCGGCGCCGGCCGCGACCGGTGCGGCCACGGCTTCAGGTTCTGATCCTTCCAGCACGCCGGCCGGTACAGCGCTTGGCGCGCCGAGGAAACCGCTGCGGCCGCCGGTTGCGTTGCCGCCGGCGGCTGGCGCGTTGTTGTCGTCGGTGCGCAGGGTGCTGTTATCGATCGGGCGCACCGCCGCGCCGCTGGCGACCGGCACGTCCTGTTGGATCGGGGTGCCCATGCCGCTGGAGCCGAGATCCGGGCGTGCCGGTAGGGCGTAGCTCTGTTTCGCCACGATGGTGCCGATGGTGCCCGGGCCGCTCAGCGTACCGTCCGGCGCCACGTTGATGAAATCGACTTTGACCTTGGTGTTGTTGGACAGGTTGAGGCGATCGGCGGCGGCTTTCGACAGATCGATGATGCGGCCCTTGGTGTAAGGCCCGCGATCGTTGACGCGCACCACCAACTGACGGCCGTTGGCCAGGTTGGTGACACGTACATAGCTAGGGATCGGCAAGGTCGGGTGCGCCGCGGTCAGGCCGTTCGGATCGAACTGCTCGCCCAGGGCGGTGGTATTGCCGTTGGCTTCTTCGCCATACCAGGCCGCCAGGCCGGTCTGCGAGAAGTTCTGCGGATCTTTTACGATGCGGTAAGTATCGCCATTAACCTTATAATCCTGCATGTTATTAGGGTTATAGGGTTCATATTGAGGCTCGACGCCACCGATTTCCACCACCGGGCCGTTGTACGGCTGCTGTGGCGCCTGCTGTTCCGTGGTCGGGGCGGTACAGGCGGAGAGCAATACCGCCGCGACGCCGATCCAAAGCCATTCCTTACGCATTACTCACCTCTTATAAACTTTTAGACAGCATTTTCCGATGCGTGTGGATCGACATGATGATGCCGAAACCGGCCATCAACACTATCAGCGCCGAACCCCCGTAACTGACCAGAGGCAAAGGTACGCCAACTACCGGCAAAATGCCACTGACCATACCGATGTTAACAAAGACATAAACGAACAAAATCAGCATCAAGCCGCCGACCATCACGCGGCCGAAGGTGGTTTGCGCCTTGGCGGCGATCATCAGCCCGCGAATGATCACCAGCAGGTAAAGCGCCAGCAGAACCAACACCCCGATCAGCCCCAGCTCTTCGGCCAACACGGCGAAGATAAAGTCGGTATGGCGTTCCGGCAGGAACTCCAGCTGCGACTGGGTGCCGTGCAGCCAGCCCTTGCCGGACAGGCCGCCGGAGCCGATGGCAATCTTGGATTGAATGATATGGTAGCCGGCGCCGAGCGGGTCGCTTTCCGGATCGAGCAGCATCATCACGCGGTCGCGTTGATAACCGTGCATCAGGAAGAACCACAGCACCGGGATAAAGGCCGCCAGCGCGACGGCGGCGACGGCGATCAGTTTCCAGCTCATGCCCGAAAGGAACAGCACGAACAGGCCGGAGGCGGCGATCAGGATCGAGGTGCCCAGATCCGGCTGCGCGGCCACCAGCAGCGTCGGCAGGAAGATCAGCACCAGGGCGATGGCGGTGTTTTTCAGCGAAGGCGGGCAGACGTCGCGGTTCATAAAGCGCGCTACCATCAGCGGCACGGCGATCTTGGCGATTTCCGACGGCTGGAAGCGCACCACGCCGAGATCCAGCCAGCGCTGCGCGCCTTTACTGATCTGCCCGAAGGCGTCCACCAGGATCAGCAAAATCACGCAGAAGATATACAGATAGGGCGCCCAGCTTTCGTATACGCGCGGCGGGATTTGCGCCATGACGGCCATCACGATCAGCCCCATGACGATCTGCCCGATCTTGCGCTCCATCATGCCGATGTCCTGGCCGCTGGCGCTCCACATCACGAAGGCGCTGTAGACCAGCAGGGCCAGGATCAGCAGCAGGAACGTCGGGTCGATGTGGATTTTGGTCCAGATCGAGCCTTTTTGTTGGCTTTCAGTCATGTTCTACCTTAGTCACCTTCTACGCCAGGCGGCAGTGGGGCCTCGCTTGGCAATTGCGTATTGTTGTCGCCCAGCAGAATATGGTCGAGGATCTGGCGGGTGATGGTGCCCACCGCCGGACCGGCGCCGCCGTTTTCCAGAATGATGGCGACCGACACCGTCGGATTGTTGAACGGCGCGAAGGCGGTCATCAGCTTGTGATCGCGCAGGTGCTCCGCCAGTTTATGGGCGTTGTAAGTTTCGTAGCCGAATACCTGTGCGGTACCCGATTTCGCCGCGGCTTTGTAAGGGGCGTCCGCAAAGTATTTGCGCGCCGTCCCGTTCGGACGGTTGGCCACCCCGTACATGCCGTCTTTGGCGATTTCCCAGAAGCCGGAGTGAATATCGCCGATCTGCGTGTCTTCTTCCTGTTTGAACGGCACCAGCGCGCCGTTGACGCGGGTGCTCTGCAGCAGGTGCGGCGTTTTGACGGTGCCGTCGTTGATCAGGGTGTTCAGCGCCTTGGCCATCTGGATCGGCGTGGCGGTCCAGTAACCCTGGCCGATGCCCACCGGAATGGTGTCGCCCTGATACCACGGCTTTTTATAGCGCTTCAGCTTCCATTCGCGTGTCGGCATCAGGCCGGAGCGCTCTTCGGACAGATCGATGCCGGTGTACTGGCCGTAACCGAATTTGGTCAGCCAGGTCGACAGCCGATCGATCCCCATGTCATAGGCGACCTGATAGAAATAGGTATCTGCGGACTCTTCCAGCGCCTTGGTGACGTTCAGCCGGCCGTGGCCCCATTTTTTCCAGTCGCGGAAGCGTTTTTCCGAGCCGGGCAGCTGCCACCAGCCGGGATCGAACACCACGGTGTTTTTGGTGATCACCCCGGCGCTGAGCGCCGACACCGCGATGTAAGGCTTCACCGTCGACGCGGGCGGGTAAACCCCCTGCGTGGCGCGGTTGATCAGTGGGCGATTCGGATCGTTCAGCAGCCCCTGATAGTCCTTGCTGGAAATGCCGTCCACGAACAGGTTCGGATCGTAACTCGGGTTGGACACCATCGCCAGAATGGCGCCGGTGCGCGGATCGCTCACCACCACCGCGGCGCGGCTGCCTACCAGCAGCTGCTCGATATAGCGCTGCAGGTTGAGATCGAGCGTCAGGTAGACGTCCTGACCGGCGGAAGGCGGCTGCTCGTGCAATTGGCGGATCACCCGGCCGCGGTTGTTGACCTCGACCTCTTCGTAGCCGGTTTTGCCGTGCAGCGTGTCTTCGTAATAGCGTTCGATGCCCAGCTTGCCAATGTCGTGGGTCGCGGCGTAGTTGGCCAGCTTGCCGTCTTTGTCCAGGCGTTCGACGTCGCGGTCGTTGATCTTCGACACGTAGCCGGTGACGTGGGTGAGGGCGGAGCCGTAAGGGTAGTAGCGGCGCTGGTAGCCTTTCACTTCCACGCCGGGGAAGCGGAACTGATTAACCGCAAAGCGGGCGACCTGCACTTCGGTCAGCGCGGTTTTCACCGGAATGGAGACGAAACGGCGCGAACGCTTGCGCTCTTTTTCGAAATTGGTGATGTCGTCGTCGGTCAGGTCGACCACCGTGCGCAGCGCCTGCAGCGTGGCTTTGAGATCGTCAACCTTCTCCGGCATCAGCTCCAGCTGATAAATGGTGCGGTTGAGTGCCAGCGGGGTGCCGTTGCGATCGTAGATAATGCCGCGGCTGGGCGCGATAGGCACCAGCTTGATGCGGTTTTCGTTGGAGCGGGTGCGGTAATCCTCGACGCGGACCACTTGCAGATTATACAGGTTGGCGATCAGGATGCCGGACAGCACCAGGATGACCAAGAACGCCACCAGGGCGCGGCGTACAAACAGGGCGGATTCAGCCGTATAGTCGCGAAAAGGGTTACGTTCTATTTTCATCCCGCTGCTTTATTTCACTCTGTCACGGTCACCACCGGCTATTCCCGGTGGTAAGGATGATTTGTAGTAATACTCCAGGCGCGGTAGAGGCTTTCGGCCACCAGGACGCGCACCAAAGGATGCGGCAATGTCAACGGAGAAAGTGACCAGCTCTGCTCGGCAGCGGCTTTGCAGGCGGGCGCCAACCCTTCCGGGCCGCCGATCAGCAAGCTGACGTTACGGCCATCCTGCTTCCAGCGCTCAAGCTGCTGCGCCAGCTGCGGCGTTTCCCACGGCGTGCCTGGGATATCCAGCGTAACGATGCGGTTGCCTTTGCCCACCGCCGCCAGCATCTGTTCGCCTTCTTTGTCCAGAATGCGCTTGATGTCGGCGTTTTTGCCGCGTTTGCCCGCCGGGATCTCGGTCAGCTCAAACGGCATATCTTTGGGAAAGCGGTGCAGGTAATCCATAAAGCCGGTTTGCACCCAGTCTGGCATTTTGGTGCCGACCGCCACCAATTGCAGTTTCACCGCTTAGCTCCAGAGTTTTTCCAGCTCGTACAGGCGACGGCTCTCTTCCTGCATCACGTGCACGATCACTTCGCCCAGATCGACCACGATCCAGTCGGAGGCTTCCTGGCCTTTCATACCGTACAGCTCCATGCCTGCGGCACGGGATTCCTGCACCACGTGGCTGGCGATCGACATCACGTGGCGAGTCGAGGTGCCGGTGCAGATGATCATGCAATCGGTGATGCTGGATTTGCCCTGGACGTCCAGAGCGATAATGTCTTGGCCTTTCAGGTCATCGATTTTATCGATGACGAAATCTTGGAGCGCTTTACCTTGCAAAGGTTCCCCCTCGGGTGTGTTCTGTTCAGTCGGCTGCGGCGGGCAAAATGCGCGCGCCGCGGCGTAACCGGATAATGGTTTCGGCAGGCTGCCGCTGAAAGCCAGCTAACTGGTGACTGCCCGGCCAGCTAAGGTTTCCGGGGTTTTCAGCGGATACCTGAAAAATAGCGGCGCAGTATATCACGCACCTTTCGCTAGCGATATAAACCCTGCAACTCGATGTAGCGCTGCACCGGGCGTGGCAGCAGGTCGTCGCAGTTAAGGCCCTGATGGCGGCGCTGGCGGATCTCGGTGGCGGAAATTTCCAGCTCCGGCGTATCGGCCAAATAGATATGGCCGTGTGGGCGACGGCTGAGCAGCGCCGGGTCGGCGGTGCGATGGCGTTCCAGCCACTGCTGCAGCTCCGGCGTGTCCATGTGATCGTTATAGCCCGGGCGCGCCAGCACCAGCAGATGGCAGACGTCCAACAGCGCCTGCCAGCGGTGCCATTTATGCAGCGTCAGCAGCGAGTCCTGGCCAATAATAAACGCCAGCGGCTGGGCGGCGCCACGCTCTTTACGAATCGTTTCCAACGTCTCGATGGTGTAGGAGGGGGTGGTGCGGTGCAGTTCGCGATCGTCGACCGCAAACAGCGGGTTGCCGGCGATCGCCAGCTCCACCATCTTCAGGCGCTGCTGCGCATTGGCCTCCGGCTGCGGGCGGTGCGGCGGCACGTGGTTAGGCAGCAGCGTGACGCGATTCAGGCCCACTTCGGCGGCCAACGCTTCCACCGGCCGCAGGTGGCCGTAGTGGATCGGGTCAAAGGTGCCGCCGAACAGCGCGTGCAAAACGGTGGGGTGTTCCGGATTAGTGGGCATCGCTAAAACTCGTGGCCAGGGGTTTGCCGCACAGCAGCATCGACAGGGTTTCCAGTTCCGGCCAGACCGACTGGCCATAGTCCTGCTTGAGGGTCAGCTCGATTTGCGTCAGCAGCTGTACCGCCTGCTGCAGCTGGGGGCCGGACAGGCGTTGCAACGCCTGGGTCACCAGCGGGCGGCGATTCTGCCAGACCTTGTGCTGATCGAACAGCGTGCGCAGCGGCGCGGAAGCCATGCGGCGCTGCAGCGTCAGCAGCAGCAGCAGTTCGCGTTGCAGAGTGCGCAGCAGGATCACCGGCTCCACGTCCTCTTGCTGCAGCTGCTGCAAGATATGCCAGGCGCGCTTGCTTTTGCCGGCCAGCAGGGCATCCAGCCAGTGGAACGGCGTGAAGTGGGCGGCGTCGTTCACCGCCTGTTCGACGCGCGGCAGCGTGAGCTTGCCGTCCGGGTGCAGCAGCGACAGCCGCTCCAGCGCCTGCGACAGCGCCAGCAGGTTGCCTTCGTAGCAGTAGCACAGCAGCTGATTGGCGGCATCGTCCAGCTCCAGCTTCATCGCCTTGGCGCGCGTGGCGACCCAGCGCGGCAGCTGCGCCTGTTCCGGCGTCTGGCAACTGACGAGGGCACCGTGCGGGCTGAGCGCCTTGAACCAGGCGCTGTTTTCCTGCGCTTTGGTGAGGCGAGGGCCGCGCAGGATCAGCAGAATATCCTCGTGCAGCAGCGTGGCGAGTTTGGTCAGCTGTTCGCCGATCGGCGCCGTCGGGCCGTTTTCCGGGAAGATCAGCAGCAGCGTCTGGCGGCTGGCGAACAGGCTCATCGCCTGGCAGATGCCGAAGATGGCGTCCCAGTCGGTATGGGCGTCAAGGGAAATGCTGTAGTGCTCACTGAACTGCTGCTGTTGCGCGGCCTGCCGGAGCAAATCCTGGCTTTCCTGCAGCAACAGCGGTTCATTGCCGCTCAATAAATAACAAGCGCGCAGCCCCTCTCGGAGCTGCGCGGCAAGTTGTTCCGGATAAATGCGGATCATTGTGCGGTTTGGCTTGCCGCTCGTTCGCCGGCGGCAGCGGCTTTCTGCCGGTTCTCTTCTTCCGCCGCATGCACGGTCAGCAGTTTGCGCACCAGCTGTTGCGCCGCCTGCTCACGCATTTCCTGGCGAATGATATCCTGTTCGGAGTCCTTGGCCAGCGCGGTCAGCGGGTTATCGAAGAAGGAACGGAACACTTTCACCGACAGCGGATACAGGTCATGGCCCGGGATCAGCACTTGCGCCTGCACGGTCAGCACCAGCTGGTACTCGGCGGTTTTACCGTCCTGGAAGATAGAAGCGGTATCCTGGCTTTCCGTTGCGCCGACGATGCGCAGGGAAGGCACGTCTTTACGTTTCGGATCGCTGACAATAGTCACTTCGTTAAGACGCAGCTGCTCACGCACCGCGCGCGTCAACGGGCCGTAAGGATCCGAACTGTCCAGGATCAGCGTTTTCATTTCATTCGGCACCTGCGTGGTGCCACGCAGGTGAAAACCGCAGCCGGCGGTGACCAGCACCGCCAACCCCAGCAACAGCGTCAGAATACGTTGTCGCACAACTCCTCCTTGTGTTAACCCACAACCAGGTTAAGCAGTTTGCCCGGAACGTAGATCACTTTGCGAATCGTGACGCCGTCCAGATATTTAGCCACCAGATGCTCTTCGGCAGCGCGCGCGCGCACCTGCTCTTCGGTCGCATCGGCAGATACGGTGATTTTAGCGCGAACCTTGCCGTTCACCTGCACCACCACCAGCTTGGAGTCTTCGACCATCGCTTGTTCGTCGGCAACCGGCCATGGCGCGGTGTCCACGTCGCCTTCGCCGCCCAGCGCCTGCCACAGGGTGAAGCACACGTGCGGGGTGAACGGGTACAGCATGCGAACCACGGCCAGCAGCGCTTCCTGCAGCAGCGCGCGATCCTGCTCGCTCTCCTGCGGCGCGCGGGCCAGTTTGTTCATCAGCTCCATCACGGCGGCGATCGCGGTGTTGAAGGTCTGACGGCGGCCGATATCGTCGGTTACCTTGGCGATGGTTTTGTGCAGATCGCGGCGCAGCGCTTTCTGATCTTCGGTCAGCGCCGCTACGTCCAGCGGCTGTACCGCGCCTTTTTCCACGTGATCGTAGGCCAGTTTCCACACGCGTTTCAGGAAGCGGTTAGCCCCTTCCACGCCGGATTCCTGCCACTCCAGCGTCATTTCTGCCGGTGAAGCGAACATCATGAACAGACGCACGGTGTCCGCGCCGTATTTTTCCACCATCTCCTGCGGGTCGATGCCGTTGTTCTTCGACTTCGACATTTTGCTCATGCCAGCATAGACCAGTTCACGGCCTTGCGGATCGGTAGCCTTGATGATGCGGCCCTTGTCGTCGCGCTCGACGGTGGCGTCAACCGGAGATACCCAGACGCGCTCGCCGCTGTTGCCGGTGTAGTAGAAGGCGTCGGCCAGCACCATGCCCTGACACAGCAGGCGCTTGGCCGGCTCGTCGGAATCCACCAGGCCTGCATCGCGCATCAGCTTGTGGAAGAAGCGGAAGTACATCAGGTGCATGATGGCGTGTTCGATACCGCCGATATATTGATCGACCGGCAGCCAGTAGTTGGCGGCGGCCGGATCCAGCATACCCTGATCATACTGCGGGCAGGTGTAGCGCGCGTAGTACCAGGAAGACTCCATAAAGGTGTCGAAGGTGTCGGTTTCACGCAGCGCCGGCTGGCCGTCGACGGTGGTCTTCGCCCACTCAGGATCGGCCTTGATCGGGCTGGTGATGCCGTCCATGACCACGTCTTCCGGCAGGATCACCGGCAGCTGATCTTCCGGCGTCGGCATCACGGTGCCGTCTTCCAACGTCACCATCGGGATTGGCGCGCCCCAGTAACGCTGACGGGAGACGCCCCAATCGCGCAGACGGTAGTTGACCTTGCGCTGGCCTACGCCCTTGGCGACCAGTTTGTCGGCGATGGCATTGAAGCCCGCTTCATTGTCCAGGCCGTCAAATTCGCCGGAGTTGAACAGCGCGCCTTTGTCGGTCATCGCTTCGGCGCTCACGTCAGGCTGGCTGCCGTCGAGGTTCAGGATCACCGGTTTGATCGGCAAATCGTATTTGGTGGCGAATTCCCAGTCGCGCTGGTCGTGCGCCGGTACCGCCATCACGGCGCCGGTGCCGTATTCCATCAGCACGAAGTTGGCGACCCACACCGGCAGCTGCTCGCCGCTCAACGGGTGGACAACGAACAGGCCGGTCGGCATGCCTTTCTTCTCCATCGTCGCCATTTCGGCTTCGGCAACTTTGGTGTTGCGGCATTCGTCGATGAAGTCGGTCAGCGCCGGGTTATTGCGCGCGCCCTGTTGCGCCAGCGGGTGGCCCGCGGCGACTGCCACGTAGGTGGCGCCCATGAAGGTGTCGGGACGGGTAGTGTAAACCGTCAGCTTCTCTTCGCTGTCCGCCACGTCGAAGGTGATTTCCACGCCTTCGGAGCGGCCAATCCAGTTGCGCTGCATGGTTTTCACCTGCTCTGGCCAGCTTTCAAGCGTGTCCAGATCGTTCAGCAGCTGATCGGCGTAGGCGGTGATTTTGATGAACCACTGCGGGATCTCTTTACGCTCGACCTTGGTGTCGCAGCGCCAGCAGCAGCCGTCGATAACCTGTTCGTTGGCCAGCACGGTCAGATCGTGCGGGCACCAGTTCACCGCCGAGGTCTTCTTGTAGACCAGGCCTTTTTCATACAGCTTGGTGAAGAACCACTGTTCCCAGCGGTAGTATTCCGGCTGGCAGGTGGCGATTTCGCGATCCCAGTCGTAGCCGAAGCCCAGCAGTTTCAGCTGGTTCTTCATGTATTCGATGTTGTCGTAGGTCCACGGGGCCGGTGCGGTGTTGTTTTTCACCGCCGCGCCTTCCGCCGGCAGGCCGAACGCATCCCAGCCGATCGGCTGCAGTACGTTTTTGCCCAGCATGCGCTGATAGCGCGAGATCACGTCGCCGATAGTGTAGTTACGAACGTGGCCCATGTGCAGTCGGCCGGACGGGTAAGGCAGCATGGATAGGCAGTAGTACTTTTCCTTGCTGTCGTCTTCGGTAACTTTGAAAGTCTGCTTCTCTTGCCAGTGAAGCTGTACGTTCGATTCTATGTCTTCTGGACGGTATTGCTCTTGCATGGCGGCCGGTGGTCCTGTAGGTGTAAACCGTTGCCCCGGTCAGAGGCAACGCAATGAACATTTAGTATTCGTAGATCCGCATAGCATAGCTGATAAGACCTCCCGGCAACAACTCCAAGCGCCTGACTCGGCGCATTTAAAAAAAACGCCGCCATGACGCGGCTCACAACCTGCGGATCCCGCGTCTTGCCAAGTGACATCAGTCATTTACGGCTAAAATAAGAACAAGTAGCTTAGGGGTATCCCTACAGCCAAGTCCGGCGCAGCGTTTATCGAGGAGAGTCTATGAACAAGGTTGCTCAGTATTACCGCGAATTGGTGGCATCGCTGACCGAACGCCTGAAAAACGGTGAACGCGATATCGACGAACTGGTGGCCAGCGCGGAGCGGCGGTTGAACGAGGCCGAAGAGCTGACCCGCGACGAAGTGCGGCAGGTGACGCAGGCGGTGCGACGCGATCTGGAAGAGTTCGCCCGCAGCTATCAGGAAAGCCGGGATGAGTTTACCGACAGCGTGTTTATGCGGGTGATCAAAGAGAGCCTGTGGCAAGAGCTGGCGGATATCACCGACAAAACCCAGCTGGAGTGGCGCGAAGTGTTCAAGGATGTCAGCCACCACGGCGTTTACCACAGCGGTGAAGTGGTGGGGCTGGGCAATCTGGTGTGCGAGCAGTGCCACTACCACCTGGCGTTCTACACGCCGGAGGTGTTGCCGCTCTGCCCGAAATGCGGTCACGACCAGTTCCAGCGCCGGCCGTTTGAACCTTGATGACGTTCCCCGCTGCGGCGGGGAACGCTAAGGCCGGCGTTTAACGGAACAGTTTCTTCAGCAGGTTGCTCAGGAAACCGCCGCTGACGGCTACCGTGGCGGCTTGCGCCTGCGCTGGTGCGCTGGCCGCTACGGCGATGCCGGCCGGGATTTTCTGCGCGACCGCGATGCGGCTATCCTGGGCGGCTTTCTCTGCCGCTTCCGGGCCGTAGGCGAAGCCTTCCGCCAGCACGAACTCAACGTCGGTGATGCCGATAAAGCCCAAGAACAGCTTCACGTACGGCGTGATCAGATCCGTCGGCGTGTCGGCGTGGATGCCGCCGCGGCTGGAGATGACGATCGCTTTCTTGCCCGTCACCAGCCCTTCGGCGCCGGCGGAGGTATAGCGGAACGTCTGGCCGGCGCGGGCGATCAGATCGAAGTAGATCTTCAGCTGCGTCGGGATGTTGAAGTTGTACATTGGGGCGCTGATGATCAGCGTGTCGTGCGACTTCAGTTCGGCAATCAGCTCATCGGACAGCGCCAGGGTGCTTTGCTGGTGCGGCGTCAGCGACTTGTCGCCGGCGGTAAAACCGGCCATCACTTCGCCATCCAGCTCCGGCAGGGTCGGGTTGGCCAAATCGCGCACGGTGAATGTGTCTTCAGGGTGAGTTTCACGCCATTGTTCAACAAAAAAATCGACTAATTTTCCAGACTGGGAATATTCACCCAGAATGCTTGATTTCAGGACCAGTACGCGGCTCATTGGCTTATCTCCAGGCGAAGTCTAATCGGTAACGATGTCAGTCGGTGTAAACGCATGGTAGAGGCAAGCCAGGAACAGTGATAGCGCAAAAATTCGCTGAGTTAAATCAAAAAACTTGAATGAGGGGCGCGAGCGCGCCCCGATGGGATCAATAACGCGCTACGCGCTCGGCCAGCAGATCGATAAAGCCTTCGCGGTTGATGCCGGTCAGCACTTCCACGTTGGCCGCGTTGCCGGTTTGCTGGAAATAGTCCACCACCGTCATGCCGACGGTGTATTCCCCTTTGGTTTCCACCCCTACCCAGCGTTCTACGCCGGTAAACAGCTGCGGCGCCAACAGCCAGGCGATGGTGCAGGGATCGTGCATCGCCGCGCCGGGCAGGCCACGCGGATGGCTGAGGTACAGCGGCAGGTAAAAATCGAGCATCTCCGCGACCGCCTGCGCGACCGGATTGTCTATCTGGCGAATGCGCTCAATATCCTGCGGCAACACCAGCGCCTGATGGGTGACGTTCAGCCCGGCCATGGTCAGCGGCACGCCGGATTTCAGCACCATTTCGGCGGCTTCGGGATCGACGAAGATGTTGAACTCCGCGACCGGCGTGGTATTGCCGGCGTTCATGCCGCCGCCCATAAATACGATGCGCTCGATGCGGCTTTTCAGCTCGGCATGCTGGGCCAACAGCAGAGCGATGTTGGTCATTGGGCCGGTCACCACCAGGGTTATCGGCTGCGGGCTGGCGCGCAGCAGGTCGGCGATCAGCTCGACGGCGCCGCGGGGATCGGGTTTGATTGTCGGCGTCGGCAGGTGGGTGTTGCCCATGCCGGTTTTGCCGTGGACATAGTCGGCGATCACCAGTTCGCGCATTAGCGGGCCGCCGGCACCGGCGGCGACCGGTATGTCCTCGCGCTGCATCAGGGTCAACAGACCCAGCGCGTTATGCAGGGTTTTCTCCGGCGTCTGGTTGCCGGCGGAGGTGGTGATGGCTTTGACGTCCAGCTCCGGCGAACGCAGCGCCATAGCCAGCGCGATGGCGTCGTCGAGGCCGGGATCGCAATCGATGATAATAGGGCGGGGCATGTTCTTTCTCCTCTGTTTGTTATCCAGCGAGCATCGGATCAAAACCGGGGAGAAACAAGTGCTTTTAGTGCCGGGCGTTTGCGCGACGGGATAAGGCGTTCAGACACCGCAGAGTTCATGAGCGCTACGTTTCCATTCTTCCACCTCGGTTGGGTGCAAGAAGGAGTAATAGACGGTAGTGCCGTCGGGCAAGATATTTTGCAGTGCCTGCATGCAGTTGGCCTCGCAGGGGCGCAGCTCGATATACACGTTGGTGATCGGCACCTGCTCCTTATCGGCGTCAAAGCGTTCGATGCGCCTTATCGCCGCAACCAGCGCGGCCATTTCGGCATGTAGCTTGACCCAGTTATGGGTGTAGATATCCGGCGGCATCTCCATTTTCATCTGGCTATTGCCAAAGGCATAGCGAGTGCTGCCGCGCAGCTGGTATTCGATGGTGGCGCAACAGGACTCAGGCCCGAAACCCGGTTTTTCAATCAGTTTCTTCTTGTCTTCCAACGTGCGTCGAACAATCGGATAACCGGATTTGATGCTGTACTCCGCTTATACCAGTTGAATCATGCCAGCCTCTCTGGTGGGTGAGTTAATCATCAAAGGTAGGACAGCCTGCAGGATCGCGCGTTATTTACGGTCATCGCGACGGGGAGTTTAAGATAAATCCTAACTTTGTTGAGACGGCAATGAGAGGCATTCAGGCGCATGGGTGCCGAAAAACAAGCGCCCCTTGGGGCGCTTGGGTTTAGGGCACTGCGCGATCAGTGCAGGATCTTGGCCAGGAAGTCCTTGGCGCGCTCGGACTCGGGGTTGTTGAAGAAATCGTCTTTGTTGCGGTCTTCGACGATTTTGCCTTCGTCCATAAATATCACCCGATTCGCCACCTTACGGGCGAAGCCCATTTCGTGGGTCACCACCATCATGGTCATGCCTTCGTTCGCCAGTTCGACCATGACGTCCAGCACTTCGTTGATCATTTCCGGATCGAGCGCCGAGGTCGGTTCATCAAACAGCATGGCGATAGGATCCATGCACAGCGCGCGGGCGATGGCGACGCGCTGCTGCTGGCCGCCGGACAGCTGACCGGGGAACTTGTTGGCATGGGCGGAGAGGCCGACGCGCTCCAGCAGCTTCAGGCCCTTCTCGCGCGAGGCGGTCTTGTCGCGCTTGAGCACTTTCACCTGCGCCAGCGTCAGGTTGTCGATGATAGACAGGTGCGGGAACAGCTCGAAGTGTTGGAACACCATGCCGACCTTGGCACGCAGCTGCGCCAGGTTGGTTTTCTTGTCGTTGACCGGCGTGCCGTTCACCAGGATGTCGCCCTGCTGGATCGGCTCGAGGCCGTTGACGGTTTTGATCAGGGTGGACTTGCCGGAACCTGAAGGACCGCAGACGACGACCACTTCGCCTTTTTTCACTTCGGTGGTGCAATCGGTCAACACCTGAAAGTGACCGTACCACTTAGAAACATTTTTCAGGGATATCATCAAACAGTCCTTTTCTTCAAATAGCTTACCAGCGCCGAGGCGGCGAGGCTGATAACAAAATAGACAAAGCCGGCGAACAGGATCATTTCAACCTGGGTGCCGTCGCGTTCGCCGATGGTCGACGCGGTGCGGAAGAAGTCGGCCAGGCTCAGTACGTAAACCAGCGAGGTATCCTGGAACAGTACGATGCCCTGGGTCAGCAGCAGCGGCACCATGGCGCGAAACGCCTGCGGCAGGATCACCAGCCGCATGGATTGCCAATGGGTCATGCCCAGCGCCAGCGCGGCGGAGGATTGGCCGCGCGAGATGCTGATAATGCCGGCGCGGATGATTTCCGAGTAATAGGCCGCTTCAAACAGGGAAAAGGCTACCATAGCCGAGATCAGGCGAATATCGGTTTTCGGCGATAACCCTAGAACCTGTTGTAATAAGCTTGGAACCACCAGATAGAACCACAGCAGCACCATCACCAGCGGCACCGAGCGGAACAGGTTGACGTACAGGGTGGCGAACCAGCTGATCGGTTTGAACGGCGACAAACGCATCACCGCCAGCACGGTACCCCACAGAATGCCGACCACGATGGCGGTCACGGTGATCTTCAGCGTGATCACCATGCCCTGCAGCAAATAAGGGAAGCTTGGGACGATCGACGCCCAGTCAAATTCGTACATTATTTACTCCCCAGGTTGCCAGGCAACTGCACTTTCTTTTCGACCAGACGCATAAACAGCATGATAACGGCGTTGATGCCGATATAAGCCAGCGTGATGGCGGTAAAGGATTCATAGGCGTGTGCGGAGTAATCCAACAGCTTGCCGGCCTGCGCGGCCATGTCCACCAGCCCGATGGTGGAGGCGATGGCGGAGTTTTTGACCAGGTTGAGCATTTCCGAGGTCATCGGCGGCACGATCACCCGATAGGCGTTCGGCAGCAGCACGTAGCGGTAGGTTTGCGGCAGCGTCAGGCCCATCGCCAGCCCGGCGGCTTTCTGGCCGCGCGGCAGGGACTGAATGGCGGCGCGCACCTGCTCGCATACGCGGGCGGCGGTAAACAGCCCCAGGCAGAGCATGGAGGAGACGAAGAACTGCACGTTGGGATCCAGCTCGCTTTTAAACCAGGTGCCGATATTGGCCGGCAACAGCTCGGGGATCACCAGATACCAGGTAAAGAATTGCACGATCAGCGGCACGTTGCGGAACAGTTCGACGTAACAGGTGCCGAGGGCGGAAAGAAAGCGGTTGGGCACGGTACGCAAGATACCGAACAGCGAACCGACGAAGAAAGCGATAATCCATGCACAGACGGAGAGGGCCACCGTGACCTGAAAGCCGGACCAAATCCAGCCGAGGTAAGTGGTGTTCCCAAACGGGGCCTGCTGCAGGAAGATACCCCAGTTCCAATCTATTGACATAACAAACTCCGGTAAACGGGCGCAGGGCGCCGAAGATTGATGACTTGATGAGCGCCGATCGCCGTGCGGCCAGTCTGGCTGGCTTGTTGTGTGCGGAGATCGGTGATGCGCGTTGGGGAAAATGAGGGAGGGGAACGGCCCCCCTCATACCTGTCTGTCCCAGTCATCAACTGGGCCGGTTTGGCCTGCGGCCGCCCCGGCTCTTGTTCTATTTAGTTCAACGCTTTGTCGTTAGGCTCTTTGAACAGCTGTTTCATGTCGTCCGACAGTTCGAAGTTCATGTTGAGGTTTTTCGGTGGAATAGGCTGCTTGAACCATTTGTCAAACCACTTGGCCGCTTCACCGGAGGTTTGCGCCTGGGCGATGGTGTCATCGACCAGCTTTTTGAACTCAGGATCGTCTTTGCGCAGCATGCAGCCGTAGGCTTCTTTCGACTGCGGCGTGCCGATGATTTCCCACTGATCCGGCTTCTTGGCCTTGGCGCGCTCGCCCGCCAGCAGGGCATCGTCCATCATGAAGGCCACCGCGCGGCCGCTTTCCAGGGTGCGGAAGGAGTCACCGTGGTCTTTGGCGCTGATGATGCGCATGTTCATTTTGTCGCTGTCGTTCAGCTTGTTCAGCAACACTTCGGAGGTGGTGCCGGAGGTGACCACCACCGGTTTACCGGCCAGGTCTTTAAAGTCTTTGATGTCGGAGCCTTTTTTCACCAGCAGACGGGTGCCGACCACGAAAATGGTGTCGGAGAAGGCGGCCTGTTTTTGGCGCTCGAGGTTATTGGTGGTGGAGCCGCACTCGAAGTCATAGGTGCCGTTTTGCAGCAGCGGGATGCGGTTCTGCGAGGTAATCGGCAGCATTTTCACCTGCAGATTCGGTGCATTAAGTTTTTTCTTAACAGCTTCAACGATTTGGTTGGAGTAGTCCTGAGAGTAGCCCACAACTTTTTGTTGGTTGTCGTAGTAGGAAAAGGGCACTGACGATTCGCGGTGGCCGACAACGATCACGCCGTTGTCTTTGATTTTCTTCAGCGTACCGGACAGGTCTTCCGCATGCGCCACGCTACCTGCCATACCGAGCAGCAGTAACGATAACGCCAATTTACGCATTTGCATGGTCCAACTCCTTTGCTGTTGTGGTGGCTCTGACTAAAGAGCGTCAGGTTAAATCGACTATTTATTGCTCAAGTTATAAAGATAGTCTTAGAACGGATAGCCGTTAAAAAATAACCGATTGTGAATACCTTGAAACTAAAATGTTTCATTTTTTGAGACGCCGCGCGCACCAAATCAATGCAACGAAACCCTGACGCCCCCGCGTGGTGCGCTCAATGCACCCAAAATGTGCACAGGTGCGACAAAACGTCAGCAAAAGTAAATCGGCGCGCGATGTCACCATAGTTAAAGCAAGGAGTGTGCCAGCCGCGTTGATTTAACGGCGTTTTCTGACCAAGGAGGGGACAGTGACGAGAACGCGGGGCGCGGCGGGCGCGCCCCGGCGAGAAGGACTATTTGCGGCGCAGGCCCAACATCAGCGCCCAGCCGCCCAGCAGCAGGGTTATCACCCACAGCGGCGTGGCGCCGAAGCGTGCGTAAGGCGTGACGCCGGTGGTCGGCGTGACCTTCACTTCGAGCACCTGACGGGTAAACTGCGGGATCTCGGCGATCACCTCGCCGTTCGCATCCACCGCGGCGGTAACGCCGTTGTTGGTGCTGCGCAGCAGCGGCCGGCCGAGCTCCAGCGCCCGCATGCGCGCCATCTGGAAGTGCTGCCACGGGCCGATAGAGTGGCCGAACCAGGCATCGTTGGAGATGGTCAGCAGGAAATTGGTGTCCGGGCGGAAGTTATCGCGTACCTGCTGGCCCAGGACGATTTCGTAGCAGATGGCCGCCGTCAGGTTGTACCCGCGTACGCTGAGCTGCGGCTGCACGTAGTCGCCGCGGCTGAAGGAGGACATCGGCAGATCGAAGAACGGCGCCAGCGGCCGCAGCAGGGTTTCCAGCGGCACGAACTCGCCGAACGGCACCAGGTGGTGCTTGTTGTAGCGATCCTTGGCCGGGTAGCTGTATGGCGTCGGTTCGCCGAGCACGATGGCGCTGTTGTAGATCTGCTGGCCCTGTGGCGTGGCGCGCACGTCGACGATGCCGGTGATCAGGCTGCTGTTCTTCGCCCGCATCAGGTCGTCCATCATGGTCAGGAAGCCGTTCTGGTTGGCTTCATAATCCGGGATGGCGGACTCCGGCCAGATGACGATCGGCGCCTTGCCCACGTACGGACGGGTTTCGTCCAGATAGGTTTGCAGCGTGCTGACCAGCGCTTTCGGATCCCATTTCATCGACTGGGCGATGTTGCCTTGCACCATGGCGACGTTCACCGCTTTCTCCGGCTGCGGTGTAAACCACTGCAGCTGGCGCAGCGGCCACGGCAACAGCAGCAGCGCGGCAGCGATGACCGCAGCCGACAGGCGGCGCTGATTGACGGCGTACACCAGCAGGCCGGCGATGGCCATCAGCACAAAGGTGATGGCGTCGACGCCCAGCAGCGGCGCGATGCCCTTCAGCGGGCCGTTGATCTGGCTATAGCCGAACTGCAGCCACGGGAAGCCGGTCAGCACCCAGCCGCGCAGGAATTCGGTCACCTGCCACAGCGCCGGCGCGGCGATGGCCAGCCGCCACCAGCGGGTGGCCGGCCACAGGCGCGTCAGCAGCCCGGCGAACAGCCCGGTATACAGCGACAGGTAAGCGGCGAGCAGCACCACCAGGAAGACGTTGACGGCGAAAGGCATGCCGCCGAAATCGGCGATGCTGACATACACCCAGTTGATGCCGCTGCCGAACAGCCCGAAGCCCCAGACAAAGCCGAGCAGGGCAGACTGTTTGGTGGTGCGATTGAGGGTAACGGCCAGCAGGCCGAACAGGGAGACGATGGCCGCGGGCCAGAAGTCGTAGGGCGAGAACGCCAGCGTCCCGCCGGCACCTGACAACAGCGCCAGCAGGGCGCGAACCCGCTGGCGTTCAAGTAATGAGGCTTTAGCCATGTTGGATTTAATCTTCCAGTTTCGGTGGTGGAGAATCGTCCGGAATTTTTACATGAACCTGGATAATACGTCGACTGTCGGCCATGGCAACTTTAAATAGGTAACCTTCGATTTCAATGGTTTCCCCGCGCGCCGGCAGGTGACCGAAGGCCTGCATCACCAGACCGCCGATGGTATCGACCTCGTCGTCGCTGAAATGGGTGCCGAAGGCTTCGTTGAAGTCTTCGATCGGGGCCAGCGCGCGCACGGTGTACATGTGGCGGCTGAGCTGGCGGATATCCAGATCGTCTTCGTCGTCGTATTCGTCTTCGATCTCGCCGACGATCAGTTCCAGAATGTCTTCGATGGTGACCAGGCCGGATACGCCGCCGAATTCGTCAATGACAATCGCCATGTGATAGCGCTGGGAGCGGAACTCTTTCAACATCCGGTCGACGCGCTTGCTTTCCGGCACCACCACCGCGGTGCGCAGCACCTTGTCGATGCTGAACGGCTCGGAGTCTGCGCGCATGAACGGCAGCAGATCCTTGGCCATCAGGATGCCTTCGATGTGATCTTTGTCTTCGCTGATCACCGGGAAGCGCGAGTGGGCGGAGTCGATAATCACGTCCAGGCACTCTTCCAGCGTCTGGTTGCGCTTGAGCGTCACCATCTGGGAGCGGGGGATCATGATGTCGCGCACGCGCTGTTCGGCGATATCCATCACGCCTTCCAGCATGTCGCGGGTATCGGGATCGATCAGGTCGTTTTGTTCGGAATCACGGATCAGCTCGACCAGATCGCCACGGTTTTTGGGTTCGCCGTGGAACAGCTGGTTAAGGATAAGAGTAAAGAACCCCTTCTTGGGACTGGGGCTGTCATTGCTTTGTGAATGGTCGTCGCTCATGGCGTTTTCGTTACTGTCACTCATGTCAGAGTTAAGGGGCGTCAGCGACAGCCCCGCATGGGGGCTGTAGGGTAAACGGCTGACGTCAGACGGGGTCTTTTTCCGCCAGGTACGGATCAGGATAACCCAGTCCGTGCATGATTTCGGTTTCCAAAGACTCCATTTCTTCGGCTTCATCGTCTTCGATGTGGTCATACCCTAGCAGATGAAGACTGCCATGGACAACCATATGCGCCCAGTGGGCCTCCAGCGCCTTGCCTTGCTCAATCGCTTCCTGTTCAACCACCTGGCGGCAGATAATCAGGTCGCCGAGCAGCGGCAGCTCGATGCCCGGCGGGGCCTCGAACGGGAAAGAGAGCACGTTGGTCGGCTTGTCTTTGCCGCGGTAGGTCAGGTTCAGCTCGTGGCTTTCCGCTTCGTCCACCAGACGCACGGTCACCTCGGCCTCTTCCTGAAATTGCGGCAGCACGCCTTCCAGCCAGCGCTGGAAGGTGGCCTCATCCGGCAGGCCGTCGCCGCTTTCACAGGCAATCTGCAGATCCAAAATCACCTGACTCATGGTGTCTCCTGCTCGGAGGCGGCGAGCGCCTCGCGCTTACGTTGTTCGGCAATCGCGTCTTTGCGTTTCTGTTCGGCCGCTTCCCAGGCCTCATAGGCGATGACTACGCGGGCCACCACCGGATGGCGCACCACGTCTTCGCTGTGGAAGAAGTTGAAGCTCAGTTCTTCCACGTCCGACAGCACTTCCACCGCGTGGCGCAGGCCGGATTTCTGGTTGCGCGGCAGGTCGATCTGGGTGACGTCGCCGGTGATGACCGCCTTCGAGTTGAAGCCGATGCGCGTCAGGAACATCTTCATCTGTTCGATGGTGGTGTTCTGGCTCTCATCCAGAATGATAAAGGCGTCGTTCAGCGTACGGCCGCGCATATAGGCCAGCGGCGCGACTTCGATCACGTTGCGCTCGATGAGCTTCTCCACGCGCTCGAAGCCCAGCATCTCGAACAGGGCGTCGTACAGCGGGCGCAGGTAAGGATCGACCTTCTGGCTCAGATCGCCGGGCAGGAAGCCCAGTTTTTCGCCGGCTTCGACCGCAGGGCGGGTCAGCAAAATGCGGCGAATTTCCTGGCGCTCCAGCGCATCCACCGCGGCGGCGACCGCCAGGTAGGTTTTGCCGGTGCCCGCCGGGCCGATGCCGAAGGTGATGTCGTGATCGAGAATGTTGGCGATGTACTGCGCCTGGTTAGGCGTACGCGGTTTCACCATGCCGCGCTTGGTTTTAATGGTGACCGCCTTGCCATAATCCGGCACGCTGTCGGCCACCTGTTCCAACACCCGGCTCTCTTTGATAGCCAGGTGGATTTGCTCTGGGTCGATATCCGGGATCACGCCGCGAATCGGCGCGGTATCCACGTACAGATGGCGCAGGATATCGGCGGCGGCAACCACGCACAGGTTTTTGCCGACCAGCTTGAAACGGTTGTCGCGGCGATTGATTTCAATGCCCAATCGGCGCTCGAGTTGCTTGATGTTGTCATCAAACGGGCCGCACAGGCTGAGCAAACGCTGGTTGTCTGCGGGCTCTAACAAAATTTCTTGTGTTGCGACGTTCAAACTATTCCTCTAGGTCACATCGGGCCTGGTTGATGTCACATAGCGCGTTCGGGACGCGCGCGTTCAGGACGAGCCTGAATACTCTCTTTCTTGAATTATTCATGGTGCGCCGCAACGGCGCAAGTTTACCGCTGATCTATCTGTGCGCCATCGGCGGAATTCAAGGGAAGATAAGGAAAAAACGCGGCGGGGCGCAAAGCCCGCCGCGTCATCACAGAACAAGGCCGCCGTGAATCAGTTCTTTTTCACGAACTCGGATTTCAGCTTCATCGGGCCGAAGCCGTCGATTTTGCAGTCGATGTTGTGATCGCCTTCGACCAGGCGAATGTTTTTCACCTTGGTGCCGATCTTCAGCATCGAGGAGCTGCCTTTGACCTTCAGGTCTTTGATCACGGTGACCGCATCGCCGTCCGCCAGCAGATTGCCGTTGGCGTCTTTGACGATCAGCGCGTCCTGATCTTCCGCCGGGGCGCTGTCGCTCCACTCGTGGGCGCACTCAGGGCAGATGAACAGGGCATTGTCCTGGTAGGTGTATTCGGAGTTGCACTTCGGGCAGTGTGGGAGTTGCATGTTATGTCGCCTCTTCAACAATAAAAAAATAAAAAAGAAAATCACCGGGCGCGGGCGCCCGGCGGAGAAACGGTAAGGAGTAGCGCGAATGGGCGGCGATAAGGCGGCCGCCGCGGCGTCAGGGCTGGTAAATGCCGACGCCCAGCGCGTTTTCTTTGCGGGTACGGGCGATCACCGACTGCGGGGATTCATGTACGCGCAGATCCATCTGCTGTTCGGTGCGCACCACTGCGCCACGCAGGGTGTTGGTCAGCACCTCGGTAATTTCCACGTCGACGAACTGGCCGATCATGTCGGGCGTGCCCTCGAAGTTTACCACACGGTTGCACTCCGTGCGCCCGGCCAGCTCCATCACGCTTTTGCGCGAGGTGCCCTCCACCAGAATGCGCTGGACGGTGCCGAGCATGCGGCGGCTGAACTGCAGCGCCTGCTGGTTGATGCGATCCTGCAGAATATACAGCCGCTGTTTTTTCTCTTCTTCGCTGACGTCGTCGACCATGTCCGCCGCCGGGGTGCCCGGGCGCGACGAATAGATGAAGCTGAAGCTGACGTCGAAATTGACGTCGGCGATCAGGTTCATGGTCTGTTCGAAGTCGGCCTGGCTTTCGCCCGGGAAACCGACGATGAAATCGGAGCTGAGCTGAATGGCCGGCCGCGCCTTGCGCAGCTTGCGGATAATCGCCTTGTACTCCAGCGCGGTGTGCGCGCGTTTCATCATGGTCAGGATGCGATCCGAACCGCTCTGCACCGGCAGATGCAGGAAGCTGACCAGCTCCGGCGTGTCTTCGTACACCGCGATGATGTCATCGGTGAACTCGATAGGGTGGCTGGTGGTGAAGCGAATGCGATCGATGCCGTCGATGGCTGCCACCAGGCGCAGCAGTTCGGCGAACGAACAGATCTCGCCGTCATGCGTGGCGCCGCGGTAAGCGTTGACGTTTTGGCCGAGCAGGTTGACCTCGCGCACGCCCTGCGCCGCCAGTTGGGCGATTTCGAACAGCACGTCGTCGCTCGGGCGGCTCACTTCTTCACCGCGGGTGTAAGGCACCACGCAGAAGGTGCAGTATTTGTTGCAGCCTTCCATGATCGACACGAATGCGGTCGGGCCTTCGGCGCGCGGTTCCGGCAGACGGTCGAATTTTTCGATCTCCGGGAAGCTGATGTCGACCACCGGGCTGCGGGTGCCCTGAACGTGATTGATCATTTCCGGCAGGCGGTGCAGGGTCTGCGGGCCGAATACCACGTCGACGCAGGGCGCGCGGCTGCGGATCAGTTCGCCTTCTTGCGAGGCCACGCAACCGCCGACGCCGATGATGACAGACGGGTTCTTTTCTTTCAGCAAGCGCCAGCGCCCCAGCATGGCGAAAACTTTCTCCTGCGCTTTTTCACGGATCGAGCAGGTGTTCAGCAGCAGCACGTCCGCCTCTTCGGCGTTTTCGGTCCACTCGAAGCCGTGCGTGCTGTTCAACAGGTCGGCCATTTTCGATGAATCATACTCATTCATCTGGCAGCCCCAGGTTTTGATATGTAGTTTTTTCGTCATTGACTTGCCATTACTCAGTGCGGAGCGAAAGTTGCGTTACGCGACATGCAGGGCGCGTATTGTAATCATTTGCCGCCGTTGTGACCAGCGCGGGGGAAAATGGCACGCGACCTGAAGCCGGAGCGAAAATCCGGTACACTGCGCAAAACGCCATGCCGGGTGGGATGGCGAGCATTCACACAGAAAACATAGCCAATATGAAGACATCTCAAAATCGGTATGACGCGGTGGTGGTGGGCGGCGGCATGGTCGGCGCGGCGGCGGCCCTGGGGCTGGCGCAGGCGGGCTGGTCGGTGGCGTTGCTGGAACATCAGGCGCCGCAGGCGTTCGAGGCGCAAAGCCCGCCGGATCTGCGCATTTCCGCTATCGGCTGCACCTCGGTGGGGCTGCTGAAACAGCTCGGCGCCTGGCAGGCCGTGACGGCGATGCGCACGGCGCCGTATCGCCGGCTGGAGACCTGGGAATGGGCGTCGTCGCGCGTGGCGTTCGACGCGGTGTCCCTGGGGCTGCCCGAGCTGGGCTTTATGGTGGAAAACCGCATTCTGCAGTTGGCGCTGTGGCAGCAGTTCGCGCAGTGCGCCAACCTGACGCTGCTGTGCCCCGCCAGGCTGCAATCGCTGCAGCGGGCGGACAATGCCTGGCAGCTGACGCTGGACGGCGGCGAGACGCTGCAGGCGCGCCTGGTTGTCGGCGCCGACGGCGCCAACTCGCAGGTGCGCAAGCTGGCGGCGATCGGCACCAACGGCTGGCAGTATCGTCAGGCGTGCATGTTGATCACCGTCGATACCGGCGCGCCGCAGCAGGATGTGACCTGGCAGCGTTTCTTCCCGTCCGGGCCACGCGCCTTCCTGCCGCTGTACGACAGCTGGGCGTCGCTGGTGTGGTATGACAGCCCGCAGCGCATTCGCCAGCTGCAGGCGATGCCGCCGGCGCAGCTGGAGCGTGAGATCGCCGCCGCTTTCCCGGCGCGACTGGGCCCGGTCAAGGTGCACGCCGCCGGTTCGTTCCCGCTGACGCGGCGTCATGCGCAGCGCTACGTGATGCCGGGGCTGGCACTGCTGGGGGATGCGGCACATACCATCAACCCGCTGGCGGGGCAGGGCGTCAATCTGGGGTATCGCGACGTGGATGCCTTGCTGAACGTATTGAGCGATGCGCGGGAGCAGGGAGAGGACTGGAGCAGCGAGGCGGTACTGCTGCGTTATCAGCGCCGCCGCCGTACCGACAATCTGCTGATGCAGAGCGGGATGGATCTGTTCTATACCGCTTTCAGCAATAACCTGGCGCCGCTGAACGTGGCGCGCAATCTGGCGCTGATGGCCGCGCAGCGGGCGGGCAAGCTGAAAGAGCATGCGTTGAAGTACGCGTTGGGATTGTAACCGACAGGGCTCAGCTGCGGCTGGGCCCGTTAGGATTGGCTGAACGCCAGACAGCAAAAAGCCCGCCGAAGCGGGCTTTTCTAAATATGGCTGGGGTGCCAGGATTCGAACCTGGGTATGCTGGTATCAGAAACCAGAGCCTTACCGCTTGGCGACACCCCAATTATGGTGGCTACGACGGGATTTGAACCTGTGACCCCATCATTATGAGTGATGTGCTCTAACCAGCTGAGCTACGTAGCCGATGTTACTTTTTACTTCTTTGATTTGCAAGCAGTTTGTTATGGCTGGGGTACCTGGATTCGAACCAGGGAATGCCGGTATCAAAAACCGGTGCCTTACCGCTTGGCGATACCCCACCTGCAAACAAATCTTATGTTGAAACCCCATTCTCGAAAGAATATGGCTGGGGTACCTGGATTCGAACCAGGGAATGCCGGTATCAAAAACCGGTGCCTTACCGCTTGGCGATACCCCATCAACATACTGCGCCGACGATGAAGAGAAATGGTGCGGGAGGCGAGACTTGAACTCGCACACCTTGCGGCGCCAGAACCTAAATCTGGTGCGTCTACCAATTTCGCCACTCCCGCAATGCAAAAAAGAGATGGTGGCTACGACGGGATTCGAACCTGTGACCCCATCATTATGAGTGATGTGCTCTAACCAACTGAGCTACGTAGCCCTCTTTTTTTGCTTTGCCTTCATCGGCGTTGCGGGGCGCATTATGCGTATATGACCGATTTGCGTCAACAAGTTTTTTCCCGAAAAAGTGCCGGGAAGCGCCGTTTGTCTGGGTTGTGAACATTATGGCGATAAAATCGGCAATTCAGGCAGTTGGCGGGGGGGAAAGGCAACAAAAAGGCGGGCCAAAAGGCCCGCCTTGGGGAAAACGCCGCGCGATTATTTATAGGCGGCCTGGTGCACGCCGACGGCGCGGCCGGAAGGATCGTCCATCTTCTTGAACGATTCGTCCCATTCGATGGCCTTGGCGGACGAGCAGGCGACGGACGGGCCGCCCGGCACGCATTCGGCGGCGCTCGGCAGCGGGAACAGCTCTTCGAAGATCTCGCGGTACAGGTAGCCTTCTTTCGAGGTCGGCGTGTTGTACGGGAAGCGGAAACGCGCGGTTTCGAGCTGTTGATCGCTGATTTGCTGCGCAGCGACCTCTTTTAGCGTGTCGATCCAGCTGTAGCCGACGCCGTCGGAGAACTGCTCTTTTTGGCGCCAGGCCACGCTGGCCGGCAAATAGGACTCGAAACATTCGCGGACGATGTGTTTTTCCATTTTGCCGTTGCCGCACATTTTATCTTTCGGGTTGATGCGCATCGCCACGTCGAGGAATTTCTTGTCCAGGAACGGCACGCGGGCCTCAACGCCCCAGGCGGACATCGCCTTGTTGGCGCGCGCGCAGTCGAACATATGCAGCGCCAGCAGCTTGCGCACGGTCTCTTCGTGGAATTCGCGGGCGTCCGGCGCCTTATGGAAGTAAAGGTAGCCGCCGAACACTTCGTCCGCGCCTTCGCCGGAGAGCACCATCTTGATGCCCATCGCCTTGATTTTGCGCGACATCAGGTACATTGGCGTCGAGGCGCGAATGGTGGTGACGTCATAGGTTTCGATGTGGTAAATCACGTCGCGGATGGCGTCCAGGCCTTCCTGCACGGTGAAGTGGATCTCATGGTGCACGGTGCCCAGATGGTTGGCGACCTCCTGCGCGGCACGCAGATCCGGCGAGCCTTCCAGGCCGACGGCGAAGGAGTGCAGCTGCGGCCACCAGGCTTCGCTGCGTTCCTGATCTTCCACGCGGCGCGCGGCGTACTTCTTGGTGATCGCCGAGATGACCGAGGAATCCAGCCCGCCCGACAGCAGCACGCCGTAAGGCACGTCGGACATCAGGTGGCTTTTCACCGACTCTTCCAGCGCGGTGCGCAAGGCGGCGGCGTCGGTCACGTTGTCTTTGACGCTGTCGTAATCGAACCAGTCGCGTCGATAGTATTCGCGGATCTCACCGTCCTGGCTCCACAGGTAGCTGCCGGCCGGGAATTCCTTGATGGTGCGGCACACCGGCACCAGCGCTTTCATTTCCGAGGCGACGTACAGGTTGCCGTGCTCGTCGTGGCCCATGTACAGCGGGATGATGCCCAGGTGATCGCGGCCGATCAGGTAAGCGTCTTTTTCGGTGTCATACAGGGCGAAGGCGAACATGCCTTGCAGATCGTCGAGGAAATCCGGGCCTTTCTCCTGGTACAGCGCCAGGATCACTTCACAGTCGGACCCGGTCTGGAACGCGTAGCGGTCGCTCAGCTGTTGGCGCAGCGCCTGGTGGTTGTAAATTTCGCCGTTGACCGCCAGAACGTGGGTGTGCGCGGCGTTGTACAGCGGTTGAGCGCCGTTGTTGACGTCGACGATCGACAGGCGTTCGTGGGCCAAAATGGCTTTGTCGCTGGCATAAACGCCGGACCAATCCGGGCCGCGGTGGCGCATCAGGCGCGACAGCTCCAGCGCTTTCTTACGCAGTTCAACGGGATCGGACTTCAGATCGAGCACACCGAAAATAGAACACATACAACTCTCCTAACGGGCTTTCATGACTGTGATGTTGTTTTTTACTGTTATGGGCAGCATTGCCGATTCATCAGCGATAACGCGGTTTTGCTGCGCTGTGGTTATGAAAATGCGCCTAAAGCTGCAGGTGATGCAAGCGTTTTAGCCATAGGCTGAGAAATAGTTGTTTGCGTGGCTGCGATTTTTAACGGATTTTCAGTTATTGGCGGGAAAATTTAACGATGATGCAATTTTTAGCGTGATGACGGGATTGCCGGCCGGTTTGGCCGGCAATCGATTAGCGATTAGGCGATGAGCTGCCACAGGGTGAAGGCGGCGTCCGGCGTCCAGCCGGCGTTGGAGGTGTGCGCCTGGATACAGGTGTATTTTTTGCCTTTATAACTCACCACGTCGCCGGCTTTGTAGCTGTGGTTGTTTTGCCACTCGGGCGCCCCCGGATCGGGTGGCGTGCCGTCGTTGGCGGTTTTAACCGCCAGCGCGCTGCTCGGCAGCGAGGTATTGCCCTGGCTGTCGGTGGCGGTAACGAAGTAGCTGTACTGGGTGGCCGGGGTCAGGCCGCTGTCGGCCAGCGACAGGCCGGCGGTCTGGCCGATCGGGGTGCCGTTGCGGTAGACGGTGTAACTGGCGATCGGTAAGGCGCCGGTGGCGGCGGCCCAGCTCAGCTTCAGCGAGGTGGCGCCCAGCTCGGCGACCGTCAGCGCAGTCGGTGCATTAGGTTTTCCCGGCGGTGGGGTAACGCCGCCCTGAATCAGCGGCGCGTAGCGGGTTTTGAATTCCCAGTTGTAGGCCACGCCGGCTTTGCTCTTACCGTTGTCCCAGTTGATTGACCAGGTCATCAGGCCCTTGATCGATAGGTTCTTGGCGTCGAGACGCGAGAAAGCGTTATATACCGCCTGTTTATCGATCACGTAGCCGGTGGCGGCGGCGTCGTTGTTGCTCGGCAGGCCGATGACGAATTTCGCCGCCGGGATCTTCGCATAGCCGCGGGTGCCGGTGACCAGGCTTTCCGTCAGGTAGTAGAGGAAGTCTTCCTTCTTGGTGTCGTCGTTTTGGGTCAGCCAGGTTTTAATTTCTTCAACCCAAAGGCCATCGCCACCCTGGTTGTAATATTGTGGTGCGATAAAGTCGTAGTAGCCTTCGAGGGCGTTGATATAATCCAGGTAGGTGCCATTCTCACGTAAATATGGGAATTCCGGCGCCATGCTGATAATAAAGTTTTTCCCCTGCGCGGCGTAATAGTCTTTTACTTTTTTCAATGCCGCAGGCAAGACGGTTTTATTATTGGCGGCGCCGATTGCCGCCTGTTCCAAATCGATATCCAGGCCGTCGAAGCCATAGACTTCCACCAGGCGAATAATCTCGTCTTTCAGCTTATCTTCGTCGCCGGTTTTCAGCTCGATATGCGCGTCTGCGCCGCCGAGGGAGATCAGCACCGCGCGGCCCTGGCTGTTCAGCACGCCTACCTGGCGGCGGAACTCGGCGTCGGACAGGTTGTACGGTTTGAAGGTTGGGATGCCCTGGCCTTTCATAAAGGCGACGGCCACCACGTTGTATTCGGCGGGAATATCGGTCAGGTTCATATTGGCGAACTGGCCTTGCCGATAGCCGTCACTGGCACCGGCGGCCCAGTTGTGCCAAAAACCCATCAGGATTTTTTTATTGGCGATAGTCGGCATAATGGCTGCGTCATCGGCGGCGGCATTAATCATGTTATTTGTGCTCATGGTAGCCTCATTAATTAGGGGTAAAGGTTTTTCGCTGGCCGGCAATATCAGCTATTGGCGGGGCGTAAGGTTATAATGAGGATTTTTAGCGCAGGCAGGCTGAAACCTTTTGCGGCCATGAACGAATTAAATTCAAACTGCGGTCAGGAAGAGAGAAATAATGGCGGCCGGGCAGCCGCCATAATGCATCAGAAGATGGTGATATCGGCAACGGAAGGGTAGACGTAGCTCGGGCGGAACGGCATGGTTTCGATGTCGCTCAGCGTGGAGACGCCGGACAGCACCAGCACGGTTTCCAGACCGGCCTGGAAGCCCGCCAGAATGTCGGTGCGCAGGTTGTCGCCGACGATCACCGTCTCTTCCGAGTGCGCCTGCATTTTGTTCAATGCGGCGCGAATGATCCACGGGCTGGGCTTGCCGACGTAAAACGGCTTGCGGCCGGTGATCTTCTCGATGGGGGCGCACAGCGCGCCGCAGGCCGGCGAGAAGCCGTGGCCGTGGCTATCCGGGTTGGTGGCGATAAAGCGTGCGCCGTTACTGACGAAGTAGGCGGCCTTGTGCATCATGTCCCAGTTGTAAGAGCGGGTTTCACCGACGATCACGAAATCCGGGTTGATGTCGGTGATGGTGAAACCGGCTTTGTACAGCTCATGGATCAGAGCGCCTTCGCCGACCACGTAGGCTTTTTTGCCTTCCTGGCGGCGCAGGAAATCGGCGGTGGCCATCGCCGAGGTATAGAACGCGCTCTCCGGCACTTCCAGCCCGGCGGCGGCGAAGCGGTTCGCCAGATCCTGCGCGGTCTGTGACGGGTAGTTGGTCAGCACCACCAGCGGCATGCCTTGTTCCTGGATGCGCGCCAGGAACAGATCGGCGCCGGGCACCGGCGTATTGTCATGCAGCAGCACGCCGTCGATATCGCATATAACGTTTTTGATTTTCATTTGTCGCTGTTTCTCATGATTACGGCAGGCAAGGGGTGACGATAACACACCTGCCAGAAGCGGCGGATCAGCTTTCCAGCAATCGCTGCAAGAGCACGCCGTTGAGCATCGCGCGTTTGGCCAGGGCGAAAGCGCCGATCGCCGAGCGATGATTGAGTTCGGAGGTCACCACCGGCAGATTTTTGCGGAAGTCCTTCAGCACCTGGGTATTGATGCAGCTCTGGATCGCCGGCAGCAGCACCTTGTCCGCTTCGGTGATCTCACCGGCGATCACCACCTTCTGCGGATTGAACAGGTTGATGGCGATGGCCACCGCCTTGCCCAGATAGCGGCCGACGTGTTCGATCACTTCGCTGGCCAGCAGATCGCCGCGGTTGGCGGCCTTGCAGATGGCGTTGATGCCGCAGTCTTCCAGCGTCAGTTTGCTCGGGTAGCCCTGGCTCAGCAGCTGGCGCACGCGCTGTTCGATCGCCGCGTTGGCGGCTACGGTTTCCAGGCAGCCGAAGTTGCCGCAGTGGCAGCGTTCACCCAGCGGATCGATTTGGATATGGCCGATTTCGCCGACGTTGCCGTTATTGCCGAGAAAAATCTGCCCGTTGACGATGATGCCGGCGCCGGTGCCGCGGTGCAGGCGCACCAGAATCGAGTCTTCGCAGTCGCGGGTAGCGCCGAAGTAGTGCTCCGCCAGCGCCAGGCTGCGGATGTCGTGGCCGACGAAGCTGGTGACGTTGAAGCGCTGCTGCAGGTTGTCGACCAGCGCCCAGTTGCTGACGCTGATGTGCGGCATGTAGCGCACCACGCCCAGCGCCGGATCCACCAGGCCGGGCAGGATCACCGCGATGGCGATCAGCTCGCGCAGGCGGCGCTGGTTTGCTTCGATGAATTGGGCGATGGCGGCGAACAGTGCATTTTCCAGCGTTTCCTGGGTGCGTTCCGGCAGCGGATAGTGTTCTTCGCTGAGCGATTTACCGCTCATGTCATACAGGGTGATGGTGGCGTCGTGGCGGCCGAGACGCACCGCGACGGTATGGAAATGACGGGTTTCCGACACGATGGAGATCGCGCGGCGGCCGCCGGTGGAGGCTTGCTGATCGACTTCTTTGATCAGCCCGCGCTCCAGCAGCTGGCGAGTAATTTTGGTGACGCTGGCGGGGGCAAGCTGGCTGAGTTCGGCAATTTGAATGCGCGAGATCGGGCCCTGCTGGTCGATCAGGCGGTAAACTGCCGCGCCGTTAAGCTGTTTGACTAAGTCAACGTTCCCTATTTGTGCTTGTCCGCCAGTGCTCATCAATAATGTTACTCGCTGTTCATTGAATTAAACCTCGTTACCGTTAACGAGCGTTTTGGTGATCTTGAAATCACGGGTGAAGGCGGTCAGGTTAGCCACCTTGCCGGCTTCGATGGTGCCCAGACGCTGCTCGACGCCGATGGCGCGCGCCGGATACAGCGTCGCCATACGCAGCGCTTCGTCCAGCGCGATGCCGATATGCTCGACGCTGTTTTGCACCGCTTCGATCATGGTCAGTGCGGAACCGCTCAGGGTACCGTTCTCATCCACGCACAGCCCATCCCGATAGTATATTGTTTTACCGGCGAAAATAAATTGGTCAATATCTGCACCTGCCGGTGCGGTCGCGTCGGTGACCAATACCAATTTATCACCTTTCAGGCGTTTGGCGTTACGGATACTCGCCCAGGCCACGTGATGGCCGTCGGCGATGATGCCGGTATAGACCTCCGGCGTATCGAAGATCGCCCCCATCAGCCCCGGTTCGCGGCCGGTGATATACGGCATGGCGTTGTACAGGTGGGTGGCGAAGCTGATGCCGGCGGCGAAGCCGGTGCGCGCCTGATCGTAGGTGGCGTTCGAGTGGCCGGCGGAGACCACGATGCCGGCCTTGGTCAGCTGCTCGATAACGTGCGGCTCAACCATTTCCGGCGCCAGCGTCACCTTGGTGATCACGTCGGCGTTGGCGCACAGGTAATCGATCATGTCCTGAGTTGGCTTGCGAATGAACGCCGGGTTATGGGTGCCTTTTTTCACCGGGCTGAGGTACGGCCCTTCCAGGTGCAGGCCCAGCGCCTGGTTTTGGTGCTTTTTCAGATAAGCGCGCATCACGTCGACGCTGTGCTTCATGAATTCGTCGCTGCTGGTGATCAGCGTCGGCAGATAGCTGGTGCAGCCGGATTTCTCGTTGGCGCGCTGCATGATCTCCAGCGTTTCTTCCGAAATCGCTTCCAGCGAATCGTTGAACTGGACGCCGCCGCAGCCGTTCAGCTGCACGTCGATAAGCCCGGGGGCCAGGATGGCGCCACCCAGGTCGCGCGTTTCGATGCCGGCGGGCAATTCAGCCGCCGGGCAGACTCTCTCGATCAGCCCATCAGCGATAATGACTGCATGGTCATCAAGTACGTCGTGGCCGGTATAGATTCGGCCGTGGGTTAAAGCGAACATCGTAGCCCCCTGCAAAGATTAAAGACTTTTCACGCTTTCCGCTTCTAACTCGCGGAAATATTTGACGGTTTTGACTTTCAGCTCCATGGTAGCCGGCTCGTCGCACACCACGACCGCTTTGGCGTGCAGCTGCAGGCAGCTGATGGTCCACATGTGGTTAATGTTGCCTTCCACCGCGGCTTCCAGCGCCTGCGCCTTGGCGTGGCCGGTCACCAGGATCATCACTTCTTCCGCGTCCAGCAGCGTGCCCACGCCAACGGTCAACGCATATTTCGGCACCAGGCTGACGTCGCCGCCGAAGAAGCGCGAGTTGGCGATGCGGGTGTCTTCGGTCAGCGTTTTGATGCGGGTGCGTGAAGCCAGGGACGAAGCCGGCTCGTTGAACGCGATATGGCCGTCGATGCCCACGCCGCCCATGAACAGGTTAATTTTGCCGTAAGACTTGATCTTCTCTTCGTACTGGCGGCACTCGGCGTCGACATCCGCGGCGTTGCCGTTCAGCAGGTTGATATTTTCACGAGGGATATCAACGTGGTCAAAGAAGTTGCGGTACATGAAGGTGTGGTAGCTTTCCGGGTGTTCCTGCGGCAGGCCAACGTACTCGTCCATGTTGAAAGTCACAACATGCTTAAAGCTTACTTCACCTGCTTTGTGCATCGCAATCAGATGTTTGTAGGCTTCCAGCGGCGTGCCGCCGGTGGGCAGGCCGAGGACAAACGGGCGCTCTGCGGTTGGCTTGAATGCGTTGATGCGTTGAACGATATGACGCGCGGCCCATTTGCCGACTTGTGCGGTATCTTTCAGTGGGATAAGTCTCATCTAACACCTCTTGGGATAAGTAAACTAAAGCTATACTGTACGGGCCTGCGGGAGTCCTAAGCGTAACCCAGCTTTATGATTCTCGCGTGAATCGTCCGTCCGGTTGATTTTTTGAATGATAAAATAAGTTTTGTGTGATGGCCAGCAATCTGGGAGGTAAAGACTACTTTTTGGTGATATTTATCACAAAAAGGGAGGTTTTAATTTGCGATACAAAATAAATTTTTTACACTCGGCATGAGTGATACGTGCCAAGCATTGTTTCTAAAAAGGTAGTGAGAGATCCAAATAAACTACTAATAGGGTCCGTCCGCGGACAACATAGGGGGAAAAGGTGAACATTCTTAGTTATTTGCAAAAGGTGGGACGGGCGCTGATGGTGCCGGTCGCCACGCTGCCTGCCGCCGCCATCTTGATGGGCGTCGGGTACTGGATTGACCCTGTTGGTTGGGGCGGCGACAACGCGCTTGCCGCATTATTTATCAAATCCGGTTCAGCCATTATCGATCATATGGCCGTGCTGTTCGCCATCGGTGTGGCCTACGGCATGTCCAAAGACAAGGACGGCTCTGCCGCACTGACCGGCTTCGTCGGTTTCCTGGTGCTGACCACCCTCTGTTCACCGGCCGCCGTGTCGATGATTCAGAAGATCCCCCTCGACCAGGTGCCTGCCGCGTTCGGCAAAATTGAAAACCAGTTCGTCGGTATTCTGGTGGGTATCATCTCCGCCGAAGTGTACAACCGCTTCAGCGGCGTCGAGCTGCCTAAGGCGCTGTCGTTCTTCAGCGGTCGCCGTCTGGTGCCGATCCTCATTTCCTTCCTGATGATCCTGGTCGCTTACATCCTGATGTATGTCTGGCCAGTGGTGTTCGGCGCTCTGGTGAGCTTCGGCGAACACATCCAGAAATTGGGCTCCGTCGGCGCGGGCATCTATGCCTTCTTCAACCGTCTGCTGATCCCGGTCGGCCTGCACCACGCGCTGAACTCGGTGTTCTGGTTCGACGTGGCCGGCATCAACGATATCCCTAACTTCCTTGGCGGCCAGCAGTCGATCGAAGCCGGTAAAGCGGTCGTCGGCATCACCGGCCGTTATCAGGCGGGCTTCTTCCCGATCATGATGTTTGGTCTGCCGGGCGCAGCGCTGGCTATCTATCACTGCGCGCGCCCTGAGAATAAGGCGAAAGTGCTGGGGATCATGATGGCGGGGGCATTCGCTGCCTTCTTTACCGGCATCACCGAACCGCTGGAATTCTCCTTCATGTTTGTGGCGCCGGTGCTGTATGTGCTTCACGCGATCTTGACCGGGATTTCCGTCTTCATCGCCGCCAGCATGCACTGGATTGCCGGTTTCGGCTTCAGCGCCGGTTTGGTGGATATGGTGCTGTCGTCGCGCAACCCGTTGGCGACCCACTGGTACATGCTGATCCCGCAAGGTCTGGTGTTCTTCGTTATCTACTATGTGGTGTTCCGCTTCACCATCAATAAGTTCAACCTGATGACCCCAGGCCGCGAGCTGGCGGTTGCCGGTGACGAAACCGACGGTTATGACGTCAACGTCAACAGCAACGCCGGTAAAGACGAGAACGAAACTACCACGCTGGCCCGTCGCTACGTCGGCGCGATCGGCGGTTCCGACAACCTGACCGGCATCGATGCCTGCATCACTCGCCTGCGTTTGAACGTGAAAGACTCCGCGCTGGTGAACGACGCATTGGCGAAACGCCTCGGCGCATCCGGCGTTATCCGTCTGAACAAGCAGAGCGTGCAAGTGATCGTCGGCACCCGTGCTGAACTTATCGCCAGCGCAATGCGCAACGTGATTGCAGCCGGCCCGGTAGCGGCAGCGGCGGCCCCGGCGGCGGCTCCTGCTGCGGAAGCCAAACCGCAGGCGGTACCGAACGCACCGAAAGTCGCGTTTGAAACGCTGGTGGCGCCGGTGACCGGTGAAGTCGTGGCGCTCGATCAGGTGCCGGACGAAGCTTTCGCCAGCAAGGCGGTAGGTGACGGCCTGGCGATTCGCCCGACCGACAACATCGTCGTGGCGCCGGCGGACGGCACCGTGGTGAAAATCTTCAATACCAACCACGCGTTCTGCCTGGAAACCGACAAGGGCGCCGAGATCGTGGTGCACATGGGGATCGACACCGTCGCGCTGGAAGGCCAGGGCTTCAAACGCCTGGTGGAAGAGGGCGCGGAAGTGAAAGCCGGTCAACCGATTCTGGAACTGGATCTGGATTATCTGAACGCCAACGCGCGTTCGATGATAAGCCCGGTGGTGGTCAGCAACTCTGACGACTACGCCGGCCTGGCGGCGCTGGCCAGCGGCTCTGTCGTCGCCGGTCAGACCAAGCTGTACGAGATCCAAAAGTAAGACCGTTTTTACCTGAGTAGTACCGGGGGCCGGCCACGCATCATGGCGGAGTTTACCCCGACTTGGCGGGAAGAGAGCGATCTCTTCCCGCTTTTTTTATTCCGTTTCGCCCCACGGCGGTGCGCTGCGCGCCGACGGTGCAACGCGCCGCATTTTTCGTGAAACAAACGGTTGTTTCCAGACGTGGCTTGTTGGATCATAGGCGGTTATGTGTAGCGCTTTGCATTGAGGAACAGTGAAATGAGTGAGGCTGAAGCCCGCCCAACCAATTTTATCCGTCAGATCGTCGATGAAGATCTGGCGTCGGGGAAACACACGTCGGTACATACCCGCTTCCCGCCGGAGCCTAACGGCTATCTGCATATCGGCCACGCCAAGTCCATCTGCCTGAACTTCGGCATCGCCAAGGACTATCAGGGCCAGTGCAACCTGCGTTTCGATGACACCAACCCGGTGAAAGAAGACATCGAGTTCGTGGAGTCAATCAAGCACGACGTGGAGTGGCTGGGCTTTGAGTGGAGCGGCAACGTTCGTTACTCCTCAGACTATTTCGATCAGCTGCACCAGTATGCGGTTGAGCTGATCACCAAGGGCCTGGCCTACGTCGATGAGCTGTCGCCGGAGCAGATCCGTGAATATCGCGGCACCCTGACCGCGCCGGGCAAAGACAGCCCGTACCGCGGCCGCAGCGTGGAAGAGAACCTGGCGCTGTTCGAGAAGATGCGCAACGGCGAGTTCGCCGAAGGCGCCGCCTGCCTGCGCGCCAAGATCGATATGGCTTCGCCGTTTATCGTGATGCGCGATCCGGTGCTGTACCGCATCAAGTTCGCCGAACACCACCAGACCGGCAATAAATGGTGCATCTATCCGATGTACGATTTCACCCACTGCATTTCCGATGCGCTGGAAGGGATCACCCATTCGCTGTGCACCCTGGAATTCCAGGATAACCGCCGTCTGTATGACTGGGTGCTGGATAACATCACCATTCCTTGCCACCCGCGTCAGTACGAGTTTTCGCGTCTCAACCTCGAATACGCCATCATGTCGAAGCGCAAGCTGCACCAGCTGGTGGCCGAGAAGATCGTCGAGGGCTGGGACGATCCGCGTATGCCAACCGTCTCCGGTCTGCGCCGCCGCGGTTATACCGCCGCCTCTATCCGCGAGTTCTGCCTGCGCATCGGCGTGACCAAGCAAGACAACAACGTCGAGATGGTGGCGCTGGAATCCTGCATCCGCGACGATCTGAACGAGAACGCGCCGCGCGCCATGGCGGTGCTGGATCCGGTGAAAATCGTCATCGAGAACATGGGCGATGCGGTGGAAATGGTCACCATGCCTAACCACCCGAACAAACCGGAAATGGGCAGCCGCGATGTGCCGTTCAGCCGCGAGATCTATATCGATCGCGCCGACTTCCGCGAAGAAGCCAACAAGCAGTACAAGCGTCTGGTGCTGGGCAAGGAAGTGCGTCTGCGCAATGCGTACGTGATCAAGGCCGAGCGCGTCGAGAAGGACGAAGCGGGCGAGATCACCACCATCTTCTGCAGCTACGATGCGGAAACGCTGAGCAAAGATCCTGCCGACGGCCGCAAGGTGAAGGGCGTGATCCACTGGGTGTCAGCGGCGCACGCGCTGCCGGCGGAAATTCGCCTGTACGATCGCCTGTTCAGCGTGCCTAATCCGGGCGCGGCGGAGGACTTCCTCTCCACCATCAACCCGGAATCGCTGGTCATCAAGCACGGCTTCGTCGAGCCGAGCCTGGCGGCTGCACAGCCGGAGAAAGCCTATCAGTTCGAGCGAGAAGGTTACTTCTGCGCCGACAACCGTCACTCGTCGGCCGAGCATCTGGTGTTTAACCGCACCGTCGGCCTGCGTGACACCTGGGCGAAAATCGAAGGCTAATCTTATTCGCCTCGAAAATTAATGAATCAGCGCGGCTTTAAGCCGCGCTTTTTTATGCCTGCGCTCAGCTCGCGATCTATTCCTCTCTCATTTTATCCGGGGTGCGTTTAATTAATGGCGACGCATTAACCCATTAGTTCTCTTATATTGGTCCTATTAGTCTTCATTTTTTCTTATATATTCGTGATGCGAATTAATTTCATTTGGAGAGCGCTCTCAATTTTTATCGTCTGACTGACGAATTTAGCCAGGCTGAAACCATTAATCGTCTCTGGTTGACCTTGTATCTCAATTTATTCTGATTTAATTGAATTTTTTATTCGACACCCTCTATGATCACCAGCGTAACAAATTCTCACTGATATGTGCTCCTTGTCATACTTTGACAAATCTCCCTCATTTTTCATTTGATAATTCGCGTCGCGAAAAATAGTCTGTCTGTAGCAATTAGTGCTGTGGGAATAACATCTCGTCGGCAATATTTTTTACCCGTTCGGGTTTTTTATTGGCAGTCGTGCAGGGCAGTGGTGAACACAGGCGGCTGCAACTTTTAAGTTAAGTCAAAGAGGAATTTCAATATGGGTACGCACGGTGCTCAGCGTAAAACGCTGGCGCTCGCAGTCGCGGGCGCGCTGTTGGGAACAGGGTTTGCCATGGCGCCTGAGGCGAAAGCCGCAGGGTTTATCGATGATTCCACGCTGACCGGCGGCATTTATTACTGGCAACGTGAGCGCGACCGTAAAGATCTCAATCCGGACAGCAAGGATTACAACCAATACACCACCAACCTGTCGCACTCCACCGCCAACCTGAGCCTGGATTTCGCTTCGGGCTACGCCTGGGACATGTTTGGTCTGGACGTCGGTGCCTTTACCGCCATCGAGCTGGCGGAATCCAGCGCCAGCGGCCACCCGAACGAGATCGCGTTCTCCTCGAAAAACCGTACCTACGACGAAGACTATTCCGGTGACAAAGGCGGCGTCAGCCTGTACAAAGCCGCCGCCAAATTCAAATACGGCCCGGTTTGGGCGCGCGCCGGCTATATTCAGCCGAGCGGCCAAACCCTGCTGGCGCCGCACTGGAGCTTTATGCCGGGCACCTATCAGGGGGCCGAAGCCGGCGCCAAGTTCGACTACGGCGACGCCGGTGCGTTGAGCTTCTCCTACATGTGGACCGACAAATACAAGGCGCCGTGGCATATCGAGATGGACGACTTCCGCCAGAACGATAAGAAAACGCGCGTCTCCTACCTGCACTCGCTGGGCGCCAAGTACGATTTCAAAAACGATCTGGTGCTGGAAGCCGCCTTCGGCCAGGCGCAGGGTTATGTGAATCAATACTTCACCAAGGCGTCTTACAAATTCGATGTGCTCGGCAACCCGCTGACCACCAGTTACCAGTTCTACGGTGCGGAAGACCGCATCAGTAACAAGAACGATCCGAACAGCATCTACGACGGCCTGGCCTGGCTGCAGGCGCTGACCTTCGGTTACACCACCGGGCAGTTCAACTGGCGTCTGGAAGGCACCATGGTCAAGGCGGAAGGCAACCAGGGCTTCTTCCTGCAGCGCATGACCCCGACCTACGCCTCATCCAACGGTCGTCTGGACGTGTGGTGGGATAACCGCTCCGACTTTAACGCCAACGGCGAGAAAGCGGTGTACGCCGGCGTGATGTATGACCTCAGCAACTGGAATCTGCCGGGCATGGCGGTTGGCGGCTCCTACGTTTACGCCTGGGATGCCAAGCCGAGCACCAACCCGATCTACGATCAGAGCCAGCGCCTGAAGGAGAGCGCCTGGAGCCTGGACGCGATGTACACCATCCAGGAAGGGCGCGCCAAGGGCACCCTGATCAAGCTGCACTACACCCAGTATGACAACCACACCAACATCCCGAGCTGGGGCGGCGGTTACGGCAACATCTTCCAGGACGAGAAAGACGTCAAGTTCATGGTCATCGCGCCATTCACCATCTTCTGATGCGTTCCCCGGCCTCGCCGCCGGGGGCAGTTAAGGGAATTCAACGATGAAAAAAATCATGCTGATGTTGGCGGCCGCCGCGGCCTTGAGCGCCTGTGCGCAACCCGCCGCACCGCCGGAAGACGCCAAATTGAAGCAGGCTTACAGCGCCTGCATCAACACCGCCGAAGGTTCGCCGGAGCGTCTGCAACCCTGTAAGGCGGTGCTGAACGTGCTGAAACAAGAGAAGCAGCACCAGCAGTTCGCCGCGCAGGAAACGGTGCGGGTGATGGATTATCAGAACTGCATTATGGCGGTGCACAGCGGTAACGGTCAGGCTTACGACGCCAAGTGCGGCAAGCTGTGGCAAGAAATTCGCGATAACAATAATTAAGAAGGACAAGAACATGAACGCATTCAAACTGAGCGCATTAGCCGCGTTGACGGCAACGATGGGATTTCTGGGCGGCATGGGAAACGCCATGGCCGATCAACAGCTGGTGGATCAGCTGAGCCAGCTGAAGCTGAACGTAAAAATGCTGGATAACCGCGCCGGCGAAAACGGCGTGGATTGCGCGGCGCTGGGCGCCGACTGGGCCTCATGCAACCGGGTGTTGTTCACCCTCAGCAACGACGGCCAGGCGATCGACGGTAAAGACTGGGTCATCTATTTCCACAGCCCGCGCCAGACCCTGCGGGTAGACAACGACCAGTTCAAGATTGCTCACCTCACCGGCGATCTGTACAAGCTGGAGCCGACCGCCAAATTCAGCGGCTTCCCGGCCGGTAAGGCGGTGGAAATCCCGGT
>NZ_RXKV01000007.1:0-269173 GCF_016805595.1 Serratia sp. 4542
ATATTGGCAGCTGTTCAGAAACGACTTCCTGCCGCGCTGGTATGCCACGTCCGGCGACGCCAAGCCGAAAATGCTGGCGAATACCGACACCGAAAACCTGGACCAGTTTGTGGCGCCGTTCACCGGCGACCAGTGGAAGCGCACCAAGGACGACAAAAACATTCTGATGACGCCGGCTTCGCGCTTTGTCAGCAATGCCGATCTGCAGACGCTGCCTGCCGGCGCGCTGCGCGGCCAGATCGTGCCGACGCCGATGCAGGTGAAGGTTCACGCGCAGGACGTCGATTTGCGCAAAGGGGTATCGCCGGATCTGAGCACGCTGGTCAAGCCGGCGGCGGACGTCGTCAATCAGCGCTTCGCGCTGCTGGGTGTGCCGGTTCAGGCCAACGGCTATCCGATCAAGACCGACATCCAGCCGGGCAAGTTTAAAGGCGCGATGGCGGTGCCGGGCGCCTATGAGCTGAAAATCGGCAAGAAAGAGGCGCGGGTGATCGGCTTCGATCAGGCCGGGGTGTTCTACGGGCTGCAGTCGATCCTGTCGTTAGTGCCGAGCGACGGCAGCGGCAAGATCGCCACGCTGGACGCCAGCGATGCGCCACGCTTCCAGTATCGCGGCATTTTCCTCGACGTAGCGCGCAACTTCCATAAGAAGGACGCGGTGCTGCGCCTGCTGGATCAGATGGCGGCCTACAAGCTCAACAAATTCCACTTCCACCTGAGCGATGACGAAGGCTGGCGCATCGAGATCCCCGGTTTGCCTGAGCTGACGGAGGTCGGCGGCCAGCGCTGCCACGATCTGAGCGAAACCACCTGTCTGCTGCCGCAGTACGGCCAGGGGCCGGACGTCTACGGCGGCTTCTTCAGCCGTCAGGACTATATCGACATCATCAAATACGCCCAGGCACGCCAGATTGAAGTGATCCCGGAGATCGACATGCCGGCACACGCCCGCGCCGCGGTGGTCTCGATGGAAGCGCGCTATAAAAAGCTGCATGCCGCCGGGAAAGAGCAAGAGGCCAACGAATTCCGCCTGGTGGATCCGACCGATACCTCCAACACCACCTCCGTGCAGTTCTTTAACCGCCAGAGCTACCTGAACCCGTGCCTGGATTCTTCCCAGCGTTTTGTCGACAAGGTGATCGGCGAGATCGCCCAGATGCATAAAGAGGCCGGCCAGCCGATCAAGACCTGGCACTTCGGCGGCGACGAAGCGAAAAACATTCGCCTGGGCGCCGGCTACACCGACAAGGCGAAACCGGAGCCGGGCAAAGGCATCATCGATCAGAGCAACGAAGACAAACCGTGGGCCAAGTCGCAGGTGTGCCAGACGATGATCAAAGAAGGCAAGGTGGCCGACATGGAGCACCTGCCGAGCTACTTCGGCCAAGAGGTCAGCAAGCTGGTGAAGGCGCACGGCATCGACAGAATGCAGGCCTGGCAGGATGGCCTGAAAGACGCCGAGAACGCGAAGGCGTTCGCCACCTCGCGCGTGGGCGTCAACTTCTGGGATACCCTGTACTGGGGCGGTTTCGATAGCGTCAACGACTGGGCCAACAAAGGGTATGAAGTGGTGGTTTCCAACCCGGACTACGTCTACATGGACTTCCCTTACGAGGTGAACCCGGACGAGCGCGGTTACTACTGGGGCACCCGCTTCAGCGACGAGCGCAAGGTGTTCAGCTTCGCGCCGGATAACATGCCGCAGAACGCGGAAACTTCAGTCGACCGCGACGGCAACCACTTCAACGCCAAGAGCGATAAGCCGTGGCCGGGCGCCTACGGGCTGTCCGCTCAGCTGTGGAGCGAAACCCAGCGCACCGATCCGCAGATGGAATACATGATTTTCCCACGCGCGCTGTCGGTGGCTGAACGCGCCTGGCACCGCGCCGGTTGGGAGCAGGACTACCGCGCCGGCCGCGAATACAAAGGCGGGGAAACCCACTTTGTCGATACCAAGACGCTGGAGAAAGACTGGCTGCGCTTCGCCAATATCCTGGGGCAGCGTGAACTGGCCAAGCTGGACAAAGGTGGCGTCGCTTACCGTCTGCCGGTGCCGGGCGCACGCGTAGCGGGCGGCAAGCTGGAGGCGAATATCGCGCTGCCGGGATTGGGCATCGAGTACTCCACCGACGGCGGCAAGCAGTGGCAGCGCTATGACGCCAAGGCCAAGCCTGCGGTGTCCGGTGAGGTGCAGGTGCGTTCGGTTAGCCCGGACGGCAAGCGCTACAGCCGCGCCGAGAAGGTCTAAGCCCGGTGCAACGGCCTGCTGCCCTGGCGGCGGCCGTATAACGAAGGGGGAATGCGTTCGCCCGCGCGTGTCGGCGTAGGGCGGACGTTGTAGTGAGAGTAGTACGTGGAGTAGCAGTGCCGCTGCAATTGTGATATTTCATGACATGATTTTCCCCCGGCTTGTCCGGGGATTTTTTTGCCCTTTGCACGGCAGGCATAAAAAAACCGCCTCGGTGTGAGGCGGTTTTTCATAGCCGGTCAGGCTTATTTCTTGTCGTGCAGCGTTTCGTCTTCGCGACAGTCACCGGTTTCACAGTGGCCGTACAGGTACAGGCTGTGGTTGGTGAGCTTGATGCCGTGCTGCTTGGCGATGTCACGCTGCCGCACTTCGATGGATTCGTCGCTGAATTCGATCACTTTGCCGCAGTCCAGGCAAATCAGGTGATCGTGGTGATGCTGTTGGGTCAGCTCGAACACGGACTTGCCGCCTTCGAAATTGTGACGTGTCACAATGCCCGCATCGTCAAACTGGTTCAGTACGCGATAAACCGTTGCCAGCCCGATCTCTTCGCCCATATCAATCAGTTTTTTGTACAAATCTTCCGCACTGACGTGATGGCATTCCGGATTTTGCAGTACTTCCAGGATTTTGAGTCGCGGAAGCGTGACTTTTAAGCCGGCCTTCTTCAATGCGATGTTGTTGTCGGTCATGCGAATTCAGTCCTGTTACTATGCTAATCAAGTTGAGGCGTACTCGCCTGTGGCATCGGTCGGCACAAAGAGTTAATGCGTCTCATTATAGAACCGGTTGTACTAAATGGAAACCGCCGGTTGTTAACAAAGATATAATTGCACTATTGCATGTTTTGCATGCAACGCCTTGATGGATGGGATAAACCGATATCTCAGTCTACCGTGACGGGGTGGGAAGTTACAAATCTGTAGCTTCTATCGCAGCAATCCCTGCTGCCGATGACGGCCCTGTGGGCACACTATGCACTTTACAGGGCCTTTGTTCAACCTTTCGCCAGTGCCGGGGCTTAGCCGACGATATCGGCCAGGCTCAGCTCTTCGACGATTTGTTTGACCCAGGCGTCCACGCGCTCGTTGGTCAGCTCAGGCTGACGGTCTTCGTCGATCGCCAGACCGATGAAGTGATCGTCGTCCGCCAGGCCTTTGGAGGCCTCGAAGTGGTAGCCTTTGGTCGGCCAGTGGCCCACGATGGCCGCGCCACGCGGTTCGATGATGTCGCGGATGGTGCCCATCGCGTCACAGAAGTATTCCGCGTAGTCTTCCTGGTCGCCGCAGCCGAACAGCGCCACCAGTTTGCCGTTGAAGTCGACTTCTTCCAGCGTCGGGAAGAAATCATCCCAGTCACACTGCGCTTCACCGTAGTACCAGGTCGGGATACCCAGCAGCAGGATATCGAACCCTTCCAGGTCTTCTTTGCTGCTTTTAGCGATGTCATGCACTTCAGAGACGTCGTCGCCAAACTGTTTCTGGAGAATTTTCTGGATCATTTTGGCAATGTTTTCGGTATTGCCAGTGTCGCTGCCAAAGAAAATGCCTACAGTAGCCATATCGCGTATAACCTTTAAATTCAAGTAATTGCATTACTCGACGCCGGCACTGCCGCCGCTGACGCCGATTAAAATGATGCCATGGCAAGAGCCTTTCGCCTCCGGGGCGGGCGCCGACAGGCGCAGTCTCTTACCGGTAAATGCGTATCATGCCAGAAAGTGGCGCCGGGGTTTTATCGCATTTATGCGATGCCGGAGAATGAAGAAAAGCGTGGTCGATCCGGCGTTGTCCTTAACGCCGCGCCGCGCGTGCGGCCGAAGAGATCAATGTTCCGGCTGTTCTTCCGCCAGTTGTGCCAACAGCATCTGCTCGATGAGTTCGCTGCGGCTGATGTTGCGCTGTTCCGCCAGTTTGTTCAGGGCGTCCACCGCATCCGCGTTGATTTTCAGCTCTACGCGCCGCAATCCACGCACTTTATCGCGCCGTAACTGATTGCGCTTATTGATTCTAAGCTGTTCATCGCGGGAAAGCGGGTTGGTTTTCGGGCGCCCCGGACGGCGTTCATCTGCGAACAGATCCAGCGTCGTGCGATCCGTTTGTTCTTTTGCCATAGGTAGCGGTACTGCAAGGGAGTTTGCATCAAAAAGCGCTCGCACGCTTCCGGAGGCATCGGTTAACACACTTCGGGCCAATAAACCCTAACCCAAATTCACCCCCGAACCGGCGTTCGCGAACGCGCTGGCGCGGTGGCAAAATTATAGCGCGCCATATTACCCCAGCAGATGGAGCGACGACAATGCCTAACTGCGGGCTAAACGCGCTAAGCCGTTATCTTTAGCGCGTTTTTTCGCCAGGTGAGTGCGTTTTTCAGGCTTCGTCGAGGAAACGGTGAATGGCGCGCAGCACCGCTTCCGGTTTTTCGGCGTGCACCCAATGGCCGGTGCCGGCGACGACGTGCGCGCGGGCCTGCGGGAACTGGCGGGCGATGTCCGCACGGTAGCTGTCCTGCACGTACGGCGACAGGCCGCCGCGAATGAACAGGGTCGGATGCGGCCAGGCCGGGACTTCCTGCCAGCCGGTGATGTCTTCGTAGCGTTCGATCAGCACCGGCAGGTTGAAGCGCCATTCGCCGTTGTGGAAGGACTTCAGCAGGAACTGGATCACGCCTTCTTCCTGCAGGTAGTCGCGCATCAGCTGGGCAGCCGCCTGGCGCTGGGTGATGCCGGCGGCGCTGACGGCCTTCAGTGCGGCGAAGATCTCGTCGTGGCGGCGGGTCTGGTAATTCACCGGCGCGACGTCGATGACGATCAGCCTGGCGACGCGCTCGGGCGCGATGGCGGTCAGCGCCATCGCCGCTTTGCCGCCCATCGAATGGCCGATGACGATCGCTTTTTCCAGCTGCAGTTCGTCGAGCAGCGCCAGCAGATCCTGCGCCATGGCGGGGTAGTTCATGTCGTCGGCGCGCGGGGAGAGGCCGTGGTTGCGCAGATCGACCTTGATCACCGTGTGCTGTTTATGCAGATCGCGCGCCAGCACGCCCAGGTTGTCCAGATTGCCGAACAGCCCGTGGATCAGCAGCACCGGCAGCGCGTCTGACTCGGCGGCCAGCAGTTGATAATGTAATTTCATGGCGAAGTTCATACTGAGAGAGATTCAGATTAGGGTATCATGATTGAATCGCACGATGAATCATGCGGAATTTTCGCGGCGCGGGCTTGGCAGTGCCGGCTATAGGTATTAGTCTGCATTTTCCGTCCGGAGGCACATTGTTGTGTTCGCCCCAGCGCTTTTAACCTTATAATCCCATGGCTTGAATGCAGGATCTGGCTTCAGGTTCTAAGTAGAAAAAACAGTATTGGATAAAGATGAAAACTATTGAAGTCGACGAAGAGCTTTACCGTTATATTGCCAGCCACACGCAACACATCGGTGAAAGCGCGTCCGATATTTTACGCCGCATGTTGAAATTCACCGCCGGGCAACCGGTGCGCGCGTTGCCTGCCGCCAGTGCGCCGCAGTCCGTCGAGCTGGAAAAAACGGCGCCGGCGCAGCGTCCGCGCGATCGCGTGCGCGCCATGCGCGAGCTGCTGTTGTCGGATGAATATGCCGAGCAGAACAAAGCGGTCAACCGTTTCATGCTGGTGCTGTCCACCCTGTATACCCTCGATGCCGCCGGTTTCGCCGCCGCCACCGAGGCGTTGACCGGCCGTACCCGCACCTATTTCGCCGGCGATCAGCAGACCTTGCTGGCCAACGGCACGCATACCAAGCCGAAGCATGTACCGGGCACCCCTTACTGGGTGATCACCAATACCAATACCGGCCGCAAACGCAGCATGATTGAACACATCATGCAGGCCATGCAGTTCCCGGCGGAACTGATCGAGAAAGTTTGCGGTACCGTCTAATTTAGCGAACAGCCCGTCATGATGGCCGTGCGCGACGTATTTGCCCGGTCACCGACAGGGATGAGGGAGATATGTCGATGGCGAATAATCCACGTGCCGGGCAGCCCGCCCGCCAAAGCGATCTGATCAACGTAGCCCAGCTGACGTCGCAGTACTATGTGCTGCAACCGGAAGCCGGCAATCCCGCACATGCGGTGAAGTTTGGCACCTCCGGCCACCGCGGCAGCGCGCAGCGCCACAGCTTCAACGAAGCGCACATCCTCGCCATCGCTCAGGCGATCGCCGAAGTTCGTCATCAGCAGGGCACCACCGGCCCGTGCTACGTGGGCAAAGACACCCATGCGCTGTCCGAGCCGGCCTTCATTTCCGTGCTGGAAGTGCTGACCGCCAACGGCGTCGATGTGATCGTGCAGGAAAATAACGGTTTCACGCCAACGCCGGCGGTATCGCACGCCATTCTGTGCCACAACCGCCGCGGCGGCGCGCAGGCCGACGGCATCGTCATTACGCCGTCCCATAACCCACCGGAAGACGGCGGCATCAAGTACAACCCGCCGAACGGCGGCCCGGCCGACACCAACCTGACGTCGGTGATTGAAAAGCGCGCCAACGAACTGCTGGCGCAACAGTTGAAAGGCGTTCAGCGCCAGTCGCTGGACAAGGCCTGGAACAGCGGCCACCTGCATGCCAAAGACCTGGTGCAGCCTTATGTCGAAGGCCTGGTTGAGGTGGTCGACATGCCGGCCATCCAACGCGCCGGCCTGAAACTGGGCGTGGATCCGCTTGGCGGTTCCGGCATCGCCTATTGGCAGCGCGTGGCGGAGCACTACAAGCTGGATCTGACGCTGGTGAACGATTCCATCGATCAGACCTTCCGCTTTATGCACCTGGACCACGACGGCATCATCCGCATGGACTGTTCGTCCGAGTCGGCGATGGCCGGCCTGCTGGCGCTGCGCGACAAATTCGATCTGGCGTTCGCCAACGATCCGGATTACGACCGCCACGGCATCGTCACGCCGAAGGGCCTGATGAACCCGAACCATTATCTGGCGGTAGCCATCAACTACCTGTTCCAGCATCGCCCGCAGTGGGGCGCTGATGTCGCAGTCGGTAAAACGCTGGTGTCCAGCGCGATGATCGACCGCGTGGTGGCCGACCTGGGCCGCAAGCTGGTGGAAGTGCCGGTCGGCTTCAAGTGGTTCGTGGACGGCCTGTTCGACGGCAGCCTGGGCTTCGGCGGCGAAGAGAGCGCCGGGGCCTCGTTCCTGCGCTTCAACGGCAAACCGTGGTCGACGGACAAAGACGGTATCATCATGTGTCTGCTGGCGGCTGAAATCACCGCGGTAACCGGTGAAAACCCGCAGCATCACTATGACGATCTGGCCAAACGCTTCGGTGCGCCAAGCTACAACCGCATCCAGGCGCCAGCGACTGCGGCGCAAAAAACGGCGCTGTCCAAGCTGTCGCCGGAAATGGTCAAGGCCAATACCCTGGCGGGCGACCCGATCACCGCCCGTCTGACTGCGGCACCGGGCAACGGCGCGTCGATTGGCGGCCTGAAAGTGATGACCGACAACGGCTGGTTCGCGGCCCGTCCTTCCGGTACCGAAGACGCATACAAGATCTACTGCGAGAGCTTCCTTGGGGCGGAACACCGCGAGAAAATCGAGCACGAAGCGGTCGAGATCGTTAGCGAAGTGCTGGCTTCCGCCAAGTAATCGCTTTTCTTGATTGATAAAAAGCGCTGTTTTTACAGCGCTTTTTTTATGCCTGCAATTTAGATATATCTTTTTATCGGCGCACGCTTGCGCATTTAGATATATCGATCTAGATTAGCGTTATCGACGCTGTTTAGATATATCTAAACAACCTCGTATTGATGTTCACTGTTAAAGCGAGGTATCACCCTATGTTTCATCGATTAGGTTTACACCGGCATCACCACCATCATGAATGCGAAGAGGGCCGCCGTCATCGCGGTGGGCGCCATCACTTCGGCGGCGAAGGCGAAGAGCACGGCCGGGGTGGGCGCGGCGGCCGGGGCGGGCGTCACCGTCTGTTCGAGCACGGCGATCTGCGTCTGGTACTGCTGGCGCTGGTGGCGCGCAAGCCCAGCCACGGCTATGAGCTGATCAAGGCGATTGAGGAGGCGTCATCCGGCCTGTACGTGCCGAGCCCGGGGGTGATTTACCCCACGCTGACGCTGCTGGAAGAGCAGGATTTCCTTGAGCCGCTCACCACCGGCAACGGCCGCAAAAGCTACCGCATCACCGCCGCGGGCGAGGGCGAGCTGCAAAAGCATCAACAGGTGGTTGACGTCATTCTGGCGCGTCTGGCGGGCGCCGGCCGCGAGCATCATCGGCACGGCAATCTGGCGGAAGGCATCTACGACGCCATGAACCGCCTGCGCAGCCTGCTGCGCGGCAACGTGATGCGCGCCGATCTCACGCCGCAGCAGGTGGAGCGCATCAACGCCGCGTTGCTGACCGCCGTGGCGGCGATCGAAAGCGAAATGCATATTCAACCCACGCAGCAGGAGAAGAACTGATGCCCGGCCACCGTTTTACTATTACCGTTGAAGCCCTGAGCGATCGCCAGGGCAATCCCGTCGAGAAAGCGCCGCTGAGTTTTGAAGTGACCAACCACGACGATATTCTCGATATCGTCGAACGCATCCGGGCGCGTGACGATCTGAACTTCGGCCCCGAGCAGAGCGCGGCCTTCGCCGTAGGCTTGAAGCTGTTCTCCGAAGTGATGATCGAAAACCGCAAACACCCGGTGTTTGCTCCGCTGCGCGATGCGTTTAAAGAATTTATGGTCGGATTGAAGAAGGGGCCGGCGGCGTAAAGGCGCGGCAAACCGCGCCCGCCGGGGTTAAGGCATGAAGCGATAGCCGACGCCGGTTTCGGTCAGCAGGTGTTTGGGCCGGGCCGGATCGGCTTCGAGCTTCTGCCGCAGGTGGCCCATGTAGATGCGCAGATAGTGGCTGTGCTCCACGTAGTTCGGCCCCCAGACGTGGCTCAACAGTTGGCGTTGGGTGATCACTTTGCCGGCGTTGGCCAGCAGCTCCGCCAACAGGCGAAACTCGATCGGCGTCAGATGCAGATCTTCGTCGTTGCGCAGTACCCGGCGATTCACCAGATCGACGGTGATTTCCGAAAAGCTTATCAGCGGGCTTTCCTGTTGGCTGGCGGAGTGGCGACGCAGTGCGACCCGTACCCGCGCCAGCAGCTCGCCGATGCCGAACGGTTTGCTGAGGTAGTCGTCGGCGCCGGCGTCCAGCGCGGCGATTTTGTCCTCTTCGGCGTTGCGCGCCGACAGCACGATCACCGGAATGGCGCTCCACTGCCGCAGATCGCGGATGTAGCTCAGCCCGTCGCCGTCCGGCAAGCCCAAATCAAGAATGATCAGATCCGGTTTGCGCGTGCCGGCTTCAATCAACCCACGCTGCAGCGTTTCACTTTCAAATACCCGCAGGCCTTCGCTCTCCAGTGCGGTGCGCACGAAGCGGCGGATCTCTTTTTCATCTTCAACAATCAGAATGTTGGTTGGCGTTATGCTCACGTTTCCCCTGCGTTGATTACAGATCGAAGGCGTCGCCGTCGATCTCGGGCGGTTTTTCCAGCGGCAGCACGAAGCGGAAGCTGGCGCCGCCGTTGGCGCCGTTTTCCGCCCAGATGCGGCCATCATGCACTTCAATAATGGCACGGCAAATCGCTAACCCCAAGCCGACGCCGGGGATTGCCGACTCTTTATTGCCGCGTGAAAACTTGTCGAAAATCAGCTGCAGCTGATCGGCGGGGATGCCGGGGCCGTTATCCCAGACCTCGACTTCCAGCCACTCGGGCAGCGTGCGGGCGCGAATGCCGATGGTGGCCTCGGCGCCGGCGTATTTATTGGCGTTTTCCAACAGGTTGGTGAACACCCGCTCCAGCAGGCTGCCGTCGCAGTTGACCAGGATCTGTTCCGGCGGCAGTTCGACCACGATAGGATGCTGGCTGAGCAGCGGCTCCAGCATGTGCAGCGAGGCGCCGACGATCTCTTCCAGCGACTGCCACTCTTTGCGCAGGCTGAAACCGCCGGACTGGATGCGCGCCATATCCAGCAGGTTGTTCACCAGCCGGGTGGTGCTCAGCACCTGCTGGCGGATCTGGCTGGCCTGGGTGGCGTGATTGGAGCCTTCGGCCGCCAGATCCAGCGTGAGAATTTCCGCCTGGCCGAACAGCACGGTCAGCGGCGTGCGCAGATCGTGCGACAGCGCCGCCAGCAACGAGTTGCGCAGCTGTTCGCGCTCGGCGTCCAGCTTGGCTTCTTCGGCGCTGCGCGCCAGGTGCAGCCGCTCCAGCGCGCTGGCGATCAGCACCGCGAAGGTCTGCAGCAGCCGCTGCTGTTCCGGCACCATCAGCTGGCGCAGGTTGTTGGGTTCGATCGCCAGCAGGCCGAAGGTCTGCTTGGGGGTATTGAGTGGCAGCAGCTGGTAAGGCACGCCGGGCAGGGTGTCGGTGCCGGCGCCGGCCGGCAGGCCTTTGTCGAAGCTCCAGCGTGCGATGGCCTCGTCTACCGACAGCAGCCCACCTTCCTCGCCGACCATCTGTTGCAGGCGGCCGTCTTCCTGCGGCAGCAGCAGCACGGTTTTCGCCTGGAAACTGCTGGAGAGGAAGTGGCGGCTGGTGTTGGCGATGTCGGCCACGGTCAGCGCGCGGCTCAGCCCGCGCGACATTTCGTACAGGTGGCGCGCCCGCTGCTCGCGGTAGCGCGCCACCCGGGCCTGATAACGCACCCCGGCGGTCAGGTTGCCGATGATGATGCCGACGGCGAGCATCACGCCGAAGGTCAGCAGATACTGCATGTCGCTGACGGCGAACGACCATTCGGGCTGGACGAAGAACAGATCGAAACTGGCGACGTTGATCACCGCCGCCAGCACCGACGGCCAGCGGCCGAAGAACAGCGCGACGATCGCCACGCCGAGCAGATAAACCATCACCAGGTTGGCCTGATCGAAGCCCGGCAGCAGCCACTGCGAGAGCAGGGTAATCAGCGCGCACAGCGCCACCGCGACCACGCAACCGCGCAGCTGCATGCGCCATTTATCATTGAAGCTGCGGCCGTCGTGCTCCTTGCCCGGCGGCGGTTGTGCGGTGTCGCTCTCCAGCGCCACGATCACCAGATCGAGATCCGGGCCCAGCCGGCCGAGGCGATCGGCGAAGCTGCCGCGCAGCTTCCAGCGCTGCTCGCTGCGGCGGCCGATGATGATTTTGCCGAGGTTATGCTCGCGGGCATAGCGCAGCACCGCGCGCTCTTCGGACGGATCGGCCAGCGTGGCGGTTTCTGCCCCCAGTTCCTGCGCTAGCCGCAGCGCGCGCAGAATGGCGCGGCGCTGGTTTTCCGGCAGCCGGTGCAGCTTGGGGGTTTCCACATAGACCGCATGCCAGTGGCAGCCGAGCCGCGCCGCCAGCCGGGCGGCGATGCGCACCAGCTTTTCGTTGCCGCTGTTGTGGCCGACGCACAGCAGAATGCTGTCGCGGGTGTGCCACACTTTCTCGCGCCCCTGGGTGTCACGAAACTCGCGCATCTGGTCATCGACCCGATCGGCGGTGCGGCGCAGCGCCAGCTCGCGCAGGGCGATCAGGTTGCCTTTGCGGAAGAAGTGCTCGATGGCGCGCTCGGCCTGGCCGGGAATATACACTTTGCCTTCGTGCAGCCGCCGGCGCAGATCGTCCGGCGGCAGATCGACCAGCACCACTTCGCTGGCCTCGTCAAACACGTGGTCGGGCACCGTTTCACGCACCCGCACGCCGGTCACGCCGCCCACTACGTCGTTCAGGCTTTCCAGATGCTGTACGTTGACGGTTGTCAGCACGTCGATGCCGGCATCCAGCAGCTCTTCCACATCCTGCCAGCGTTTGGGGTGGCGCGAACCGTGAGCGTTGCTGTGCGCCAGTTCATCCATCAACACCAGCGCCGGGTGGCGCGCCAGCGCGGCGTCGAGATCGAATTCATGCACCAGCCGGCCACGATGCTGGATGCGTTTTTGCGGCAGCAGCGTCAGGCCGTCGAGCAGGGCGGCGGTCTCGCTGCGGCCGTGGGTTTCCACCACGCCGACCAGCACGTCCAGCCCCTGAGCGCGCAAACGCTGGGCTTCCTGCAGCATGGCGTAGGTTTTGCCGACGCCGGCGCAGGCGCCGAAGAATACTTTCAATCGGCCGCGCGGTTTTTCATTGGCCATCGCCAGCAGGCTATCGGGATCGGGGCGCTGCTGCTCTTCTTCGACCATGACAATTCCTTGTGTTACCAAGCAAAAAGGGGTTCGGCATGCCGAACCCTATCACTATGCTGAATACGGCGCGTTACTTCAACGCATCCAGCGCCAGGTTCAGCTTCAGTACGTTCACCACCGATTCCCCCATGAAGTTGGGCGTGGCCCGATCGGTGTTGTCTTCGATCAGTTTGGCGATCTGTTCCGGCGGCAGATGCCGTGCCGCCGCGACCCGTGCCAGCTGATACTGTGCGGCGGCGATCGAGATTTGCGGATCCAACCCGCTGCCGGAGGCGGTCAGCAGATCGACCGGGATCGGGCCGCTCATCGCAGGGTTGGCCTGGCGCAGCTGCGCTGCGCGCTCGGCGATAGCCTTATCCAGTGCCGGGTTGGTGGCCGCCAGGTTGCTGCCGGCAGAGGCCAGTGGATTATAGGCCGAATCGCCGGTGGCCGATGGGCGGCCCCAGAAATAGTCGGCGCGCGTGAAGTTCTGGCCGATCAGCGCGGAGCCGACCGCCTTGTCGCCCCGGTACAGCAGCGAACCGTTGGCCGCACCCGGAAACAGCAGCTGCGCCAGCCCGGTGGTCAGCAGCGGATAGGCGATGCCGGTGATCAGCGTCAGCAGGATCAGCATCACCAGCGCAGGTCGTAAATAAGTCATGTTCATTTCCCTCAATGGTTAACCGGCGACGTGCAGCGCGACCAGGATCAGGTCGATCAGTTTGATGCCGACGAACGGCACCAGCAGGCCGCCGACCCCGTACAGCCACAGGTTGCGGCGCAGCAGGGCCGCGGCGCTCATTGGTTTGTAGCTCACCCCTTTCAGCGCCAGCGGGATCAGGAACACGATCACCAGGGCGTTGAAGATCACCGCCGACATGATGGCGGAGGCCGGGGAATGCAGATGCATCACGTTCAGTGCGTTCAGCTGTGGATAGGTGGCCGCGAAGGCCGCCGGAATGATGGCGAAGTATTTGGCCACGTCGTTGGCGATGCTGAAGGTGGTCAGCGAGCCGCGCGTCATCAACATCTGTTTGCCGATGTGCACCACTTCGATCAGCTTGGTCGGGTTGGAATCCAGATCGACCATGTTGCCCGCCTCTTTGGCGGCCTGGGTGCCGGAGTTCATCGCCACCGCCACATCGGCCTGCGCCAGCGCCGGGGCGTCGTTGGTGCCGTCGCCGGTCATCGCCACCAGGCGGCCTTCCGCCTGGTACTGGCGGATCAGCGCCAGCTTGGCTTCCGGCGTGGCTTCCGACAGGAAGTCGTCCACCCCGGCTTCGGCGGCGATCGCCGCCGCGGTCAGCGGGTTATCGCCGGTGATCATCACCGTTTTGATGCCCATCTTGCGCAGCTCATTGAAGCGTTCCTTGATGCCGCCCTTGACGATATCCTTCAGCGCCACCACGCCCAGCACTCGGGCGCCTTCCGCCACCACCAGCGGTGTACCGCCGGTGCGCGCCACGCTTTCCACCAGATCGTCCACCGCCCGCGGGAAGTGCCCCTGATTGGATTCGACGTGACGGCGAATGGCATCCACTGCGCCTTTGCGGATCATGCGCTCCTGCACGTTGACGCCGCTCATGCGGGTCTGGGCGGAGAAGGGCACGAAGGTGGCGTTCAGCGCCTGCAGATCGCGTTCGCGCAGGTTGAATCGCTGTTTGGCCAACACCACGATGCTGCGGCCTTCCGGCGTTTCGTCCGCCAGCGAGGCCAGCTGCGCGGCATCCGCCAGCTCTTGCTCTTTCACGCCCGGTGCCGGCAGGAACTCCGAAGCCTGGCGGTTGCCCAGCGTGATGGTGCCGGTTTTATCCAGCAGCAGCACGTCCACGTCGCCGGCGGCTTCCACCGCGCGGCCGCTGGTGGCGATCACGTTGGCGCCGAGCATGCGGCTCATCCCGGCCACGCCGATGGCGGACAGCAGGCCACCGATGGTGGTGGGGATCAGACAGACCAGCAGCGCGACCAGCACGGTGATGGTGACCACGCTGCCGCTGCCGGCCGCTTCCACGCTGTATTGCGAGAACGGGAACAGGGTGGCGGTGGCCAGGACGAACACGATGGTCAGCGCCACCAGCAGGATAGTCAGTGCGATCTCGTTCGGCGTTTTGCGGCGTTTGGCGCCTTCCACCATGGCGATCATGCGATCGAGGAAGGTTTCCCCCGGGTTGACGCTGCACTGCACCACCAGCCAGTCGGACAGCACGCGGGTGCCGCCGGTGACCGAGGAGAAGTCGCCGCCGGACTCGCGGATCACCGGCGCGGATTCACCGGTGATGGCGCTTTCATCTACCGAGGCGCCGCCTTCCAGCACTTCGCCGTCGCACGGGATGGTGTCGCCGGCTTCCACCAGCACGATATCGCCCTTGCGCAGGCTGTCGGCGGCCACTTTCTCCGTGGCGCCGTCGCGGCGCGGGCCGGCCAGTTTTTTCGCCCAGCTGGTTTTCTTGGTGCCCTTCAGGCTTTCCGCCTGGGCCTTGCTACGCCCTTCGGCCAGCGCTTCCGCGAAGTTGGCGAACAGCACGGTGAACCACAGCCACAGGGAGACGCTGCCGGTAAAGGCGGCGGCGCCGTCGGTTTGGCCGGTGAAGATCGCCAGCCAGATGGCGGTGGTCAGAATGCTGCCGATATACACCACGAACATCACCGGGTTGCGCCATTGAACGCGAGGGTCCAGTTTTTTCACCGCATCGATCAGCGCGGTGCGCACCAGGGCCGGTTCAAACAGCGCGCGTTGTTTGCGAGTCATCTCTTATTCTCTCTCTGTGACGTCTGTTAGTTTGCCAACCAAAGCTGCAAATGCTCGGCCACCGGGCCCAGCGCCAGCGCCGGCACGAAGGTCAGCGCGCCCACCAGCAGCACGGTGCCGATCAGCAGGCCGATAAACAGCGGCCCATAGGTCGGCAGGGTGCCGTTGCCCGCCGGCTGGCGTTGTTTGGCGCTCAGCGAACCGGCGATCGCCAGCACCGGCAGGATCACCCCGAAGCGGCCGACAAACATGGCGAAGGCCAACAGCAGGTTGTAGAACGGCGTATTGACGCTCAACCCGGCGAAGGCGCTGCCGTTGTTGTTGGCGGCGGAGGACAGGGCGTACAGCACTTCGCTGAAGCCGTGGGCGCCCGGGTTGAGGATGCCGGCGCGGCCCGCGTCGGTGCCGATGGCCAGCGCGCTGCCCAGCAACACCAGCGTCGGCGTGACCAGGATCGCCAGCGCGGTCATCTTCATGTCGTAAACGTCGATTTTCTTGCCCAGATATTCCGGGGTGCGGCCGATCATCAGACCGGCGATAAACACCGTCAGCAGCACGAACAGCAGCATGCCGTACAGGCCGGAGCCGACGCCGCCGAACACCACCTCACCGATCTGCATCAGCCACATCGGCACCATGCCACCCAGCGCGGTGAAGGAGTCGTGCATGGCGTTAACCGCCCCGCAGGACGCGGCGGTGGTCACCACCGAGAACAGGCTGGTGGCAAGAATGCCGAAGCGCGACTCTTTGCCTTCCATATTGATATTGCTGTCGGCGCCCAGCGCGCTCAGGTGCGGGTTGCCCGCCAGTTCGGCGTACATCACCACGACCACCGCCACCACGAAGATCAGCGCCATCGCCCAGATCAGCGCATGGCCCTGGCGGTTTTCACCGGCCAACTGGCCGAAGGAGAAGCACAGTGCGCAGGGGATCAGGAAGATGGCCAGCATCTGCACGAAGTTGGTCAGCACGGTCGGGTTCTCGAACGGGTGCGCCGAGTTGGCGCCGAAGAAGCCGCCGCCGTTGGTGCCGAGCATTTTGATCGCTTCCTGCGAGGCCACCGGCCCCATCGGCAGCGTCTGCTGCGCGCCTTCGAGCGTGGTGACGTGCAGGTAAGGCAGGAAGTTTTGCAGCGTGCCCTGGCTGACGAAGAACAGGGCGATCAGCAGCGCGATCGGCAGCAGCACATACAGCGTGATGCGGAACAGATCGGCCCAGGCGTTGCCGACGGTGTTGCCGGCGCGGCGGGTAAAGGCGCGGATCAGCGCAAAGGCCACGGCGATGCCGGTGGAGGCGGAGACGAAGTTCTGCACCGCCAGCCCGGCCATCTGGCTGAAATAGCTGAGGGCGCTTTCGCCGCTGTAGGCCTGCCAGTTGGTGTTGGTGACGAAGCTGACGGCGGTGTTGAGCGCCAGATCCCAGGAGAGGCCCGGGAAGCCTTGCGGGTTGAGCGGCAGCGAGCCCTGCGTCATCAGCAGGGCGAACAACAGCGCCAGGCCGAGCAGGTTGAACGCCAGGATCGCCAGCGCGTACTGCCACCAGTTCATCTCGGTGGCGCGGATGCCGCAGGCGCGCCAGACGCCGGCTTCTACCCCGCGCAGCGCAGGCAACGGCTCACCTTCGATCAGGCGCGCCATAAAGCCGCCCAGCGGCCGGGCCAGCAGCAGAAGCACCAGCAGGAAGCTGGCGATCAGTAAAAAGGCTGAAGCCGCCATCAGAAATCCTCCGCGTTAAACAGGGCGTAGACCAAATAGGCCAACAGCAGCAGAACCAACAGCGCACCACCAATAACGCTGAAACTCACGGGACACCTCCAGAGGTGTTGTTTTTGATAGAGGCAGTGTAGGGAGAGGGGTAGAAAGAAGATGAAAAAATCGCGCGGGCGGGTGTAAAAAAAGTATAAAAATGGCTGAAATTTCAGCGGAAATTCAGCGCTTCAACCATCAGGCCGGTGGAGAGATTGCCCCTGATGGGGCAGGGCGAACGGGCGTAAGCGGGAAATAACCACCCGAATAATAACCACAATGTAACCCATGGTAAGTTAAAAATTAACTTGACTGTAACAAAATTACGGATCGCTGCGGCGATTAGCGATTTTTTGTGCGATTTAGTGGTCGGATGAGTAGTAAACTTTCATCAAGTGCGCTAAAATTTTGCTCAGTTACCAAATTACCGATTGTTCATTTGATACGCCGACGCCGTTTTCCCTGACAAATCAACGGCAGGCGTTTTTAAGGAGGTTCGCATGTCTACTACCTATCACGCTTATTCATTGCATCGGATTCTCCTGCGCCGCAGCGCAGTGGTTATCGCGGGCATTTTGGCCCTGCCGGTGATGCTGTTCCGCAGCGATCGCGGGCGTTTTTACAGCTACCTGCACCGCGTCTGGTCAAAAACCAGCGATAAGCCGGTCTGGCTGCAGCAGGCGGAATTGGCGTCCTGCGATTTCTACTGAGCCACTGTCGATTCACGAAAAAACCCTCGCCCTGCGGCGGGGGTTTTTTTATGCCTCTGGCCGCCCCTATCAAGCGCAAGGTCGTATTCGGCAAGCCATTCTTCTACACTTTCCTCATCGGCCAACAACACGGGAGAGCGGTATGAGTGACAAGATCCCTATCGGCATCAGCGCCTGTTTACTGGGCGAGACGGTGCGTTTCGACGGCGGCCACAAGCGGCTGGCCTTTGCGGTGGAACAGTTGGCGCCCTATGTGCGCTTTGAGCCCGTTTGCCCGGAAATGGCGATCGGGCTGCCTACGCCGCGCCCGGCGCTGCGCCTGGTGAAACAGGCGCAGCCGTGGCCGGCGATGCGCTACAGCAACGACGCCGGCGTGGATCTGACCGAGGAGATGCGCGGCTTCTCCGCGCAGCGCGTGGCGGCCTTGCAACATCTTTGCGGGTACATCGTCTGCGCCAAGTCACCGAGCTGCGGCCTGGAGCGGGTGCGGGTCTACAGCGAAAACGGCAAGGACTCGCGTAAAAACGGCGTCGGTCTGTTTACCGCCGAACTGCTGCGCCAGATGCCGTGGCTGCCGGTCGAAGAGGATGGACGATTGCAGGACGCGGCACTGCGGGAAAACTTCATTGAACGGGTGTATGCGCTGTACGAGCTGAACATGCTGTGGCGTCAGGGGCTGACCCGCGGCGGGCTGATCGCGTTTCACAGCCGCTATAAGCTGTCGCTGCTGGCGCATTCGCAGCCGGCGTATCGGGAGCTGGGGCGCTTCGTCGCCGATATTCACCGCTGGGACTCGCTGGAGGCCTTCGCCGTGGAATACCGCAGCCGCCTGATGGCGCTGTTGGCGCACAAGGCAACGCGCCGCAACCACACCAATGTGTTGATGCACGTGCAGGGCTATTTCCGCCGTCAGCTCAGTACGGCGCAGCGCCAGGAGCTGGCACACCTGATCGACCGCTACCGGCAGGGCATGCAGCCGCTGTTGGCACCGATCGCGCTGCTCAAGCATTACATGGCGGAATACCCCGATCGCTATCTGGCGGAACAACGCTATTTCGAACCTTATCCGGAGGCGCTGCGTTTGCGTTACGGCCATTGATTGACAAGGAGTTTTATGACCACGCATCTGGTCTGGTTGCGTAACGATCTGCGTATCACCGACAACAACGCGCTGCAGGCGGCCTGTAGCGATCCCGAAGCCCGGGTGCTGGCGGTGTTTATCGCCACGCCGCAGCAGTGGCGGCAACATGAGATGGCGCCGCGGCAGGCGGCGCTGATCCACGCCAGCCTGCAGGCGGTGCAGCAGGCGCTGGCGCACAAGGGCATTGCGCTGCATTGCCATGCCTGTGCGGACTTTGCCGCGTCGATCGACTGGCTGGCGGACTATTGCGAGCGGGAGCAGGTGGATGCGCTGTTCTACAATCGCCAGTACGAACTGAACGAACGCCGGCGCGATGCGCGGCTGGAACAGCGGTTGAGCGGCCGGGTGAGGTGCCACGGTTTCGATGACAGCCTGCTGTTGCCGCCGGGCAGCGTACTCACCGGCGGCGGCGAGATGTACAAGGTCTATACGCCGTTTCGCAACGCCTTTCTTCAACGCCTGACCGAGTCCGACGTGAGTTGCCTGCCGGCGCCGAAGATCCGTGCCGGTGGCGCGTTGCCTGCGCCTGAGGCGCCGGCGGCGTTCGATTACCCTACGGCGGAGACTGGGGATGGTTATCCCGCCGGCGAGGAGGCTGCGTTGCAGCGGCTGCGCGCCTTTTGCCGCGAGCAGGTGCAGGATTACCTCCGGCAGCGCGATCTGCCGGCCCTCGCCGGCACCAGTAGCCTGTCGCCCTATCTGGCGATCGGCGTGCTGTCGCCGCGCCAGTGCTTCAATCGCCTGCGCGCCGAATGCCCGCAGCTGCTGGAAGATCGCGAAAGCGGTGCCTTCGCCTGGCTCAACGAGCTGATTTGGCGCGAGTTCTATCGCCATCTGCTGGTGGCCTATCCCGATCTGTGCCGCCATCGGCCGTTTATTGCCTGGACGGACAAGGTGCGCTGGTGCGATGACGCGGCGAAGCTGCACGCCTGGCAGCGGGGCGAGACCGGCTACCCGATCGTCGATGCCGCCATGCGCCAGCTGAACGCCACCGGCTGGATGCACAACCGGCTGCGCATGATCAGCGCCAGTTTTCTGGTGAAGGATCTATTGATCGACTGGCGCGCCGGGGAGCGCTATTTCATGTCGCAACTGCTGGATGGGGATCTGGCGGCCAACAACGGTGGCTGGCAGTGGGCGGCCTCCACCGGCACCGACGCCGCGCCGTATTTCCGCATCTTCAACCCGACGACTCAGGGTGAACGTTTTGATCCACAAGGCACTTTTATCCGTAAATGGTTGCCGGAACTGGCGGATGTGCCCGACAATGACATCCATCACCCCCATCGCTGGGCGGAAAAGCAGCGATGCACGCTGAACTACCCGCTGCCGATCGTCGACCATAAGCAAGCCCGGCTGGAGACGCTGGCGGCGTTCGAGGCGGCAAAACGGGGAGAGTCTTGAGGCAACTGCAAGGAGCGATGCAATGATGAAAAAGGTGCTGGCCCTGTGCCTGAGCGGCTATTCGGCGCTGGCGATCGCCGGCTTTGACGTGGTGGCGCTCGGCGTCGACGGCGGCGTCAGCGACGGCAATCTGACCTCCTACCTGATCCGCAGCGACAATCAGCCGCGGTATGTGGCGCTGGACGCCGGTTCGCTGCTGCCGGGCATCGCCAAAGGGCTGGAGAAGGGCAGCTTCCCGCAGGTGACGCCCGAGCTGGCCGCGCCTTACACGCCACAGGGCTATGTGTTCCGGCAGTTGATCGGCAGCTACTTTATCAGCCACGGCCACCTGGACCACGTGGCGGGGCTGATCGTCGGCTCACCCGAGGACAATAAAAAAACCGTTTACGCCCAGGCGGACACCGTACTGACCCTGCGTAATCACTACTTCAACTGGAAGGCGTGGCCGAACTTTACCGACGCCGGCAACGGCTCGCGGCTGGGCACCTACCGGCTGCAAACGGTGCGGCCGCAGCAGCGGTTTACCCTCGGCCTGACCGGATTGACCGGCGTGATGTACCCGCTCAGCCACGATCGCTATCCGTCGTCGATGCTGCTGATTTCCAACGGCAGCGAGTTCTTCGCCTACTTCGGCGATACCGGGCCGGATAAGGTCGAGCAGTCGCGCGATCTCGATACCGTCTGGCGCGCGCTGGGGCCGCTTGTCGAGCAGAAGAAGCTCAAGGGCATGATTATCGAAACCTCTTACCCTAACGGGGTGGAGGATAAACATCTGTACGGCCATTTGACGCCGGCCTGGCTGCTGAAGGAGCTGAAGAACCTGACACAGTACAGCGGCGGCGATGGCTCGCTGAACGGTTTGCCGGTGGTGATCAGCCACATCAAGCCCAGCCTGAAGCAGGGCGAAGACACGCGCGCCGCCATTGCGCAACAGCTGGCGCAGGGCAACGATCTGGGCGTGAAATTTATCCTGATGGCGCAGGGCGACCGGCAGACATTTTGACTATGAAGAGAGAAGAGAATGCGTAACCTCGATCTGGAACAACTGATCAACACGGAACTGAACGCCGCGGCGTTTCAGGACTACGCCCCCAACGGATTGCAGGTAGAAGGCCGCCCGCACGTGCAGCGCATCGTGACCGGTGTCACCGCCTGTCAGGCGCTGCTGGACGCCGCGGTGGCGCATCAGGCCGACGCGATTATCGTGCACCACGGCTATTTCTGGAAAAACGAGGCGCCGGCGGTGCGCGGCATGAAGCGCAACCGCCTGAAAACGCTGCTGACCCACGACATCAACCTGTACGGCTACCACCTGCCGCTGGACGCGCATCCGGTGCTGGGCAACAACGCGCAGCTGGCGCAGGCGCTGGGCATTCGGGTGATTGGCGACGTCGAGCCGCTGGTGCCGCACGGCGAATTTGAACAGCCGCTGACCGGCGAAGCGCTGCAGCAGCGTATCGAAAGCCGGCTGGGGCGCGCGGTGCTGCACTGCGGCGATAACGCGCCTGAGCACATTCGCCGGGTGGCCTGGTGCACCGGTGGCGGCCAGGGCTTTATCGACAGCGCGGCGCGCTTCGGCGTCGATGCGTTCATCAGCGGTGAAGTGTCTGAGCAGACCATTCACAGCGCGCGCGAAATGGGCGTGCATTTCTTCGCCGCCGGCCACCACGCCACCGAGCGCGGCGGCGTGAAGGCGCTGGGCGACTGGCTGGCGCAGCACCACGGCTTTGATGTGACCTTTATCGATATCCCGAATCCCGCCTGATTTTTTTCTTCCCCGGATCCAGCCCGGCCTGTGCGCCGGCTGAATCCTTTTACCGCGCTATTTCCTTATTTTCCTTATGGTTGCGTTCTATTGACAGCCGGGGCCGCGTCACGCATAACTGGTGTGTTTTTCATCGCGATAATAATAAGGAGAATAAGGGTGCAACAAGCACGTTATTACCTGTTGGGTGAAAGAGCGGTAGTGCTTGAACTGTCGCCGCCGGTGACCTTACCGAGCCAGCAGCGCATCTGGGCGCTGGCGGAAAAGCTGAATCACCACCCCGACGTGCGGGAAGTGGTGCCGGGGATGAATAACCTGACGCTGTTGCTGCATACGCCGCAGGCCGACGCCGAAGCGATACTCGCATTGCTGCAGCAAGGTTGGGAAAGCAAAGAGAGCCTGACGCCGGAATCGCGCCAGGTGGATATTCCGGTGGTCTACGGCGGGGAGCAAGGCCCCGATCTGGATGAAGTGGCGCGCCATACCGGCATGACGCCGCGGCAGGTGGTGGAATGCCACGCGGCGGCAGCCTACGTGGTCTATTTCCTCGGCTTTCAGCCGGGTTTCTCCTATTTGGGCGGTATGCCGGAACAGCTGGCGACGCCGCGCCGCGCTGAGCCGCGTCTGGCGGTGGCGGCCGGCTCCGTCGGCATCGGCGGCGGCCAGACCGGCATCTATCCGCTGGTGACGCCCGGCGGCTGGCAGCTGATTGGCCGCACGCCGCTGGCGCTGTTCAATCCGCATGAAATGCCGCCGACGCTGCTGCGCCCGGGCGATAACGTGCGCTTCGTGCCGCAGAAGGAGGGCGTATGCTGATTATTCTGCGTGCCGGCATCTATACCACGGTGCAGGATTTGGGCCGCGAGGGATTCCGCCGTCTGGGCATCAGCACCGGCGGGGCACTGGATCAACCGGCGTTGAAGATTGCCAACCTGCTGGTGGGCAATGCGCCTGAGGCCGCCGGGCTGGAGATCACCCTCGGCCAGTTCAGCGCCGAGTTTACCCGTCCTGGCTGGATCGCCCTGACCGGCGCCGGCTGCGACGCGCAGTTGGACGGCAAGCCGCTGTGGACCGGCTGGCGCTACCCGGTGAAAAAGGGGCAGCGGCTGGCGCTGGGCACGCCAAAACGCGGCATGCGCAGCTACCTGGCGATCTCGGGCGGCATCGCCGTGCCGGAAATGCTGGGCTCGTGCAGCACCGACATGAAAGCCGCCTTTGGCGGCCACGAAGGCCGTAACCTGAAGGACGGCGATCGGCTGCCGCTGGGTAAATCCACCGCGCTGCCGCAACACCGCTGCGGCGTGAAGCAGCTGCTGTTCACCAACCGCATCCGCGCGCTGTCGGGGCCGGAGTACGCCGAATTCAGCGAAGAGGCGCAGGACACGTTCTGGCGCACCGCCTGGCAGCTCAGCCCGCAGAGCAACCGCATGGGCTACCGCCTGCACGGCGGCACGCCGCTGGAGCGCACCACCGACCGCGAGATGCTTTCGCACGGCCTGCTGCCCGGTGTGGTGCAGGTGCCGCACAACGGCCAGCCGATCGTGCTGATGGCCGATGCGCAAACCACCGGCGGTTACCCGCGTATCGCCTGCGTGATCGAGGCCGATCTCTACCACTTGGCGCAGATCCGTCTCGGCGAACCGATCCACTTCGTTCTCTGCTCACTGACGGAGGCGCAGCGCGCCAAAGCCGAGCAGGATCTCTTCCTTCGACAGATTGCCTGGGGGTTACATGATCGTTGATTTGAACGCCGATCTCGGCGAAGGCTGCGCCAACGACCAGGCGCTGTTGCAATTGGTGAGTTCGGCCAACATCGCCTGCGGCTTTCACGCCGGCGATGCGCAGACCATGCGTCAGTCGGTGCGCTGGGCATTGCAGTACGGCGTGGCGATCGGCGCTCACCCGAGTTTTCCCGATCGGGATAACTTCGGCCGCACCCGCATGCAGCTGCCGCCGGAAACGGTGTACGCGCAGGTGGTATATCAGCTCGGGGCGCTGGCGGCCATCGCCCGCGCCGAGGGTGGGGTGATGGTGCACGTTAAGCCGCACGGCATGCTGTACAACCAGGCGGCGGTTGAGCCGGCGCTGGCGGAAGCGATCGCCCGGGCGGTGCAGGCGGTCGATCCGGCGCTGCGGCTGGTGGGGCTGGCCGGCAGCGAGCTGATCCGCGCCGGGGAACAACTCGGTCTGACCACCCGGCAGGAGGTATTCGCCGATCGCGGCTATCAGGCCGACGGCACGCTGGTGCCGCGCGGTTTGCCGGGGGCGCTGATCGACGATGACGAACAGGCGCTGGCGCAAACGCTGGAGATGGTGCGCCATCACCGGGTGCGCAGCGTGGATGGCGTCTGGACCGCCGTTCAGGCGGAAACCGTCTGCCTGCATGGGGACGGCGAGCATGCGCTGGCGTATGCGCGCAAGCTGCGGGACAGTTTTGTTCAGCAGGGCATCCGCGTCAGCGCGGAGCAGTAAAGCAATAAAGCAAGACACAACATCACAAGCAAAAAACTATTAGAAAATATCGAGGGAAGACTATGGAACAGGCCGTGAATCTCTGGCCACTGATTGGCATCGCCGCCATCGTGGTCGGGTTTGTATTGCGTTTCAACCCGGTGCTGGTGGTGATCGCCGCCGGCATCATCACCGGTTTGGCGGCGCTGATGCCGCTGGACGTCATTCTGGAAAAGCTCGGCGAGGGCTTTCTCAACACCCGTAACCTGCCGCTGATCCTGCTGCTGCCGCTGGCGGTGATCGGCCTGCTGGAGCGCCACGGGCTGAAAGAGCGTGCGCAGGCGTGGATCGCCAAGATCAAAAGCGCCACCGCCGGCCGTTTGCTGATCGTATACCTGTTCGTGCGCGAGATTACTGCAGCGATGGGGCTGACCAGCCTGGGCGGGCATCCGCAAATGGTGCGGCCACTGCTGGCGCCGATGGCGGAAGGGGCGACGGAAAACCGCTACGGCGAGCTGCCGGAGCGCACCCGCCACCGTCTGCGCGCCATGTCGGCCGCGACCGACAACGTCGGGCTGTTCTTCGGCGAAGATATCTTCGTCGCCTTCGGCGCGATCATCTTCATGCACAACTTTATGCTGGAGTCCGGCGGCATTCAGACCGAGCCGTTGCATATCGCGCTGTGGGGCATTCCGACCGCGATTTTCGCTTTCCTGATCCACGCGTTCCGGCTGTATCGGATGGATAAGCAGCTGAGCGCCGAGCTGGCGCAGCTGAATCAGGCGGCGCTGCAGGCGAAGGGGGAGGTACGATGAACTTCCAGCAACAATATCTCTACTGGCTGGCCGGCGCGGTGCTGCTGATTGTGGCGGTGATGTCCTTCCGCGATCGCGCCAACCCGCGCCGCATCACCACCGGGCTGTTTTGGGGGCTGTACGGCCTGGTGTTCCTGGTCGGCGACTGGACTTACCGCCTGCTGGGCGACGTGCTGGGCGAAGGCAGCAACGAGAAACGCATGCTGCACATCATCGTTGGCGGGGTGGTGGTGGTGATGGCCCTGATTGCCGGCTTCGGCGGCGTGCGCCTCGGCAGCTATCACCAGCGAACGCCGCAGGAGCGCGAGGCCAGCGCCAAGCGCCTGGGCAATAAGCTGTTTATCCCCGCTCTGGCGATCCCGGTGGTGACGGTGATCGGCGTGCTGCTGTTCAACAACGTGCCGGCGTTGCAAACCGCGGTGTTCGGCAGCGGCAACCATGCGACGCTGATCACCCTGTTCTCGATGACCGTCGGCTGCCTGATTGGCCTGGCGATCGCGGTGAAAATGACCCACGAGAAGGCGCTGCAGCCGGTGCAGGAAGCGCGGCGCCTGCTGGATTCGATCGGCTGGGCGTTCATTTTGCCGCAGATCCTCGCCACGCTGGGGCTGCTGTTTACCGTCGCCGGCGTCGGCACCGCGATCTCGCATTTGACCCAGGAGTATCTGGCGGTCGATAACCGCTTTATCGCCGTGGCAGTCTACGCTATCGGTATGGCGGTGCTGACCATGGTGATGGGCAACGCCTTCGCCGCTTTCCCGATCGTTACCGCCGGCATCGGCATTCCGATCCTGGTGTTGCAGCACGGCGGCAACCCGGCGGTGATGGCGGCGATCGGCATGTTCTCGGGGTATTGCGGCACCCTGATGACGCCGATGGCGGCGAACTTCAACATTGTGCCGGCGGCGCTGCTGGAGCTGCCGGACAAGAATGCGGTGATCAAGGCGCAGGTGCCGACCGGCGTGCTGCTGCTGTTGGTTAACGTGTTCCTGCTGTATTTCCTGATGTTCCTGTAGGAGTAAGGATGCAAAAAGTATTGATTACCGGCTTTGAGCCGTTTGGCGGCGAGCGCCTTAACCCCTCCTGGGAAGTGGTGAAGCAGCTCAATGATATGGAGCTGGTCGGCGCGCGCATCGTGGCGCGCCAGCTGCCGTGCGTGTTCGGCGCGGCGCTGGACGCGCTCAATGCGGCGATCGACGAGGTGCAGCCGGTGATGGTGCTGGCTATCGGCCAGGCCGGCGGCCGCACCGACATCACGATCGAACGGGTGGCGATCAACGTCGACGACGCGCGTATCCCCGACAATCAGGGGCAGCAACCGGTGGACGAGCCGATCGTCGCCGGCGGTCCGGCGGCCTATTTCAGCACCTTGCCGATTAAAGCGATGGTCAGTTCGATGCGCGAGGCCGGTATTCCGGCCTCCGTTTCGCAGACCGCCGGCACCTACGTGTGCAACCATGTCATGTATGGCCTGCTGCACCGTTTGAGCGGCCAGCGCGAGGTCAAGGGCGGGTTTATCCATATCCCGTACCTGCCGGAACAGGCGGCGGCGCACCCCGGTGCGCCGAGCATGGCGGCCTCGACGGTGCTGTTTGCATTGGAGCTGGCCGTTTCCATCGCTTTGCAGGTGGAGCACGATCTGAAAGTGGTGGGCGGCGCGACGCATTAATCATGTCATCCCCGGCGCATCGGGCTGCGCCGGGTCTACGCAAGGAGTGGTCTATGCCGGAAGGACCGGAGATTCGCCGGGCGGCGGACAAACTGGCGGCGGCGGTGATCGATCAGCCGCTGACCGCCGTCGATTTCGCTTTTCCCCAGCTGAAACACTATCGCCAGCGTCTGCTCGGCGAGCGCATCGTCGCCATCGAGCCGCGTGGCAAGGCGCTGCTGACCAATTTCTCCAATGGGCTGACGATGTACAGCCACAACCAGCTGTATGGCGTGTGGAAAGTGGCGGCGGCAGGGGAGACGCCGGAGACCAAGCGCGATCTGCGGGTGCGGCTGGAAACCGCTCACAGCGCGATATTGCTTTACAGCGCTTCCGACATTACCGTTGGGCCGCGCGAGGAAATAGAGCAACACCCGTTTTTGCAACGCATCGGCCCCGACGTGTTGGACATGTCGCTGACGGTAGACGATGTGGCGGAGCGGTTGCTGACGCCACGTTTTCGCCGCAGGCAGCTGGGGGGCATGCTGCTCGACCAGGCGTTTCTCGCCGGATTGGGCAATTATCTGCGCGCCGAAATCCTGTGGCAGGCCGAACTGGCGCCGCAGCACAAACCGCAGGATCTGACGCCAGAGGCGCTGCGCCACCTGGCGGAGGCACTGCTGGCAGTGCCGCGCCTTTCCTACCAGACGCGCGGGCAGGCGGATGACAACCGGCATCACGGCGCGCTGTTTCGCTTCAAGGTATTTCATCGCAGCGGCGAGCCCTGCGAACGCTGCGGTGGGATGATCGTGCGTACCGAACTGTCGTCGCGGCCGTTTTATTGGTGCCCGGGCTGCCAGAAATAACCAAAAAAAACGCCGCCCGAAGGGGCGGCGCTGTGCGGTTTCAGCCGGGAAAGCGGCTTACTTGTTTTTCAGCTGGGATTTGAAATCGCGTTCGGCATAGCCGGTGTACAGCTGACGCGGACGGGCAATTTTGATGCCTTCGTCGTGCATTTCGTTCCAGTGGGCGATCCAGCCGATGGTGCGCGCGATGGCGAAGATCACGGTGAACATGGAAGAAGGAATGCCCATCGCCTTCAGGATGATGCCGGAGTAGAAGTCGACGTTCGGGTACAGTTTCTTCTCGATGAAGTACGGGTCGTTCAGCGCGATGTGCTCCAGCTCCATCGCGACCTGCAGCAGGTTGTCGTCCTTCTTGTTCAGCTCTTTCAGCACTTCGTGACAGGTTTCGCGCATCACGGTAGCGCGCGGATCGTAGTTCTTGTACACGCGGTGGCCGAAGCCCATCAGGCGGAAGGAGTCGTTCTTGTCCTTGGCGCGCTTGATGAATTCCGGAATGTGCTCGACAGTCTTGATCTCTTCCAGCATTTTCAGCGCCGCTTCGTTGGCGCCGCCGTGCGCCGGTCCCCACAGGGAGGCGATACCGGCCGCGATGCAGGCGAACGGGTTGGCGCCGGAAGAGCCGGCGGTGCGCACGGTAGAGGTAGAGGCGTTCTGCTCATGGTCGGCGTGCAGGATCAGAATGCGGTCCATGGCGCGTTCCAGCACCGGGTTCACCACGTACTCTTCGCACGGGGTGGCGAACATCATGTGCAGGAAGTTGCCGGCATAGGACAGATCGTTGCGCGGGTAAACGAACGGCTGGCCCAGGGAATATTTGTAGCACATCGCGGCCACGGTCGGCATTTTGGACAGCAGACGGAACGCGGTGATTTCACGGTGACGCTCGTTGTTGACGTCCAGCGCATCGTGGTAGAACGCCGCCAGCGCGCCGGTCACGCCGCACAGCACCGCCATCGGGTGCGAGTCGCGACGGAAACCACGGAACAGATGGGTGATCTGGTCGTGGATCATGGTGTGGCGGGTGACGGTGGTCTTGAAGGTCTCGAACTCTTCCGGCGTTGGGGTCTCGCCGTACAGCAGGATGTAGCACACTTCCAGGTAGGAAGATTCTTTCGCCAGCTGCTCGATAGGGAAGCCGCGGTGCAGCAGCACGCCTTTGTCGCCGTCGATGAAGGTAATCTTGGATTCGCAAGAAGCGGTGGAGGTAAAGCCGGGATCAAATGTGAAATAACCTTTGGAACCCAGAGCGCGGACATCGAGGACATCAGGGCCCAGTGTCGGTGTCAATACGCCCAGTTCGATCGGAGCTTCGCTGTCGTTAATGGTTAGCGTCGCTTTCTTATCAGTCATTTACTGTCTCCTTAGCGCCTTATTTTAAAAACCACTAACAACTGAAATACCTTAAATCTCTGCAGGTTGCCCGCAAAAAAATGGTGCGGACGCTAACTCTGTGAGCGACTGCGCAACTGTGCGCGGGTAGGGTACAGAGTGCTGACCAGGCGAACGAGACGGGTGACCAGTTGTTAACGATTCATAGTAATTCGTTATAGTCTGTTAATCTTACCTATGAGCTGTTCGAAGAGATGTGAACCTATCCCAATAATCTGTTTTTATTTGCTTTATTTGCTTTTTGACGCCGGCAAAATCGAGCGGGAAACAACGGCTATTGGGATAGGTTCGTCAAATACACTGTTGCATAACTCGAACCCGGGGGGAAGTGTATCTGCTGACCCATAGCGCATCATAGGACCGTTTGTGCCCCTATATGTAATGGAAATGTTGATCTCTTGTCAAATCAGATAATTAATTTTGCACTAATTGTGAAATCCGTGATCTGAATCACTGTTCGGGGGAAATGTTATCAAAGCGGTTGTATGAGAATTGTAATCAGAATGTGATCCTCCTATACTGCCGCCAGGTCTCCGGATTACCCTGAAGTAGGAGCACCCAGCGTTATAAATGCGCGCCGTTTGAGCACAGAGGATGTTGATGTTTGAGCGCGTGACGTGTAAGGGTTTTAGGCTCTTAACGCTGTCTGATCCCCGCCCAGGCCCGGAGGAAGGAAAATAATAAGAGCTGTGTGGGCAAATACGTGAAAAAACAACGACCTGTCAACTTGGATCTGCAAACGATCCGGTTCCCCGTAACTGCGATAGCGTCTATCTTACACCGAGTCTCTGGCGTAATTACCTTCGTTGCCGTGGGTATCCTCCTCTGGCTGCTGGGCCTGTCACTCTCTTCCCAAGAGGGGTTCCTGCAGGCGGCCGCCATCATGAATAGCTTCATCGTCAAATTCATATTCTGGGGCATCCTCACGGCGCTGGCCTATCACATTTGCGGTGGCATCCGTCACTTGTTAATGGATTTTGGCTACATCGAAGAGAGTTTGGCCGCCGGTACCCGTTCCGCCCAGGTGGCGATCGGTCTGACCGTCGTGCTGTCAGTTCTGGCTGGAGTCCTCGTATGGTAAACAACGTTTCTGCATTAGGGCGCAACGGCGTGCACGATTGGCTGCTGCTGCGCGCTTCCGCTATCATCATCACCCTGTACGTCCTGTATATCCTGGGCTTCTTCGTCACGGCTCCGGAACTGACTTATGACATCTGGCGAGGTTTCTTCGCCACTTCCATTACGAAAGTGTTCACTCTGCTGACCTTGCTGTCGATTCTGGTGCACGCCTGGATCGGGCTGTGGCAGGTGCTGACGGACTACGTCAAGCCGCTGGCGGTTCGCCTGGTGTTGCAGCTGGCTGTCGTGGTCGCGTTGCTGGTCTATTTACTGTACGGAACAATCGTAGTGTGGGGTGCTTAAATGAAACTGCCAGTCAGAGAGTTTGATGCCGTCGTAATCGGCGCCGGCGGTGCGGGCATGCGTGCCGCGCTGCAAATTTCCCAAGCGGGCTCGACCTGTGCCCTGCTGTCCAAAGTTTTCCCGACCCGTTCCCATACCGTGTCCGCACAGGGCGGCATCACCGTCGCGCTGGGCAACAGCCACGAGGACAACTGGGAATGGCATATGTACGACACGGTGAAAGGTTCCGACTATATCGGTGACCAGGACGCCATCGAATATATGTGTAAAACCGGCCCGGAAGCGATTCTGGAACTGGAACACATGGGCCTGCCGTTCTCTCGTCTGGACGACGGCCGCATCTACCAGCGCCCGTTCGGCGGCCAGTCGCTGAACTTCGGCGGCGAGCAGGCGGCGCGTACCGCAGCCGCAGCCGACCGTACCGGCCACGCGCTGCTGCACACCCTGTACCAACAGAACCTGAAAAACCACACCACCATCTTCTCCGAGTGGTATGCGCTTGATCTGGTGAAAAACCAGGACGGCGCGGTGGTCGGCACCACGGCTATCTGCATCGAAACCGGTGAAGTGGTTTACTTCAAAGCCAAGGCCACCGTGCTGGCGACCGGCGGCGCAGGCCGTATTTATCAGTCCACCACCAACGCCCACATCAACACCGGCGACGGTGTCGGCATGGCGCTGCGCGCCGGCGTGCCGGTGCAGGACATGGAAATGTGGCAGTTCCACCCGACCGGCATCGCCGGCGCGGGCGTGCTGGTGACCGAAGGCTGCCGCGGCGAAGGCGGTTACCTGCTGAACAAACACGGCGAGCGCTTCATGGAGCGTTATGCGCCGAACGCCAAAGATCTGGCGGGCCGCGACGTGGTTGCTCGTTCGATCATGATCGAAATCCGCGAAGGTCGCGGCTGCGACGGTCCTTGGGGCCCGCACGCCAAGCTGAAGCTGGATCACCTGGGTAAAGAGGTGCTGGAATCCCGTCTGCCGGGCATTCTGGAACTGTCCCGCACCTTCGCGCACGTCGATCCGGTGAAAGAGCCGATCCCGGTTATCCCAACCTGTCACTATATGATGGGCGGGATTCCGACCAAAGTGACCGGCCAGGCGCTGACCGTGAATGAGAAAGGCGAAGACGTGGTGATCCCGGGGCTGTTCGCCGTGGGCGAAATCGCCTGCGTATCGGTGCACGGTGCCAACCGCTTGGGCGGCAACTCGCTGCTCGACCTGGTGGTGTTCGGCCGTTCCGCCGGCATGCACCTGCAGGAATCGCTGGAAGAGCAGGGCGTGAGCCGTGATGCCAGCGACTCCGACGTGGAAGCCTCGCTGGATCGTCTGAACCGTTGGAACAACACCCGCTCCGGCGAAGACCCGGTCGAAATTCGCAAAGCGCTGCAGTCTTGCATGCAGCACAACTTCTCGGTATTCCGCGAAGGCGATGCGATGGCCAAGGGTCTGGAAGAACTGAAAGTGATCCGTGAACGTCTGAAGAACGCACGCCTGGACGATACCTCCAGCGAGTTCAACACCCAGCGCATCGAGTGCCTGGAGTTGGATAACCTGATGGAGACCGCGTATTCCACCGCCGTGTCGGCCAACTTCCGTACTGAGAGCCGTGGCGCACACAGCCGCTTCGACTACCCGGAACGCGATGACGCCAACTGGCTGTGCCATTCGCTGTATCTGCCGCAATCGGAAAGCATGACGCGTCGTGAAGTGAACATGCAACCGAAGCTGCGCCCGGCATTCCCGCCGAAAGTGCGTTCTTACTAATTGCGGAGATCGACAGATGAAACTCGAATTTTCCATTTATCGCTACAACCCGGATGTCGATGACGCGCCGCACATGCAGGACTACACCCTGGAAGCGGAAGAAGGTCGCGACATGATGCTGCTGGATGCGTTGATCCAGCTGAAAGAAAAAGATCCGACCCTGTCGTTCCGTCGCTCATGCCGCGAAGGCGTGTGCGGTTCCGATGGCCTGAACATGAACGGTAAAAACGGCCTGGCGTGCATCACCCCGATTTCGTCGCTGCGCAAAGGCAACGGCAAGATCGTGATCCGTCCGCTGCCGGGCCTGCCGGTGGTGCGCGATCTGGTGGTGGATATGGGCCAGTTCTACACCCAGTATGAAAAGATCAAGCCATACCTGCTGAACGACGGCAAGAACCCGCCGGCGCGCGAGCACCTGCAGTCGCCGGAGCAGCGCGCCAAGCTGGACGGTCTGTACGAGTGCATTCTGTGCGCCTGCTGCTCGACCTCTTGCCCATCGTTCTGGTGGAACCCGGACAAGTTCATCGGGCCTGCCGGTCTGTTGGCGGCGTATCGCTTCCTGATCGACAGCCGTGACACGGAAACGCAAGAACGTTTAGATGATCTGGACGACGCTTTTAGTGTTTTCCGCTGCCATAGCATTATGAATTGTGTCAGTGTATGTCCTAAAGGCTTGAACCCGACGCGTGCTATCGGGCATATCAAGTCCATGCTGCTGCAACGCGGCGCATAAACGGAATGAGATGCTGCGCCGGGCTCTTTTCCGGCGCACATCCCATAGGGGAGGGAACCTCTAAAAACTGACCCGCGGCTGCGGCGCTATGCAGCCTGGTTCTTCCGCCGGTTTTTAGAGGTTCCTTGTAAGGGACCGCAAGGTCCATAACAGAACGTATCGGGCCGTCATGGCCGCAAGTACGTCGAGTGAACCGTTTTACGGCAAACCGTATTCATCACGGTAATTATGTTAACCACGGCGAAAACTAAAGCTTCAAAGCTTAAGGGATCATGATGCAGAACGGCGCAATGAAGGCCTGGCTGGATTCCTCCTATCTGGCGGGCGCGAACCAGTCTTACATAGAGCAGCTCTATGAAGACTTCTTAACCGATCCGGGTTCCGTTGAAGATAGCTGGCGTTCCATTTTTCAACAGCTACCAACCGCGGGTGTCAAACCCGATCAGCTTCACTCTCAAACGCGCGATTACTTCCGCCGCCTGGCGAAAGACTCCGCGCGCTATAACACCACCATCACCGATCCGGAAACCGACGCCAAACAGGTCAAGGTACTGCAGCTGATCAACGCCTTCCGCTTCCGCGGGCATCAGCATGCCAACCTCGATCCGCTCGGCCTGTGGCAGCGCGAGCAAGTTCCTGACCTTGATCCCGCTTACCACAACCTGACCGAAGCCGATTTCCAGGAAACCTTCAACGTGGGCTCTTTCGCCATCGGCAAAGAAACCATGAAGCTGGGCGATCTGTACGCCGCGCTGAAGCAGACCTATTGCGGGTCGATCGGTGCTGAGTACATGCACATCACCAACACCGAAGAGAAACGCTGGATCCAACAGCGCATCGAGTCGGTGGTGGGGCGCGCCAGCTTTACCGCCGACGAAAAACGCCGTTTCCTGAACGAGCTGACCGCGGCGGAAGGCCTGGAACGTTACCTGGGCGCCAAATTCCCGGGCGCTAAACGCTTCTCGCTGGAAGGCGGCGACGCGCTGGTGCCGATGCTGAAAGAGATGGTGCGCCACGCCGGTAAGAACGGCACGCGCGAAGTGGTATTGGGCATGGCTCACCGCGGCCGTCTGAACGTGCTGATCAACGTGCTGGGCAAAAAGCCGGCCGATCTGTTCGACGAATTCGCCGGCAAGCATAAAGAACACCTCGGTACCGGTGACGTGAAATATCACCAGGGCTTCTCCTCCGACGTGGAAACCGAAGGCGGCATGGTTCACCTGGCGCTGGCGTTCAACCCGTCGCACCTGGAGATCGTCAGCCCGGTGGTCATGGGCTCGGTTCGCGCCCGTCGCGATCGTCTGGATGAAGCGCGCAGCAACATGGTGCTGCCGATCACCATCCACGGCGATGCCGCCATCACCGGCCAGGGCGTGGTTCAGGAAACCCTGAACATGTCTCAGGCTCGCGGCTACGAAGTGGGCGGCACCGTGCGTATCGTCATCAACAACCAGGTTGGTTTCACCACCTCCAACCCGCTGGATGCGCGCTCTACCGAATACTGCACCGACATCGCCAAAATGGTTCAGTCGCCGATCTTCCACGTTAACGCGGACGATCCGGAGGCCGTGGCCTTTGTCACCCGCCTGGCGTTGGATTTCCGTAACACCTTTAAGCGTGACGTGATGATCGATCTGGTCTGCTACCGTCGCCATGGGCACAACGAGGCCGACGAGCCGAGCGCTACCCAGCCGGTGATGTATCAGAAGATCAAGAAACACCCTACGCCGCGCAAAATCTACGCTGACGTTCTGACCGAGCAGAAAGTGGCCAGCCTGGAAGATGCCACGGAAATGGTCAACCTGTACCGTGACGCGCTCGACCGCGGCGATTGCGTGGTTGAAGAATGGCGTCCGATGAACCTGCATTCCTTCACCTGGTCTCCGTACCTGAACCACGAGTGGGACGAAGAGTACCCGAGCAAGGTTGAGATGAAGCGCCTGCAGGAGCTGGGCCGCCGCATCAGCACCGTGCCGGAAGCGATCGAAATGCAGTCGCGCGTGGCGAAAATCTACGCGGACCGCGCCGAGATGGCGGCGGGCAACAAGCCGTTCGACTGGGGCGCCGCCGAAACGCTGGCCTACGCGACCATGGCGGATGAAGGCATTCCAATCCGTATCTCCGGCGAAGACGCCGGCCGCGGTACCTTCTTCCACCGCCACGCGGTGGTGCACAACCAGAAAAACGGTTCCGTCTACGTTCCGCTGGCGAACATCCACAGCGGCCAGGGCGAATTCAAGGTCTGGGACTCCGTGCTGTCCGAAGAAGCGGTGCTGGCGTTCGAATACGGCTACGCGACGGCGGAACCGCGCACGCTGACCATCTGGGAAGCGCAGTTCGGCGACTTCGCCAACGGCGCGCAGGTCGTTATCGACCAGTTCATCAGCTCCGGCGAGCAAAAATGGGGCCGTATGTGCGGCCTGGTGATGCTGCTGCCGCACGGCTATGAAGGCCAGGGCCCAGAGCACTCTTCCGCGCGTCTGGAACGCTATCTGCAGCTGTGCGCAGAGCAGAACATGCAGGTGTGCGTCCCGTCCACGCCGGCGCAGGTTTACCATATGCTGCGTCGTCAGGCGCTGCGCGGTATGCGCCGTCCGCTGGTGGTGATGTCGCCGAAGTCGCTGCTGCGTCACCCGCTGGCGATTTCTTCGCTGGACGAACTGGCCAACGGCACCTTCCTGCCGGCGATCGGCGAGATCGACGACTTGGATCCGAAAGCGGTCAAGCGCGTCGTGCTGTGCTCCGGTAAGGTCTACTACGACCTGCTGGAACAGCGTCGCAAGAACGAGCAGAAAGACGTGGCCATCGTGCGTATCGAGCAGCTGTATCCGTTCCCGCATCAGGCCGTGCAGGCCGTGCTGGAACAATACTCGCACGTGCATGATTTCGTCTGGTGTCAGGAAGAGCCGCTGAACCAAGGCGCCTGGTACTGCAGCCAACACAACTTCCGTGAAGTGGTACCGTTCGGGGCTTCTTTACGTTACGCAGGACGTCCGGCCTCCGCTTCTCCGGCGGTGGGCTATATGTCCGTACACCAGAAGCAGCAGCAGGCTCTGGTGAACGACGCGCTGAATATTGACTAATGTTCGCTCGCTTGCCGGCCGAGGGGCCGGCAAGCAGATGATAAAAAACTTAAGGGAAAGCTAAATGAGTAGCGTAGATATTCTGGTTCCTGACCTTCCTGAATCGGTTGCCGATGCGACCGTAGCCACCTGGCACAAAAAACCGGGCGACAGCGTGCAGCGTGATGAAGTCCTGGTTGAAATCGAAACCGACAAAGTCGTGTTGGAAGTGCCGGCCAGTGAAGCGGGCATTCTCGATGCTATCGTGGAAGAAGAGGGCGCGACCGTGCTGTCTCGCCAGCTGCTCGGCCGCATCCGTCCGGGCGACAGCTCCGGCAAGCCGACCGCTGAGAAGAGCCAAGAGAAAGAAGCCACGCCTGCCCAGCGCGCTACCGCGAGCCTGGAAGAAGAAAGCAATGACGCGCTCAGCCCGGCGATTCGTCGCCTGATCGCCGAACACGATCTCGATGCCGGCGCCATCAAGGGCACCGGCGTGGGTGGCCGCATCACGCGTGAAGACGTGGAAGCGCACCTGGCCAAAGGCGGCGCCGCTGCCAAACCGGCCGCCGCCGCTGAAGCCGCACCGCAGCCTGCTCTGGCCGGCCGCAGCGAAAAACGCGTGCCGATGACCCGCCTGCGCAAACGCGTCGCCGAGCGTCTGCTGGAAGCGAAGAACAGCACCGCGATGCTGACCACCTTCAACGAAATCAACATGCAGCCGATCATGGACCTGCGCAAGCAGTACGGCGAAGCCTTCGAGAAGCGCCACGGCGTGCGTCTGGGCTTCATGTCCTTCTACATCAAGGCGGTGGTTGAAGCGCTGAAGCGTTTCCCGGAAGTGAATGCGTCGATCGACGGTTCCGACGTGGTTTACCACAACTACTTCGACATCAGCATCGCGGTTTCGACCCCACGCGGCCTGGTGACGCCGGTACTGCGCGATGTAGACGCCATGAGCATGGCTGACATCGAGAAGAAAATCAAAGAGCTGGCCGTTAAGGGCCGCGACGGCAAACTGACCGTGGAAGAGTTGACCGGCGGTAACTTCACCATTACCAACGGCGGCGTATTCGGCTCCCTGATGTCCACCCCGATCATTAACCCGCCGCAGAGCGCCATCCTGGGCATGCACGCCATCAAAGATCGCCCAATGGCGGTCAATGGTCAGGTGGTGATCCAGCCGATGATGTATCTGGCGCTGTCTTATGACCACCGCCTGATCGACGGTAAAGAATCCGTCGGTTATCTGGTGACGGTCAAAGAGATGCTGGAAGATCCGGCTCGTCTGCTGCTGGACGTCTAGTAACCCTTGCCGGGCGCGGCATGCCGTGCCCGCACTCTGTGCTATGTGGCCGGAAAACCATGCGGTTTACCGCGTAATAATGGTCCGGCTAAAAACCTTCAGAACTGAATGGATAGAACATCATGAATTTACACGAATATCAGGCAAAACAGCTGTTTGCTCGGTATGGCATGCCGGCACCAACCGGTTACGCCTGTACCACTCCGCGTGAAGCAGAAGAAGCCGCATCCAAAATCGGCTCCGGCCCGTGGGTGGTGAAATGTCAGGTTCATGCTGGCGGCCGCGGTAAAGCGGGCGGCGTTAAAGTCGTCAACAGCAAAGAAGATATCCGTGCTTTCGCGGAAGCCTGGTTGGGCAAGCGTCTGGTGACTTACCAGACTGACGCGCTGGGCCAGCCGGTTCACCAGATCCTGGTAGAAGCGGCGACCGACATCGATAAAGAGCTGTACCTGGGCGCGGTAGTGGATCGTTCTACCCGTCGCGTGGTGTTCATGGCGTCTACCGAAGGCGGCGTGGAAATTGAGAAGGTGGCGGAAGAAACCCCTGAACTGATCCACAAAATGACCATCGATCCGCTGGCGGGTCCACAGCCTTATCAGGGCCGTGAGCTGGCTTTCAAACTGGGCCTGACCGGTAAGCAAGTCAGCCAGTTCGCCAAGATCTTCATGGGTCTGGCGACGCTGTTCCTGGAGCGCGACCTGGCGATGGTTGAGATCAACCCGCTGGTGATCACCAAGCAGGGCGATCTGGTGTGCCTGGACGGTAAACTGGGCGCCGACGGCAACGCCCTGTTCCGTCAGCCTGAACTGCGTGAAATGCGTGACCCTTCCCAGGAAGACGAGCGCGAATCCCGTGCGGCTCAGTGGGAACTGAACTACGTTGCCCTCGACGGCAACATCGGCTGCATGGTTAACGGCGCCGGTCTGGCGATGGGTACCATGGACATCGTTAAACTGCACGGCGGCGAACCGGCCAACTTCCTGGACGTAGGCGGCGGCGCGACCAAAGAGCGCGTGACCGAAGCGTTCAAAATCATCCTGTCCGACGACAAGGTGAAAGCGGTTCTGGTTAACATCTTCGGTGGTATCGTACGTTGCGATCTGATCGCCGACGGCATCATCGGCGCAGTGGCCGAAGTGGGCGTTAACGTCCCGGTCGTAGTGCGCTTGGAAGGGAACAACGCCGAACTGGGCGCCAAGAAACTGGCGGACAGCGGCCTGAATATCATTGCTGCGACCAGCCTGACTGATGCGGCTCAGCAAGTTGTTGCAGCAGTGGAGGGTAAATAATGTCCATTTTAATCGATAAGAACACCAAAGTAATTTGCCAGGGCTTCACCGGTAGCCAGGGGACTTTCCACTCCGAACAAGCTATCGCTTACGGCACCAAAATGGTTGGCGGCGTAACCCCGGGCAAAGGCGGCACTCAGCACCTGGGCCTGCCGGTGTTCAACACCGTGCGCGAAGCGGTTGAAGCGACCGGTGCGACGGCCTCGGTCATCTACGTTCCAGCGCCTTTCTGCAAAGACTCCATCCTGGAAGCGATCGATGCCGGCATCAAACTGATCATCACCATCACCGAAGGCATCCCGACCCTGGACATGCTGACCGTGAAAGTGAAGCTGGACGAAGCCGGCGTGCGCATGATCGGGCCGAACTGCCCTGGCGTGATCACCCCAGGCGAGTGCAAAATCGGCATTATGCCTGGCCACATCCACCTGCCGGGCAAAGTGGGCATCGTTTCCCGCTCCGGTACCCTGACCTATGAAGCGGTGAAACAAACCACCGATGCCGGTCTGGGCCAGTCTACCTGCGTGGGCATCGGCGGCGACCCGATCCCGGGCTCCAACTTCATCGATATCCTGAAGATGTTCCAGCAGGATCCGCAGACCGAAGCGATCGTGATGATCGGTGAGATCGGCGGCAGCGCTGAAGAAGAAGCGGCAGCTTACATCAAAGAACACGTCACCAAACCGGTTGTCGGCTACATCGCCGGCGTGACCGCGCCGAAAGGCAAGCGTATGGGCCACGCGGGCGCCATCATCGCAGGCGGCAAAGGCACGGCGGACGAGAAGTTTGCTGCGCTGGAAGCCGCGGGCGTGAAAACCGTTCGCAGCCTGGCAGACATCGGCGACGCGGTAAAAGCGGTGCTGAAGCGCTAAGAATTTAGTACGAAATAACAATATCTCGACATGTTTGGCCACCCATTGGGTGGCCTTTTTTATGGGTGAAGATCAGAAATCGTTGAGTGCCTTGATCAGCGCGATTCGATCCTGCAGGCGGCGCTGTTGCACCGGATCCGTAGCGGCTTGGCGCTGTTGCTCCAGCGAGGTGAGGGTGGCGCGGTAATCATCGGCGTTGCTGAACAGCGCGTCTTTGACGTTGATCGACGCGACGTTGGTGTAGCGGCCGTCGTCGGTGGTCGGTACCTGGATAACGCCTTCATTGAGCAGCTGTTTGACGATCGCCCGCTGCGGTTCGTACCCCTCCATGCCGATCAGCTTCCAGCGCTGCGGCGGCACGCCCTGATAGTGGCCGTGTTTCACCTCCGTCAGGTAGCGCAGAGTCAGGTGGCGAATAGTGCCTTCTTCTTCACCGTATTGCGCTTTGCTGTCGAACAGCACCGGGAAGGATTGCCCCTCCAGCGCACCACCCTTTTGCGTCAGGTGGCCCATACGGTAACTGTTCATGCCCAGGCGGATCGGCATATCGTCGGTGACCGGCGTGCCGTCCGCCAGGCGCAGGTCGACGATGCGCGAGCCGGCAGGTTGGCGCAGGTCGATGGTGTAAGTGACGCCGTCGAAGAAATCATTGGTGGAATATTTGGACGATCGCCGCGCCGGGTTAAAGCTGTAGGTGACATCGCCCGGCTGCAGCTGATTGAAATAGTCGGCGGACCACTCCATGTAGCGTTTAAGCGCTTTGCCGTTGAGCTGATACACGGTGATCTCGCCGCCGGCGTATTGGTAGTTAAAGGCGATGTCCTTGGCCTTGATGTCGCCGACGTCCAGCTTGGCGCGATCGTTGTCGATCTGCAGGGCGATCACCTGCGCCAGCGGCGCATAGTGGCGGGCGGCCTGCTGGAACAGCGCGCTGATGCCGGTATCCTGCACGTGCACCTGGGGAATGCCGCGGAATTCGTCGGTGGGCACCAGATCGCTGCCGCTCAGTTTCGCCACGACCCGGTTGGCGTTGGCGCGCAGAATGTCATGGTACGGCTGGTAGAGCGCTTGCATGGCGCTGTCCGGCGTCATCCCCTTGATGGAGTAGGTGTAGCTGTTTTTGTCGATCAGCGTGAACTTGCCGTCGCGGCGCTCAAACTGCAGATCGATGCGCGACAGCGCGCGGCCGTATTTATCCGGCTCGGTGATGATGACGCCGTTAACCACCGCTTTGTCGATCTTCACATGCATATGGCCGGCGACGATCGCCGCGAGCTCCGGGTTGGCGTTGGCGATGTCGGCTACGCCGGTGCCGGGACGCTGATTTTCGTTGTCGATGCCCATATGCGCCACCAGCACGATGGCGTCGACCTGGCCGTCGATTTGCCTGATGACCTGTTTCACCGCCTGCACCGGATCGGTGAAGTTCAGCCCTTTGATGCGATCGGTGCCCTTGGCGAATTCCGCGGTCATCGGCGTGTCCATGCCGATAATGCCGATCTTCACGCCCTGGCGTTCGACGATGGTGTAGGCGGGCAGATAGGGCTTGCCGTTGTCCCAGACGATATTGCCCGCCAGCGCCGCGCCCTTGAACTGCTTGAGCGGGGTGGCCAGCACCGGCAGGCCGAAGTCGAACTCGTGGTTGCCCATCACCCAGACATCGTAATTGAGCGCGTTGAGGCCCAGCATCATCGGGCTGACGGCCTCATGCTTGAAGGTTTCGACGAAGTTGCCCTGAATGGTGTCGCCGGCGTCCACCAGGATCAGGTTGGGCTGCTCGGCCCGCACTTTTTTGACCTGGGTGGCTATCTGGCTCAGGCTGCCCGCCAGATTTTCCGTGTCGCTGGCGTAGTCCCAGGGCACGAAGGTGCCGTGCAGATCGGAGGTGCCCAGCAGGGTGATATTTACCGTTTCGGCGGCCATGGCGTTTCCCGAGAGTCCCAAGACAGAGGCAAAGATGATTTTTTTCATAAGTTATTGTCACTTAATGCAATTTTAACATAAGTGGTCATTTTGCTACAAAATCGCAACCTTTACGATCCCATTGCGAGAAATAGACTAATATTGGAGAGAGATTTGTTGTTTTGTGACTGCTATCACTGTCACGGCTTATTGGAAATAAAAGGTTAATTATGTCGCATAATAAGCGCGTAATAATACAATGGCGGCCCTTTTAAATTACATTTATTTAACACAAAAATATCATTAAAAAACAATTAAACCATTGCGCAACATGACCCTAAGAAAATTATGCGAAATGTGCTGATGAATATGGAAATAAGATGCGGATAGGCTTAAATTGTCTCAGATCAAATTAGCCCGAAGTACCTCTTTCGGCTAAGATTTGACCTGTAACCAAAAGTCTAACCCACGTCACGTAAAAACCTATTTATTGTGTGGGATTGGGCGAGTATCATCCATGTTGTGATTATGGATGGTTGATCTTGTTGCATTTGTTACCCGTTGTCGGTTTTCAGTGGCGTGCTTGTCGGCGGCCCGAAGGGCTATTGGCCGAGTGTGCGGTTGAAAGCGGAGAAGCTGGATCAAATTTGTTGTGTTTAAGGGCATTCACTGCGGGGCGTTACTGGCGGCTTTGAAAGAAGCGTGCCGATAACCGCGTGTCGGAGTCTTCCTGCGAGGAGCAAGGAGTCAAGATGTTTGATATTGTCGAACTGTCGCGCTTACAGTTTGCTTTAACGGCGATGTACCATTTCTTATTTGTCCCATTAACGCTCGGTATGGCGTTCTTGCTGGCAATTATGGAAACGGTATATGTCCTGTCTGGCAAACAAATCTATAAAGACATGACCAAATTCTGGGGAAAGTTATTTGCGATTAACTTTGCTCTGGGTGTGGCCACCGGTTTGACCATGGAGTTCCAGTTCGGGACTAACTGGTCGTATTTCTCTCACTACGTCGGCGATATCTTCGGGGCCCCTCTGGCTATCGAAGGTCTGATGGCGTTCTTCCTTGAATCGACGCTGGTCGGCCTGTTCTTCTTCGGCTGGGATCGTCTGAGCAAGGTGCAGCACATGGCGGTAACCTGGTTCGTGGCCCTCGGCTCCAACCTGTCCGCGCTGTGGATCCTGGTCGCCAACGGCTGGATGCAGAACCCGATCGCTTCGGATTTCAACTTCGAAACCATGCGCATGGAGATGGTCAGCTTCTCCGAACTGGTGCTTAACCCGGTTGCGCAGGTGAAATTCGTTCACACCGTGGCTTCCGGCTACACCTGTGGCGCGATGTTCGTTCTGGGCATCAGCTCCTACTACCTGCTGAAAGGCCGCGACATCGCCTTCGCCAAGCGCTCCTTCGCCATCGCTGCCAGCTTCGGTATGGCTGCCATTCTGTCCGTTATCGTTCTGGGTGATGAATCCGGCTACGAAATGGGCGACGTGCAGAAAACCAAACTGGCTGCTATCGAAGCGGAATGGGACACCCAGCCGGCACCGGCGTCCTTCACCCTGTTCGGCATTCCCGATCAGGACAAGATGGAAAACTCCTTCTCTATTCAGATCCCGTATGCGCTTGGCCTGATCGCCACCCGCTCCACGGACACTCAGGTCACCGGCCTGAAAGATCTGATGGCGCAGCATGAAGTGCGTATCCGCAACGGGATGAAAGCCTACCAGCTGCTGGAAGAGCTGCGCGGCGGCAACACCGATCCTGCGGTGCGCGCCGAATTCAACAAAACCAAGCAAGACCTGGGCTACGGCATGCTGCTGAAGCGCTATACCCCGAACGTCACCGACGCGACGGAAGCGCAGATCCAGCTGGCGACCAAGGACTCCATTCCGCGCGTGGCGCCGCTGTACTTCGCCTTCCGCATCATGGTGGCCTGTGGCGTGATCATGCTGCTGATCATCGGCCTGTCGTTCTGGAACGTGATCCGCGGCCGCATCGGCCAGAAAAAATGGCTGCACCGCGCGGCGCTGTACGGTTTGCCGCTGCCTTGGATCGCGATCGAGTCCGGCTGGTTCGTGGCGGAATACGGCCGTCAACCGTGGGCGATTGGTGAGGTGCTGCCGACGGCGGTCGCCAACTCTTCGCTGACCGCGGGCGACATTCTGTTCTCGATGGGGCTGATTTGCGGCTTGTACACCCTGTTCCTGGTGGCTGAATTGTACCTGATGTTCAAGTTTGCGCGTCTGGGTCCAAGCAGCCTGAAAACCGGCCGCTATCACTTTGAACAACCGACTGCCGCCGTGCAGGAAGCGCGCTAAACAGGAGTCCACGTATGTTTGACTATGAAGTACTGCGATTTATTTGGTGGGTCCTGGTTGGCGTACTGCTGATCGGCTTCGCCGTCACCGACGGTTTCGACATGGGCGTCGGCATTCTGGTGCGCATCATCGGGAAAACCGATACCGAGCGCCGAGTGATGATCAACTCCATCGCCCCGCACTGGGACGGTAACCAGGTGTGGCTGATCACCGCCGGCGGCGCGCTGTTCGCCGCCTGGCCGATGGTCTACGCAGCGGCCTTCTCCGGCTTCTACGTTGCCATGATCCTGGTGCTGGCCGCCTTGTTCTTCCGCCCGGTCGGTTTCGACTACCGCTCCAAGCTGGAGAGCAGCCGCTGGCGCAACATGTGGGACTGGGGCATCTTCATCGGCTCCTTCGTGCCTGCCGTGGTATTCGGCGTGGCGTTCGGCAACCTGCTGCAGGGCGTGCCGTTCCACATGGACGAGTACATGCGCCTGTTCTATACCGGCAACTTCTTCCAACTGCTGAATCCGTTCGGTCTGTTGGCGGGCGTGGTCAGCCTGACCATGCTGGTTACCCAGGGGGCGACCTACCTGCAAATGCGCACCACCGGCGAGATCCACCTGCGTTCACGCGCTGCGGCGCAGATCGCGACGCTGATCATGGCGGTGTGCTTCCTGCTGGCGGGCGTATGGCTGGTGAAAGGCATCGACGGCTTCGTCGTGACGTCGGCGCTGGACACCCTGGCGGAATCCAACCCGATGCGTAAAGAAGTGGCGCATCAGGCCGGTGCCTGGTTGATCAACTTCAACAAGTATCCGCTGCTGTGGGCGTTGCCTGCGCTGGGCGTGGTGCTGCCGTTGTTCACCATCCTGTTCTCGCGTCTGGAGAAAGGCGCACTGGCGTTCGTCACCTCGTCGCTGACCATCGCCTGCGTCATCCTCACCGCCGGGGTCACCATGTTCCCGTTCGTGATGCCGTCCAGCACCGTGCCTAACGTCAGCCTGACCATGTGGGACGCGACGTCGAGCCTGTTGACGCTGAAAGTGATGACCGTCGTGGCGGCGATCTTCGTGCCTATCGTTTTGGCGTACACCAGCTGGTCGTACTACAAAATGTTCGGTCGCCTCGACAAGAACTACATCGAAAACAACAAGCATTCGCTGTACTAAGGATAAGGAGCTAAACCATGTGGTATTTTGCCTGGATTCTCGGAACGCTTCTTGCCTGCGCCTTCGGCATCATCACGGCGCTGGCGCTTGAGCAGAGCGAAGCGACCAAAGCTCAGCAAGACGGTAAGTGATGAGCTCGTCCGTGATTGACAAGCTGTACGCTGTCACCGACAAGGGCCCGATCCGGGCCCTTTCCCTGGTGCTGGCGTTGATTTTGGCGGGGTGCGTGTTCTGGGATCCGACGCGTTTCGCCGCCAAAACCAGCTCGCTGGAGATTTGGGAAGGGCTGTTGCTGATTTGGGCGGTGTGCGCCGGGGTGATCCACGGTTTCGGATTCCGCCCGCAGCGCAGCATCTGGCGCGCCTTTTTCGCGCCGCTTCCCGCAATTGTGATCCTGTGCGCAGGATTACTTTACGTTTCTTTATAATCTCCCTGATGTCCCCACGTTATGGGCCCTCACGGCCCATAATTATTTTCATTCCCATCTTGTAACCCATTCCCAACCCGATCCGTCTTGCGTATAGTAGCAGCGTTAAATTGCATTGCTGGGAAGTAGAGTGAGTAATACGTTGTTTCGATGGCCGGTTCGCGTTTACTACGAGGATACCGATGCCAGTGGTGTGGTCTATCACGCCCGCTACGTCGCCTTTTTTGAAAGAGCGCGCACAGAGATGCTGCGTCAGCACAACTTTCATCAACAGCAGCTGCTCAGTGAACAAGTCGCTTTTGTCGTCCGGCGCATGACGGTGGATTATCTGGCTCCGGCTCGTCTCGACGAGCAACTGGAGGTCCAGAGCGAAATCACCTGTCTGCGCGGGGCTTCTCTCACGTTTGCTCAACGCATTGTCAATTCTGACGGGGCCCTACTGAGCCAGGCAGATGTCCTGATTGCCTGTATTGATCCACACCAAATGAAGCCAAGAGCGCTTCCTAAGTCTATTGTCGCGGAGTTTAAGCAGTGACTGACATGAACATCCTAGATTTATTCTTGAAGGCGAGCCTGCTGGTTAAGCTTATCATGTTGATTTTGATATGCTTCTCGGTAGCCTCTTGGGCGATCATCATTCAGCGCACCCGCATCCTCAATGCGGCGACGCGTGACGCCGAAGCCTTTGAAGACAAATTCTGGTCCGGTATCGAGCTTTCCCGTCTGTACCAGGAAAGTCAGGCGCGTCGCGATAGCCTGACCGGTTCCGAGCAGATCTTCCATTCCGGGTTCAAAGAGTTCGCCCGCCTGCACCGCGCCAACAACCATGCGCCGGAGTCGGTGATCGAAGGGGCGTCGCGCGCGATGCGCATTTCGATGAACCGCGAGCTGGAAACGCTGGAAACCCATATTCCGTTCCTCGGCACCGTCGGTTCGATCAGCCCGTATATCGGCCTGTTCGGCACCGTGTGGGGGATCATGCACGCCTTTATCGCGCTGGGCGCGGTGAAGCAAGCCACGCTGCAGATGGTGGCGCCGGGTATCGCCGAAGCGCTGATCGCCACCGCGATCGGTCTGTTCGCCGCCATCCCGGCGGTAATGGCCTATAACCGTCTCAACCAGCGCGTCAACAAGCTTGAGCAGAATTACGACAACTTTATGGAAGAGTTCACCGCTATTCTGCATCGTCAGGCCTTCTCCAGCGACAGCAAATAAGTAGGAGGTAGCATGGCGAGAGTACGTGGACGTAGTCGGCGCGAGCTGAAGTCCGAAATTAACATCGTTCCGCTGCTCGACGTGTTGCTGGTGCTGCTGCTGATCTTTATGGCAACCGCGCCAATCATCACGCAGAGCGTGGAGGTTGACCTGCCGGACGCCACCGATTCCAAAACGGTGTCCAGCGATGACAATCCGCCGGTGATCCTCGAGGTTTCCGGCGTAGGTCAATACACCCTGGTGGTGGATCACAACCGTATGGAGCTGCTGCCGCCTGAGCAAGTCGCGGCCGAAGCCAAGTCGCGTTTGGCGGCTAACCCGAAAACGGTCTTTTTGATCGGCGGTGCGAAGGAAGTCCCTTACGATGAGATTATCAAGGCATTGAATATTCTCCATCAGGCGGGCGTGGCTTCCGTGGGGCTGATGACCCAGCCGATCTGACCGTAAGGCGAACGGCAACCCGGTTCCTGCGCTGCGGCCCAGGAACCCCGTATAAGCAACACCAGTTTTTGGGAATCTATTTTGGTAAAGGCAACTGAGCAAAACGATAAGCTGAACCGCGCCGTTATTGTTTCGGTCGTTCTGCACTTCATATTGATTGCCCTGCTGATTTGGGGATCGCTGCAGGAAAAGGTCGACATGGGCGCCGGCGGTGGCGGTGATGGCACCGTGGTGGGCGCAGTGATGGTCGATCCTGGCGCGGTGGTGGAGCAATACAACCGCCAGCAGCAGCAGAGCAACGATGCGCAGCGTGCCGAGAAGCAGCGCCAGAAAAAGGCGGAGCAACAGGCCGAAGAGCTTCAGCAGAAGCAGGCGGAGCAACAGCAGCGCCTGAAGGAGCTGGAGAAAGAGCGTTTGGCGGCGCAGGAGAAAGCTGCGCAGGACGCCAAGGCGCAGGCTGAGCAACAGCAGAAGGCAGCGGAGCAGCAGAAACAGGCCGCCGAGCAGCAAAAAGCGGCGGAAGCCGCCGCAGCCAAGGCCAAAGAGCAACAGAAGGTCGCCGAAGCCGCCGCCGCCAAGGCGAAGGCCGAAGCGGAAAAGGTCGCCAAGGCACAGGCGGACGCGCAGAAGAAAGCCGAAGCGGAAGCCAAGAAAGAAGCGGCCGCCGCTGCCGCCGCCAAGAAACAGGCGGAAGAGGCGAAGAAAGCCGCGGCGGCTGCCGCAGAGCAAAAAGCCGCAGAGGCCGCGGAGAAGAAAGCGGCCGCTGAAGCTGAGAAAAAAGCCGCAGCGGAAGCCGAGAAGAAGGCTGCCGCCGAGGCAGAGAAGAAAGCTGCGGCCGAGAAAGCGGCTGCCGCCAAAAAAGCCGCTGCGGATGCCAAGAAGAAGGCTGCCGCTGAGGCTGCGAAACAATCGGATGAAGTTAGCGATCTGTTTGGCGGCCTGGCGGACGGCAAGAACGCGCCGAAAGGCGGCGGTGCTAAATCGAAAGGCGACGGTAAACCGGCCGGGCAGGGCAATGCCAAAGCGGCTGGGGCCAGCGGGGCGGATATCAGCGGTTATATGGGGCAGATTCAAGGGGCGATTCAGAGCAAGTTCTATGACGCCAGTTCGTTCGCCGGCAAAACCTGCGACCTGCGTATCAAGCTGGCACCGGACGGCCTGCTGATAAGCGTACAAGCGGCGGGGGGAGATCCTGCTCTGTGTCAAGCAGCAGTGTCTGCCGCCAAGTTGGCGCATATACCGAAGCCGCCGAGCGATGCCGTTTATCAGCACTTTAAGAATTCTATACTTGAATTCAAGCCGCAATAACGGTTGATTGAGTGAGTGATATCACAGGGATGTACTAAGGTAACCAACAGGGATTATGTAGTTTTACGTAAGTTGGTTTGTTAAAATTCTGCTAATTTATCGCAGGCATCCCGCCTGGATAAGGGAGATGAGATGAAGCAGGCATTTCGAGTAGCGCTAGGTTTTTTAATTCTGTGGGCGTCCGTGCTGCACGCGGAAGTTCGCATTGAAATCACCCAAGGGGTCGACTCCGCTCGCCCGATTGGCGTGGTGCCGTTTAAGTGGGCGGGCCCAGGCACGCCGCCGGAAGATATCGGCAAGATTGTCGGCGCGGATCTGCGCAATAGCGGCAAATTCAACCCGATCGACGTGGCGCGCATGCCGCAGCAACCTACCTCCGCGTCTGAAGTGACGCCGGCGGCCTGGACTGCATTGGGCATCGACGCCGTGGTTGTCGGCCAGGTTCAACCTGGCGCCGACGGCAGCTACCTGATCTCCTACCAGCTGGTGGACACCTCGGGTTCGCCGGGCACCGTATTGGCGCAGAACCAGTATAAAGTGACCAAACAATGGTTGCGTTATTCTGCCCATACCGCCAGCGACGAAGTGTTCGAGAAGCTGACCGGCATCAAGGGCGCGTTCCGTACCCGTATCGCCTACGTCGTGCAGACCAACGGCGGGAAATTCCCGTATGAGCTGCGCGTAGCGGATTACGACGGTTACAACCAGTTCACGGTGCACCGTTCGCCTGAGCCGCTGATGTCGCCGGCCTGGTCGCCGGACGGCAGCAAACTGGCTTACGTGACCTTCGAGAGCGGCCGTTCCGCGCTGGTGGTACAGACCCTGGCTAACGGCGCTATCCGCCAGATCGCCTCGTTCCCGCGCCACAACGGTGCGCCGGCGTTCTCGCCGGACGGCAGCAAGCTGGCCTTCGCGCTGTCCAAGAGCGGCAGCCTGAACCTGTACGTGATGAACCTCGGCTCCGGCCAGATCACGCAGCTGACCGATGGGCGCAACAACAACACCGAACCGACCTGGTTCCCGGATGGCCAGTCGCTGGCGTTTACCTCCGACCAGGGCGGGCGTCCGCAGATTTATAAAATCAGCGCCAGCGGCGGTGCCGCACAGCGTCTGACGTGGGAAGGATCTCAGAACCAGGATTCTGAAGTCAGCTCCGACGGTAAATTCCTGGTGATGGTAAGCACCAACAGTGGTGCACAACACATCGCCAAACAAGATCTTGGATCGGGCGCCGTTCAGGTTTTGACCGGCACCTTCCTGGATGAAACGCCTAGTATTGCGCCAAACGGCACCATGGTGATCTATAGCTCCACGCAAGGTATGGGCTCCGTGTTGCAGTTGGTGTCAACTGATGGGCGTTTCAAAGCGCGTCTTCCGGCAACTGATGGACAGGTCAAATTCCCTGCCTGGTCGCCGTATCTGTGATGCATGTGTAAATATGTATGGCAAACTATAAAAGGATCAAAGAAATGCAACTGAACAAAGTGCTGAAAGGGCTTCTGCTGGCACTGCCAGTTCTGGCTGTAGCAGCTTGTAGTTCTAACAAAAGCGCAAACAACGACCAATCTGGTATGGGCGCTGGCACTGGTATGGAAAACGGCAGCAGCAACCTGTCTTCCGAAGAACAAGCTCGTCTGCAGATGCAAGAACTGCAGAAGAACAACATCGTTTACTTCGGTCTGGACAAGTATGACGTAAGCTCCGAATTCGCTCAGATGCTGGACGCGCACGCTGCATTCCTGCGTAACAACCCGTCTTACAAAGTGACCGTTGAAGGCCACGCTGACGAACGCGGCACGCCGGAATACAACATTGCTCTGGGTGAGCGCCGTGCTAACGCCGTTAAAATGTACCTGCAGGGTAAAGGCGTTTCCGCTGACCAGATCTCTATCGTTTCTTACGGTAAAGAAAAACCAGCAGTACTGGGCCACGACGAAGCGGCTTATGCTAAAAACCGTCGTGCCGTTCTGGTTTACTAAGAGAATCGCATGAACAGTAACTTCAGACGTCACCTGTTGAGTCTGTCGTTACTGGTTGGCGTAGCGGCCCCTTGGGCCGCTACTGCCCAAGCGCCAATCAGTAATGTCGGCTCCGGCTCGGTCGAAGACCGTGTCACCTCGCTTGAGCGCATCAGCAATGCTCAAGGCCAGCTTTTAAACCAACTCCAGCAACAACTCTCTGATAACCAACGCGACATTGATTCTCTCCGTGGGCAAATCCAGGAAAGTCAGTATCAGTTGAATCAGGTGGTTGAACGCCAGAAGCAAATCTATCAGCAGATGGATAGCCTCAGCCAGGGCGGCGCTCAGAGCGCCTCTGCGGCCGCGGGCGCTGCCGGTGGGGCAGCCGCAGGCGCATCTTCCGATGCGGGCGGCAGCGCGCCTGCAGCCGCGTCTGCAACGCCGAGCGGCGGTGATGAGAACAGCGACTACAACGCCGCTGTTTCTCTGGCGCTGGAAAAAAAACAGTATGACCAGGCGATTTCCGCCTTTCAGTCCTTCGTAAAACAGTACCCGAAGTCTACCTACCAGCCCAACGCCAACTATTGGCTGGGCCAGTTGTTCTACAACAAGGGTAAAAAAGACGACGCGGCCTACTATTTTGCGGTGGTGGTGAAGAATTACGCGAAATCACCGAAGGCGCCGGACGCCATGTACAAGGTGGGTATCATCATGCAGGAGAAAGGGCAGGCCGATAAAGCCAAAGCCGTGTTCCAGCAGGTGATTAAACAGTACCCAACCAGTGCGGCGGCCAAACAGGCGAAAAGCCGCGTAGGCGGTTAACAGTCAGAAAAATGAGCCCAGAAGTTAGTCGATTTGACCGATTTCTGGGCTCATTCGCGTGAAGAACAAGCAGTTGAACGCATCAGTAAAAAATTTAGGTTGCGCTGCCAAGATAAATTAGTAATATATGCCGCCGTTGCCAAGACATCTTGCAAGATGTTAAAGCGGCAGGGAAATTGGGTCGTTAGCTCAGTTGGTAGAGCAGTTGACTTTTAATCAATTGGTCGCAGGTTCGAATCCTGCACGACCCACCAATTTCTGAAGTAGCAGTAACCACAACAGTGGGTGATTAGCTCAGTTGGTAGAGCATCTCCTTTACACGGAGGGGGTCGGCGGTTCGAGCCCGTCATCACCCACCACTGTTATGGGTCGTTAGCTCAGTTGGTAGAGCAGTTGACTTTTAATCAATTGGTCGCAGGTTCGAATCCTGCACGACCCACCATTCTTTAAGAATGGCTGCGATAGAGAATCGTAAAGGATGAGAACCGTAAAGGTTCGAGTCTCGCGAAGCGAGACAACATCACTCCGGTGATGGCCCGCAAGGGCGAGGCCAAAGGCCGAGTTATCCTGCACGATCCACCATTCTTTAAGAATGGCAGCTTCAGAATCGGTTTGATGTGGCAAAGTAAAGGTCCGAGTCGAGTACCCGTCGAGTTGTCCTGAACATCCCCATCCTTGTTTTCCGCGAGTCGGTTCCAATAGAGCCTATTCGCCATCAGCAGTAAACCACATCAGTGGGTCGTTAGCTCAGTTGGTAGAGCAGTTGACTTTTAATCAATTGGTCGCAGGTTCGAATCCTGCACGACCCACCACTCTTTAATAGAGCAAGGTGTGAAAAATAGCAGTACCACAGCAGTGGGTGATTAGCTCAGTTGGTAGAGCATCTCCTTTACACGGAGGGGGTCGGCGGTTCGAGCCCGTCATCACCCACCACACTGCGGGTCGTTAGCTCAGTTGGTAGAGCAGTTGACTTTTAATCAATTGGTCGCAGGTTCGAATCCTGCACGACCCACCAATTCAGAAAAAAGCGCCTTTTGGCGCTTTTTTCGCATCTGCGCCACCAGACTCTGCTTTATCCTGTTGCTAACAGAGTTCACCGAGTCGTGCGGGTGAGATCCTGCGTTCAGGTTCGAGCATCGCGCAGCGATACGACAACGCGCAGCGTTGCCCGCAGGGTGAGGCCACAGGCCGAATCAATCCTGCACGACCCACCCATTCAGAGAAAAGCGCCTTTTGGCGCTTTTTTCGCATCTGCAGCACCGTCACCTACATTCGTGCTTTCTCGTTTCAACACCGCACCGATCATCACGCTGTTCTCTGAACGGCTATATGGTCTCGTCAGGTCATTTTCCGCTGTGAGCTGTGTAACCACTGTCTGTGTTTTTTAATCCATTAAACAATAGGTGCGCAAATATGAAAATATCAGCGGACTTTTCGCGCAGTTTTAGGTATTTTGTTTAGTATATAAAACGAAGGGCGTTGCGGCAGGCGATATTCACGCGGCAGGCGCCCAGCCTAGCATGAGATTGCAGCGATGAGTGAAATGTTTGATGTCAATGCGGCGGTGTATCCCTTCCCGCCTAAACCGGTTCCGCTGGACGTAGCCGAAAAAGCCTTTTATCGCGAAAAGATCAAAACCCTGCTCAAGCAGCACAATGCGGTGATGGTCGCCCACTATTATACCGATCCGGAAATCCAGGCGCTGGCGGAAGAAACCGGCGGCTGCGTGGCGGATTCGCTGGAAATGGCGCGCTTCGGCAGCGCCCACCCGGCTTCCACGCTGTTGGTGGCCGGCGTGCGCTTCATGGGGGAAACCGCCAAGATCCTCAGCCCGGAAAAGCAGGTGCTGATGCCGACGCTGTTTGCCGAATGTTCGCTGGATCTGGGCTGCCCGGAAGAGGAGTTTCATGCGTTTTGCGACAGCCACCCCGATCGTACCGTGGTGGTCTATGCGAACACCTCGGCGGCGGTCAAAGCGCGCGCCGACTGGGTGGTCACTTCCAGCATCGCCGTTGAGCTGATCGAGCACCTGGACAGCCTGGGCGAGAAGATCATCTGGGCGCCGGATCGCCATCTCGGCAGCTACGTGCAGAAGCAGACCGGCGCCGACGTGCTGTGCTGGCAAGGTGCCTGCATTGTCCATGACGAGTTCAAGACTCAGGCGCTGCGGCGCATGAAGGCGCTTTATCCGCAGGCGGCCATCCTGGTGCATCCCGAATCGCCACAGGCGGTGGTTGAGTTGGCGGATGCGGTGGGATCGACCAGCCAACTGATTCAGGCGGCGAAAACATTGCCGCATCAACAGCTGATCGTCGCCACGGATCGCGGTATCTTTTACAAGATGCAGCAGGCCTGCCCGGACAAGGAGCTGTTCGAAGCGCCGACCGCCGGAGAAGGGGCGACCTGTCGCAGCTGCGCGCATTGCCCGTGGATGGCGATGAATGGCCTGAAGGCGATTGCCGAAGGGCTGGAGCAGGGGGGCGCGCAGCATGAGATCCACGTGGACGCCGCGCTGCGTGAGAAGGCACTGGTGCCGCTGAATCGCATGCTGGATTTCGCCGCTCAGCTTAAGATGCAGGTTAAAGGCAACGCTTAACCGTTTAAAAGGATGATCTCATGAGCTTCTTCAGTACCAGCAATATTCTGGTGCACATTCCGCTTGGCGCAGGCGGTTACGATCTGTCGTGGATCGAAGCCATCGGCACGCTGTTCGGGTTGCTGTGCATCTGGTACGCCAGCAAGGAAAAAATCATCAATTACCTGTTCGGCCTGATCAACGTCACGCTGTTCGCGGTGATTTTCTTCCAGATCCAGCTGTACGCCAGCCTGCTGTTGCAGCTGTTCTTTTTCGGCGCCAACATTTACGGTTGGTATGCCTGGAGCCGCCAAACCCAGGATAATCAGGCTGAGCTGCAGATCCGCTGGCTGCCGTTGCCGAAAGCGTTGGCCTGGGCGGCGGTTTGCGTCATCGGCATTGGCCTGATGACCTTTAACATCGACCGCGTGTTTGCCTGGCTGACGCAGATCGCGGTAGCGGTGATGCAAGGGCTGGGGCTGAACGTGCAGATGCCTGAACTGCAGCCGGACGCGTTCCCGTTCTGGGATTCGGCGATGATGGTGCTCTCCATCGTGGCGATGATCCTGATGACGCGCAAGTACGTGGAAAACTGGCTGCTGTGGGTGGTTATCGACGTCATCAGCGTGGCGATCTTCGCTTACCAGGGGGTGTACGCGATGGCGCTGGAGTATGTCATTCTGACGCTGATCGCCCTGAACGGCTCCTGGCTGTGGATCAAGAGCGCCGGGCGTAACCGTTCCAACCCGCTCTCGTCCGCACCGTAGCAACAGCAGAGGGCGCCGTGGTGGCGCCCTCTTGGCTTAGTGACGATGTCCCAGATGGGAGTGCGCTTCGGCATGTGAGTGTTCACTCGGCTCCGGCGCCCGGTTGATACCGCAGTCCGGTGTCTCACAGTGCCGGTACTCCATCTGAATGGTCACATGGCCAATCTTGTAGTGTTCCAACAGATAAGCCTGAATGCGTTGCAACAGTCCATCGTGGTCATGCGGCGGGATCACCTGCGCATGCAGCGTCATCAGCTTTTGTTCGCCGATCTGCCAGACATGCACGTGATGGATGTTGCGCACTTCCGGGATATTCAGGCACAGGTCTTTTTGCAGCTTGGCGATATCGACCTCCTGCGGCGTGCCTTCCAACAGCTCGTGGAAACTCTCCTTCAGCAGCCGCCAGGCGCTGCGTAGCACCAGACAGGAGACCAGCACCGACAGGATCGGGTCAATCGGCGTCCAGCCGGTGGCAAGAATGACGATGGCGGCGACGATGGCGCCCACCGAACCGAGCAGGTCGCCCAACACATGCAGCGCGGCGGCGCGCACGTTGATATTTTTCTCTTCGCTGCCGCGATGCAGCAACCAGAAGGCGAACAGGTTCGCCAGCAGCCCCGCTACGGCGATGATCAGCATCGGGGTACCCATCACCGGCTGCGGTTCGAAGAAACGCCGTATCGCCTCCCACAGGATGAATACCACGATCACCAGCAGCGCTGCAGCGTTGAGGAAGGCCGCCAGGGTGGTGAGGCGCAGATAGCCGAAGGTGTGGCGCGCGTTGGGCTTGCGCTGGGAGAAGTGCACCGCCATCAGCGCCACCAGCAGCGCGGCGGCATCGGTCAACATATGGCCGGCGTCGGCCAACAGCGCCAGCGAGCCGGACAACAGGCCACCGACCACCTCGGCCACCATAAAGACGGCGGTGACTAAAAAAGCGGTCAGTAGGCGTTTACTATTACTGTCTTTCGGCAGGTGTACGTGTGGAGTGTCCGACATTATTCATCCTTATGCATAGCGAAAGAGGGGGCGGCGGTGAGCAGAGCGTCCAGCTCCGGTTCTATCTGCGCCACTAACGCCTTTAATTTAGTATAAGCGGCGGCGGCAAGCTCGCCCCGACGTGCGGTATCCACCAGCTTCTGGCACAGCTGCGCGGCTTCCGGCAGCTGCAGCATCAGCAGGCTGCCCTTGATGCGGTGCGCCGCCTGCTCCAGGCGAGGCCAGTCGCTCGCGGCGACGGCGTCCGCGAGCCGCTGCCGGTCTTGGCGCAGCGTATCGCCGAGCGTCTGCGCCAGCCGCTGCAGCATGGCGCGATCGCCACCTGCCATTTCGGCCAGCGTTTGTCGCAGGTCAGTAAGGACTGACTTTTCTTCCTGAGCCTGCGGTTGCTGAGCCAATATCTGGCCGATCGCCGCCAGTGAAATCGGTTTGGTCAGGAAGTGGTCGATCGCCACCAGCCCCGGCGGGATGCGGGTAAACTCCTGCACGTCTGCCGAGCAAAGCACGATGCGGCAAGGCGGGCGTTGCAGCCGCTGTTCGTCGCGGCGGATCAGTCTGGCCAGCGTCAGCCCGTCCGGGCGCGGCATGTTATAGTCGATAAACAGCAGATCGAACGGTTGCCGGCGCTGGGCCTTCAACAGCGCATAGCCTTGTTCAAAGCGGGCGGGTTGCAGCCCGAAGTGGCGCAGCTGGCGTTCCAGCAGCAACAAATTGGTGGGGTGATCGTCGATCAGCGCGGTACGCAAGGCGGAAGACGGCAGAGCATAGGTGTGCTCCTCCTGGGCGACAGCCGGCGCCGCGCCGCTCAGCTCGACCGGTATCGCGACCTCGACGCGGGTGCCGACGCCCGGCTGCGAGTGCAGCCCGATGCGGCCGCCCATCTGTTCGACGATCTCTTTGCAGATAGACAGTCCCAAACCGGTGCCCTGCACCGAAATGCGTTGCGCGCCGCGCGCGCGGTAAAACGGTTGGAACAGCTTGCCTATCTCATCGGCGGCGATGCCGCAGCCGCTGTCGTTCACCGTTAATCGCAATTCCCCCTGCCGCTCATCTTGCGCGAGCCAGCCGATCTCGACCTGAATAGTGCCGCGCGGTGTAAACTTTATCGCGTTGTTTATCAGGTTGTTAGCCACTTGAAGTAAACGCTCACCATCAATAATCACCGCCTCCGGCAGCGCCGGATCTGCCAGCACGCTCAGCGTCAACGGGCGTTCGCCGATCAGCGGCCGGTAAAGGGCGTCGATGCGCGCTACCCAGGGGCGCAGCGCCACCGGTTTCGGCGCCAGCGTCAGCGAACCGGTTTCCAGCCGGGCGTGATCCTGCAGGTCGTTGAGCAGGTTGAGCAGCGAAGAGGCCGAGCTGTATATCACCGGCAGGCCTTCCGGCGCGGGTTGGCGTTTGAGCTCCAGCTCCAGCAGGCCGAGGATGGCGTGCATCGGCGTGCGCAGCTCGTGGCTGACGGTGGCGAGGAATTTGCTCTTCATGCGGTTTTCCGCCTCGGCGCGGCGGCGCGCGTGCTCGAGTTCTTCGCGTTCGCGTTTTTCACGGCGCTGCAGCATGAAACGGCGCAGCGTTAGCGCCAGCAGCAGCACGGTGGCGGCGGCCAGCAGTGCCAGCAACCAGGTGGTCTGCGGCGGCATACGGTTGTCATTCACCGCGTCGATAAGATTGCTGCGGTCGACGATCCACTCGTCGCGCAGCGATTGCAGGGTGTCCGCCGGGATCTGCATCAGATTCTTATCGAGGATCGCCAACAGAAGAGGTTGATCGCGGCGCACGCCGAAGGCCACCGGGTAGGGGATGTTGTTGGCGGCAAAGGCCAGCTTGATGGCGCCGGAATAGCGCGACAGCGCCAAAAAGTTGGCGGAGATGACGTTATCCACCAGCGCATCCAACTGGCCGTTGGCCAGCGCGTCGTACATCGACTTGCTGTCGGCGAAGCTGATGGTCTGCTCCTGTTCCGGCACCAGCCCCTGCGCCAAATCGCCCTGCAGCACGCCGATGCGCTTGCCGGCTAAATCGTTCCAGGTGGAAATGCCGTCGGCGTGCTGGCCGACGTAAACGCCCCACAGCGAGCGGTGGATCGGCATGCTGGCGCCGTAGCGCGCCTTGACGCCGCGCGCCAGCGGCAGGGCGGCGCGGAAGCTGGCCTGGCCGGACTGCACCAGCTGATCGGCCTGCTCGGCGTTGCGCGCCCACAGCGGTGCGAAACGCAGCCCGGTGTTTTGCGCGATGATGTTGAGAATGTCGATGGCGTAGCCGCGCGGCTGGCCGTCAGAGCCGCGGTAGGCGAACGGGAAGTTGTTCTCGATGGCGGCGTAATAAACCACGCGGTGGCTCGCCACCCAATTCTTCTCCATCGTCGTCAGGTCGGCATTGCCGGTGTCGAGGTAGCTGGGGATCTTTTTGCTCCAGCGGCTCTGCAGGGCGTTCATCAGCTCCATCGGCGCGTCGGCGATGGCGGTGTCCAGCGTGTCTATCAGCCGTGAGTCGGCGGCGGCGAACACAAAGGACAGGTTGCCCAGGTTCTCGTTGCTTTCAATCTGATAGAGCTGGCCGAGCTGCAGCTGGTCGATGATAAAGCTGGCGCTGGCCTCGTCGGCGATAAAGTAGTCGCTGCTGCCGTTGAGCAACGAGTAGACCGCCTGCAGATTGTTGTCGTAGCGCTGGATCTGCGACGCCACGGCCTGCAGAGCGCCGCCGGACTGCATGTCGGTCAGCGCGCCGATCGCGACGCGGGCGTTGGCGGAGTTGAGCATCACCGGTCGATCGTTGCTGCGATCGCGCAATACGCGCAGGTTGCTGACGTAATAGGGCTGAGAGATCGCCAGGCCGTGCAGCGCCTCACTCTGCGGGATGCCGTACAGCAGGTCGACCTTGCCGTCGTGCAGCGCCTGCTCCAGCTGGGTCAGATCGGCAAAGCCGTAAATGGCGAAGCGAATGCCGGTTACCTGTTGGATATAGCCGAGGTAGTCGGCGTTCAGCCCGTACAGATCGTCATCCACGATGATGTTGTACGGGCTGGTGTTCTCACTGATGATGCCGATGCGCAGCGTTCGGTCGCGCCAGGGATTTTTCTCGCCGACGATCAGCATGTTCTCGGGGGTATTCAGATTGCTGACCAGCTGATAGCGCACCGGCTCTGCCGCCTGCGCCAGACCGCACCACAGGATCAGCAGCAGCAGAGCGCGGCGCATCATGGCGCCAACTCTTTAAACACCGCCACCAGCTCCAGCAGGTTGCCGGCGCCGGTTTTGCGCTGGATGTTCTTCTTGTGCGTGCTGACGGTCTTGTTGCTGATGTGCAGCCGATCGGCGATCTGCAGGTTGGACAGCCCCTGGCTCAGCAAGCCCAGCACTTCGAGCTCTTTGGGAGTGAGCAGCCCACCGTCCGCCGTCGGCGCTTCTTCGGCCAGCGCGGCGGCGGGGAAGTGGGTTTCACCGTCCAGCACCTGCTCGATCGCCTGTACCAGCTCTGCCAACGAGCTGCCTTTATTGACGAAACCGTTGGCCCCGGCGGCATGGGCCATGCGCGCATAGACCTCGGCCTCCTGCGCGGTATAGATCAGGATCGGCTGCTGCGGGTAGCGGCGGCGGATTTTTTTCAACAGCTGCAGCCCGTCGACCTGCGGCAGGCCGATATCCAGGATCACCAGGCCGAAAGCGGCCTCGGCCAGCAGGGCCAGCGCCTGGACGTCGTCCTGCGCCGCCTGCAGGCGGTAGGGGCGGGATGATTTCATTAGCGCCGCTTCCAGTGCGACATGAACCACCGGGTGGTCATCAACTAATAACAGAGAGGGCATGTTCAACTCGGGTCGCTTTATATTCCGATCGCTAGCATAGCGAAAAAGGAGGCTCTGCGCTCCCCTGATGAAACAGCACAATCTGCTGTTAATTTGGCGGTTCCAGCGGAGGGGGGCAAAGGTGATTTACAGCGCCATTCCCACAGGCTAGATTGTTGGGATCTACACCGTTACGCACTGCGAAATACCCCTCGATACCGAATGGAAAAGCTATGAATTACCAAAACGACGATTTACGCATTAATGATATTAAGGAACTCCTGCCGCCGGTGGCTTTGCTGGAGAAATTCCCGGCCACTGAACGCGCAGCAAAGACGGTGTCCCAGGCCCGCAGCGCAATTCACAATATCCTCCGCGGCAGCGACGATCGCCTGCTGGTGGTGATTGGCCCTTGCTCTATCCACGATACCCAAGCCGCCAAAGAGTACGCGGGGCGCCTGCTGGCGCTGCGTGAAGAACTGAAGGGCGAGCTGGAAGTGGTCATGCGCGTATACTTCGAAAAACCGCGCACCACCGTGGGCTGGAAAGGCCTGATCAACGATCCGCAGATGGACAACAGCTTCAACATCAACGACGGTCTGCGCCTGGCGCGCAAGCTGCTGGTGGAGATCAACGACAGCGGCCTGCCGGCCGCGGGCGAATTCCTCGACATGATCACGCCGCAGTACCTGGCGGATCTGATGAGCTGGGGCGCCATCGGCGCGCGCACCACGGAATCGCAGGTGCACCGCGAGCTGGCCTCCGGCCTCTCATGCCCGGTCGGCTTCAAGAACGGCACCGACGGCACCATCAAGGTGGCGATCGACGCCATCAACGCCGCCGGCGCGCCGCACTGTTTCCTGTCGGTAACCAAGTGGGGCCACTCGGCTATCGTTAACACCAGCGGCAACGGCGACTGTCACATTATTCTGCGCGGCGGCAAAGAGCCGAACTACAGCGCGGCGCACGTGAAGGACGTCAAAGCCGGCCTGAGCAAAGCCGGGCTGCCGGCGCAGGTGATGATCGATTTCAGCCATGCCAACAGCAGCAAACAGTTCAAAAAGCAGATGGACGTGAGCGCTGACGTTTGCGGGCAGATTAGCGGCGGTGAAAAAGCGATCATCGGCGTGATGATCGAAAGCCACCTGGTGGAAGGCAACCAGAACCTTGAAAGCGGCGAACCGCTGGTTTACGGCAAGAGCGTGACCGACGGCTGCATCGGCTGGCAGGACACCGAAACCGTGCTGCGCGATCTGGCGGCGGCGGTGAAAGCGCGCCGCGGATAATCGCTAAAATGACAAGGGCCTGGCAGCCGGGCCCTTGTTTTATCCTTGTCATTGCACCTCTATATATCCCACTCATTTAAGGCTTACAATTAATAGGCCAATGAAATCATTAAGCGACCTCCTTCGCATTATTCCTATTTAATAAAAGAATAATTGTCACTGCTCATGGCATTGTGCTTATATAAGACGCTTTTTTATTCCACAAACCCCGCATGACAAATAAGCGGGGAGTGGTATGACCTATTCCTTTCAGGACGAAAGAATTATGACAAGCAATACCTCGCAGCCGCTGGGGCTGCACCGGATTAAATTCCATGGGAAAGGCGGCGAGTACTTCGCTATTTGGTTAGTCAATGCATTATTGACCATCGTGACCCTGGGCATCTATTCCGCCTGGGCGACGGTGCGTCGTCGCCGCTATTTTTACGGCAACACGGAATTGGACGGCGATCGTTTCGATTACCATGCGCAGCCGCTGCAAATTCTGAAAGGGCGGCTGTTGGTGATCGGCGGTATCATCGTGTTTTATATCCTGCTGGCGGTAGCGCCGCTGCTGGGGCTGCTGGCCTTATTGGCGTTGCTTGCCCTGCTGCCATGGGTGGTGATTCGCAGCTGGCGCTACAATGCGATTATGTCGAGCTATCGCGGCGTGCGTTTTAATTATGTTTGCCGCACCGGGCGCGCTTATTGGGCGCTACTGTTCTGCCCGCTATTACTGATTATCGGGCTTTATGTCGGCTTAATCATTTTGCTCAGTATTGGCAGCAGCTTTGACAGCATTAACGCCATCGGCCTGATGCTGGTGTTGACGCTGCTGTTGGCCGTGCCGGCATTCGCCGCCGTCAATGGTATTATTAGCGCGCTGCAGCACGATCTGTACGTTAATAATCTGTTCTTCGGCCGCACGCCGTTTATTGCCGAGCTGAAAAAGTCGGCCTTCATCAAATTTGCCTTGATCGGCCTGCTCATTTTCCTGCCGTTCATGTTGGCTGCACTGGTGTGTATGGGGTCGTTTATCCTGTCACTGTACCAAATGGTATTGATGGGTATGTTGACGGATGAAACCGCCGATTTGCTGGTGTTGGAGAATATTGGCAGCCTGCTGCTGATGATGGTGGTGTTGCTGATTGGCGCCTTGATTGCCGGCAGCTACCAGATTGTCGCCCAACGCAACTATCTGTATAACCAGGCGACGCTGAACGGCAACGTTAAACTGCGCTCTTCCATGCAGACCCTGCCGTATATGGGGCTGTTGATCACCAATACCCTGATCACGCTGTTCTCGCTCGGCTTTGCTGCGCCGGTGGCGGAAGTGCGTCACGCCCGTTATCTGGCGGAGTGCACGGCGGTTGAAGGCGATCTGGCATTGCTGGACATCGCGGCGCATCAGGAAACCGCCAACAGCGCGGTGGCCGAAGAAGCGGTGCAGGCGCTGGATCTGGGCGGCAGCTTCTGAGGCGCCAATGATCCTCGAGGGCGCCTACCAGTTGCCGGGGCGGGCCGCACGTGAGGCGGCCCGCCTGCTGGTGAACGAAAGCGGCGAGGGCGTGACGCTGCAGCGGCAGGATGAGCAACGTTACATCCCCTTGGCGGACATCACCGTCTCTGCGGCGCTGGGCAATATTCCGCTGACGCTGACCTTTAAGGACGGCGCGCGCTTTGTGCCGGACGACGACGCGGCGTTTCGCCGCTGGTTCTATCAGCGCCGTTCGCCGGGCTGGGTGCATCGTCTGGAACGCCACAAACGCGGCGTCGCTCTGGCGCTGCTGATGACGCTGTTCACGGTCGTGGCTTACGTGTATGTGGTATTGCCGTGGGCGAGCAGCGAGATCGCCATGCGTATCCCCACGTCGGTGGAACAGACGCTGGGCGAACACACGCAGACGTTTTTAAGCCAGAGCGGTTTCGAGCCCTCGGCATTGTCGGCCGAGCGGCAGCGGGCGTTGCAGCGGTTGTTCCGGCAGGTGATGCCGGCCGAGATGCGTGAGGAACGCACGCCGCTGTCGTTGAAGCTGATGGCGGTGCCCGGTGCGCCGAACGCATTTATGTTGCCGGACGGCACGCTGGTGCTCAGCGATAGTCTGGTCGCCCTGGCGAAAAACGACGATGGGCTGGCGGCAGTCATGTTGCATGAGATGGGGCACCACGCTCATCGCCACCCAATGCGCATGCTGGTGCGTTCGTCGCTGGTGGCGTTGACGCTGATGTGGATGACCGGTGACGTCAGCGGCATCGGCGATACGCTGCTGCAGTCTGCGTCCTTCGTGAATGAGATGCAGTTTTCCCGCGGGATGGAGCGCGAGGCGGATGCGTTCGCCATTGCGCAAATGCAGCGCCAGGGGCGTTCGCTGGCGGAGATGGCGGCGATCTACCGTGCGCTGGCGCAGGCGCCTGAACGTGAAACGGCTGATGGCTGGACGCTGCCGGCCTGGCTCAGCACCCACCCGGCGATGCAGGAACGGCTGGACGCGGTGAACGAGGCGATGGCGCAGCAGCCGCCACAGTAATCAGTAATAAAAAAGCCCCCGGTTTTCACCGGGGGCTTTTTCGTTAACGGGCGAAATTACTTCGCTTTACCCTGGTTTGCCACGGCGGCCGCTTTTGCAGCGATCTCGTCGGCGTTACCCAGGTAGTAACGTTTGGTTGGCTTGAAGTTCTCGTCAAATTCATACACCAACGGCACGCCGGTTGGGATGTTCAGCTCGAGGATTTCGTCTTCGCTCAGGTTATCCAGGTATTTCACCAGCGCGCGCAGCGAGTTGCCGTGCGCCGCAACGATCACGCGCTCGCCGCTCTTGATGCGTGGCAGGATCTCTTCGTCCCAGTAAGGAATCACGCGATCGATGGTCAGCGCCAGGCTTTCGGTCAGCGGCAGCTCTTGCTCGGTCAGCGAGGCGTAGCGCGGATCGTGGCCAGGGTAGCGTTCGTCTTCTTTGGTCAGCTCAGGTGGGGTCACCGCGAAGCCGCGACGCCATTGTTTCACCTGCTCGTCGCCGTATTTTTCAGCGGTTTCCGCTTTGTTCAGACCCTGCAGCGCGCCGTAATGACGTTCGTTCAGCTTCCAGGATTTTTCGGTCGGCAACCAGGCCTGATCCAGCTCGTCGAGGATGTTCCACAGGGTGTGGATCGCGCGCTTCAGTACGGAGGTGTAAGCGAAGTCGAAAGTGAACCCTTCTTCTTTCAACAGCTTGCCTGCTGCTTTCGCTTCGGTACGGCCCTTGTCGGACAGATCGACATCATACCAACCGGTGAAGCGGTTTTCTTGGTTCCACTGGCTTTCGCCGTGACGCACCAGAACCAGCTTAGTTACAGCCATAGCTTAACTCCTTAATAATCTGACATTTCAATGATAACGAAAATCATTATATTGCCGCGGGCCGGGGCTCGGCAATCGATAGTGTCTAACCATAGCCAATTTCTTGCCGCAAAGTAAGGGCTGGCGAAAGGAAAAAGCTGAATCGTTCAGGCTGGCGCTGCGAGGGGGAAACGGCGCGCCGAAATCGCTTCGGGCGCGCCGTGGCGTGGGGCAAATCAGGCCGATTTTTTCAGGCAGCTGCTCATGAAGGTTTTACGCGCGTCGCCCTTCAGATTCTTGGTCTTGGCGTCGGCGTTGCAGGTTTTCATTTTCTGCTGCTGCGGCGTCAGGGTTTTGCCCGTCGCGGCGGCGCCTTCAGATTTCAGGCAGGTGCTCATAAAGGTGGAGCGATCCGCGCCTTTCAGCGACTTGGTGGATGCCTGTTGGTTGCAATCGGTCATGCGTTTCTGTTGGGCCGCCTGCGCCGGCGAAGGCGTTTTTGTCGCCGTCGTCGCGTCGGCCGCCATCAGATTGGTGCTCAGCATTAAGCCCGCCAGCAATGGAAGTGCAGTAATCAGACGCATAGGTGTTCCTTCAGCTATTGATTGGCCGCCATCGGCCGAAAATTGTGACGTTGCACAAGGCGTTGTGCTTATCACGGTAGCCTGAGTGTAGTGCGCGCTTTGGAATAAGGAAAGGTGGGCGCCGGCGGGGGAATAGCGCTAAAAGGTAAGCATTTATAACAAATCGCCCCCGGCCGCGCGGCGAGGGGCGTGGCGGGTCAGATAGGATAAAACTGATAATGCGTGGTGCTGCGGTAGCGGCTCCCCGGCTGCAGCCAACAGTCCGGCTGTGGCCATTCGGGATGGTGCGGGCTGTCCGGCAAAAACTCGCTTTCCAGCGCCACGCCGGCGTGGTTGGCATAGCTGCCGCCGTCGCGCGCCGGCGTGCCGGCCAGATAATTGCCGCTGTAGAGTTGCAGTGCGGGCGCGTCGGTGAACACGCTCATCTGCACTTGCCCGTCGGCGGACCATAAATGGGCCGCCGGGCACTCCAGCGCGCCGCAGGTGCGGTGCAGCAGAAAAGCATGATCGTAGCCTTTTACCCGCTGCTGGTCGCGGTCGCGCAGAAAATCCTGCAGCAGCGTTTTCGGCTGGCGGAAATCCATGCCGCTGCCGTCCACCGGCGTCAGCCCGGCACAGGGAATGCCCTCGGCGTCGACGGGCAGATAGCGATCGGCGAACAGCTGCAGCCGCTGGGCGCGGGCGTCGGTGCCGGCACCGTCCAGATTGAAATAGGCGTGGTTGGTCAGGTTGACCGGGCAGGGGCGATCGACCTGCGCCAGATAGCTGATTTCCACGCGATTGTCGGCGGTCAGGCGGTAGCAGACCTGCACGTCGAGATTGCCCGGGAAACCCTGATCGCCCTCCGCCGAGTGCAGCGCATAGCAGACCTGCTGCGCATCGTGCTGTACCCGGCGCCAGCGGCGGGCATGGAAGCCGTCGGGGCCGCCGTGCAGCTGGTGGGCGCCCTGATTGGCGGCCAGCGCATGGGGTTTCCCGTCGATGGGCAGACTGGCGTTGGCGATGCGGTTGGCGTAACGGCCGACGGTGGCGCCCAGATAGGCGCCCTGACGTTGGTAGTCCGCCGGGCTGCGGCAGCCGAGCAGCAACTCGCGCCTTTCACCGGATTTGAGCGGCAAGACGGCGGACAGCCAGGTGGCGCCCCAGTCCATCAGCGTGACCGTCATGCCGCCGGCGTTTTGCAGCTGCGTCAGCTGATAAAGTTGCCCATCGGGGGCGAGTGCCGCCGTTGCCGTCAGCATAGGCCGGCGCCTTGCGAAGCCTGGCAGACATAGAAGGTTTCCCGCAATCCGCCGGTTTGCCGCGGATACTCGTGCGCCACGGCGGCACGCACCGTCTCCACGAGATCCTGCGGTATCAGCGCGACGATGCAGCCGCCAAAGCCGCCGCCGGTCATGCGCACGCCGCCGCGTGGGCCGATCGTCGCTTTGACGATCTCGACCAGCTTATCGATCGGCGGCACGGTGATTTCAAAGTCGTCGCGCATCGAGGCGTGCGACTCCGCCATCAGCCGGCCCATGCGCTGCAGATCGCCGGCCGCCAGCGCCTCGGCCGCTGCCAGCGTGCGGGCGTTCTCGCTGATCACATGGCGCGCGCGTTTGGCTACTAACGGATCGAGCTGGTGTTGACGCGCCTCAAACTGTTCGGGGCTGACGTCGCGCAGCGCCTTGACGCCGAAGAACCGCGCCGCTTCCTCGCACTGTTTGCGGCGGGTGTTGTATTCGCTGTCCACCAGCCCGCGTTGCACATTGGAGTTGACGATCACCACCGCGACGTTGTCCGGCATCGGTACCGCACGGGTTTCCAGCGAGCGGCAGTCGATCAGCAGAGCGCTGTCGCGCCGGCCGAGCGCGGAGATCAGCTGGTCCATGATACCGCAGTTGCAGCCGACGAATTGGTTCTCCGCCTCCTGGCCGTTCAGCGCCAGCGCTACGCCGTCCAGCGGCAGCTGATAGAGCGCCTGCAGCGCCTGGCCCACCGCCACTTCCAGTGCGGCGGAGGAGCTGAGCCCCGCGCCTTGCGGCACATTCCCGGCGATCACCAGATCCGCGCCGCCGAAGTCGGCGCTGCGGCGCTGAAGGTGCTTCACCACGCCGCGCACATAGTCGGACCAGCGCTGATCGGGGTGGCTGACGATCGGATCGTCGAGCGAGAATTGATCCTGCTGATTCTGATAATCGGCGGCGAGGACGCGGATCTGGCGGTCGTCGCGCTTGGCGCAGGCGATGACGGTTTGATAATCGATGGCGCAGGGCAGCACGAAGCCGTCGTTGTAATCGGTATGCTCGCCGATCAGGTTCACCCGCCCCGGCGCCTGGATGGTCAACGCCGGCGCGTAGCCGAAGTGTTCGGTAAACAGGGAATGGGTAAGCGGTTTCAGGCTCATGCTTGGGCTCCGGCTTCACGGTAATGAATATCGCTGACGGCGCGCAGACGCGCTGCGGCCTGTTCGGCGGTCAGGTCGCGCTGGGTTTCCGCCAGCATCTCGTAACCGACCATAAATTTGCGCACGCTGGCTGAACGCAGCAGCGGCGGGTAGAAATGGGCGTGCAGCTGCCAGTGTCGGTTGTCGGCACCGTTGAACGGCGCACCGTGCCATCCCATCGAATAGGGGAAGGAGCACTGGAACAGGTTGTCGTAGCGGCTGGTCAGCTTCTTCAGCGCCAGCGCCAGATCTTGGCTTTGTGCCGCGCTGAGATCGGTAATGCGCTGCACCGCCGCTTTCGGCAGCAGCAGCGTTTCAAACGGCCAGGCGGCCCAGTAGGGCACCACCGCCAGCCAGTGTTCGGTGTTCACCACGATGCGTTCGCCGGCGGCCAGCTCGCGCTGTGCGTAGTCCAGCAGCAGCGGGGAGGCATGTTCCCGAAAATACTCGTGTTGCAGGCGATCTTCGCGCTCGGCCTCGTTCGGCAGAAAACTGTTGGCCCAGACCTGCCCGTGCGGGTGCGGGTTGGAGCAGCCCATCGCCGCGCCTTTGTTTTCGAACAGCTGTACCCAGGGGTACTGCCTGCCCAGCTCATCGGTTTGCGCCTGCCAGGCGGCGACCACCTGCTCCAGCGCCGGCAGCGTCAATTCGGGCAGGGTCTTGCTGTGATCGGGAGAGAAGCAGATCACCCGGCTGACGCCGCGCGCGCTCTGGCTGCGCATCAAAGGATCCTGGCTGTCGGGCGCCGGCGGCGTATCGCTCATCAGCGCGGCGAAATCGTTGGTGAAGACGTAGGTGCCGCGATAATCCGGATTGCGATCGCCGGTGACGCGCGCGTTGCCCGGGCACAGGAAACAGTCGGGATCGTGCGCCGGCAGCGTTTCCGTGGGGACGGCCTCTTGTTGGCCCTGCCAGGGGCGCTTGGCGCGGTGCGGTGAGACCAGCACCCATTGGCCGCTCAGCGGGTTATAGCGGCGGTGTGGATGATCGATAGGGTTAAATGCCGTCATACGGTTCCTTTCTTGGCGTCGACGAGGTGTAATCGCTTTCAGCCGCCGTCTTGATACGCCCGTTGCTGAAAAGGGAGAGTACATTGCGCAAAAAGATAGCATGCTCGCGGCGATAAAAAGGTGATCTAACGCGAAAAATGGAATCGTTTACACTTCATTGAAAAGCGCCGGATGCGCGGAGATGAGCCGGTGGCTACGTGCTTGAGGGGATTGCGGTGAGCTGCCGGTGATAGCGTTTTCACCTGGTCAACCGGCAGAGAGAGGCTCTCTGCCGGCGTCAGCCGTCAGGGGTGCTGATACAGCGGGTAGGTGAAGAACAGCAGATGGGTGAGGTTAAGCCCGAAATGGAACAGAATCGGCACCCACAGGCGGCCGCTCCACATCCATGCCAGGCCGTAGATCACGCCGGCCAGCGTCGCGAAGATCACCATCAGCATGCCGCCGGCCAAATGCGCGGCGCCGAACACCAGGGCGGCGACGATCAGCGCCGGCCAGGCCCCCAGCCATTGGCTGAGGCGCTGTTGCAGGTAGCCGCGAAACAGCGCTTCTTCGGCCATGCAGACGAAGAACAGGTTCGCCATCACGAACGGCAGGATCCAGGCGGGCGCATGCAGTTCGATTTTTAAACCGCCCAGCGCCACGGCCAGCAGCAACAGCGCCGGTACGCTGATGATCAATGCAATCCAGGAACCCGAGGCGACGCTTTTTTCCGCTTTATCGGTTCTGAACAGCGTGGGCAAGCAGGCGAACAGCAGGAAGGGCACCATCGCCTTGTCGAAGTTGTAATACATGGTGAACGGCGCGCTGAGCGGGCCGGCTTTGTCGCCGTCGATCATCAGCTGGTTGTGGATGCCCGGCACCAGATGCAAGAACAGCGCGATGCAGCCGGCGACCACCAAGCCTTCGAACGCGATCGCCAGATTACGCTGCTCGCGAAAATGGTGACGCAGCCCCGCCAACGCTACGATCGCCAGCAGATAACTCAGGCTGAGTGGCGTCAGTACCCCATGATAAAGCCCCATGCCCGCCGAGGCGGCCAGGATCACCCAGGCTATCAGCCGGTTAAACGGCAAGAAAAATAACGAAGCAGCCAGTACGCCCCACATAATATGTCCCTTTAAAATATGTACACGGCGCTCAGCGCCTTTGCGGCGTGCGATGATGGCGAAATTGAGCGCTAAAGCGGATAGTAGCACACCCAAATGACGCTAAAGGTCGGGGCAGTGACGGATTTGTGCATGATGCCGGCCCATACGACCGGCGACAACGCGGGTCAGCCTTTCATCCAGGCCTGCGAGCGGGTGATTTCGGCCAGGTTTTGCAGGGTGTCCAGGCTCTGCTGGTGGATCTCCTGCGTGGGGGCCGCGCACAGGTCGTGCAGCACGGTCACCTGAAAGCCGGCGTCGTGCGCCTGACGCGCGGTGCTCTCGATGGCGAGCGGCGTGCTGACGCCCGCCAGCAGCAGATGATGGCACCGATGCTGCCGTAGCCAGGCTAATAAATTGTTACCGGAGAAGGCGCTTACCGCCGTTTTTTCAAACAGCAGATCGGTCTCTTCCTGATGCAGTTCGGGCATCCAGCGGCAGCCCGGGCTGTTAAGCCGCAGCGCGCCTATCTGTTTCAAATGGTTGAACAGCGGCGAGTGGGGGGGAATATCATGATAATCGTCGGCGAATCCCACCCGCACCCAAATCACCGGGATTTTTCGCACCCGGGCGTAGGCCGCGGCGGCATTGACGTTGGCGAGCAGGTGGGTCGCCACCACCTGTTCGCGGCAGTGGTTGGCGCGCCCTTTGGGCCCGATCAGATCCTCGATCAGGTCGATAATAATCAACGCAGCGGACATGGCGTCTCCAGAAAATGGCCTTCTTTCTTTCTATGATAAAAGGCCAAATGTGATGTGCTGCGGTGAAGTGTTGCCGGATATGTTTACGCCGCGCTTCAGGCGGAGGCCGCCTCCAGCCGTTGCTGTTGGTAGCCGTAGCCGCCCTCGCCGTCGGGCATGAAGCTGAGGCGGTGAGTGATGCACTGCGGCGCGTCTTCGGCATGGTGCGAGACGAATAGCAGCTGGGTGGCGCCCTGGCCGATCAGCACGTCGATGAAGCGACGCACCAACTGGCGATTGAGCGGATCCAGCCCTTGCAGCGGCTCGTCGAGGATCAGCAGCGCCGGATGTTTCACCAGCGCGCGGGCGATCAGCGCCAGCCGCTGTTGGCCCCAGGAAAGGCTGTGGAACGGGGCATCGCCGCGCGCGCCGTCGAGCCCGAGCAGCGCCAGCCATTGTTCGGTCAGCTGCCGCTGACGATCCGAGACCGCCTGATAAATGCCGATCGAATCGAAGAACCCCGACAGCACCACGTTGCGCACGCTGGTGTTGACGCGATAGTCCAGATGCAGGCTGCTGCTGACGTAGCCGATATGGCGCTTGATCTCCCAGATGGTTTCCCCGCTACCGCGGCGGCGGCCGAACAGCGTCAGATCGTTGCTGTAGCCCTGCGGATGATCGCCGGTGATCAAACTGAGCAGCGTGGATTTGCCGGCGCCGTTCGGGCCGACGATCTGCCAATGTTCGCCGGGGTTAACCTGCCAGTCGAGATGATTGAGGATCGGCCGATCGTTATAGCTGACCACGCCGTCGCGCAGGACGATCAGCGGCCGATCCGCCGGCAGCGTCACCTTTTGCGTCGGATCCTCGGTCTCCGGCAGCGCCAGCCCGCTGAGGTTTTCGCTGTGCGCCAGCTGCGCCACCAGCGCGTCCGCCATCACCTGGCGGCGCGGCCCGCGGCTGGTCAGGGTGCAGTCCGCCAGCACGCCCACCTGCCGGACAAAATCCGGTATTTCGTCGAACCGGTTGAGCACCAGCACCACGGTTTGGCCCTGGGCGGAAAGCTCGCTCAGCAATGCGGCGAGCTGCGCGCGCGAGTGAACGTCCAGCCCGTCGAAGGGCTCGTCGAGGATCAGCAGGTCAGGCTCGGGCATCAGCGCCCGGCACAGCAGGGTTTTACGCGTTTCGCCGGTGGAGAGGTATTTGAAGCGGCGCGTCAGCAGGGCGGTGATGCCGAACTGCGCGGCCAGCCGCTCACAGCGCGCGGCGTCTTTCACCTCTTCCTGAATGATTTCCGCCGCGGTGCGGCCGGTGTCGTCCTCGTCCGCGCTGAGCAGATCGGTGTTGTTGCGTTGCCACTCGTCGCTGACCATTTTTTGCAGCTGTTCGAAGGAGATGCGCACCGCGTGCTGAAAATCGCTGCGGCGTTCACCGCTCAGCAGAACCAGTTCGTCCGCCAGCGCGCGCGCCAGGGCGGATTTGCCGCTGCCGTTGGCGCCGACGAAGGCCCAGCTGTCGCCGGCCTGGATTTCCAGCGCGTCCAGCGTCAGGGTGCGGGTATCGCTTAAGCGGAATGAACCTTGCGAAATGTGCAACGACGACATCACCTGTTCCTTTTTTTGCAATTATTTGCCTTAGAAATAGGCGCATTGCAGGGGGATGTCAATCAACAAAAACGCAACGTCACGTTGCGCTTAACACAACGTGGCGACAATCACGCGATCGGCGTTGAACAGGGCGTGTACGGCGGCACCGACGCTCAGCTGCAGACGCTGCAGCTCCGCCGTCGTCAGGGTGGCGCACAGGGTTTCGCCGCCCGCCAGCGTCACCAGCACCTCGCTGTGTTCAGCGCCTGGCTGAATGCCGGCCACCACGCCAGCCAGCGCGTTATCTGCGCCGGTATGCTCCGCCGTATCGACGCTTAACCGCACCCAGGGCGCCTTGATCAGCGTCAGTACCTCTTTACCCGGCGTCAGCTGCAGCCGGTCGGCGCTTTGTTGGGTGACGGCCGCCATCAGGCGAGTGGTGCCGTCGTTCAACAAAATCGCCAGGTGCTGCTGCACCTGCTGATGATCGCGTTCGATGACGGTGCCGAAGAACTGATTGCGCGCGCTGGTTTGCAGCGAGAAGCGCGAGATGGCCGCCAGCAGGCTGTCGAGCGGCAGATCGTCCTGCTGCAACACGTCGAAAGCTTTTTGCTGCACCTGGCCCAGCAGGTCATACAGCTGGATCAACCGCTGGCCATAGTGCGTCAGCTGCGCGCCGCCGCCGCCTTTACCGCCGGTGGCGCGTTCCACCACCGTTTGTTCCGCCAGCTGGTTCATTTCATTGATGGCGTCCCAGGCGCTTTTATAGCTGATGCCCGCCAGTTTGGCGCCCTGGCTGATGGAGCCGGTGTGCTGCACCTGTTTCAGCAGCGCGATGCGGCGCGGATCGGCGAACAGCTTTTGCTGGAGTTTGAGAGTCAGAAGAATTTCGGCCTGCATAGCGCATCCTGTCGGCGGCAAAAATCTTATTGTCGCCGATTTGGCGGCAAAGCGCCAAACGCAGTGCGGTGGAGCGCGGGGCAATAAAGACTGGCATTGCCTTGTTGTTATAATATAACATAACAGAAAAACGATAAGGCTTTACGCCGGCTTACGGCCGGTTTTTATTTCACCACAGGGATGCTCCACATGAGTACGACACGCCGGCGTCTTGTCACGCCCAGAAAATCTTTATGCCTTGCCGCTTGGGTCGGCGGCGCACTGACGGCGCCGCTGGCTTTCGCTGCCGACTGCGATAAAGCCCGCAATGCCACGGGGTGCGAAGAACAGCTCACCGTGGAGGCGGCGGCCCCCGCCGGGCGCTACGATGCGTTGAGCGCCGTGAGCCGCAGCGCTTCGCAGCTCGGGCTGACCGCTCGGGAAACGCCGCGCAGCGTCGATATCATCAGCGCAAGAGCGATCCAACAGCGGGGCGACCGCTCGCTGGCCGCCGCCGTCGAGCACGCCACCGGTCTGTCCGGCGTCGCTTCGCCAACGTTGTCCAATAACTTTTCCGCGCGCGGTTTCCGGCCTATCGCCTGGTTGTATAACGGCGTGGAGATGCCCGGCAGCACGCTGCAGCTGGGCGATCCGGCGCATTACGACAGCATCGAGGTACTGCGCGGGCCGGGATCGGCCTTGAACGGCCTGAGCGCCGCGGGCGGCAGCGTCAACCTGATCTCGCGGCGGCCGACCTTCAGCCGCCAGCCGCTCGAGCTCGATTATGGCTTCGGCAGTTACCGCAGCCAGCGTCTGCATCTGGGGGCCGGCGGCGCGCTGGTGGACGATGCGGTGGCGTACCGGTTGGACGTCAGCGGCAACGACAGCGGCAGCAACGTGCAGTATGAACGCGATCGGCAGAAGCGGGTTTCCGGCTCGCTGCTGTTTAAGCTGACGGACGATGCGCTGTTGACGCTTAGCCTGGACCGCATGCTCAACCGCACCAACAACCCTTACTACGGCACGCCGCTGCTGGACGGGCGCATTGCCGGCGAGCTGCGCGACATCAATTACAACAACCTGACCGACAGCCGCATCCAGAGCAACGCCACCGCATTTCAGGCCAGCCTGGACTGGTTTATGACGCCCGAAGTGGAATGGCATAACCAATTCTATTACTACAGCGGCTTTCGCGAATGGCGCAACGTCGAGCGCTTCCGCGTCGCGGCGGCGGCCCGGCCCGGCGACGTCAACCGCGACTCCTTCGGCGCCCTGGCGCACGACGACGATCTGATCGGCAACCGCAGTTCGCTGGTATTCGACCGCGCCATCGCCGGTTTTGATAACCGGTTGCTGGTCGGCCTCGATCTGAGCAACCGGCATTTTCAGTATTATTCCAACGGTTTCCCCGGCTCGGAAGACGTACCGCTTGGCGCGCCGCCCAGAGAGCCGTTCGCCCAGGGTACCGACCGCCAACGCGCGCCGGTGCGCCACGTTACCCAGAACCAGTACGCCGCCTTTCTCGAGGATCGCTTCAGCCTGACCGAGCGTTTAGCGTTGCTGGGCCAGCTGCGCTACAACCATATGAACATGGACTGGCGCTTCCAGGGGCCGCAGGAAGAGAGCCGCGCGCACACCTACGTTTTCAGCACCTGGAGCCTGGGCCCCAGCTATGCATTGACCGACAACCTCACGCTCTACGCCAACTACACCACCGGCCAGGAGCCGGGCAACGATCTGTTCTTCCTCAGCCCAACGCAGACCGATCTGCCGCTGACGCGAGCGCGCCAGTGGGAGGCCGGCGCCAAAGGGCAGTTCTGGGGGAACAAGGGCGAGGCGACGCTGGCGCTGTACGAACTGCGCAAGGACAACCTGTTTGTGCCCGACGCGCAGCGGCCGGATGCGTTGAACGCGGTAGGCAGGCAGACGTCGCGCGGCATTGAGCTTGGCGTGGTGCTGCGTCCCGACGAACGCTGGGAGCTGGCCGGCAACGCCGCCTACACGCATGCCCGCTACGACGACTATCGCGGCGGTAGCCCGCTGCGCAGCTACAACGGCAATCGCCCGGCCTATATCCCGGACTGGACCGCCAACCTCAGCGTGCATTATCAGGCGACGGAGCGCCTGGGGCTGGCTTCTTCGCTGCGCTACGTCGGCAGCAGCTACAACGACGACGCCAACCGGCGCAAGATGCGCGCGTACACCACGCTCGATCTGGCGGCAGACTATCAACTGACGCCGATCGTCGATGTCGGTTTTCGCATTCGCAACGCCACCAACCAGCTGTACGCCTATCAGCGTACTTACCCGGACCAGGCGCTGATCGCGCCGCCGCGCAGCTATGAAACCTTCGTGTCGGTCAGGTTCTGACGGCGTGAAAGGCTGGCTTGCCCTGCTGTTGTGCGCCCTGGGATTGGGCGGCAGCGCGCCGCTGCGTGCCGATGCCGTCAGCCTGCAAAATTGCGGGGTAACGCGCGATTACCCGCAGCCGCCGCAGCGGGTGCTGGTTTACGCCAACCCGGCGCTGGAAAACCTGCTGGCGCTGGGGCTGGCTGGCCGCGCGATCGGCGTGGTCGGGTATGACCGCACGCGCGATCCCGCGCCGACGGCGTCGGCCGAGACATTGCAGGCGCCCACCAGCCCGGCGCCGCCCACGGCGGAAGCGTTGCTGCTGATGCGGCCGGATTTTGTCTATTCGGCTAGCTATTACTGGCTGCACAGCCCGGAAACGCCCGATCGGGCGCGGCTGGCAGAATGGGGCATCGGCACTTATCTCTCTCCAGGCGCCTGCAGCGGCCAGCAAAGCGCGATCGCCGCCGCGCTGACGTTCGAAGACATTTTCACCGAGCTGCGGGAGCTGGCGCGCATTTTCAACGTCAGCCGCGCCGGTGAAGCGCTGGTCGCGCGGCTGCGCGGGCAGCTGAGGGCGTTTGAGGCGCAGCGCGCGCCGCTGCCGCATTTACGTCTGCTGTGGTGGTATGCCGGCGCGCAAACGCCCTACGTGGCGGGCTGCTGCGGCGCGCCAGGTTTGCTGAGCCGCAGCGTCGGTAGCGAGAACCTGTTCGGCGATCGGCCCGAGCTGTGGCCGACGGTGTCCTGGGAGGTTATCGCCGCCCGCGATCCGGATGCGATCGTGCTTGGCGATCTGCCGCGCGGCGGCCTCGGCGACAGCGCGGCCGATAAGATCGCCTTTCTGGAACATCACCCGCTGACCGCGACGCTGCGCGCCGTGCGTCAGCGGCGCTACGTGATCCTCCCCGGTTACGACATGGACCCTTCCGCCCGCACCGTGGCGGCGCTGGGCCGTTTGATTCGGGGCCTGGCGGCCTTGCCGCCGCAGGCGCCGACTTTTTCCAACAAGGAACCTTGATATGACTGCCGTTTCATTCTCTTCGCTGCTGGACTCCTGGGATCGCCAGCAGGCGGCCTACATCGCCGAACGGGAAGCGCGTTTTAACGCCCAGCTGGAGGTGCTGGCGCTGGCCGCCGGCCAGGATTTTCACGTGGTGGATCTGGCCTGCGGCCCGGGATCGCTGAGCCTGCGCATTTTGCAGCGCTTTCCGCAGGCCAGGGTGACCGCCATCGATCTCGATCCGCTGTTGCTGGGGGTGGCGCGCGGTGCGCTGGCGGAGTACGGCGATCGGATCCGCATTCTGCAGGCCGATCTGGCGGATCCGGCCTGTTTTGCCGCGCTGTCCGGCCCCGCGCCACAGGCGGCGGTATCCAGCACGGCGCTGCACTGGCTGATGCCCGAGCAGCAGCTGGCGCTGTACCGCAACGTTGCCGGGCTGCTGGCCGACGGCGGCGTGTTCCTGAACGCCGATCATCAGCGCTATGACCAGCGTCAGCCGCGGCTGAAAGCGTTGGCGGAGCGGCACGACGAGCAGACCCAACAGCGCGCCTGGGACAACGGCGTCGAGGATTGGGATCGCTGGTTTGCGGGCGCGCTGCAATCGCCGACGCTGGCCGCTTATCAGGCCGAGCGTGAAGCGCTGTTCGCCGGCCGCCCGGTGCCGCCGCCGACGCCGGTGGATTTCCAGCTCGCGGCGCTTAGACAAGCCGGTTTCAGCGAGGCGGGGACGGTGTGGCAGCTGTTGGACGACTATGTGATCGCAGGCTGGAAATAGCATGATCCGGCGGTTACTGCCCGGCCGTGAGGCCGGCTGGCTGCTGTTGCTGGCGGCGGCGTTGCCGCTGGTCCTGCTGGGCGCCACCCTGTCGGGGCCTGCGCCGATCGCGTGGCACGATGCCTGGCGCATCGTATTCGGCGTCAGCGGCAGCGCGGCGACCGACGCCGAGGTGTATCAGCACATCATCTGGTCGCTGCGGATGCCGCGCGCGCTGTTGGCGGCGCTGGCCGGCGCCGGGCTGGCGTTGGCGGGCACCGTGCTGCAGTCGCTGACCCGCAACCCGCTGGCCGATCCCTGGGTGCTGGGCATCTCCTCCGGCGCCGGCGTGGGGGCGGTAACGGTATTGGTATTGGGGCTGGGGGGCGGCCTGCTGTCAGTGTCCGGCGGCGCGTTTATCGGCGCGCTGGGAGCATTTGCGTTGGTGATGCTGCTGGCCGGGCGTTCGCTGCAGGGGGAGTCCACGCTGTTTATTCTGGCCGGGGTGGCGGTGACGCAGCTGCTTTCTGCGTTGACTTCGCTGATCACCCTCTGGCAGGCGGACGCCAACGCCACGCGCGGCGTGATGTTCTGGCTGCTGGGATCGTTCAGCGACGCGCGCTGGCCGCAGGTCGGGCTGTGCGGGCTGGCGCTGGCGGCGGCGCTGCTGCTTTGTTGGCTGCGGGCGGGTGAGCTGGACGCGCTGGCGTTCGGCGGCGTGACCGCCGCTTCGTTGGGGGTGGCGGTGGCTCCGCTGAAGCTGCTGCTGTATGTGGTGACCACCGCGCTGACGGCGGCGATCGTCGCGTTCAGCGGCGCGGTGGGATTTATCGGGCTGACGGTGCCGCATGTCGCCCGGCGGCTGGTCGGCTCGCGGCATCGGCTGCTGTTGCCGGCCAGCGCGCTGTGCGGCGCGCTGTTCGCCGTGGCGGCGGACACGCTGGCCAGAACGCTGTTTGCCCCGCGCGAGCTGCCGGTCGGCGTGCTGACGGCGCTGTTGGGGGTGCCGGTATTCCTGCTGTTGCTGTATCGGAAGGTCAATGCATGACGATTGAAAAAGCGCGATCCGGCCTGCGCGCCGAAGCGGTGAGCTGGCGAGCGGGCGAACGCACGGTGCTGGAAAATCTGGATTTCTGCGCCTTGCCCGGTGAGGTCACCGGCGTGCTCGGCGTCAACGGCAGCGGTAAATCCACGTTGCTCAAGCTGCTGGCCGGGTTGCAGCCTGCCGCCGGGGGCCACGTTTGGCTGGAAGGGCGCGAAATTACTGCGTTTTCCGGGCGGGAGCGCGCCAGGCGCATCGCCTTTCTCGAGCAATCCGCCCCCGGCGCCTTCGCGCTGCCGGTGAAGGAGGCGGTGCTGCTGGGGCGCTTGGCCCATATCGGCCGCTGGCGCGGTTTCGGCCCCGAAGATCGCCGTCTCGCCGGGCAGGCGATGGAGCAAGTGGGCATCAGCCACCTGGCCGATCGCGATTGGCAGCGGCTGTCCGGCGGCGAACGGCAGCGGGTGCACCTGGCGCGCGCGTTGGCGCAGCAAACGCCGTGGCTGCTGCTGGATGAGCCCGCCAACCATCTGGATATCGCCCATCAGCAGCAGTTTATGGCCTTGCTGCGGCAGCTGAAGCTCAGCGTGGTGGTAACGCTGCACGATCTGAATCTGGCCGCCTGCTATTGCGATCGGGTGGCGCTGCTGCAGCGGGGCAGGGTCTGTGCGGCAGGTGCGCCGCGGCAGGCGCTGACGCCGGAGAACATTCGCGCGGTGTACGGGGTGGAGGCCCGGCTGGCGGCGCCCGCCGGCTATGCGCCGCCGCTGATCTATTACCCCGCCCCGGCATGAGCCCGGTGGAAAGGGCACGTTTAGCCGATCACAATTTCGCCCCGCTGGCTAAAATAACTCCGGTTTTACCGATTTTTTGGGTTAGAATAACCCGATATGCGGTGAAAGGCATTTGCCGCTCAATGGGCAGTTAAGCGAGGCTATCATGTTGGAATTATTGAAAAGTCTGTTGTTTGCCGTGGTCATGGTGCCGGTGGTCATGGCGCTGATCCTCGGCCTGATCTACGGTTTTGGCGAAGTGTTCAACGTCTTCTCCAAAGTGGGCCGTTCGAAAGAAAATCGCACCCAGCACTGACCGTTCCCCATCCTGATACCCGCCGGCATCGCCCGGCGGGCATTCCTCAAGTTATCTCACGCTTTGCCGATAAACCGCATGACAAGCTTTCGCGCAACGTTATATTATTTTTTATATAACGAAGAGTGATAATGCACGTTAACTTGCGGAGAAAAACAATGAAACAGCAATGGACCAAATGGGTTGGCGGGATCGTGTTGGCATCGGGCCTGGTGGCACAGGCTTCGGCGGCGGAAAAGATCACCGTGTTCGCCGCCGCGTCGCTGACCAACGCGCTGCAGGACATCGCCACCCAGTATCAAAAAGGCAAGGATGTGCAGGTGGTTTCCTCCTTTGCGTCTTCTTCGACGCTGGCGCGCCAAATTGAGCAGGGCGCCCCGGCCGATCTGTTCATCTCCGCCGATCAACAGTGGATGGATTACGCCATCGACAAGCAGCAGATGGTGAAAGACACCCGCTATACGCTGCTGGGCAACGAACTGGTGCTGATCGCCGCCAAGAGCGATAAGCAAGATAAGATCGCCATCGACAAGCAGACCGACTGGACCAAGCTGCTCAACGGCGGCCGTCTGGCGGTGGGCGATCCGGATCACGTGCCGGCCGGCATCTACGCCAAAGAGGCGCTGGAACACCTGGGCGCCTGGAGCGCGCTGGAGCCGAAACTGGCGCGCGCCAACAACGTGCGCAGCGCGATGGCGCTGGTGGAGCGCGGTGAAGCGCCGCTCGGCATCGTCTACGGCTCCGACGCGGTCGCCAGCGACAAGGTGAAAGTGGTGGGCGTATTCCCGGAAGACAGCCACAAACCGGTTGAATATCCGATGGCGATTGTGAAAGATCGTCAAAATCCGACGGTCAGCGCTTTCTATACCTATCTGAAGGGCCCGGAAGCGGCCGCTATTTTTGAACATTATGGATTCACCCCGCGTAAATGATTCTGAGTGAGTACGAGTGGCAGGCGGTTGAGCTGAGCCTGAAAGTCTCCGGTTTGGCGGTGGTCTGCAGCCTGCCGTTCGGCATTCTGATGGCCTGGGTGCTGGTGCGTTGCCGCTTTCCCGGCAAGGCGCTGCTGGATGGCGTCATTCACCTGCCCCTGGTGCTGCCCCCGGTGGTGGTCGGCTATTTGCTGCTGATCGCCATGGGGCGGCGCGGCGTCATCGGCGAGTGGCTGTACGACTGGTTCGGCTTCAGCTTCAGCTTTAGCTGGCGCGGCGCCGCGCTGGCATCGGCGGTGGTGGCGTTTCCGCTGATGGTGCGCGCCATCCGGCTGGCGCTGGAGGCGGTGGATACCCGGCTGGAGCAGGCGGCGCGCACGCTGGGCGCCAACCCGTGGCGGGTGTTTTTCACCATCACGCTGCCGCTGTCGCTGCCCGGCGTCATTGTCGGCGTGGTGCTGGCCTTCGCCCGCTCGCTGGGGGAGTTTGGCGCCACCATCACCTTCGTCTCCAACATTCCCGGTGAAACCCGCACCATTCCGCTGGCGATGTATACGCTGATCGAAACGCCGGGGGCGGAAGCCGCCGCCGCGCGGCTGTGCGTGATCGCCATCGTGCTGTCGCTGGCTTCGCTGATGGTGTCCGAATGGCTGGCCCGCTGGGGCCGCAAACGGATGGGGGTGTAAATGCTGGAGCTGGATTTCTCGCAGCAGCTGGGCGACCTTAATCTCAACGTCCGCGCCGATTTGCCGGCGCAGGGCATCACCGCGATTTTCGGCCTGTCCGGTGCGGGCAAAACTTCCCTGATCAACGCCATCGGCGGCCTGACCCGTTTGCAGCAGGGGCGCATCGCGCTCAATGGCCGCACGCTGGTGGATACCGCCGCGGGCCTTTGCCTGCCGCCGGAAAAGCGCCGTATCGGCTACGTGTTTCAGGATGCACGGCTGTTCCCGCACTATCGGGTGCGCGGCAACCTGCAGTACGGCATGGCGGCTGGCATGCGCGCACAGTTCAACACTATCGTCGAGCTGCTGGGCATCGGGCCGTTGCTCAATCGGCTGCCGCTGACGCTCTCCGGCGGTGAAAAACAGCGGGTGGCGATCGGCCGCGCGCTGCTGACCGCGCCGGAACTGCTGCTGATGGACGAGCCGCTGGCCTCGCTCGATCTGCCGCGCAAACGCGAGCTGCTGCCGTATCTGGAGCGGTTGGCACAGGACGTCAACATCCCCATCCTCTACGTCAGCCATAGCCTGGACGAGATCCTGCGCCTGGCCGAGCAGGTGATGGTGCTGGATCGCGGCGAGGTGCGTGCGTTCGGCGGGCTGGAAGCCGTCTGGGCCAGCAGCGCGCTGCGGCCGTGGCTGCAGCGTGAAGATCAGAGCAGCGTGCTGCGCGTCAGCGTGATTGAGCATCATCAGCGCTATGCCATGACCGCGCTGGCGCTCGGCGATCAAAGGCTGTGGGTCAGCGGTATCGACGCCGAACTGGGCACCCAGCTGCGCATTCGCATCAACGCCGCCGACGTCTCGCTGGTGCTGCAGCCGCCGGTCAACAGCAGCATTCGCAACGTGTTGCCGGCCAAGGTAAGCGAGTGTCTGGACGTGGACGGGCAGGTGGAAGTGAAGCTGGCGGTCGGGGAACACGTGCTGTGGGCGCGGATCACGCCGTGGGCGCGAGACGAACTGGCGATCCGCCCCGGGCAGTGGCTGTACGCGCAGGTGAAGAGCGTGTCGATCAGCCGCGAGAGCCGCTAAGACAGGCCCTCCCTGCGGGAGGGCGAAAAGATTACAGCACGCGGGTGCGGATCACCTCGGCGATGCCCGGCTGCAGGTTATCGGCGATCACCAGATCGGCGCGTTCCTTGATCGCGTCATCGGCGTTGCCCATCGCCACGCCCAACCCGACCGCTTCCAGCATGCTGATGTCGTTGTAGTTGTCGCCGAATGCCACCACCTGATCCATGCTCAGCCCCTGCGACTCCACCCATTGGCGCAGGCGCTTGCCTTTGCTGTTGCCGCCTTTGGCGATATCCACCTGATCGTGCCAGGACCATTCGCATGCCAGCCCCAGCTCTTTCTCCACCGTGTCGGCAAACTCGCGCAGCGCCAGGGTATCGGCGTGCGAGGTGGCGAATTTCCAGATCGCCTGCGCGTCGTCGGCCGCCTGTGCCAGGCTGCCGACCTGCAGCAGCGTTGGGCGCTGCGCTACCGGCAGGGTTTCGGCCCAGGCCAGCGAGCGGGTCACGTGGCCGCTCGGCTCCTGGTAGAGCATGGCGTCGTCAACATACATCAGCCCGTGAATGTCGGTCTGTTTGAGCATCTGCAGCACCTGCTTGGCCTGATCTTTCGCCAGAGGATCGGCCGCCAGCACCTTCTTCTGCTGAAAATCATACAGGTAGGTGCCGTTGCAGCAGATGGCCGGGGTGTCTATCTGCAGCGCCTGGTAGAACGGATGGATGGCGACGTGGTGGCGGCCGGTGACCACCACCACCTGGATGCCGGCGGCGCGCGCCTGCGCCAGCGCTTCCAGCGACTGCGGTAAGATGCGTTTTTGGTTGTCCAGCAGGGTGCCGTCAAGATCGAGGGCGATGACGCGGTAGCTCATAGGGTTCTCGTTATCGTTAGCCATAAAATTAATCCGATGGTACACCGGATAGCCAACGGAGAAAACCGCGTGAGCTTCCGGTGCTAAGCGGGGTTGCCATGCGACGGATGTGCGGTAAGCTAGGGGCAATCGAACGGCCTGAAACCGGTTCCTCTTTTACCCTTTGCAAGGAGAACACATGAAGCAAATCGTTTATGTCGCCAGCCCGGAGAGCCAGCAGATCCACGTTTGGCAGTTGGACGATGCCGGCGCGCTGGCGCTGCTGCAAACCGTTGACGTGCCGGGCCAGGTGCAGCCGATGACCCTTCATCCGGACAAGACCCACCTGTACGTCGGCGTACGTCCGGCGTTCGGCATCGTCAGCTACCGCATCGAGGCGGACGGCACGCTGCAGCAGGCCGGCATGGCGCCGCTGCCGGGCAGCCCGACCCATATCTCCACCGATTTGCAGGGGCGTTACCTGTTCTCCGCCTCCTACAGCGGCAACTGCGCCAGCATCAGCCCGATCGGCCACGACGGCGTGGTGACGGCGCCTATTCAGCAGATCGACGGCCTGACCGCGCCGCACTCGGCGAACATCGATCCGACCAACCAGCTGGTGCTGGTGCCTTGCCTGAAAGAAGACCGCATCCGCCTGTTCAACCTGAGCCTGGCGGGCCAGCTGACGCCACACGCGCAGGAAGCGGTGGCGACCGCCGCCGGCGCCGGGCCGCGTCATATGGCGTTCCACCACAACGACAAGTTCGCTTACTGCGTCAATGAGTTGGACGGTACGGTGGACGTGCTGGCCATCTCGGAAAACGGCGGTCACTACACCGTGACGCAGACGCTGGACATCATGCCGGCCGACTTCGACGGCACCCGCTGGGCGGCGGACATTCATATCACGCCGAACGGCCGCTTCCTGTACACCAGCGATCGCACCGCCAGCATTCTGACCATCTTCAGCGTTTCCGAAGACGGCGGCACGCTGAGCGTGGTCGGCTATCACCCGACCGAAGCGCAGCCGCGCGGTTTCAATATCGATCACAGCGGCCGCTTCGTGATTTCGTCCGGCCAGAAGTCCGATCACATCGCGGTGCATGAGATTGATCAGCGCAGCGGTGAGCTGACCACGCTGGCGCGTTATCCGGTGGGCAAAGGCCCGATGTGGGTGAGCGTGCTGGCGAAGTAATTCGGCGGTCAGATGAGTATGGAAAAAGCGCGGTTCGGTTGAATCGCGCTTTTTTATTGGCGGGGGATCAGTTGAACGTCACCGTCAGCGTGGCGCTGCCGAGGCTGTGGAAATGGACGTTAAAGCCCACCAGCGCGCCGCTGGATCCCTCATCCACTTCGATACGCTCCACGTCCAGCGCATGCACGGTGAACTGGTAGCGGTGGCTCTCGCCCTCTGGCGGCGCCGCGCCGCCGTAGCCAGCCGAGCCGAAGTCGGTGCGGGTCTGCAGTGCGCCGGCGGGCAGCGGCGCTTTGCCGGAGCCCGCGCCCTGGGGCAGCTCGCGCACGTCGGCGGGAATGTTGGCCACGATCCAGTGCCACCAGCCGGAGCCGGTCGGGGCATCGGGATCGTAAACGGCGATTACGAAGCTCTTGGTGCCGGCCGGCACGCCGTCCCAGGCCAGGTGGGGCGACAGGTTATCGCCGTGGTAGCCCATGCCGTTGAAGACCTGCGCCTGCGGCAGCTTGCCGCCGTCCTGCAGATCGTTGCTGTACAAACGAAAAGCCATAGTGACTCCCAGTTGTCGGTAAACGCGGACCCTTAAGCTAGATCGTTTCGCCGTGACAATACAAGTGGGATTGCCATTCGCCAACGGCGGCGCGGATCGGTTACCATGGCCGCATCTTCCTTCCTACAGACCGCCGGATAGCCAAACAACGCCACCATGATCTCACTGAAAAAACGCACGCCGTGGTTCGGCTGGCTGCGCCGTTGGGCCAAAAGCATCAAGCGCGATATTTACGCGCTGTGGCTGGCCGCCCGTGATAAGCGCACCCCGTGGTACGCCAAACTGATCGCGCTGCTGGTGGCCGGCTATGCGATCTCGCCGATCGATCTGATCCCGGACTTCATTCCGGTGTTGGGCTATCTGGATGACGTCATCATCGTGCCGTTGGGCATCATGCTGGCGGTGCGCCTGATCCCCAAGCCGCTGATGGCCGAGCTGCGCGAGAAGGCGCAAAAGCGCGTCGATAACCCCACCGGCCGCATGGCGGCAGCGATGATAATTTTACTTTGGCTGCTGTGTCTGGGATTGCTGGCCCGCTATCTGGACCAGCATTGGTAAGGCATTAACGCGCGGCGGCGGCGACGGCGGCGGTCAGGCGGCTGAGCTGTTCCGCTTCGATGATGTAAGGCGGCATCAGGTAAATCAGCTTGCCGAACGGCCGGATCCACACCCCGCGTTCGACGAATCCGCGCTGCAGCTCGGCGACGTCCACCGGTTCACGCATCTCCACCACCCCAATCGCGCCCAGCACCCGCACGTCCGCCACCTTCGGCAGCGCCGCGAGCGGCAGCAGTTCCTGTTTCAGCTGGGCTTCGATGGCGCTCACCTGCACCTGCCAGCGATTTTCCGCCAGCAGCGCCAGGCTGGCGTCCGCCACCGCGCAGGCCAGCGGGTTGCCCATAAAGGTTGGGCCGTGCATAAAGCAGCCGGCCGCGCCGTTGCTGATGGTCTCCGCCACGTGGCGGGTGGTCAGGGTGGCGGACAGCGTCATGTAGCCGCCGGTCAGCGCCTTGCCCAGGCAGAGAATGTCCGGCACCACCTGTGCGTGCTCGCAGGCGAACAGCTTGCCGGTGCGGCCGAAGCCGGTGGCGATCTCGTCGGCGATCAGCAGCACCTGATGGCGATCGCACAGCTCGCGCACCCGCTTAAGGTAGGTCGGATGGTAGATACGCATGCCGCCGGCACCTTGCACCACCGGTTCCAGGATCACCGCCGCCACTTCACCGGCGTGCTGCTCCAGCAGCGCGGCGAACGGTGCAATATCTTCTTCACGCCATTCTTCGTCGAAGCGGCACTGCGGCGCGGTGGCGAACAGGTGCGACGCCAGGTAGCCCTGATAGAGGCTGTGCATCGAGTTGTCCGGATCGCAGACCGACATCGCGCCGAAGGTATCGCCGTGATAGCCGTGGCGCAGCGTCAGGATGCGCTGCCGCCGTTCACCGCGCGCCTGCCAGTACTGCAGCGCCATCTTCAGCGACACTTCCACCGCCACCGAACCGGAATCCGCCAGGAACACGCACTGCAGCGCTTCCGGCGTCATCGCCACTAACCGACGGCACAGCGAGATGGCGGCCGGATGGGTAATACCGCCGAACATCACGTGCGACATCTTCTCCAGCTGCCGGCTGGCGGCCTGATTCAGGTGCGGATGGTTGTAACCGTGGATCGCCGCCCACCAGGAGGACATACCGTCCACCAGACGCCGGCCGTCCGCCAGCTGCAGCTCGACGCCGCTGGCCGACTCGATCGGGTAACAGGGTAACGGGCGGCTCATGGAGGTGTAGGGGTGCCAGATATGACGTTGGTCAAACGCCAGGTCGGAAGCGGTGACAGACATACTTGTAAACCAAATTGAATTAAGATTGGTTGACAGTATATCCACAATATTTAAACTGGCGACACTTTTTCGTTTTGGAGACGCCATGATGGCCGATCGCATTCACTGGACAGTAGGGCAAGCCCAGGCCCTGTTTGATAAACCTCTGCTTGAACTGCTGTTCGAAGCGCAAACCGTACACCGCCAGCACTTTGACCCGCGTCAGGTGCAGGTCAGCACGCTGCTGTCGATCAAGACCGGCGCTTGCCCGGAAGACTGCAAATACTGCCCGCAAAGCTCGCGCTACAAGACCGGCCTGGAGTCGGAGCGGTTGATGCAGGTCGAACAGGTACTGGAATCGGCGCGCAAGGCCAAGGCGAACGGCTCGACCCGTTTTTGCATGGGCGCGGCGTGGAAGAACCCGCACGAGCGCGATATGCCTTATCTGCAGCAGATGGTGCAGGGCGTGAAAGCGATGGGCATGGAAACCTGCATGACGCTGGGCACGCTTGACGGCACTCAGGCCGAGCGGCTGGCGGAAGCCGGGTTGGATTATTACAACCATAACCTCGACACCTCGCCGGAGTTTTACGGCAGCATCATCACCACCCGCAGCTACCAGGAACGCCTGGATACGCTCGACAAAGTGCGCGACGCCGGCATCAAAGTATGCTCCGGCGGCATCGTCGGGCTGGGTGAAACGGTACGCGACCGCGCCGGGCTGCTGGTGCAGCTGGCCAACCTGCCGAAGCCGCCGGAGAGCGTGCCGATCAACATGTTGGTGAAGGTAAAAGGCACGCCGCTGGCGGATAATGATGACGTCGATCCGTTCGACTTTATCCGCACCATCGCGGTGGCGCGCATCATGATGCCGTCTTCTTATGTCCGCCTCTCCGCCGGCCGTGAACAGATGAACGAACAGACGCAGGCGATGTGCTTTATGGCCGGCGCCAACTCGATCTTCTATGGCTGCAAGCTGCTGACCACGCCGAACCCGGAAGAAGACAAGGATCTGCAGCTGTTCCGCAAGCTGGGGCTGAACCCGCAGCAGACCGCCACCGAACACGGCGACAACCAGCAACAGCAGGTGCTGGCTAAGCAGCTGCTGAACGCCGATACCGCCGAGTTTTACAACGCGGCGCCGTGATGAGCTGGCCACAACGCATCGAGCAGGCGCTGGCAGAGCGGCGCCTGAACGCCGCCTACCGTCGGCGACAGACCACCGAGGGCGGCAACGGCCGCCAGATCCGACTCGGCGATCGTCTCTACCTGAACTTCTCCGGCAACGACTACCTGGGGCTGAGCCAGGATGCGCGGGTGATCGCTGCCTGGCAGCAGGGCGCGCAGCGTTACGGCGTCGGCAGCGGCGGGTCGGGCCATGTCACCGGCTTTTGCGCAGCGCATCAGGCGCTGGAGGAGCAACTGGCGGCGTGGCTCGGCTATCCGCGCGCGCTGCTGTTCATCTCCGGTTACGCCGCCAACCAGGCGGTGCTGGCGGCGTTGATGCAGAAAGGCGATCGCATTTTAGCCGATCGCCTCAGCCACGCCTCGCTGCTGGAGGCGGCGGCGCAGTCGCCGGCCGAGCTGCGCCGCTTCCAGCACAATCAGCCGCAGGCGCTGGCGGATCTGCTGGCCAAACCCTGTGAAGGGCAGCGGTTGGCGGTGACCGAAGGGGTGTTCAGCATGGACGGCGACGGCGCACCGTTGGCGGAACTGCATCGCTTAACCCGCGCGGCGGGCGCCTGGCTGATGGTGGACGATGCCCACGGCGTCGGCGTGCGCGGCGAGCAAGGCCGCGGCAGCTGCTGGCAACAGGGCGTGCGCCCTGAACTGCTGGTGGCGACCTTCGGCAAGGCGTTCGGCGTCAGCGGCGCGGCGGTGCTGTGCGATGAGGCGACCGCCGAGTATCTGCTGCAGTTCGCCCGCCATCTGATTTACAGCACCGCGATGCCGCCGGCGCAGGCCTGTGCGCTGCAGGCGGCGCTGGCCTGCATTCGAGAGGGCGATGAACTGCGCGCCCGGCTGCAGGACAACATTCGGCGTTTCCGCCAGGGCGCGGCGCCGCTGGCGCTAACCCTGACGGATTCCGATACCGCCATCCAGCCGCTGCTGGTGGGGGACAATCAACGCGTGCTCGATCTGGCGACCCGCCTGCGTGAGCGCGGGCTGTGGGTGAGCGCCATCCGCCCACCGACGGTGCCGCCGGGCGGCGCGCGACTGCGCATCACCCTGACGGCGGCGCATCAGCCGCAGGACATCGATCGCCTGCTGGAGGTATTGCATGACGTCAGCCAATGACGCGGTGAACAAACAGGCGGTCGCTTCGGCCTTCAGCCGCGCCGCCGGCAGCTACGACGCCGCCGCCGCGCTGCAGCGAGACGTTGGCGAGCGCTTACTGGGGATGGGGAGTGCCCATCCGGGCGAACGGCTGCTGGATGCCGGCTGCGGCACCGGCTATTTCAGCCGCCTGTGGCGCGAGCGCGGCAAGCAGGTGACCGCGCTCGATCTGGCGCCGGGCATGCTGGACGTTGCCCGTCAACGGCAGGCGGCGCACCATTATCTGCTGGGCGATATCGAACAGGTGCCGCTGCCCGATGCGGCGATGGACATCTGTTTCAGCAGCCTGGTGGTGCAATGGTGCAGCGATCTGCCCGCCGCGCTGGCGGAGCTGTATCGCGTGACCCGCCCCGGCGGCGTAATTCTGTTTTCCACGCTGGCGGCGGGATCGCTGCAGGAACTGGGGGACGCCTGGCAACAGGTGGATGGCGAGCGCCACGTGAACGCTTTCCTGCCGCTGGCGCAGATCCGCGCCGCCTGTGCTGACTATCGGCACGAGCTGGTCACGGAGCTGCGCACCCTGAACTACCCGGACGTGATGACGCTGATGCGTTCGCTCAAGGGCATCGGGGCCACGCACCTGCATCAGGGGCGCGAGGGCGGCCTGATGTCGCGTGGCCGTCTCGCCGCGCTGCAGGCGGCTTACCCGTGCCGGCAGGGGCAGTTCCCACTCAGCTATCATCTGGTTTATGGAGTGATTTATCGTGATTAAACGTTGGTTCGTGACCGGCACCGACACCGAAGTCGGTAAAACCGTCGCCAGCAGCGCCTTGCTGCAGGCCGCCAACCGGGCGGGCTACCGCAGCGCCGGTTATAAGCCGGTGGCTTCCGGCAGCGAAATGACCGCCGAGGGGCTGCGCAACGGCGATGCGCTGGCGCTGCAGGCCAACAGCGGCGTGGCGCTCCGCTACGACGAAGTGAACCCTTACGTTTTTGCCGAACCGACCTCGCCGCATATCGTCAGCGCCGATGAAGGCCGGCCGATCGAGGCGGCGCAGCTGTCCGACGGCCTGCGCCGGTTGGAGCAGCGCGCCGACTGGGTGCTGGTCGAGGGCGCGGGCGGGTGGTTTACCCCGCTGTCGGCGCAGTACACCTTCGCCGATTGGGTGCAGCAGGAGCAACTGCCGGTGATCCTGGTGGTGGGCATTAAACTGGGCTGCATCAACCACGCGGTGCTGACGGCGCAGGCGGTGCAACAGGCGGGGCTGACGCTGGCCGGTTGGATCGCCAACGACGTGACGCCGCCGGGGCGGCGGCATCAGGAATACCTGGCCACGCTGCGCCGTATGCTGCCGGCGCCGCTGCTGGGTGAAATCCCGCACCTGCCGCAGGCCGAGCGGGCGCCGCTGGGGCAGTATCTGGATATCAGCCTGCTATAAACCCTCCATGAGGGAGGCTTGCTCCCTCATTCTCCTTCCTGGCGCGCCAGCCCGGCGCCGATCAACGCCTCATCCAGCTGCGCCAGTGCGCCGTGCGCCACCGTGCGCCCGCTGTCCAACAGGCAGAAGCGGTCCGCCACCCGGCGCACGAACGGCAGCTGATGCTCCACCAGTAAAATGGTCATGCCCAATTCGCGGTTGAGTCGGCGGATCACGTTGCCGATGTCGGCGGCGATCGAGGGGGGGACGCCCGCCGTCGGTTCGTCGAGGATCAGCAGAGCCGGCTCCTGGGCCAGCGCCCGACCAATCGCCAGCTGGCGTTGGGCGCCCACGCAAAGATCGCCGGCGCGGCGTGCGCGCATCTGGCGCAAATGGGGAAACAGGCTGTAGATCAGCGGTGGAATGCGGCGAGGGGCGCCGCGCCCGGCCATTTGCGCCACCTGCAGATTCTCCTCCACGCTCAGTTGCGAGAAGAGCTGCCGCCCCTGGGGCACGTGGCTGATGCCCAGTGCAGCGCGGCGCTCCATCGGCTGCAGCAACAGGTTTTGCGGCGGCTGATCCGCCGGCTGCCAGGTCATGCTGCCGCTCACCACCGGCACATGCCCCATAATGCAGTTGACCAGCGTGGTCTTGCCCACGCCGTTGCGGCCGAGCAGCACGGTGCACTGGCCGCGCGGCAGCTCCAGGTTGATGTCCCACAGGGTGTGGTTCTGCCCGTAAAATTGATTGACCGATCTCAGGCTCAGCATTTGGCATTCTCCTCATAGACGCCCGTTTCACTCGTTGGCGGGGACTGCACAGGCCGCATGCGCGGCGAATTTCCCGAGTGTGGCAATGTCTGGAACAAAATGCCGTCCGTCTAATGAGCCAGAGCAAGGTCTGCGGTAGACGGAATGACAGTCAATATGTCGTTAAAAACGACGCTTGTGACGACTTGGTGTCGTTCTTGCGCTTTTACGGGCGATAGCGCCGCGGAGATTACGCGTCGCGGAAGGCAGCGCATCATGCTGCCGCACCGCGTTTATACGCAGGAAGATAAAGCAACTCTCAGGCCAGTTTTGCCGCCGGGTGAAAACGGGGATTGTTATCGCCTTGTTAACCACGCGTCAGGCCTGACAGGCGCTGCCGTGGCGGCCCGAAAATACGCGGGGAAGTTAACCCGGACGTTTTTTGCACTCTTATGGTGCTCTTTGGTCAGGGCATGGTGCAAGGCGTTGCCCTGCAGTCAAGAGCGATCCGCGTGAAAGGGGCCAATGCGATTTTGGCAATGGGGATTTTTAGTATTAATCGGCATAAACAAAGCGATATTTTTATGAAAAAATAACTAAAAAAGGCATTTTGGCGAGTGTAAAGGGCGAAAAGCTTTCTTTCTGTAACTCCCGCCCCGGGCGGGGCGGTGAGAGTTATCCACTATTCCTGTGGATAACCTTGTGTATTAGATTTAGAAAAACGCTGTAAAGCGAGAGCCGACGCGGGTTCTGTTCGCTTTGTCCGCATTCTCGTCTTTTTATTAATGTTATTAAATATCAATAATTTAATTAAAATCAAGACGCAGGGGTATTGATCAGGCCTCTATGTATGATTTTTCGACGCCGTGCTATCAATAAGTTAATTCGCGGCAAGTTCTGGGGATAAATCTGTTATTGACAATAAAAATGTCACCGGGCTGTAACGCCACGGTGCAGCGACGTTGCAGCGGCGTCGATCCCGGCGACGAATCCGCTTGAAGCTGGTTTTATATCCAGTATCATGGGCACTGGCGCAAATCGCCGACACTTTCCATAATTAGGGGCCATGCCCGGCGCAGAGCCGGCTGGCCGCCTGAGCGCGCGCATCTCCACAGGGTAGCCGAGCAATGAGTAAACTTTTCAAACTGCATTCAGAGTTCAAACCGGCCGGCGATCAGCCGGAAGCCATCCGCAAGCTGGAAGAGGGGCTGGAAGACGGCCTGGCGCACCAGACGCTGCTGGGGGTCACCGGTTCGGGCAAGACATTCACCATCGCCAACGTGATAGCCGATCTGAATCGGCCGACCATGGTGCTGGCGCCGAACAAGACGCTGGCGGCGCAGCTGTACGGCGAGATGAAAGAGTTTTTCCCGGAGAATGCGGTGGAATACTTCGTCTCCTACTACGACTACTACCAGCCGGAAGCCTATGTGCCCAGCTCCGACACCTTCATTGAAAAAGACGCTTCGGTGAACGAGCACATCGAGCAGATGCGTCTTTCCGCCACCAAGGCGCTGCTGGAGCGGCGCGACGTGGTGGTGGTGGCGTCGGTGTCGGCGATCTACGGCCTGGGCGATCCGGATCTTTACCTGAAGATGATGCTGCACCTGACCCAGGGTATGATCATCGATCAACGCTCCATTTTGCGCCGGCTGGCGGAGCTGCAGTACTCCCGCAACGATCAGGCCTTCCAGCGCGCTACCTTCCGCGTGCGCGGCGAGGTGATCGACATTTACCCGGCGGAGTCGGACGAGCTGGCGCTGCGCGTCGAGCTGTTCGACGATGAAGTGGAACGGCTGTCGCTGTTCGATCCGCTGACCGGGCAGATCGAGCAGGTGGTGCCGCGTTTTACCATCTACCCGAAATCGCACTACGTGACGCCGCGTGAGCGGATCATGCAGGCGATGGAAGAGATCAAGGTCGATCTGGCGGACCGCCGCAAGGTGCTGCTGGCCAACAACAAGCTGCTGGAAGAGCAGCGCCTGACGCAGCGCACCCAGTTCGATCTGGAGATGATGAACGAGCTGGGTTACTGCTCGGGCATCGAAAACTACTCGCGCTACCTGTCCGGGCGCGCCGAGGGCGAGCCGCCGCCGACGCTGTTCGACTACCTGCCGGCGGACGGCCTGTTGGTGGTCGACGAATCCCACGTCACCATTCCGCAGATCGGCGCGATGTTCAAGGGCGACCGCGCGCGTAAAGAAACGCTGGTGGAGTACGGTTTCCGCCTGCCGTCGGCGCTGGACAACCGCCCCTTGCGCTTCGAGGAGTTCGAGGCGCTGGCGCCGCAGACCATCTATGTCTCCGCGACGCCGGGCAAATATGAGCTGGAGAAATCCGGCGGCGATCTGATCGATCAGGTGGTGCGGCCGACCGGGCTGCTGGATCCGATCGTGGAGGTGCGACCGGTCGCCACCCAGGTGGACGATCTGCTCTCCGAGATCCGCAAGCGCGCGGCGATCAACGAGCGCGTGCTGGTGACCACCCTGACCAAACGCATGGCGGAAGACCTGACCGAATACCTGGAAGAGCATGGCGAGCGCGTGCGCTACCTGCACTCGGACATCGATACCGTGGAACGGGTCGAAATCATCCGTGACCTGCGTCTGGGCGAGTTCGACGTGCTGGTGGGCATCAACCTGTTGCGTGAGGGGCTCGACATGCCTGAGGTGTCGCTGGTGGCGATTCTGGACGCCGACAAGGAAGGCTTCCTGCGTTCCGAGCGTTCGCTGATCCAGACCATCGGCCGCGCGGCGCGTAACCTGAACGGCAAGGCGATCCTGTATGGCGATCGCATCACCGATTCGATGGCCAAGGCGATCGGTGAAACCGAGCGGCGCCGCGCCAAGCAGCAGGCCTACAACGAAGCCAACGGCATCGTGCCGCAGGGGCTGAACAAGAAGATCGGCGATATTCTGCAGATCGGCCAGCCGGTCAACCGCGCCAAGAACAAAGGCAAGGGCAAGGCGCTGGACGGCGGTGCTTCGCTTCAGAACCTCACGCCGAAAGCGCTGGATCAGAAAATCCGCGATCTGGAGGCGCAGATGTACACCCACGCGCAAAACCTGGAGTTCGAACAGGCCGCTGCGCTGCGCGACGAGATCCACCAGCTGCGCGAGCAGTTCATCGCGATTTCCTGACCGTTGGATGGCGCCCGCGCCGCGGGCGTCAAAATTCCTTGTCGGCCGCGCCAAAGCTGTTATGGTGTGCGGCCCGATTTGACCACGAAGAGTACCGAACATGAGCCAACACCAGTCCAAAGACCCGCTGCACGGCGTGACGCTGGAGCAACTGCTGACTAAACTGGTGGATCACTACGGTTGGTCCGAGCTGGGCGCGCGCATTCGCATCAACTGCTTCCGCAGCGATCCGAGCATCAAGTCCAGCCTGAAGTTTTTGCGTCGCACGCCCTGGGCGCGCAAAGAGGTGGAAGATCTGTATATCGATATGGTCAGCCATCCCGCCCCAGCCAGCGATAATCCCTGGCTGCGCGGGCGAGACGGTTAAATTCGGTCAGCGGCGGGCGGCAAGCGCCACCAGCGCCCGATCCAACGCCTGGCGCAGCAGCTGGCGATCGTGGCGGTAGGGGATGTCGCTCGCTTCCAGTGGCTGTTGAATCACCACCCGATCCTGCACTTCACTGGCGTCCACCGCCGGGCCGACGATCAGCGCATCGATCATCCGGCGGCCAATCTTCTCTTCCATCAGCGTCAGCTTATCCTGTAGCGACAGCGCCGCGGCGGCCACGCTCAACTCGCGGCCGAGGTTGCCGATATAGATCATGCTGGCGCTGCTGCGACGCAGTGCCTGGGTGAGATCGTCCAGCAGCAGCAGCGGCATCAGGCTGGTGAGGAAACTGCCCGGCCCGATCAGGATCACGTCGGCCTGCGCGATGGCGTCCAGCGCTTCGCGCGTGGCGTTGACCGGTGGTGACAGCATCAGCTCCTGCGGCATATGGGTCAGCTGGTCGACATTCACTTCACCGTAAACATGGTTGCCTTCGTGATCGTGCGCCATCAAATCCACCGGCTGCTCCGACATCGGGATCAGCGCCGCGTCCACCTTCAGCAGGCTGCGTACCAGGTTGATCGCTTCCAGCGGGCGCACGCTCAGGTGATCCAACGCTTTCAGCATCAGGTTGCCGAGGTTGTGGCCGGCCAGCTCACCGTTGCCGCTGAAGCGGTACTCGAACATCGCCGAGGCGACGCTCGGTTCGGTGATCAGCTGGTTGAGACAGTTACGGGTATCGCCCCAGGCAATGCCGCCTTCCGAACGGCGGATACGGCCGGTGGAACCGCCGTTGTCGGTGGTGGTGACGATGCCGGTCAGGCGGGAGCCTAAGGACGACAGGGCCGACATCACACGGCCCAGACCGTGTCCGCCGCCTAACGCCACCACGCGGTCGAGATCGGCCAGGGTACGATTACGCATAAATTTCCTTACAAAGGGGCTGAACTGCCCGCATAAGGTAGCGGATCCGGCATAAAAACGCGATAAGAGTGTCATTTGCGTGATTCCGGTCAATTCGTCCGCGCAAGTGATGTTTATCATGGTTTACCAGAATACGCGGCGTCTAAAAACGCTGTATAGACAATTATATAGCGAATTTACGCGTTGGCTATCGTTGCCGATTAGCGCTAGAATTCTGCTGAAAACCACGGTTTCGTTCCGGCTACTCAAGGTAGCGGGAAGAGAAATCAAACTCCTAGCCCCTGCGCCTACGTTGTTCATCCGGAACGATATGGCGCCTGGGCCGTGGCGAAGTCAGCCACCAGGGTGCAGAGGGGAAACGCTCGCATCTCCCGACTTTGGAAAGGTGTTATGGTGCCGCAACTCATTGATGCTTATGAGCGCAAGTTCTATTACCTGCGCTTGTCGATCACCGACGTGTGCAACTTTCGTTGCACCTATTGTCTGCCCGACGGCTACAAGCCGAGCGGCAGCCCGAAAAGCTTCCTGTCGCTGGATGAAATCCGCCGCGTCAGCCGCGCGTTCGCCGAACTGGGCACCGAAAAGGTGCGCCTGACCGGCGGCGAGCCTTCGCTGCGCCGCGATTTTACCGAGATCATCGCCGCCGTGCGGGAAAACCCGGCCATCCGTACCCTGGCTGTCACCACCAACGGCTACCGTCTGGCGCGCGACGTCGCCGCCTGGCGTGACGCCGGTCTGACGGCGATTAACGTCAGCGTCGACAGCCTGGATCCCCGTCAGTTTCACGCCATCACCGGTCAGGACAAGTTCCGCCAGGTGATGGACGGCATCGACGCCGCCTTCAGCGCCGGTTTCAGCAAGGTTAAGGTCAACGCGGTGCTGATGCGCGACGTTAACCACCAGCAGCTCGGCGCCTTTCTCGCCTGGATCAAAGACCGGCCGATCCAGCTGCGTTTTATCGAACTGATGGAAACCGGCGAGGGCGGCGAGTTGTTTCGCAAACACCACGTTTCCGGCGAAGTGATTCGCCGGCAGCTGGAGCAGCAGGGCTGGCAGCGCCAGGCGCGCGGCCGCAGCGACGGCCCGGCGCAGGTGTTCAGCCACCCGGACTACCAGGGGGAGGTGGGTCTTATCATGCCTTATGAGAAAGACTTCTGCGCCAGCTGCAACCGGCTGCGCGTTTCTTCCATCGGCAATCTGCACCTGTGCCTGTTCGGCGAGCAGGGGGTGCCCCTGCGCGATCTGCTGGCGGACGACGGCCAGCTCGACGCGCTGAAGGCGCGCATCCAGAGCGGGCTGCTGAGCAAGAAGCAGACCCATTTCCTGCATCAGGGCAACAGCGGGATCACCCAGAACCTGTCGTTTATCGGCGGCTGACAGCCAATAGGAGCCTATTGAACCATGAGCCATGCGAGCAGCGAGTTTATTCCGGCGCATATCGCCATCCTGACCGTGTCTGACAGCCGCGGCGCGGCGGAAGACACCTCCGGCCAATATCTGCAGGAAGCGGCGCAGGAAGCCGGTCATCAGGTGGTGGATCGCGCCATCGTCAAAGATGACATTTACCAGATCCGCGCGCGGGTTTCCGCCTGGATCGCCGATGACAACGTGCAGGCGGTGCTGATCACCGGCGGCACCGGTTTTACCGCCCGCGACAACACGCCGGAAGCGCTGCTGCCGCTGTTCGACAGAGAGGTGGAAGGGTTCGGTGAACTGTTCCGCATGGTGTCGTACGAAGAGATCGGCACCGCGACGATCCAGTCGCGCGCGCTGGCCGGCCTGGCCAACCGCACGGTGATCTTCGCCATGCCGGGCTCTACCCGCGCCTGCCGCACCGCCTGGGAGCGGATTATCGAAGAGCAGTTGGACGCGCGCCATCGCCCGTGCAACTTCCAGCCCCATTTGAAGAAGCCCTGAGTCATGACACAGCTAACCCACATTAACGCCGCCGGCGAAGCCCATATGGTTGACGTTTCCGCCAAGGCCGAAACGGTGCGCGAGGCGCGCGCCGAAGCCTTCGTCGAGATGCTGCCCGCCACGCTGGCGATGATCGTCGACGGCAGCCATCACAAGGGCGACGTGTTCGCCACGGCGCGCATCGCCGGCATTCAGGCGGCCAAACGCACCTGGGAGCTGATCCCGCTGTGCCACCCGCTGATGCTGAGCAAGGTCGAAGTACAGCTGGAGGCGCAAACGCAGCACAGCCGGGTGCGCATCGAAACCTGCTGCCGGCTGACCGGCAAAACCGGCGTCGAGATGGAGGCGCTGACCGCCGCCTCGGTGGCGGCATTGACCATCTATGACATGTGCAAAGCGGTACAGAAAGACATGGTGATCGGCCCGGTGCGCCTGCTGGCGAAAAGCGGTGGCAAATCCGGCGATTTTAAGGTGAACGTATGATCGATATTCTTTTCTTCGCGCAGGTGCGCGAACTGGTGGGCACCGGTGGCCTGTCGATGCCGGCGGATTACCCGACCGTCGAGGCGCTGCGCCAGGCGCTGTGCGCGCGCGGCGATCGCTGGGCGCTGGCGCTGGAGTCCGGCAAGCTGTTGGCGGCGGTCAATCAGTCGCTGGTGGCGGCGGACCATCCGCTGCGCCCTGGCGATGAAGTGGCCTTCTTCCCGCCGGTCACCGGGGGGTAAGCATGGAAAATACCCGCATTCGCGTGGGCGAGGCGCCGTTCAACGTCGGCGACGAGTACCAGTGGCTGGCGCAGTGCGACGCCGATGGCGCGGTGGTGACCTTCACCGGCAAGGTGCGCAACCATAATCTGGGTGACGACGTCAGCGCGCTGACGCTGGAACACTACCCCGGCATGACCGAGAAGGCGCTGGCGGAGATCGTGGCCGAGGCGCGCAGCCGTTGGCCGCTGCAGCGGGTGACGGTGATCCACCGCGTCGGCGCGCTGTATCCCGGCGACGAGATCGTGTTCGTCGGCGTGACCGGCGCGCACCGCAGCATGGCGTTCGCCGCCAGCGAGTTCATCATGGACTACCTGAAGACCCGCGCGCCGTTCTGGAAGCGCGAAGCCACCGGCCAGGGCGATCGTTGGGTAGACGCCCGCGACAGCGATCGCGAGGCCGCGCAGCGCTGGCACGACGCGGCTAAATAACGCGTCAACAGCGGAAACAAATCAAGACCTTTGCCGCTTTCGCCCGGCATATTCTGTGGTACGCTTATAGCAGGCGAAGCCCCGTTCGCGGGGCTTCGGAATCTTGTTTACTACGCAAAAGGTAACCGTCATGGACCGATATCCACGCTCTAATGGTTCAATCGTCGAACGTGCCAACAGCGGCATTCAGGCCTACATGGCGCAGGTTTACGGCTGGATGACCTGCGGTCTGCTGCTGACGGCGTTCGTTTCCTGGTATGCGGCCAACACGCCCGCGATCCTCAACTTCATCTTCTCCAGCCAGATCACCTTCTTCGGTCTGATCATCGCCCAACTGGCGCTGGTGTTCGTGATCTCCGGCATGGTCAACCGCCTGAGCGGCGCGGTGGCCACTTCGCTGTTCATGCTGTACTCGGCGCTGACCGGGCTGACGCTGTCGAGCATCTTCATCGCCTACACCTACAGCTCGATCGCCAGCACCTTCGTGGTCACCGCCGGCATGTTCGGCGCCATGAGCCTGTACGGTTACACCACCAAGCGCGATCTGAGCGGCTTCGGCAGCATGCTGTTCATGGCGCTGATCGGCATCGTGCTGGCCTCGCTGGTAAACATCTGGCTGAAAAGCACCGCGCTGATGTGGGCGATTACCTACATCGGGGTGGTGGTGTTCGTCGGCCTGACCGCGTACGACACGCAAAAACTCAAGGCGATGGGCGAGCAGCTGAACGCCGATGATAAAGACAGCTTCCGCAAGTACGCCATCGTCGGCGCGCTGACGCTGTATCTCGACTTCATCAACCTGTTCCTGATGTTGCTGCGTATCTTCGGCAACCGTCGCTAAATCCGTGGCCTTTCAAGCAGTAGCTTGAAATCCACAGGACTTACCGGGCTCTGCATGTGACATGCAGAGCTTTTTTTATGCGATTTTGCGGCGGAACAGCGCGTAGGCGGCGCTGCCGGTGGTGGCGGTGATCACCAGCAGCGGCCACAGGCTGTGCCAGATGATGTCGAAGCTGGCGTCCTTCAGGTAGATCTGCTTGGTGATGTCGGTGAAGTGGCGTATCGGGTTGACCCAGGTCAGATCCTGCAGCCACACCGGCATATTCTCCACCGGCGAGACGTAACCCGAGAGCAGGATCGCCGGCATCATGAACACGAACACGCCAATGAACGCCTGCTGCTGAGTGGCGCACAGCGACGAGATCAGCAGGCCGAAACCGACCAGCGACAGCCCGTAGATCAGCATGGTGGCATAGAACAGCAGCAGCGATCCGGCAAACGGGATCTGGTACAGGAAGATGCCGATCAGCAGCACGATGCTGGCCTGGAAGCTGGCGACGATCAGCGCCGGCACCGCCTTGCCGATAAAGATCTGCCAGGTGGTGAGCGGCGAGACCAGCAGCTGTTCCAGTGTGCCCTGTTCGCGTTCGCGCGCCACCGACAGCGAGGTGACGATCAGCACGCCAATGGTGGTGATCATGGCGATCAGCGACGGCACCACGAACCATTTATAGTCCAGATTCGGGTTATACCAATTGCGCACCACCAGCTCGCTGTTGTTGGGTTTGGCGCGGTTGCCGAGCAGCTCGTTCTGATATTCCTGCACGATCTGCTGCACGTAGTTGGCGGCGATCTGCGCGCTGTTGGAGTTGCGCCCGTCGAGCAGCAGTTGCAGCGGCGCGGTGTTGCCGGTGGCGATATCGCGCGAGAACTGCGCCGGGAAGCGGATCAGCAGCAGCGCTCGCTGGTTGTCGATGGTGGTCTTTATTTCCTGCGGGCTACGCAGCAGCAGCACGTGTTGAAAGGCCTTGGCCTTGGCGAAGCGCTGGGTCAGCTCTACCGAGGCTTGGCCGCTGTCCTCGCTGTAGACCGCGATGGTGGCGTTGGTGACTTCCAGCGTCGCGGCGAACGGGAACAGCAGCACCTGCAGGATCACCGGCATGATTAAAATGGCGCGGGTTTGCGGATCGCGCAGCAGCGCCTGCATTTCCTTGATGATGAGCGTCAACAGACGATGAAACATCGCTCTTTCTCCTCAATCCAGCCGGCGTTGGGTTTTCCAGGCCGTCAGGCCGATGAACACCACGGCGGAAGCGATCAGGAACAGCAGATTGATCAGCAGCACGGTGCCGACGTTGCCCGCCAGGAACAGCGTTTGCAGCGTGCTGACGAAGTAGCGCGCCGGAATGATATAGGTCACCGCGCGCACGATGGCCGGCATGCTGTCGATCTGGAAGATAAAGCCGGACAGCATGATCGACGGCAGGAAGGCGGCGTTCAGCGCCACCATCGCCGCATTGAACTGATTGCGGGTGAGGGTGGAGATCAGCAGGCCCATGCCGAGGGTGCTGGCGAGGAACAGGCTGCTGATCAGCAGCAGGATCGGCAGGGAGCCGCGATAGGGCACGCCGAGCACCCATACCGCCACCGCCATGCACAGCGCCATCGCGGCCATGCCGAGGAAGTAATAAGGGATCAGCTTGGAGAGCAACAGCTCGCTGCGCGTCACCTGGGTGGACAGCAGGGCCTCCATGGTGCCGCGCTCCCATTCGCGGGCGATCACCAGCGAGGTGAGGATGGCGCCGATCACCGTCATGATGATGGTGATGGCGCCGGGAATGATGTAGTGCCGGCTGATGGCCGCCGGGTTGAACCAGTAGCGCATCTGCACGTCAATCAGCGGTTTGTCGCTGTTCCCCCGATCGGTGGCGCGCTGCTGCTGCCAAATTTGCCATACGCCCTGGGCATAGCCCTGCACGAAGTTGGCGGTGTTCGGCTCGCTGCCGTCGGTGATGATCTGGATAGGGGCACTGTCGTGCGGGCGCGCCATGCGCTGGTCGAAATCCACCGGGATCACCACCAGGCCGCGGATCGTGCCGGCCTGCATCTGCTGGATCAGCTGTTGGCGGTTGTCGCTGATGGTCGGTTCGATATAGGGCGAACCGGCGAAAGCCTGGGCCAGATCGCGCGCGTCTTCGCTCTGCTGCTCCATCAGAATGCCCAGATGCAGCTTGCTGGAGTCCAGGTTGATGCCGTAGCCGAAGATAAACAGCAGCATCAGCGGGATGACGAAGGCGATCAGGCCGCTGCTGGGATCGCGCAGTATCTGCCGCGTTTCCTTCAGACACAGCGCGCGCAGCCGGCGCCAGGAGAAGCCGCCGTCGTCGATTGGGGTGCGGTTATCGCTCACCGTGATTCCTCCTCATCGTAACCCTGCACCAGCTCGATAAATGCCTGCTCCATCGAGGGGTTGGGATTGTCGTCGCGCGCCACCTGCTGTTTGAGATCGTCCGGCGTGCCGGCGGCGATGATTTTGCCGCGGTACACCAGGCCGATGCGGTCGCAGTACTCCGCTTCGTCCATAAAGTGGGTGGTCACCATCACCGTGACGCCCTTGTCGACCATGCCGTTGATGTGCAACCAGAACTCGCGCCGCGTCAGCGGATCGACGCCGGAAGTCGGTTCGTCGAGGAATAGGATATCCGGTTCGTGCATCAGCGCGCAGGCCAGCGCCAGGCGCTGTTTGAAGCCGAGCGGCAGCGCGTCCGGCGTCTGATCGAGGATCGGCGCGAAGTTGAAGGCGCGGGACATCTCGTCGATTTTGTCGCGCTGCGCCTTGCCGCTCAGGCCGTAGACGCCGGAGAAGAACTTCAGGTTCTGCGCCACCGTCAGGTTGCCGTACAGCGAGAATTTTTGCGCCATGTAGCCGAGGCGCTGGCGCGCCTGGCCGGAGCTGGTCTTGAGATCCATCCCCAGCACCAGCGCCTTACCGCTGGAGGGGATCAGCAGGCCGCACATCATTTTAAAGGTGGTGGACTTGCCGGCGCCGTTCGGCCCGAGCAGGCCGAAAATTTCGCCGCGCCGCACCTGGAAATCAACGTGATCGGTAGCGGCGAAGTCGCCGAATTTTTTGGTCAGCTGCACCGCTTCGATCACCGTTTCACCGCTTGCGCCGTTGACCGTCGGCATGATCTCCGCCAGCGCCGAGCGGTGGTTGGGGCCGCCGCCGAGCAGATCGATAAACGCATCCTCGAAGCGCGGATCCGCTTCGTCCAGTTCGGCCTCCGGCAGATCCAGCGCCTGCAACAGCTGCCGGTGATCTTCGCCTTCCTTCAGAATCAGGCGCAGATACTTGCCCTGGATCACCCCATCGGTGACCGCCGGCAGGCAGATCGCCCGCTGCAGCAGCGATCGATGGCTGCCGGGGGGCGCGGCGATCAACACCGTGCGCCCGGCCATACGGCGGGTCAGCGCCTGCGGCGCGCCGCTGAACAGCAGCTCGCCCTCGTTGAGCAGCAGCACTTCGCGGCACTGTTCGGCCTCATCGAGATAAGAGGTGCTCCACAGGATCAGCATGCCGTCGTTGGCCAGTTCATGCACCATGCGCCACAGCTCGCGGCGCGAGATCGGGTCGACGCCGACGCCAGGCTCATCCAGCAACAGCACCTGAGGTTCGCCCACCAGCGTGCAGGCCAGGCCGAGTTTCTGCTTCATACCGCCGGACAGCTTGCCCGCCAGGCGCTCGGTGAAGCGGGTCAGATCGGTGAATTTCAACAGCCGCTCGAAGGTCTGGCGGCGAAGATCGCCGGTGACGCCGCGCAGATCGGCGTACAGCGTCAGGTTCTCCATCACCGTCAGATCCTCATACAGCCCGAACTTCTGCGGCATGTAGCCGAGGATCGCGTGCAGTTGACGATCCTGCGCGATCGGATCCAACCCGGCGACCCGCAGTTTGCCGCTGCTGGGCTGCAGCAGCCCGGCCAGCATGCGCAGCAGGGTGGTTTTGCCGGCGCCGTCCGGGCCGACCAGCCCGATCACCGCGCCGCTGCGCAGGGTGGTGGTCAGGCTGGCGACCGCCGGTTTCTCAAGCGACGGGAAGCGCTTCTCCAGCCCTTCCAGCTCAATGGTGTGCGCCTGTTCCATGGCCGGCCTCAGGGTTTGGCGAAGCGCAGGGTGACCGGCATGCCCTGACGCAGCGCGTCGTCGGCGTCGGTGACGATCACCCGCAGGCGGTACACCAGATCGGTGCGCAGATCCGGCGTTTCAACGCTTTTCGGCGTGAATTCCGCGGTCGGCGAGACGAAACCGATCTTGCCGTGGTAAGGCTTGTCGGGGCGGCCGTCGGTGTAGATCTCCAGTTCGGTGCCGGGCACCGCCTGGTTCAGGCGGGTTTCGTTGACGTAGGCGCGCACCCACACCGGCCGGGTCAGCGACAGGGTGAAGACCGTGCCGCCGGCGCCGAGCATGGTGCCCGGCTCCACTGCACGGGTCAGTACCGTACCGGCGGAAGGGGAGACCAGCGTGGCGTCTTGCAGGTTCAACTGCGCCTGTGCCAGCGCCGCCTCGCTCTGCGCCACGTCGGCCTTGGCCTGTTCGATTTCTTGCGGGCGGTTGCCGCTGAGGTATTGCGACAGCTTGTCTTTCGCCGCCTGCAGGTTGGCCTGCGCCTGATTGCGGGCGGTGCGCGCATCCTCCAGCGCGTCGGCGGAGGTGGCGTTTTTCGCCCACAGCCCCTGCTGGCGTTTCAGGAAGCTGTCGGCGTAGGCGAAGGCGGACTGGCGCTGCGCCATTTCCGACCGTACCTGGGCGATCTCTTCGCTGCGGTAGCCGGCCTGCAGCAGCGACAGCTTGGCGCGCGCGCTGCCGACGTTGGCTTCGGCCTGCTGCAGCGCGTTGCGGTAGGGCGCGTCGTCCAGTTTGCCGAGCAGCTGGCCCGGCTGAACGGCATCGCCTTCATCCACCGTCAGCGACGCCAGGCGGCCATCGACGCGAAAGCCGAGGTTCACCGTGCGGATGTCGACGTTGCCGTACAGCGTCAGCGGCTTATCCTGCTGTTGTTGGTAATGCCATACCCCGTAAGCGGCGGCCGCGATCAGCAGAATTAACAACACGATCAAGGCACTGCGTTTTTTGTTCATAACACTCCCTGCCTGAATTTACGCGCCGTGACGTTGGCGCAGCCCGGTAACCAGAATCTCAATATGTTCGCTCAGCACGGCGCCGATCTGCGCCGCTTCGTCCTCGCCAATGGCTTGCCAGCTGGCCTGGCGGCGGATGGTTTCGCGCGCCACGCGAAACGACAGCACCTCGCCGATCAGCGCATGGGTATGCAGCACGAGGCGGGTCACCTGTTCGTCGATGCCGGTCGCGGCCGCCAGCAGGCGGCATAGCCGCGCGTGCATCGGCGCGATCACCTGGCTGTGGATCAGCGGGTAGGCCTCGGTCGGGGCGAGCTGTTCGCGCGACATGATTTTGCTCAGGTTCAGCGTGTGCGGCTGGGTCATCAGTTCGCTGAAGGCCAGCAGGCCACGCTGCAGCAAACGCAGCGCCGCGTCGGGTGAGCGCTGCGCGGCGGACTGTTGCCAGAAGCGATCGACCTCCTCGGCCAGCGGGGCGAACGCCTGCTGGATGAAATCGGCGAGCGACTGCGCCACGGCCAGGTACAGCCCCTCTTTGGAGCTGAAGTAATAGGTGATGGCGGCGATATTCTGGCCGGCCCGTTGGGCGATGTCGCGGGTGGTGGCGCCTTCCAGGCCGCATTCGCCGAACAGTTCGGTCGCCGCGGCGAGCAGCTGCCGGCGCGTTTGCTCGCCGCGCGCTCGGCCGGCGGCCTGATGAGGGACGGAAGCTGGCATGGGGCACGCTCAAAGTTAATCAATCATATGATTAACTTTATGCCAGATTGTTTAAAACGCAACCGCTAATCACAATGAGTTATGTGATCGGCTTCAGACAATGCTGAATTTACGGCAGATTGTGCTCTGGGTGCGTAAAAGTGCTTTTTATTGCGCGACTTCTGTTACAATCGCCGCCTGGTGCACTGCAGTTTGTGCCAATCCCTCGTGGTCATGCTTAATGCCCCGTCTGATCATCCTCCCAGGAAACTGCACCGAACACCGTTAGGTTAGGGGGGATCTGGAGTTTTTCTCTTTATGTCATTTGAAACCCTCGGCTTAAGTGCTGAAATTGTGCGCGCTGTTGAAGAACAGGGCTATCGCGAACCGACGCCAATTCAGCGTCAGGCTATCCCTGTCGTGCTGGAAGGTCGTGACCTGATGGCCAGCGCCCAGACCGGCACCGGTAAAACCGCCGGTTTTACCCTGCCGCTGTTGCAGCTGCTGAGCAAGCATGACCATCCGGTCAAGGGCCGTCGCCCGGTGCGCGCGCTGATCCTGACGCCAACCCGTGAGCTGGCGGCGCAGATCGGCGAAAACGTCGATGCCTACAGCAAACACCTGCGCCTGCGTTCGCTGGTGGTGTTTGGCGGCGTGAGCATCAATCCGCAGATGATGAAGCTGCGCGGCGGCGTCGATATCCTGGTGGCAACGCCGGGCCGTCTGCTGGATTTGGAACATCAGAACGCGGTTGACCTGTCCAAAATCGAAATTCTGGTGCTGGACGAAGCGGACCGCATGCTGGACATGGGCTTTATCCACGACATCCGCCGCGTGCTGGCCAAGCTGCCGGCCAAGCGTCAGAACCTGCTGTTCTCCGCAACCTTCTCCGACGACATCAAGGCGCTGGCCAACAAGCTGCTGCACAACCCGGCTTCGGTAGAAGTGGCGCGCCGCAACACCGCGTCTGAGCAGATCGAGCAGAGCGTGCACTTCGTCGACAAGAAGCGTAAGCGGGAACTGCTGTCGCAGATGATCGGCGAAGGCGACTGGAAACAGGTGCTGGTGTTTACCCGCACCAAGCACGGCGCCAACCACCTGGCGGAGCAGCTGAACAAAGACGGTATCACCGCAGCGGCGATCCACGGCAACAAGAGCCAGGGCGCCCGTACCCGTGCTCTGGCCGACTTCAAAGACGGCCGCATCCGCGTGCTGGTGGCGACCGACATCGCGGCGCGCGGCCTGGATATCGACCAGCTGCCGCACGTGGTGAACTACGAGCTGCCTAACGTGCCGGAAGACTACGTGCACCGCATCGGCCGTACCGGCCGCGCGGAGCGCACCGGCGAAGCTATCTCGCTGGTGTGCGTGGATGAGCACAAGCTGCTGCGCGACATCGAGCGTCTGCTGAAGCGTGAAATTCCACGCATCGCGCTGCCGGGCTACGAGCCGGATCCGACCATCAAGGCCGAGCCGATCATCAACGGCCGTCAGGGTGGCGGGCGCGGCGCCCCGCGCGGCAACGGCGGTGGCCAGCGTTCCGGTAACGGCGGCGGTCAGCGCAGCGGCAACGCGAACGGCGGCCAGCGTGAAAACCGCGGCAATGGCAACGGTAACGCCCGCCCGCAGGGTGATGGCCAGCGCCGTTCCGGCGCACCGGCTTCGCGTCGCCCACGCAACCGCAAACCGGCTGAATAAGCCTGATTGCTCAAAGAGTAAGCCGCCGATACGGGCGGCTTTTTTTTTGCCTGGCGGAACGGCATTTTCGTACTAGGCTGGACGGTGGCTAACCCTACATTCCAGGAGACGGAGATGAAATTGAAGTGCGCAATTCTCGATGATTACCAGCAGGTGGCGCTCAAGATGGCGGACTGGTCGGCGCTGGCCGATCGGGTGGAGGTGTCCGCCATCAGCGCGCACTTTACCGATGAGACGGAGCTGGCGGTGCATCTGCAGGAGTGCGACATTCTGGTCATCATGCGCGAGCGCACGCCGATGACCGCCTCGCTGTTGGCGCGGCTGCCGAAGCTGAAGCTGCTGATCACCTCCGGCATGCGCAACGCTTCTATCGATTTGGCTGCCGCCGCCGAGCGCGGCGTAGTGGTATGCGGCACCCGCAGCGGGGCGGCGGCGCCGATGGAGCTGACCTGGGCGCTGCTGCTCGGGTTGGCGAAGCATATCGTGCCGGAAAGCGTCGGGCTGAAAAACAACGGCCCGTGGCAGCGGGATCTCGGCGTCACCCTGCAGGGGAAAACGCTGGGGCTGCTGGGGCTGGGCAAGATCGGCGGCCAGATGGCCCGGGTGGCGCAGGCGTTCGGCATGCGGGTGTTGGCCTGGAGCCAGAACCTGACGGCGGAACGGGCGGCGCAGGAGGGGGCCCTACTGGCGCCGTCCAAACGGGCGCTGTTCGAGCAGAGCGATTTTGTCTCTATCCACCTGGTGCTGAGCGATCGCAGCCGCGGGCTGGTGGGGCGCGACGAATTGACGGCGATGAAGCCCACTGCTTATCTGATCAACACCTCGCGTGCGGCGATCGTCGATCGGGCGGCGTTGGTGGACGTGCTGCAACAGCGGAAGATCGCCGGCGCCGGGCTGGACGTGTTCGAGACGGAGCCGCTGCCGGCCGACGATGCGTTTCGTCAGCTGCCCAACGTGCTGGCCACGCCGCATGTGGGCTACGTGGCGGACGACAACTACCGCGCCTACTTCACCGAGGCGGTCGAGGACATTGCGGCGTTCCTCGCCGGCCAACCGATCCGCCGGCTGGGCTGACGGCGCTTTTAATGCCCGCAGAGGCTTGTCTGGCGCGGGCATTCACCCGTATCATTGCGGGTCTTTTTTTAGCTGGGATTGGTCATGCGCGTATTATTGGCTCCGATGGAGGGCGTTCTCGATTCTTTGGTGCGTGAGTTGCTCACCGACGTGAACGACTACGATCTGTGCATCACCGAATTTCTGCGCGTGGTCGATCAGCTGCTGCCGGCCAAATCGTTCTACCGGCTGTGCCCGGAGCTGCGCCACGCCAGCCGCACGCCGTCAGGCACGCTGGTGCGCGTACAGCTGCTGGGGCAGTACCCGCAGTGGCTGGCGGAGAACGCCGCGCGCGCGGTGGAATTGGGCTCTTACGGCGTCGATCTCAACTGCGGCTGCCCGTCCAAGCTGGTGAACGGCAGCGGCGGCGGGGCGACGCTGCTCAAAGATCCGGAATTGATCTACCAGGGCGCCAAAGCGATGCGCGCGGCGGTGCCGGCCCATCTGCCGGTCACGGTGAAGGTGCGCCTGGGCTGGGACTCCTCCAGCCGCAGCTTTGAAATCGCCGATGCGGTGCAGCAGGCGGGCGCCAGCGAGCTGACGGTGCACGGCCGCACCAAAGAGGACGGCTACAAGGCGGATCGCATCAACTGGGCGGCGATCGGCGAGATCCGTCAACGGCTGAGCATCCCGGTGATCGCCAACGGCGAGATCTGGGATTACCAGAGCGCGCAGGATTGCCTGCAGGCGACCGGCTGCGACGCCATCATGCTGGGGCGCGGCGCGCTCAACGTGCCAAACCTGAGCCGGGTGGTGAAGTACAACGAACCGCGCATGCCCTGGCCTCAGGTGGTTGAGCTGCTGCAAAAATACGTCCATCTGGAAAAGCAGGGCGACACCGGCCTGTATCACGTGGCGCGCATCAAACAGTGGCTGGGCTATTTGCGCAAAGAATATGACGAAGCCACCGAACTGTTCAGCGAAATACGCGCGCTGACGACATCGGGGGATATTGCGCGCGTCATCTGCCGTAGCTAAAAATAAACCCGCACGCGGCGGGTTTATTTAAATCGGTATTATCAGGCGGCTTTGTCGAGACGGTTCAATTCTATCTCGATATCCTGAATGGTTTTTTCCAGCCCTTCCAGGCAGGCACCCTGTTTATTCAACAGGTCGTTAATGGCTTCGGCGAATGCCTTATTTTTGCATTCCCCCTGATCGAAGGCCAGCCAGTGTGCGGAGAGCGTTTCGGTGTTCGACTGCGCATAGTGGCGCATTTCCTTCAGCTGGGAAGCGACGTTGCGTAAATTATCCAGCTGCGCCTGTGCGTTTGCATTGTTGCTCATGAATTTCTCCTTGAGTTGGCCGTTAAATAATTTCGACTGCGGGATTAAGCTTACCCCATCTAAATAAAAATATCATCCTTGGTGGCCCAGGTGGTTATTTTTTAATGAATACGGATATATTTATTTCTCGGCTGAACAAGGACTTGGAAGGAATTGTAAAAATAGATAAATACGGTTTTTTGGGTGGTTATTTACGGTCATTCCATGAGGAATGACCGTTATTCTAACGCTTAAGAGTGATGCTTATTATGCCGCGTCCGCCAGCATAAACATGCCGTAGGGGTGAATTTCCAGATAATACTGTTCGCCGACGTTGGGCTGCAGGCGGGTGGCGTTGACCTGCAGCAAAATCTGCTGCCCATGCCACGCCACCGTGACTTCATACTGCGGCCCCATATAGGCGACATGCTGGATCACGCAGCGCTGGCTTTCCTCGCCGTGCTCGCTCAGCGTGATCGCTTCCGGCCGCACGCCCACCGTACCGGCGCCTTCGGTGGCAAAGTGCGCGGGGCGCGGCAGGCGATAGCCGCTGATATCGACATAGTCCGCGCTGAAGCCGGCCGGGAACAGGTTGGCGTCCCCCATAAAGCTCGCCATAAAGCGCGACGCCGGCTGCCGATAGAGATCCTGCGGCGAGCCTATCTGCATGATATGCCCCTTGTTCATCACCAGCACGGTGTCTGAGACCGCGAAAGCCTCGCTCTGATCGTGAGTGACGTACAGCGACGTGATATCAAACTGCTTTTGCAGCTCGCGGATCTTTTCGCGCATGCTGCGGCGCAGGTTGGCGTCGAGGTTGCTCAACGGCTCGTCGAACAGCAGCACTTTCGGCTTGAGGATCAGCGCGCGCGCCAGCGCCACGCGCTGCTGTTGGCCGCCGGAGATCTGATCGACATAGCGATCGTCGAACCCCGCCAGATCCACCATCGCCAGCGCTTCCTGCACGCGCGCTTTCACTTCGGCGCGCGGAATGCCGAGCATCTTCAGCCCATAGCCGACGTTTTCTCCCAGCGACATGTGCGGGAACAGGGCATAAGACTGAAACACCATGCAGATGTCACGCTGCTGGATGGAACGATGGGTAACGTCTTCACCATCAATGAATATCTGCCCGTCGCTCGGTTTCTCCAGCCCGGCGACCAGGCGCAAAATGGTGGTCTTGCCGCAGCCGGAAGGGCCGAGCAGCGTCACCATCTGCCCCCGAGGGATGGTGAGCGTGATGTTATCGATCACCGTGTTGCTGCCGAACCGTTTGGAGACGTTGCGCAGTTCAACGAAATTTTTCTGGCTCATCATGGGCTCCATTACGCCTGGTTTTTGGCTTTTGAACGGGAGATGCGTGCCTCGCCGATCAGCCAGTCAAAGAGGAAAATAATCGCCAGCATCACCACGATCAGAATTGAACCGTAGGCGATCGCCACGCCGTATTCGCCGTCTTCCACGCGGTTGAGGATGTAGGCGGTGGCCACGCGGGTATCGGGCGTCACCAGGAAAACGATGGCGCTGACGGTGGTGATGGCGCGCACGAAGCTGTAGATCAGCGCCGACAGGATCGCCGGGCGCAGCAGCGGCAGCAGGATGTGCGTAATGGTGCGCAGCGAGCCGGCGCGCAGGCTGAGCGAGGCTTCGTCCAGCGATTTGTCTATCTGGCCCAGCCCGGCGATCCCGGCGCGAATGCCCACCGGCACGTTGCGCATCACCATCGAGATAATCACGATGGCGGCCGTCCCGGTGAGGTACACCGGCGCGCTGTTGAAGGCGAGAATGTAAGAGACGCCCGCCACGGTGCCCGGCACCGCAAAGCACAGCATGGTGGTGAACTCGATGGTCTTTTTGCCCCTGAACTGCTGGCGCACCACGATCCAGGCGATCAGCAGGCCGAAGGCGGCGGTGATCGGCGCGGCGATCCCGGCGTACAGCAGCGTGTCGAGCAGCGAAGGCCACGCGCCGTCGCTCATGCCCTGGCCGAACAGCTTGATGAAGTTATCCAGCGTCAGCGTGTAATCCACTCCCCAGTTGACGGTGAAGCTGCCGTAGAAAATGCTGCCGTAGAGCAGGGCGTTAAAGGCTACCCACACCGCCAGCAACGCAATCACGCCCCACACCAGCGTGACCGGCAGCGGCTGTACGTCGCCGCGATAGGATTTGCCGGACACGGTGACGTAGGAACGCTTGCCGATCCACAGGTACTGGATGCAGAACACCAGCAGCGAGAACAGCAGCAGGAAGGCGCCGAGGGTGCTGGCGGCCTGATAGTCGAGCTGCGAGCCGGTGATGTAGAAATAGATTTGCGTCGCCAGCACGTCGAAGTTGCCGCCGAGCACCAGCGGGTTGCTGAAGTCGGCCAGCGATTGCACCACCACGATCAGAAACGCGTTGGCCAGCGCCGGTTTCAGCAGCGGCACGAACACGCCGTTAAAGGTTTGCCAACGGCTGGCGCGCAGGGTGTAGGAGGCTTCTTCCAGCGAAGGATGAATGGTCTTGATCGCGCCGTCGAGGATCATGAACGCCATCGGCGTGAACGCCAGCACCTGCGCCAGCCAGATGCCGGTAAAGCCGTACAGCCAGTTGGTGTTGGTCAGGCCGAACCAGGCCACCATCCACTCGGTGACGTAGCCGGAGCGCCCCATCATCAACGTGACGCCCAGGCCGACGACGAACGGCGGCGTGACGATGGGCAGGATGGAGAAGATGCGGCCGATAATGGCGCTGCGCTTGGCGATGCGGGTGGTGTAAATCGCCAGCACCAGGCCGAAGAAGGTGCAGCCGGCGCCGACCGCGATCGACAGGGCGATGGAGTTGAGGATCACCTGAACGATATGCGCCTGCAACAGCACGTTCATAAACGCCAGCGGCGCGAATGCCCCCGCCTGGTCGGTGAACATCGGAATGAAAATCGCGATGCTCGGCCAGACGATGAAGACGCCGATCAGCGCCACGATGGTGACCAGCGCACCGATAACGAAACGGTCGCCGCCCAGCCATTCGAAGCGGGTCAGCGCCAGCGTCATGATGGCGCCCAGCGCGGTCAATTGCACCAGAGTGGCGTAGCCTAGACCGCGCCCCGCCACCGTGGCGCTGACGACGATAAAGGCCATGCACAGCAGCGCCCAGCCGGCATCGAACGCGTGGCGCCGCCGCCGTTCACCGCCCGCCGGGGCGTAAGGGCGAAGCAGCAGCAGGCTCGGCAACAGGCACCATAGCCAGCTGACATTGCGGTGTGACCAGCCGTAGGCCGCGAGGATTTCATCGCCGGTGGACTCCAGCAGGCCGTAATCCAGGCTCCAGCTCGGCAGCAGGGCGAACGCCAGCCAGCCAAGCAAGACCCAAAGGAATATCGCATCTCGTTTTTTCACGAGATGGAGTGCATGTGTATGTGACATAAGTTTCCCGGATGTTCAGGCCGGGTAAGGCGTGAGGCTTACCCGGCAACAGGCGCAGAATGTGGGCTTATTTACCCATCTTGACTTCGCTGACCCATTTATTGATCAGCGCCTTGCGGACCTCGGTCGAGCCGTACTTGTCCATGTCGTAGTTGATCAGCTTCAGGTCGTCGAGCTTCAGCGAGTTCGGCGAGGTAGCGGCGGTGGTGTTGGTCAGGATCTGATAGGACTTGCCTTTCTGCCATGCCAGTTCCTGCGCCTCTTTCGACAGCACCCAATCCACAAACAGCTTGGCGTTGTCGAGGTTACGTGCGCCTTTGAGGATGCTGACGCCGCCGATTTCGTAGCCGGTGCCTTCACAAGGCGAGATCAGCTCAAGCGGCGCGCCCTGTTCTTTTTCGAGTGAGTAGTCATGCAGGAAACCGATGCCGATCGCCGTTTCACCGCGGGCGGCGTTGCGCGCCGGGGCAATGCCGGACTTGGTGTACTGCGAGACGTTGGCGTTCAGCTGCTTGAGGTAATCGAAGGCCTGATCGTCTCCCCACAGCTGGGCAAAGGTCGCCAGCGCGGTATAGGCGGTGCCGGAGCTCTGCGGATCGGCGATTTGAATCTCGCCTTTGTATTCCGGCTTGGTCAGGTCTTTCCAGCACTTGGGCACCGGCAGGTTTTTCTCTTTGAGGCGCTGGGTATTGACGCCGAAGCCGAGGATGCCGACGTAGACCGCCGAGGAGTAGTTGCCTTTCAGCTTCGCCGGGTCGCGGAATTGTTGCATCACCTGTTCGAGGTTCGGCGATTTGTAGGGCTGTAGCAGCCCCATTTCACCGGCCTGGGATTGCGGATCGAGCGTGCCGCCGTACCAGACGTCCGCCTGCGGGTTTTTCTTCTCGGCGTCCACTTTCGCCAGCGTGCTGCCGGAGCCGTTGCGGATGAACGAGGTTTTCACGTCATATTTCTCGCCGAAGGCTTTGGTCTCCGCTTCACACATTTCATTGGTGGCGCTGCAGTAAACCACCAGGCGGCCCTTGGCGTGCGTGGCGCCGCTCAGCGTGGCCAGCGCGATGCCGGAAGCTATCAGGGTAGTGACCCACATTTTTTTCATTGTTTTATCCTTCTCTCGGTAGAGGTGGCGACGCTCGCCATCAGCAGCGGCATCAGCAATAAACCCATAAGAACGGCGGCGATCGACAGCAAACTGAACATGCCTGACCAGCCGTAGCCTTCGATGACCTGCGACAGCGGCCAGCCCGCCAGCGCTGCCCCCAGGTAGGCGAACAGGCCGAGAAAACCGGTGATGGAGCCCGCTGCGCCTTTGTGCCCGCATTCCACGGCGGCGAGGCCAATCAGCATCTGCGGGCCGAAGACAAAAAAGCCCACCGTAAAGAAACAGCCCGCCAGCAGCGCGTAGTGATGCACCGGCGCCAGCCACAGCGCGGCGACGGAAACCATCAGCCCGAGCGTGAACAGCAAAATCATCGGCGCGCGCTGCCCGCCGAACAGCACATCCGAACCCCAGCCGGCGAACAGCGCGCCGAGCAGGCCGCCTATCTCGAACAGCATCACCGTGGCGTTGGCGCTGAGCAGGTTGACGCCGTGGCTTTCGGTCAGCCAGAGATTGCCCCAGTCGTTCAACGCGATGCGGATCAGGTAGACCAGCACGTAAGAGACGCCGAGCAGCCAGATCATCGGGTTCTTCAGCATCGTGGTGCGCAACATCTGCCACAGCCCCATCGGCGGGCTTTGCTGTTCCTGGCGCAGCTCCAACGGATCGTGGCGCCACTGGCCGACCGACGGCAGGCCTTCTTCCTGCGGCGTGCCTGTCAGCTGCTGCGTGAGCCAGAGGCCCAACACCATGCTGACGGCGCCCGGGATCAGCATCGCCGCCTGCCAACCCCAGCGCTGGGCGGCGAAGGCGCTGATCAGCGGCACGATCGCGCCGCCGAGGTTGATCGACATGTTCCAGCAGCCCCACCAGAAGCCACGCTCGTTGCGCGAATACCAGTGGGTCAGCAGCCGCGCGCAGGGCGGCCAGCCCCAGCCCTGAAAGAAGCCGTTCAGCGCCCAGACCGCCAGCAGCAGCGTCAGCGATTCGCCGAAGGCAAACGCCACGTTCAGTAAGCCGGTGGCGAACAGGCCGATCCCCATAAACCTGCGCTGCCCGTGGCCGTCGTGCCACAGCCCGGCGGCGAATTTCGACAGGCCGTAGCTCAGGTAAAACAGCGAGCCGAGCAGGCCGATGTCCCCTTTATCCAGGCCCAAATCCGTTTGCAGCGCCGGCAGCACGTAATTCACGCTTTTGCGCGTCAGGTAAAAGGCGGCGTACCCGATGACCATGTACAGCAGCAGTCGCGGGCGCAGCGCGCGGTAACGATGATCGATTTCAGATGCCGAGCGTGCCTGCATAGCCGCCTCCCTGGTGGTGACTATAAGAAGGTGAAAGGGAAAGGGGATGAGATAAAGTCCGGAGTGGCTAAGACTTTTTCCTAGTTAGTCGGCGGTTTGTTGCAAATTTGTGGGCAGGTTAACAATTACCCGCGTGCCGCACTGCGTTTCCAGCGTCAGCTCGCCGCCCAGCGCGCTGAGCCGCTCGCGCATCCCCTGAATGCCGAGGCCGGGCACCTTGTCCGCACGGATGCCGATGCCGTTGTCCTGTACCTCGAGGTGCAAAAGCGGCCCCTGTTGATACAAGACGATGGCGACTTCGCTGGCCTCGGCGTGTTTGCACACGTTGTTGAGCAGCTCTTGCAGCAGGCGGTAGAGGGTGAAGCGCACCGTTTCGCCGGCGGGCGTGTGGCTCAGCCGGTAATCGAAACGGCAGTGGATGCCCCGTTCGGCAAAGGCGAATTCGCTCAGCAGGTGGTGAAGCGCCTCTTTGAACGCCAGCTCGTCCAGCGCGGGCGGCCGAAGTTGGCGCAGCAGCTGGCGCGTGGAGTGATGAATGCGCCGGGCGAGCTCGCCTATCTGGTGCGCGGCGGCCTGGGTTTGCGCTGGATCGTGCGCCCGTTTGACCAGCTGCGACTGGATTTGAATCGCGGTGATGTTCTGGCCGATTTCATCGTGCAGCTCGCGCGCCAGGTTTTTCCGCGTGTCTTCTTCGGTGTGGATCAGTTTTTCGGTCAGCGCCCGCCGCGCCGCCAGCTCTTCTTCCAGGCGACGCTGATAGTGGTGCAGGTTTTGCGCCAGGTGCTGCTGGCGGCTGATGGCGATACCCAGGCCGATGCCGAGCAGCGCCTGCGTCGCCAGAAAGATTTCCAGCTCGACCAAGTTGCCGAACCCCACGCCGACCTGCCGGGCGAGGGTGATCATCATGCTGCCGAGCAGGCCGGACAGCACGCCGCCCTGCCAGCCGAACTTCCACGCCATCACCACGTTCGGCAGAAACACCACGATCAGCAGCAGGCGTTCGATTTCCGGCGACAGCACCATCTGCGTGCCGATACCGATAACGAAGAACAGGCTGCACCAGATGATTAAGGACGCGCGCAGCGGCGGGTTGGGGGTGTCCAGCCCCAGCAGGTGGTAACGGTGCTGCTGGCGCAGAAATTCAAAGATCAGATAGACGAACGGGGTCAGCAAGACGCCGCCGGTAAACGACGCCAGGCCAAGCAGCATCGCCGGGCTTGGCACAAACGGCGAAAGCAGGGCGGTGTTGAGCAGCGAGGCGGCGGTCACCGCAGCCAGCAGCAGCGTCAGCCGCTGCCAGTAGAGCGGAAAACGGTGCCAGAATCGCTGCGCGAGCGCGGCCGGGAGCAGGGTGATGAACGGCGTGGCCAGCAGGCTGTAACCGCTCATCAGGCGTTCGCCGTGCAGCCAGAACAGCAGTAGCACCGGCGGTATTATCAGAGCGGGCCAATAGCGGCGCGCCAGCAGGATCAGCAGCGCGAGATAGACGCCGTGCGGCAGAAACAGCGCCGCCTGGTTGCCGTTGCGGGTCAGATAGAAACCGAGCGTCCACAGCATCAGCCAGCCGCTGCCCCAGGCTAACAGGATAAACAGCGAGATAACCCAGGGCCGGAAACGGGGTAGCATCAATGCCCCGCCAGAAGTTGATGGTCGAGAGCGAAATGCACCAGCTCGATGGTGCTGTTGCACTGCAGCTTGCCCAGGACGTTGGCGCGATGCACGTGCACCGTTTTATGGCTGAGATCGAGCTTGAAAGCGATCTCCTTTACGCTGTCGCCTTTGACCAGCAGATCGAAGATTTCACGCTCGCGCGGGGTCAACGCTTCCAGCGCCGTGGCCGGCTGCTCGCCGCCGCGCAGCGCCCGCAGCGCGTCGGCGCACAGGTAATGGCCGCCCATATCGACGGAGCGCACCGCCTGCACCAGCTCTTCCGGCCCGCAGCGTTTGGTCAGATAGCCGCTGGCGCCGGCGTCCAGCGCGCTCTGCACGAAGGTGGGGGAGTCATAGATGCTGAGTATGATCGCGCGAAACTGCGGCTTCTGCGCCCGCAGGCGTTTCAACAGGCTCAGGCCGTTTTCATCCGGCATGGCGATGTCCATCACCGCGACGCTGACGTCGTCGCGCAGCAATGCCGGCCAGGCCGCCGCCGCGCTGCCGTATTGCCCCACCACGTCGAGATCGTCCTCGAGGCTCAGCAACTGCGCAAAGCCGGAGCGCACCACCACATGGTCATCCACCAGTATCACACGGATCATTTTTCGCACTCTGTTGCCGAATCATGGCCCTATGATGCCTGCAGCCACGGTGCTGGCAATCAGCCAAGCGCGGTTATGCAATCGGTGTAACAGAATCGTAATAAAAGGGCGCCGCCGGTGCCGTCAACGATCCAAATCGATGGCGAAATGCTGCCACAGCGCGGCGCGGCGTTCCTCTTCCGAATGCAACGTCGTTTCGTGGCGCTGGTGATCTTCGGTCACGATCAGCTTCATGTCGCTGAGGGTCACCCGGCCGTGGGCCGTCGGCCGTGAACACACCAGGCGCTGGGTGAAATGCGACTGCGGCGAGGTGCTGTGGAAGCGGCACATCTCGTCGAACTCATGCAACTCGCGCGGTTGGGCGGTAAAGCGATACAGGGTTTTGGCATGCGAGCGTTGGTCGCCGTTGCGGCGCTCCAGCAGGTAATATTCGCCCTCCTGCTCCAGGTGGAAGGTGCCGCTGGCCTGCGGTTGCGGCTCGGCGGCGACGATCTTCAGCGGCGTCAGGAAGGAATCGCCGAAACCGACGTCCACCAGCCAGGCCTGGTCCGCCAGATCCACCCGCAGCGCCAGATGGTCGTAGGGCGGGCCGAAATGGCCGTCGCGCGCGCGGATCTCGCCGGAGATGAAGCTCACCTTAAAACCGATCTCCCGCAGCAGCAGGGCGAACAACGCGTTCAGCTCATAACAGAAACCGCCGCGGTTACGCTCGACCACCTTGCTGAACAGCGCCTCCGGCGCCAGCCGGATGCCCTGATGATAAATAATGCTCAGGTTCTCGAACGGGACACTCAGCATGTGGCGATGGTGCAGCTGTTGCAACGTGGGGAGGTCAGGGCGGGCGGTGCCGGTAAAGCCGATATGCTGCAGGTAGCGTTGGGTATCCACAGGGTGTCTCGCATGAGAAAAAGTAGGCATAAAATAGCGGGCTTTGCGGCGTTTGTGAGCGCATTACGTGCTGCGCTGTCGCTGCTGCCGCAAACTGTCACTGGTCGGCGCTAGCCTGTTCCCCTGAGTTCAACGTTGCAGGAGAACGGTTATGCAAGATTTCAAACATCGGGTGGCGCTGGTGACCGGCGCTTCCACCGGCATTGGCGAAGCGATCGCCGCCGAGCTGTTTCGGCGCGGCGCCACGGTGGTGATGACCGGCCGCCACGCCGCGCCTCTCGCCGCCGCCGCCTCGCGGCTCGATCCCGAAGGCCGACGGTTGATGACGTTGCGGATGGACGTGCGCGATGCGTCATCGGTGCAGCAGGGCATTGAAGAGACGGTGCGGCGCTGCGGCGCGCTGCATCTGCTGGTCAACAACGCCGGGATCACCGGCCCGCACGAGGTGGACATCGATCGGTACGCGGTCGAAGACTGGCATGAGGTGATCGCCACCTGCCTGAGCGGCACGTTTTTCGGCATGAAGTACGGCCTGCCGGCGATCGTCGCCGGCGGCGGCGGGGCGGTAGTGAACCTCTCTTCCGCCAACGGCGTGGTGGGGATTGCCGGGATTGCGCCTTATACCGCCGCCAAGCATGGCGTGCTGGGCCTGACGCGCTCGGCGGCGCTGGAGTTCGCCACGCGCGGCGTGCGCGTCAACGCCGTCGGGCCGGGCTATGTGGATACGCCGGCGATGAGGGCGCTGCCGGCGTCGGCGTGGGCACAGATGGCCGCTTCGCACCCGATGGGGAGAATGGCGACGCGGGAAGAGGTGGCGAAAACGGTGGCTTTCCTGCTCTCGGACGACAGCAGTTTCACCACCGGCGCGTTTTACAGCATCGACGGCGGCTATATCGCGCGTTAATGGAAAACAGGCCCCTGACGGGCCCGTTCGATTACCAGGATTTACGCGGGTTGCGGGAGACGATGTCGATCTTTTGACACAACAGTTGGGTGATGTCCACCGAGGTGGGCTGAGCGGCGCTGCCGACAAAGTTTTTCAGCACGATGGCGATACGGGCGTAATTGACATAGCCCTCAGGCAACGGCAAATATTCCGACGAGTTAAGCGCAGTGATGCGATCCGAGGTCATCGTTGCCGAAGCGGCCGGCGTTACCGTGCCGGTGCGCCCCCATTGGCAAGCTTTTTCCAGTAGGGTAGTGACGCCGGCATCACCGTTCAGGACATACTTGCCTTGGTAAGTGCCGATGGTGACATCAAGGCTGTTCTGGCCTTTCAGGTTTGCCAACGTGGCGCGCCACAGCACCAGATCGTTTTTCGCGATTGGGAAGTAGATCTCGACGCGTTTGTCCGCCGTCGTCGCCGTTTTGGTGGTGGCGGTCAGCACGCCATTTTGCAGCGTCACCGCCAGATCGGCGGTCGCCGTTTGCGAGAGGCGTGCGCCGCCGAAGGCGTAGACGTTATTCAACGCCAGCGCGCCGCTCTCTTTCCAGCTCGGCTCCGGCAGATGGTTGACGCCATCGCCCAGATAGAGCAGGCGCCACATGTTGATGTAGCCGGGGGCGACGATCTTTTTCATCTCGATGTGGTTGTTGGACCAGCCTTTTTTAATGTCGGCGTTCACCAGATCGAAACCGTCGATATAACATTTTCCGCTCAGATCGCTGGACTTATCGAAGAAGAAATACTCGACGTATTGATAGGGCACGCTGCTGCCGGCATCGGTGTTGTTGGTCATCACGCTGTGCCATTGGCTGTCTTTGATTTTTACCGTACCGCCGTTGTTGCTGGTAAAGACCGGCCGGTAGTTGCGGCAATTGGCGTTACCCCATTCGAAGTGGCAATTTTTAAAGTCCAGCGTGCCGCCCTTAAGGTCGAACAAACCATAGTCGGTATTGGCCAACTGTTCGGTTTCATTGCTAAAGCCGCTGTAGTCGAACGAACAATCGCGGAAGGCCAGGGCATGCACCCCCTGATAGTAGTTTCTGCTGTCGCCGAACAGGCATTTGTAGAAGACGATTTTTTCGCCGGCGTTGGCGGTAGTTTCAGACCAGATCGGCCAGAAACAGCCCCGCACCATGATGCTGTGCCAGCTCTGGATATAGGCGTTATTGCCGAAGACGATGCCTTTGTACAGGTTGGTCAGCCAGACGTTTTGCACCAGCAGTTGGCAGGCCGGCAGGCCGTGCATGTTCGAGGCATCGCTGTAGACGCACAGGCCGCGCAGGTTGGCCGCCGCGCCAGGGGCACCCACGATGCGCAGGTTATAAATCGCCGGCGCCCCCAGAGAGTATTGCACGCGTACGCACTCGATGTTGGCGGCGCCGCTGAAGTCCAGAATGGTGCCTTTAAAATCGACGGAATTTTTCCACAGCTTCAGGTTGGCTGTGGTTTTACAAGGGCGAACGCCGCCGGGGCCAACCAGGGTAATCCCCGCCGGGGTCGTTGGGATAGGCAACTGCCACCACTCTTCGCCTTTGACCTGCAAGAAGTTGCACGCGCGGGTAATGGTCAGCGAGTAATCCAGCTCATCGCCCGGCAGATGCCACCAATCGATGCTGTAATCGCCGTCATTGACGATGCGCTTCCAGCGGCGGTTTTGCGCGTCGACGAGCAGGGTGACGCCGTTGTCCTGGCTGGTGGTATCCGCATCGTCTCGGGTAAATACGCCGTGATGGTAGCGGTTTTCGAGCATCACCGCGGTCTCGCTACCGGCATAGCTGCGCAGGTTGGCGTAATCATTTAATGAAATCATGGAATAGCCCTCGTTTTGGACAATAAGAGGCCGATGCAATATGGCGATTGCAGGGGCGGCGGCATAGGGAAATGGCATTGTGGCCGAAGGGTGAATCGGTTCGCGATCCCGGTCGGCAGAGATAAATTAACAGGCTGAGGCGAGAGGCTTAAGCGTTCAGGGTTGTGCCTGACGCCAGCAAACATCGCCGCCGGGGTTCAGGTTTGGTCTGTAGATACGAGGGTTTGCAACCAGGCCAGAAACGCCGCTGCGCCGGGTTTTTCCAGCGTGCGCGGCGGGTAAACTACGTAGTAGGGTTTGCTGAGCGGCAGCGCCGGTTCGGCCAGGGTGACCAGCTGGCCTTCCGCCAGTTCACGGGCGATCAGCCGCCGCTGGCCGAGTAGCACCCCGCGCCCTTGCACGGCGGCGTCGATGGCCAGTGACGTCAGGTTATAGGTTAGCCCGCGCCGCGCCGGCGGCATTCGATCGGCGGCGGTGAACCACTCGTGCCAGCCCGGCAGAAACTGGCTCTCTTTGCCCCAGTCGACGTGGATCAGCGGCAGCTGCGTCCAGTCGCCGCGATCGCGCAGCGCCGGGCTGCACACCGGCTGCACCCGATCCTGAAACAGCCGCACCTTTTCCAGCAGCGGGTAATCCTGATCGCCGAAGCACAGGGCGAAGTCCGCCGCCGAATGGGCGAAATCGACCGCCGCATGGGTGGCGTGCAGCCGCAGATCGCCGTCGGGGCACTGCGCCAGCCAGTCGTCCAGCGCCGGGTTCAGCCACTTGGAGGCCAACGCCGGCAACGCGAACACCGTCAGCGCCTGTTTGCCGCGCTGGCGCTCGACGTGCTGCTGCGCCACGCGCAGCGTTTCAAACGCTTCCTGGACATACGCCAGGTAGTCCGCGCCCTGTTCGGTCAGCGTGACGCCGCTTTTGGCGCGGATGAACAGCATGATCCCCAGGTGTTGCTCCAACTGGCGGATCTGCTGGCTGACGGCGGCGGCGGTCAGCGCCAGCGTATCCGCCGCACGGGCCAGGCTGCCGGTGCGGGCGGCGGTTTCGAACGCCAGAATGGCGCTCAGCTTGGGCAAGCGCGCGCGGGACGGTGAGTGCATGGGCAGGGCTATCGCTAAGAATCGGTTAGCTTATCCATAACGTATTTTTGTTATGGCGGCAATGCGCCATTCGCTACAGTGAGAGGCATCCGGCTTTCGCACACGAGGGGAACGTCATGCCGCAACTTGCCGATATTATCGATCTGTCCGCCCATCCCATCGACGACGCCGCGTTCCGCGCCCGTTGCCGGCAAACGCTGGAGCGCAGCGGTGCGTTAGTACTGCCGGGATTTCTGCGCGCCGCCGCGCTGGCGACGGTAAGGCTGGAAGGCGCCGAACAGCACCACGCGGCGTTTTACGCCACCAGCAAACACAACGTGTATCTGCGGCCGCAGGACGACGCGCTGCCGGCCGATCACGCGCGCAACCGGCTGGTGGTGTCGTCCAAAGGCTGCATTACCGACGAAGATATTCCGCCGCAGTCGCCGCTGCGCGCGCTGTACGACGCTCCGGCGTTTCGCGCGTTCCTCTGCGCGGTGCTGGATGAGGCGCAGCTGTATCCCTACGCCGATCGGCTGTCGTCGATCAACCTGCATTACGCCCACACCGGCCAGGAGCTGGGCTGGCACTTCGACAACTCGTCGTTCGCCATCACGCTGCTGATCCAGAAACCGCAGGCGGGCGGGCGTTTCGAGTACGTGGAGAACCTGCGCGACGCCGATCGCGGCGAGATGAACTATGCCGGGGTCACGCAGGTGCTGGACGGCGAGCGGGCGGCCAAACGGCTGGCGATGGAGGAGGGGGATTTGGTGCTGTTTCGCGGGCGCAACGCCATGCACCGGGTGACGCCGACCGAAGGCGACATCACGCGCATGCTGGTGGTGCTGGCCTACAATGCGCAGCCGGACGTGATGCTGTCGGAAAGCGCCAGAATGACGTTCTACGGCCGGTTATAGCGGATAAAAAAACCGCCCCGGAGGGCGGTTTGTCGATTCAGTGCGGGTTCTGCTCTTCGTGAGCCTGTTGCTCCCGCTTCACTTCCTGCGCGCGCTTGCGCAGGCCGAACCAGCCCAGCGTCAGCAGCACCGCCAGCACCGGAATGGTGGCGATGGTCCAGGTGCCGTTCGGGTAGTCGAACGCCATCATCACCACGACGATCAGCAGGAACGCCAGCGTCAGCCAGGAGGTGAACGGCGCGCCCGGCATTCTGAACGAGACCGGCTGCGCGCGGCCTTCGCGCACGGCTTTGCGCAGGCGCATCTGGCAAACGATGATAAACGCCCAGGAGGCGATGATGCCGAGCGAAGCGATGTTCAACACGATCTCGAACACCTGCGACGGCACCAGATAGTTGAGCACCACGCCGATCACGTAGATGCCGCAGGTGACCAGGATGCCGGCGTAAGGCACCTGCTGGCTGCTCATTTTGGCCATCAGCTTCGGCGCGGAGCCGCCCATCGCCAGCGAGCGCAGGATGCGGCCGGTAGAGTAGAGGCCGGAGTTGAGGCTGGACAGCGCGGCGGTCAACACCACGATGTTCATGATGGTGCCGATATAAGGCACGCCCAGCTTGCTGAAGAAGGTGACGAACGGGCTTTGGCCGGCCTGATAGGCGTTCCACGGCAGCAGCAGCACCAACAGCACCACGGAGCCGACGTAGAACAGACCGATACGCCAGATCACGCTGTTGATCGCTTTGGGCATCATTTTGGCCGGATCTTTACACTCGCCGGCGGCGGTGCCGATCAGCTCGATGCCGGCGAAGGCGAAGATCACCCCTTGCACCAGCACCAGCGCCGGCAGCAGGCCGTGCGGGAACATGCCGCCGTTTTCGGTGATCAGGTGCATGCCGGTGGTGTGGCCGGCGACCGGCGTGCCGGTGCCGAGGAAGACGACGCCCACAATCAGGAACAGCGCGATGGCGACGACCTTGATCAGCGCGAACCAGAACTCCATCTCGGCGAACCACTTCACGCCGATCATGTTCATGGTGGCGACGATACCGAGCGCGCCGAGGGCGAACAGCCACTGCGGCACGTCGGCGAAGGTGCCCCAGTAGTGCATGTACAGCGCCACCGCGGTGATATCGACGATGCCGGTCATCGCCCAGTTGAGGAAATACATCCAGCCGGCGACGTAAGAGGCTTTCTCACCGAGAAACTCGCGGGCGTAAGAAACGAAGCTGCCGCTGGAAGGGCGATGCAGCACCAGTTCGCCCAGCGCGCGCAGGATGAAGAAAGAGAAGATCCCGCACACCAGGTAGACCAGCGCCAGCGCCGGCCCGGCCAATTCGAGACGGCCGCCGGTACCGAGGAACAAGCCGGTGCCGATCGAACCGCCAATGGCGATCATTTGGATCTGCCGGTTGCCCATGCTTTTGTGATAACCGGATTCATGGGAGTCTAGCCAGCGTCGTCTGGCGGCGTGTTTATCGTCCGCCGACTTTTTTTGTGAGTGCATTATCCGTCCTGTTTACCTGTCTATGATGAACTCCGCCCTGAGCTGCAGAGCAAACGATTGCCATCAACAATCGTAATGAGAATGAGGTCGTGGCATCATTCCGCTGTTTATTGTGTATACAGCCGCCGTTAAATAACGGCGTGGCATGCTACCGTTTCCCGATAAATGTGGCAAAAAAACCTGCGTACAAAGCGTGAACAAAGGTGTGTATTTTTTAAACTGAAAACAAAAGTGCATATTATTCAGTAAGATGAGTCTCATTATCAACACGGAAATATCGAACGATAAAAGTGATTGAAATCACAGAATAATAATTACCGTGCAAACTAAAGGGATTTGAAGGTTATTTCGCGTGGGGGCAAAGGCGAGCGGAAAATAAAGCGGTGGCGCCTGCGCGGCGATGGGCGTGCGCAGGCGAATCGGACGAGGGGGTTTTTTAGGCGGATTCACCGGCCGGCAGAGCCGAAGCCGGCAGGCCGAACAGCTTGTCGAACGCCCAGTTAAACAGGAAGGTGTAGCAAGGAATGATGACGATCAGCGCCATATCCAGCAGCAGCGCCTGCCACAGCGTGATGCCCATCCACCAGGCGATCAGCGGGATCAGGTACACCACCAGCGTCAGCTGAAACCCGATCGCGTGCAAAATGCGGCGCTTGAGGGTGCGGGTGCGCGACGCCTGGCGGCTTTCCCACCACTCGAATAAATAGTTGTAAATGAAGTTCCAGCTGACCGCGATGGTGGTGATCACCACCGCCAGCGGCCCGGTGCTGGCCGGCGCATGGCCCGACAGCAGTGCCAGCCCCAGCGCCGAGATCGTCATGCCGATAAGTTCATAAGCGGTGACATACACCAGTTTGCGTTTGACGCCTTGCATCGTTTTCTCCCGATCTGTTTTTAGTTGCCTCTGTGGCGACGGCGGCTAAGATAGCGTCAATCACATTGATAGAAAAAGTCAGGAGCTGTCAGTTTAACTGACAGGTTGAACGATGAATTTTTCCAGCGACAATATCGAACTGTTTCTGGCGGTGCTCGATCGCGGTTCGTTTTCCGCCGCCGCCCGCGCGCTGCGGCGCGTACCCTCCGCCGTCAGCATGGGCATCGCCAACATGGAGGCGGAGCTCGGTTTCGCACTGTTCGATCGCTCGCACCGCGAACCGACGCCGACTGCGCTGGCGTTGGCCCTGGCGCCGCACGCCCGCCTGATCGCCGGGCAGCTCAAGCAGCTGCAGGTGCACGCCATCGAACTTTCCCAAGGGCTGGAAAGCACGCTTTCGATCGGCGTGGCGTCGGACATCAACGGCGCCGGCCTGCTGGCGGCGGTGAAAACGCTGTCGCAGCGTTATCCGCTGCTGAACATCGAAGTGCTCAGCGCGCCGCAGGACGACGTGCTGCATATGCTGCATCAGGGGCGCATTGGCGTCTGCCTGGCGTTCGGCGGGCTGAACATCAACAGCGCGGAGCAGTTCCACTCCGTCGGCGCGGAGTCGCTGGTGGCGATGGTATCGCCGCAGCATCCGGCGCTGGAGGGCGCGGCGGGCGAGCTGTTTCTCGAGGATCTGATCAACGTGCGGCAGATCATGGTGGCCAGCCGCGATCTGCCGATCGGCGATCTGCGCCCGCAGGTGGCGGAGGCCTACTGGCGCACCGACAGCCTGCCGATGGCGCTGAACATGGTGGAAGCGGGCCTGGGGTGGGGCAATTTCCCGCTGTCGCTGGCCGAGCCGCTGCTGGCGCAGGGGCGGCTGGTGCGGCTGAAATTCAAAAATACCAAGAACGAGCTGCGCTTGCCGATGCATCTGATCTGGCTGAAGAGCCGCCCGCTGGACAAGGCGGCGCGCGAGCTGGTCGAGCTGATGCGCGCGGCGCCGCAGGAGAGCTGACGCCAGGCGCGCTGGCTTATTCCGCGTGGCGTTTGCGCCACCAGAAGCGCACCAGCAGGATGGCGGCAATCGCCAGCGCGACAAACAGCAGGCTGGAGAGTTTTTTATTGAAGCCGGTAAAGAAGCTTTCGATCGCCTGGCCGCCAAAATAGCCGAGCATGACGAAGATCGTCGCCCACAGAATAGCGCCGAGGATGTTGAGCGGCACAAAGCGCGACGGCGGCAGGCGGCTGGCGCCGATCAGCACCGGACCGATGATGCGGAAGCCGTACATAAAGCGCACTCCGATAACGAACAGCATCGGGTGGCGAGCGATCAGCCTTCTGGCGCGCGCGATGCGCTTTTCCTGCCCTTTGAGCCGCGAGATGACCCGGCCTTCGAACCGGCGGCCGGTGAAGTACAGCAGCTGATCCCCCAACGTGCCGCCGAGCGCCACCACCGCTATCACCCACGGCCAGTGCAGCAGCCCTTCGTGGGCGGCGATGCCGCCCAGCAGCGTGATGGTTTCTCCCTCAGCCAGGCAGCCGATAAACAACGCCCAGTAGCCGTAGTCCGTAATGTAGTGGGCCAAATCGGTCATTCCTTACTCCTTATGTGACTGACGCATAAGGGCAAGTATACGCCCGATCGCTAGCCTTGGGCGATCTGGGCCACCAACGCTCTGCGCTGCGCCAGGCTTTCCGCCATTTGTGCCTGTACCTTGGCGTAAATGTGCGGCGGGGCCAGTTCCGGCGTGCCGCCCGTGAACGGCGGGGCCGGGGCGTATTCCAGATAGAGTTGGATCGTTTGGGCAGTGTCTTCGCCGTGCAGTTCGGCGATCAGCGCCAGCGCAAAGTCGATGCCGGCGGTGACGCCGCCGCCGCTGATCACGTTGCCGTCGCGCTCAACGCGTGCAGCGCTGGGTATGGCGCCGAACAGCGCCAGGCTGTCGCGCATCGACCAGTGGCAGGCGGCGCGTTTGCCCGGCAGCAAGCCGGCGGCGGCCAGGATCAGCGAACCGGTGCACACCGAGGTCAGGTAGCGGGCATCGGCGCCCAGCCGCCGGATTTGTCGCATGAACGCTTCATCCTGCAGCGCCTGGGTGCAGCCGCTGCCGCCCGGCACGCACAGCACGTCGCAGCGCGCGATCTCCGGCAGCGGGCGCAGTTGGGTGAAGTGCAGGCCTTCCGATTCGACATCCGCGCCGTCTACCGAAGCGACGACGATTTCCGCGCCCGGCATGTGGCGCAGAAACTGCAGTGGGCCGGTGAAATCGAGCTGGGTGACGCCTTGATAGATGGGAAATACAATCACGAGTGGTTCAGACATGACATTCGCCTCATTTTTATCGTTGGACCTGGGCCATAATAGCCGCCCTGTTTTTGGCTGTTATGACAGATAACCCTCAAAAAGCGCCATCATGAAAACGATCGGTTTTGTGGTTTTTCCCGGTTTCAACCTGCTGGACTTTGCCGGCCCGCTGGCGGCGTTCGATAACGTCAGCCAGTTTACCGATCCGCCGGCCTACCGCTGCGTGGCGATCTCGCCGCAGGGCGGGATGGTCGCCAGCTCGGCCGGGGTGGAGATCGCCACGCAGCCGTGTGGCGACGAGCGTTTCGATACGCTGGTGGTGGCCGGCGGCAGCGGCAACGTGATGGCGGCGCAGTCGCCGGCGCTGGTGGCGTTTCTGACGACCCACAGCCGGCGAGCGCGGCGCATCGCCAGCGTGTGCACCGGCGCGTTTATTCTGGCGGCCTGCGGTTTGCTGGACGGCAAGCGTGCCACCACCCACTGGTATCATGCGGCGCGGCTGCAGCAGAGTTATCCGCGCATCCGCGTCGACAGCAACCGTATCTTCATTCGCGACGGCGATATCTGGACCTCGGCCGGCATCAGCGCCGGCATCGATCTGGCGCTGGCGTTGATAGAAGACGACCTTGGCGCCACGATGGCGGCGGGCGTGGCGCGGCAGCTGGTGGTCTACCACCGGCGCCCCGGCGGGCAGTCGCAGTACTCGCTGTTGCTGGCGTTGAACCCGTCGTCGGATCGCATGCGCGCCGCGCTGTCGTTCGCGCGCGAGCACTTGCACCTGCCGCTGTCGGTGGCGGATCTGGCCGACGCCGCCTGCCTGAGCGAGCGCCAGTTCGGTCGGCTGTTCCGCGCCGAAACCGGGCAGACGCCGGCCAAGGTGATCGAACAGCTGCGGGTGGAGGCGGCCAGGGTGCGCATCGAAGAGAGCGCCGAGCCGCTGGAGGCGATCGCCCGTTCGGTGGGATTCAGCGATCCGGAGCGCATGAGGCGGGCGTTTATCCGGGTATTTGGCCTGTCGCCGCAGGCGATCCGCCGGCTCGGCCGCGCGGGATAACTTTTTTGCCACGCCTGGCGGCGGGGCGCACCAGAGGAGCAACGGATGTATCAGGATTTCGAGAGCGAATTGAACTGGGCGATGCGCCATATGCCGCGCACCCGGGCGGCGGTGGCGGCGTTGCCGGACCTGCACGGGGTGCGGCTGGCGTGCAATATGCACCTGGATCTGAAAATGGCGCCGCTGGTGGCCGGCCTGCTGGACAAGGGCGCGGCGATCTTTCTGACCACCTGCAATCCCACCACGGTGCAGAACGACGTGGTGGCCTGGCTCGAACGACGGGGCGCGCAGGCCTATGCCTGGCGTGACATGAGCGCCGGCGAGTGGTCGGAATCTTTCGACCGCGCGTTGGCCTGGCAGCCGACTCACCTGTGCGAAATGGGGGCGGACTTGACCACCCGTTTGCACCAATCGCCGAACGGCCCGCAGATCGTCGCCGGGCTGGAAGCCACCGGATCGGGCATCAATCGTTTGAACGGCGTGGCGCCGCGCTATCCGATCTTCAACTGGGACGATCTGCCGGTGAAAGAGGGGCTGCACAATCGGCATATGGTTGGGCTGACCGCCTGGCACACCTTCTTCCAGACCACCCATTTGACGCTGCACGAAAAGCGCGTGCTGGTGATCGGCTACGGCCTGGTCGGGCAGGGGACGGCGGCGGCGGCCAGGGCTTACGGCGGCCAGGTGATGGTGGCGGAAATCGATCCGGCGCGCGCGCTGCAGGCGCGTTATGACGGCTGGCAGGTGGTGGATTTGGCGAGCGCCGTCGCGCAGGCGGACGTGATCGCCACCGCGACCGGCGCGAAAAACGTGCTCTCGGCGCAGCATTTGCAGCAGGCGCAGGACGGCGTGTTTATCCTCAACGTCGGCCACGTGGCGGAAGAGATCGACGTCGGCTTCCTGCAAGGCCTGCCGCACCACGAGCCGATGCCTTATGTGAACGCTTACCAACTCAATGAAAAGACGGTCTATTTGCTGGCCAACGGTTCGATGTTCAACCTGACCGCCGGCTACGGCGACAGCCTCAACGCCTTCGACGTGACGCTGGCGGTGATGGCGGCCGGCATCGGCCATATCGTCGGCGCGGGGGCGCGGCAAACGCCGGGGTTGTACCTGCTGCCGCAGTCGGCCTGGCAGCCGGCGCTGTAACTTTTTCTATGCGGGCGTTCATCCCAGAGCGCCCGCGGGCTGCGTCGTTTTTCGGCCGACAGAATTTGTCACAAATCCGCCATACAATCCCAGTGCCAAGCGCTGAACCCTCACATATAATTCGCTGAGTTCAAGCCCCCATTTCAGAGTAATGCCTGTGAAAATACGTGTTTTGGTTCTGACCCTGCTCGCTTTGCAGGCGGGCGCAGGCTTTGCGCCGCGCGCGCTGGCCAGCGACAACGCCGCCGCTCTGCACGCCACCCAGCCGGAGCTGGCCTCCGGCAGCGCGATGGTCGTCGATATGCAAACCCATAAGGTGATGTACGCGCGCAACCCGGATGAAGTGGTGCCGATCGCCTCGATCACCAAGCTGATGACCGCCATGGTCACGCTGGACGCGCACCTGCCGCTCGACGAGATGCTGGCGGTGGATATCCACCAGACGCCGGAGATGAAAGGGGTGTATTCGCGGGTGCGGCTGAACAGCGAAATCAGCCGTAAGGATATGCTGCTGCTGGCGCTGATGTCGTCGGAAAACCGCGCCGCCGCCAGCCTGGCGCACCACTATCCGGGGGGCTACAACGCCTTCATCAAAGCGATGAACGCCAAGGCCAAGGCGCTGGGCATGACCAATACCCATTATGTGGAACCGACCGGGCTCTCTATCCATAACGTGTCGACGGCGCGCGATCTGACCAAGCTGCTGATCGCCACCAAGCAATACCCGTTGATTGGCCAGCTCAGCACCACCACCGAGCGCATGGCCAGCTTCAAAGATCCGAACTATACGCTGCCGTTCCGCAACACCAACCATCTGGTGTATAACCCGAAATGGAACATCCAACTGACCAAGACCGGTTTCACCAACCAGGCGGGCCACTGCCTGGCGATGCGTACGGTAATCGGTAACCGCTCGGTGTCGCTGGTGGTGCTGGACGCCTTCGGCAAATATACCCACTTCGCCGACGCCAACCGGCTGCGCAGCTGGATTGAAACCGGCAAGGTGACGCCGATCCCGGCCGCCGCCCGCGACTATCGTCGGCAAAAAGACGCCAGTCTGGCGAAAAACGCCACCGAATGACCCGCCTGGCGGCCTGCTCGTTTGCAGCAGGCCGCTATCGGCCCTCGGGCCGCCTGATGACAAATCCCCGCTCGCGATCGCCGTCGAAACCCGCTTTGAGATAAAGCTGGTGCGCGCCGGTGCGTTGCTGCCCCGACAGCAGCATCACCTTGTAACAGCCCTTGCGCCAGGCCAGCTGCAGCGCGTATTCGATCATCGCGAGCGCCACGCCGTGGCCGCGATAGGGCTCTGCCGTCACCACGTGCTCGATGACGCCGAACGGCTGCGCCTGGTGCGCCAGCCCCGGGATCAGTGCCAGCATGCAGGTGGCGATCGGCTGTTCCTCGTCTGCCGCCACCACCAGACGGATCGCCGGATCGTCCAGCAGGCGTTGCAGGGTGCGGCGTGCGTCGTCGGTACGCAGCGGCGCATCCTGTGGGCGCAGCTCGCGATACAGAGCCAACAGGCCGTTGAGATCGTCCGGCTGCGCCAGGCGATGAATGATGCTCATGGTTGCTCCTTTCCGCCGCTTCAACGGTAATCCGCTATCCTCCATTAATACCACAACGATTGCCGGAGAGGATGTTATGAGTCAGGTTTCGACCTTTGTCATGTTCCAGGGGGAGGCGCAGCAGGCGATCGACCTCTACAGCCAGGTGTTTGCGCGTTTTCGGCTCATGCAGGTGCAGCATTACGACCCGACGCCGGACGGCCGGCGATTGATCAAGCATGCCGCCATCGATTTCGACCGGCAGAACCTGGTGTTTATCGACAGCCCGATCAGCCATGATTTCAGCTTCACCCCGGCGGTGTCGCTGTTCATCAACCTGCCTAACGAAGAGGCGCTGGAGCAGGCTTTCCACCGCCTGGCGGAGGGCGGCAAGGTGCTGATGCCGCTCGACGACTACGGCTTCAGCGCCCGCTTCGGCTGGCTCAACGATCGCTTTGGGCTCTCCTGGCAGCTCAATGTCCCGGCGGGGGATTTGCCCTGAGGCTAAGGGGAGCGTGCAAAAGGCATGGCAGTTCCTGCTGTTGTTTCATATGCTTATCGCCGGGGCAGCGGCTCTGCCGTGGGGAATACCGACAACATCATGGAAGGGTGCGAATTGATTGATTTTGACCGCTATGTTGAGCAAGCGAAGTCTTACGGTGAGTGGCCGGGGGCACAGGTGGGCACGTCGTCCGGCAGCGTTGAGGGATTGAGCTACCGCCTGTATCGGCAAACTGCCGAGAGCGAAGACGTGATCGTGGTTTATCACGGCGGCGGGGTTAACAGCGCCGCCGGGTATGACATTCTTGCGCGCCACCTGGCTGCCGAGCCAACGCTCGCGGTGTGCCTGGTCGATATTCGCGGGCATGGCGATTCCACGGGAGAGCGGGGGACGGTTGAGCGGCCTGAGCGTATTTGGCGCGATGTCGATATCATCCTGGCGGAAATGCGCCTGCGTTTTCCGTTAGCGCGCAGGCACCTGCTTGGCCATTCCAGCGGCGCCGGGATGTTGCTCAACTACCTGACCCGCTATCCTTGTGAACAGCAGGCGGACAGCCTGACCCTGCTGGCGCCCGAGCTGGGGCCATTTTCCGGGATGGCCCGCGATTTGCCGGTGGCGGCCCGTTTTGCCCAGGTGCGCCAATGGCCCTTTGTGGCCAATGCGCTCAGCGGTGGACGGTGGTTTGGGCAGTCTCGGGCGGTCAGCCTGAATTTTCCCCCGGCCGTGCTGGCCGCCGCCCCCGATTTTGTCTGCCAATACAGCGTTAATATGGCTAACGCGTTGACGCCACGCACCCCGGCAAAGCAACTGGCGGCGCTGCGATTACCGACCTTGCTGCTGGCGGCGGCGCAGGATGAGTTGTTCAGCGCGCAATCCTTGCAGCGTTTCGTCGAACAGCATGGCAGCGTGCATGTTGCCTTTGGCTTGCTTGAGGGCAGTACGCATTTATCGTGCGTCTTTGAGGCCCACGATCATGTCCTACGCTACCTCTCGCGCGTATTCGCTGGCGCGTCTGATGGAGACGTATCCGCGTAGCTGTTTGTTTCTTAATCACTTCTTCTCCGCCATTAACTGGACGGAGGAGTGGTGATTAAGATCACGAAATTAGTTAATAAATCTTTATGAATTTGATTGCAAAGTGTTAACATCCTGCCGCTTTCATTAGGCTTGCTAATGATATTCTTATTGTCAAGGAATGCTCAGGATGGATTACCAAAACGTCTTTCAATTGACGGATCAGGAACGAAACGAGTTATTTTCGGCATTAGATAAAATTGCTTACGATCCCGCCGGCGGTGATGCGTATATTCACGCTATACGAACGGCGATGATTACCCATTTGCCCCACAGATTAAGCGCCGCATTAAGCCAGCAAAAGGCGTCAATCAAACCACGGCCTTACCTTATTTTAAAAAATGTGCCGGTGGATAAAGAAGTTTTCTTTTCCCCTTGTCCGAACCAATACACGCCTTCGGCCAAATCCGGGAATATCAGCGAAAACCTGTTGGTGGGTATTTCTTCGCTAATCGGTGAGCCCTATTCGATGTATTTCGAGGGGAAGGAGCTGATTAATAATCTGATCCCCAAACGTGAAGCCAAAAAAGAGTATACCGGTCTGGGGTTCGATGTTGAACTGGACTTCCATATTGAAAATGCGGCGCTGAAACACCTGGAACAGTTCAACGTCTCGCCGATGGGCCTGCTGCTGGCCGGTGTGCGCCGCGATCCGCACAGCCCGATGACGCGCATCTCCGATTCGCGTCTGGCGATCGCTCAACTGAGCCGCGAGGACGTCGAAATGCTGGCCAGCCCGCTGTACAGCATCAAACTGCCTTACCGCTGGCGCCAATCCACGCAGGCCGGGCGGGAAGAAACCGCGCTTGTGCCGCTGATTTCGCAAAATCACGTATTGCCGGATGTGAGCGCCGTCTTCTATCCCGGCATGATTGCGGCCAGCACGCCGCGAGCGGAAGCCGCGCTGGAGCGTTTCTACGGGCTGGTGAAAGAAAACGCCATCGGCATCGATATTTGCCCGGGCGATTTGGTGTATATCGATAACCGCTTTGCGCTGCATTCGCGCGATAAATTCACGCCTTCTTTCGATGAAAGAGATACGCCGTTGCGCTGGGTGCAACGCGTCTTCATTTCGGCAAGCTTGTGGAATCACCGCAACCTCAATCAGGTTGAAGAGCGCATTTTCTCGATTTAAGGTTATTATTCATGCTGAACGTTTTTCTTTCTATATTGCCGATTTTTTTGTTAATCGTGCTGGGCTATTTGTCAAAACTCTATGTTAAAGACGTCGCCGTATTTTGGGGCTTCTCAGACAAATTCGTTTATTACCTGTTTTTTCCGGCGCTGTTGATATTGGATATCAGTGAGGCGGATTTTAGCGGCGCGGACAGCTTTTATCCCGTAGTGGCGACCATTGTTTCCACGCTGGCCATCGCGTTGATTATTTTCGTTGGCAAACTGTTCTTCAATACGTCGGCCGATCTGTTTACCTCCATTTTTCAGGGCGGAGTCAGATACAACTCTTATGTATTCATCGCGCTGTCGCAATCGCTGTTCGGTAGCGAAGGGGTGGCACTGTCCGGTTTCTTCGTGGCATACATGATCATTCTGACCAACATCATGAGCGTGTTGGTGATGAACCACTACGGCACCGGCAGCAAGAAAAGCCTGAGCGGCGCGCTGCTGGCGCTGACGAAAAACCCGCTGATCATCGGCGCGTTGTTCGGGGTGCTGATGAACCTGTGCAACCTGCACATTACCGGCGCGCTTAAACAGCTGTTCGTTTATCTCTCCAACGCCGCCACGCCGCTGAGCCTGATGTCGGTCGGCGCAGGGTTGATCGTCAGCATGCATATCCGCAAGCTGGTTTCCATCTCTTATGCGACCGTGCTGAAGTTGGTGGCCATGCCGCTGATTACCATTGCGCTGGTGCACTACTTCGGTGCTACCGGCGTGCCGGCCAGCATCGCCATTCTCTATTCCGCCGTGCCTTGCGCCGGCAACGCCTATATTCTGGCGCGGCAAATGGGGGGCGATCATGAAGCGATGGCCTCCATCATCACCTGGACGACGCTGCTGTCGGTTATCACCGTGACGTTCATCCTGGGCAGCGTAGCGCTCTAACGCCGGCGCCGGGCGGCATTCGCCCGCCCGGCGTTTTCCGCAATCCTCTCATATCCTTTCATGACGCTTTACCGCTATGCTAAAAATAGAATGGCCCGTGAATATGAAAAGGATGAATCATTTTGGCAGGAAGTAGCTTACTTACCCTCATCGACGACATCGCCTCGTTGTTGGACGACGTCTCGTTAATGAGCAAAATGGCGGCAAAAAAAACCGCCGGGGTGCTGGGGGACGATCTGGCGCTCAACGCGCAGCAGGTCACCGGCGTTAAAGCCGATCGCGAACTGCCGGTGGTGTGGAGCGTCGCCAAAGGTTCGTTGATCAACAAGGCGATCCTGGTGCCGCTGGCGCTGCTGATCAGCGCTTTTGCACCCTGGGCGATTACGCCGCTGCTGATGGTGGGCGGCGCCTACCTGTGCTACGAAGGGTTCGAAAAGGTGTTTCACAGCCTGAGCCACGGCAAGGCGGCGCAGGAGGAAAAATCGGACGGGCCCGGCGCCAATGAGGACGCTGCGGCCTATGAGAAGCGCAAGGTGAAAGGCGCAATACGCACCGATTTCGTGCTCTCCGCCGAGATTATCGCCATCACGCTGGGCACCGTTGCCGGCGCCACCTTCAGCCAGCAGGTGATCGTTTTGTGCGGCATCGCCGTCGTGATGACGCTCGGCGTGTATGGCATCGTCGCCGGCATCGTCAGGCTGGACGATCTGGGGTTGTATCTGAGCCGCAAAAGCAGCGCGTTAGCGCGCTCCCTCGGCGGCGGCATCGTGCGTGCCGCGCCTTATTTGATGAAAACGTTGTCGATCGTCGGCACGGTCGCCATGTTTATGGTCGGCGGTGGCATCCTGACCCACGGTCTGCCGCCGGTGCATCACCTTTTCGAAGACTGGGCCTCGTACACCACGGTGGTACCGACGTTTGGCCATATCTTGCAGGGGGTGGTTCCGGCTCTGCTGAACGTGGCGTTCGGGCTGGTGGCCGGCGGCGTGGTGCTGGCGGTGATGTCGGCGCTGGGCGCGGTACGCGCGCGTTTCAAGGCATGATGAAAAGTCTCGCCCCGAGAGGGGCGGGACGGTGCAGACGCTTTAAAAAATCAGTTTGAAAACGCCGGTAATCGTCAATAAACCCACGATGAAAATGATGGCGACAATCCACAGAATAATTTTCATTCACTTCTCCCTTATCGGTTAAATGGCGTGCGCGATTGGCGCTAACTCAATGAAATCACTCTTCACTATAGACGCTAACTCTCTATCGTGCGTCGCCATGCATTCAGGGATGCTGATTGTCGCCCGCGCCCAGCGCGCGCTGCATGATGTGGGTGTCGCGCCATTCCCCCAGTTTGAACCCCACGGCCTTTAGCGTCCCAACGCTGGTAAAGCCGAGCGACTGGTGCAGCGCCAGCGAGCCGCGGTTGGCGGCGGAATCGCCGACGATCGCCAGCATCTGGCGCCAGGGGCCTTGCTCACAGCGGGCGATCAGCGCGCTCAGCAGCGCCTTGCCGACGCCTTTGCCCTGTTGCCCCTCGGCGATATACACCGAGTCTTCCACGGTAAAGCGATAGGCCGGCCTGGGGCGATACGGCGTGGCATAGCAGTAGCCCACAATACGGCCTTCGCTTTTCGCCACCAGCCAGGGCAGCCCGGCTTCTTGCACCTTGCTCAGCCGCAGCTGCATTTCCGCCAGGGTCGGCGGCTGTTCTTCAAACGAGGCGGCACCGTACAGCACGTGGTGGGTGTAAATGCGCAGCACGGCGGCCATATCGTCCGGCGTGGCATCGAGGAGGCTGAGTACGGGAGCGGAGAGCGTCATGGTAATGCCTGTTTACCTTGGAAATCAGCGGATAAACGCCATTATGCGCGCCGCTCACCGCCGGGGTAAATCGGGTTTTCTTATGTTGAGATAAGAAAACCCTATGGGGTTGTCAGCCGCACAATGCAGCGCTCTGTGCCAACTGCGGGTCCAACATGGCGATCTGCTGCTCAATCACCGCCGGAAGCGCCGGCCCTGAACGCGCCAGAATTGCCCCGGCTTCCGCCAGTGAAACGCCCATCCGGCGCGCCAGTTCGCCGATTTTCAATAACCGATCTAGCTCCTCCCTTGTGCGTGCCGGGATACTAAAGCCTGACGCCACGTAAGGGACAAGAGTGGGAAGAAAAGATGACGTTTTAAAAATCGGTGGGCGCCAGAGAGGCAAAAGCCCAGCTGGATGGCTGGGCTTCGCAGGTCCCTGAAAGGGAAGGTATAGCATAAGGGCCTTTATCGGCTACGGCGACAATTTCACCTGATTTGTCTGTTTTGTCAACAACAGCGTACTGGTCAGAACAGCATATTTTTGGCATTGATCGACTTAATGACGGCGCGTTGTATGTCAGCAACAAGCTCGCGCGACAGACATTGGGTAAGAAAGCCTCTCTCTTTACGGGCTCTGTTCAGCCGTTGGCGGCTGACTTGCTGCACCAGATCGCCCTTTGCCCAGCGCGTTTGCGGATGAAAGAATCTCATATCTTCGATGAGTTCACGCGTAATTTCGATGTGCAATCCCCGTTCGATCTTGTTCGAATCTCTGGTGGTCGACAGCGGTACGATAATGCAGGCGTTGCCGTTAATTTTGCCGTTTAACACAACAACTAAACGGTTCTTCACCATTTCTGGTGGAATGTGGCCATCATAAAAGCCGGCTTCATACGGTTGGCAGACTGAGAGGGGATAGTTGCCATAGTTGCACTCAAGAATTTCCCCGACCTTGGGGGCAAATTTGATCGGCATCGAGACACTCCTTTGTTGTGAACAATCCGTGTTATGGAGGAGTGAGCATGCGGGCGTTTTGCTTTTAGAGAAAGGTGTGGCGTAAGGAAACGGGGAATGAAAGTGAAATATTGCGGATTCGTACGCAGAATCCGCCTTGATGGTGGCCGAATTTACCAGCCTTTCACCGCGCCGCCGTTGAAGATTTTCTCGGCGGCCTTGGCCACTTCGTCTGACTCGTAGGCCTTGATGAAGTTCTGCACGTTCGGCGCGTCCTTGTTGTCTTCGCGGGTGACGATGATGTTGGTGTACGGCGAGTCCTTATCCTCGATGAAGATGCCGTCTTTGGTCGGCGTCAGACCGGTCTGGTTGATGTAGGTGGTGCTGATGACGGCGACGGTGACCTTTGGATCGTCCAGCACGTGCGGCAGCTGCGCGCCTTCCAGCTCCATGATTTGGTAATGGTGCGGGTTGGCGCTGATGTCCAGGGCGGTGGGCAACAACCCCTTACCTTGTTTCAGCGTAATCAACCCGGTTTTTTCCAGCAGCAGCAGGGCGCGCCCCAGGTTGGTCGGATCAAGCGGGATGGCGATCACCGCGCCGTCCGGCAGCTCTTTGAGCGATTTTATCTTTTTGGAGTAGCCGGCCATCGGGAAGACAAAGGTATTGCCGACTGCCACCAGCTTATAGCCGTGATCTTTGTTTTGCTGTTCGAGGAACGGGCGGTGTTGGAACACGTTGGCGTCCAATTCGCCCTTGTCGGTAGCGTCGTTCGGCAGCAGCGAACCGCTGAAACCGACCAGCTCGACGTCCAGACCATATTTCTCTTTCGCCACTTGCCTGGCGACTTCCGCCACATCCTGTTCCGCGCCGTTGATGACGCCGACTTTGATATGGTCCCGATCGGTTTTTTGATCGCAGCCCTGAAGTGCCAATACGGCGGCGAAGGCCGCCGCCAGAGGGGTGATACGCCAGCGTAAGGTCATCGAAGTCTCCCTGAAAAGAACAATAAAATCAGTTGTTTTTTGTCCTTACAGCTAAGCCTGAACCGCCGATGAAGTCAAACGCTCGTTCAGCATAAACGGCTATAGCTTATAGCCGTTATGCGGCGGGGGATTATCGGCTGAGCGAACGCAGCACCACGATGCCCGGCGTAGCCATCACGTAATCCATAAAAGGCGAATTGACCACCCGCATGTTGGCCTTGCGCGAAGAGGCGTTGCGCAGCACCGGGCCGCTGTCGGTCATCACGAAGATGCCGGTGTGGGTCACGTCCAGCCCGTCCAGGTTGGTGTAAATACCGATGTAATCGCCGGTGCGCAGCTGGGCCAGCACTTTGTCGTCAACGTTGTCGCTGGGGATATAGGTCACGCTGCGTTGTACGTTGGGTAAACCGGGCAGGTAGCTGCTGCCGTCCGCTTTGCGGTTGAGGTTTTTCACGAGGGTAACGGCGTGCGGGCTGAGCTGCGCGGTGATGTCTTCGGCCACCTGGTGCGGCCGTTGCGCCCAGTCGGTGAAGAAGTGTTTGCGCTGCGGGAAGGCGATTTTGCCGTCGACGTAGCGAATGTCGACCAGACGCTGAACGAACTCGCCCTCGCTGCGGGCGGTGCTGAGCGCTTCCACATAATCGATGTAGGTGAAGCAATCCAGCCCGCGGAAGTCGATCACCAACTGCTCGGGCGTGCTTTGCGAACCGATCAGGCGGTTGGCGAGATAGGGCGTGCCGAGAAACTCGCGCGAAATCAAATCGACGGTGCGGCCGTGCGGCTGTGCGGCGGGCCAACCGGCGCGCAGCGTGAGGATCTCACGCAGCTTGCTGCGGGTGCTGGCGTCCATCTCCGGCTGCACGCCCGGCGGCGAAACGGTGACCTCGGTCGGCGGCGTTGCGGGGGTGACGGCGGCGGGGCGATCGGCGCATCCGCTCATGGCGATAGCTAACATCAGTAAAACAACCTTGTTCTGGTTCATACGGCCCTCCCTGGGTGTCGCTGGTTTATCAGAGTAAGTGATAACAGTTCTCATCCGATGGTAGGGGTTAAAAAGTAAACATAGCCTCAATGGCGGCCGATAAATCAGTAACCGATTTCGCTATTGAACGGCAAATACCAGAACAGCGCGATTTCGTGATCGGCGATCTCCGGCTCGGCGCGGTACAGCAAACGGTCGATGCCGCCGAGAATAAACCCGTAATGCTGGTAGCAGCGACAGGCGGCCAGATTGTTGTTCTGCGTTTCGAGCATCATACCCGAGGTTTCCTGCTGCCGCGCCCACTGTTTGGCGCAGTCCAGCAGTGCCCCGGCGATGCCCTGACGGCGCGCGTGAGCGCTGACCGCGATCTCGTCGATCAAGGTGTAACCGTTCCAGTTTTTGCTCAGCGTGATGTGGCCAACGGCTTCGTCCTGGCGATACGCCAGGAAGGTCACGCTGTCTTCGTTGGCGAACGGCGCCAGGGGATACTGTTTACGAAACGGCGCCACCGGGCGGGTTGGCCAGCTGTCGACCGGGCAGTCGAACTGCGGCAGGGCGTAACAGCGGATGGTAAAGCTGAAATCGCCGCGCGTCAGGTAATCATCGGGCAGCGCCTCAATGGCCGCGATGCGGATGGCCGGGGTCATTATGGCAGCTCCCGCAGCAGGCGCGCCGGGTTGCCGGCATAAATTCCCTTGCGGGTAATGTCGCGGGTCACGACCGCCCCGGCGCCGATCACCGCGTCGCTGCAGATCTCCACCGCCAGGATCGTGGCGCCGGAGCCGATGGACACCCGATCGCCGACGCGCGTGCGCCCCCAGCTGGCCGGATCGGCATTGGGCGCGCCGTCTTTGAACAGATCGTTGGCGAAGGTGACGCCGTGGCCGACAAAGCACGCTTCGCCGAGGGTGACGTATTCGCAGATAAAGCTGTGCGACTGAATTTTACTGCGCGCGCCGATGCTGACGTGGCGCTGGATCTCCACGAACGGGCCGACGAAGACATCGTCGCCGAGCCGGCAGCCGTACAGATTGCTGGGCTCGACTACTGTGACGTTGCGCCCGGCGTCGACGTCGACGATCCCCGCCTGGCGGGTGGTGATAACGGATGACATGACCTTCCTCGCAGCCTGGTTTTTATGGTGGGAGTATAAGACAAAGCGTTGCGGCGTTGCGCTTTCCGCACGTTTTTTCGCCGAAAGACTATAATTAGTACAGGGGAGAGAGCCCCGTGGCCGCAATCCTCGCACGGGTAGCTGTCCGTCGGAGGTGTGAAATTCGTTCGCCGATCGCGGCCTACGGCGAGATAGGAGGTGTCTCATGGTCAGTCATGTTTGGGGACTTCTGGCGCATCCCAGCGCCGAGTTCGAACAGATCAAAAGCGAGAATGAAAGCGTCTCGCACCTATACACCCATCACGTGTTGCTCTTGGCAGCAATCCCGGTGGTCTGCGCCTTTATCGGCACCACCCAGTTGGGCTGGCTCTCCGGCGAGGGACATGCCATCAGGCTCGACATGTTTACCGCGCTTTATACCGCCGTGGCGTTTTACCTGCTGATGCTGGCGGGCGTAGCGGCCATGGGGAAAGTCATTCACTGGATGGCGCGGCGCTATGAATCGCGCCCCAGCCTGCACCGCTGCATGGTGTTTGCTGGCTACGTGGCGACCCCGATGTTCCTCAGCGGGATTGTGGCGCTCTATCCGGTCGTCTGGCTGTGTCTGTTTGTCGGCATTATCGGCCTGTGCTATTCGGGCTATCTGCTGAATCTGGGGATCCCGCACTTCCTGAATATCGACAGTAAGGAAGGGTTCATCTTCTCCAGCTCGACCTTCGCTATCGGTATCCTGTTGCTCGAGCTGTTGCTTGGGGTGACGGTGCTGCTGTGGGGGTACGGTTCCTGGTTGTTCTGAGTTAACGGCTGTTGTTATCGCCCCCGCGCCGGTGGAACGGCGCGGGGGCTTTTGCTTTTATACGCGGCGGAAAACCAGCATCACACCGAGCACGATGCCCGCCATGCCCAGCAGGCTCAGCGCCGCCAGCGCGTGGCCGAGCAACAGGTAGTCCAGCAGGGCGGTCACCGCCGGGATCAGATAGAACAGGCTGGTGACCTGCACCAGGTTGCCGCGCTGGATCAGGCGATACAGCAAGAAGGTCGCCAGCACCGAGATCACCACCGCCATCCACAGCAGCGGCAGCACGAACGCCGGCCCCCATTCGACCCGCAGCGGCTCAAACGGCAGCGCCAGCGTACACATCAGCAACCCGACGGCATACTGCAGCGGCAAGACCGCCAGCGGCGGCTGCGTCATGCCTTTTTGCAGCAGGGTGCCGGCGGTCATGCAGCCCAGCGCGATAAAGGCGAACAGCATGCCGCTCAGCGAGAAGTGGGCCACCATCAGGCTTTGGTACACCACCAGCGTCAGCCCGGCCATTGCCAGCGCCAGGCCGAGCGCCCGCAGCCCGGTGCAGCGCCGTTCGGTGATGAACTGGGTGAGGATCGGCTGTACGCCGAGCAGCGTGGCCAGCACGCCGGGCGTAATACCCTGTTCCAGCGCCAGCAGATAGCAGATTTGATAGCTGCCGATCATCAACACGCCAATCAGCGCGACGCGCCGGCGGGTGCCGGGAGCGGGCAGGCACTGGCGCTGCCACAGGCCGATGGCCAACAGCACCGCCAGCGCGATGGCGCAGCGGAAGAACAGGAAAGCGAAGGCGGAGGCGTGTTCCAACCCCCAACGGGAGAAGATCGCGCCGCTGCTCCAAAGCAGGACGAACAGCGTAGCCAGGCCGGCATTGGCCCAGAGAGAAGGTAATCGCATGTCAATTTCACCTGTCGTGAAAATTACAGGCTCCGGCGCGCGCGGCGGTCTACGCCTGAACGCAACAGATCAATAAGCCGGAGGTAAAAAGTCGGTTTGGCTTAGCGCACAACCACAATGCGTGGCGGGTAAGCGGCAACCGCTGAAACGACAGAGGAAACGGCGGGTGGAGCGGAGGAAGCACACAGCAAAACGACGGCCGGAACGGTCGCGTCTGTCGGATCTGTGCTGTGCGCCAGGTAGGTCATGTGAGTTCCTGAAAATCGGGAATGAAACTAATCGCTTCAAACATAACCAGGTTCGCCGGGATGCGCAATCGGAAATCATCATTACTTAATTGATAATGAAAATCATTATCATTAATAAAAGGCTGTGCTATGTTGCTTTGGCCGCGCAGTGTTGACGCAGGGGGCACGGCAAAAGACGTTGCGATTCGCTTTTGCAGAAGGCGGGCAATCGTGATAAATATATTGATATGTTATAATATAACAATTGATGCATGATGAATCCAGTTTGCGACATCCTCCACGTTGATAGGGTTAGCCTGGCCGGCCATGGCGGGGCATTGATACTCGACAACATCCATTTCGCGCTCCGTTCCAGTGAAAAGCTGGCGGTGATCGGCCCTAACGGCAGCGGCAAGTCCAGCCTGTTGCGCGCCCTGATCGGCGAAACGCGGCCGGACAGCGGCGGCATTTACTGGCGAGGGCAAGCCTTGTCCGAGTGGCCGGCGGCGGAGCGCGCCAGAAGCATCGCCTTTCTGGCGCAAAACGATCTGCCGGATTTGCGGCTGTCGGTTGAGGACTACGTGGCGTTGGGCCGTTTACCGCATGGCGAACGCTCTGCGGCGGGAAAACGCATCGTTGACGAGGCCATCGGGGAAACCGGGCTGGCGCCGCTCAGGCACCGCCCGTTGGGGCGGCTCTCGGGCGGCCAGCGTCAGCGCGCTGCGCTGGCTCGGGCGTTGGCGCAGTCTCCCGATCTGTTGTTGCTGGATGAACCGACCAATCACCTCGATCCGCCCGGGCGCTCGGCGCTGCTGTCGTTAGTGAAAAATAAAGAGATTGCCGTGATTGCGGTGCTGCACGATTTGCCCGTGGCAGAGGCGTTTGCCGATCGGATCCTGGTGCTGAACGAAAGCCGCCAGGTCGCCTGTGGTACGCCCGAGGCGGTGTTGCAAACTCCGGTGATTTTGCCGGTGTTCGGCATGAACAGTTTCAAGGTGGCGCATCCCGTCAGCGGGAAAACGCTGCGCATTTTTGACGTTCCCCATTGCGCTTGATCAACCAGAGAGAAACATGAACGCACGCGTATTCATCCTGCTTCTGCTGCTGGCCGCCAGGTCGGCAGCGGCCGAACATTTTCCCGTCACCGTAGAAAGCTGCGGTGTGCCGGTCACCTTCAACCAGGCGCCGCAGCGCGCCGTCATCAACGACATCAACATGGCCGAGATGGCCTTTGCACTGCATCTGCAGGATCGCATTGTCGGGCTGACCGGCATCACCGGCTGGTACAAACTGACGCCCGACTTCAAGGCCGCGATGGGCGCCATTCCCGAACTGGCGCCGAAATATCCCGCTTTGGAAACGCTGCTGGCGGCACAGCCGGATTTCTTTTTCGCCGGCTGGAATTACGGCATGAAGATCGGCGGCGACGTCACGCCGGAGAAGCTCTCCCCGTTCGGCATCAAAACGCTGGTGCTGAGCGAGAGCTGCGTACAGGCCGGCGGGCGGCCGCAAAAGGCCGATATGAACCTGCTGTATGACGATGAGCTGAAGCTCGGCAAGATTTTCGGCAAGCGGCAAGAGGCCACCGCGCTGGTTGAGGGCTGGAAGCGCCGGTTGGCTGCGCTGCCCGCCAGGCCGGCGGGCCAGGCGCCGCTCAAGGTATTCGTCTATGACTCGGGGGAGGAGAAGCCTTTCACCAGCGGCAAATACGCGATGCCGACGGCGATCGTCGAAGCGGCGGGCGGCCGCAACGTGATGGACGGCTTGCCGGCGAGTTGGACGACGGCGTCCTGGGAGGCGGTAGCGGCGGCCGAGCCCGACTTCATTATTCTGCTGGATTACCAGACCGGATCGGGTGCCGATGCGCTGCGGCGCTTCCTCGAGTCCCACCCGTTGATGAAATTAACGCCTGCCGTACGGCACCACCGCTATCTGAAACTGCAGTATGCGGAGCTGACGCCGGGGCCGGCCAACATCGGCGCAGTGGAAAAGCTGGCGCGGGCGCTGTACGCGCCGGAGGCTGAATGAACTCACCGACCCGGCGGTTTATGCTGCTCGCGCCGTTGGCGCTGTCGGTATTATGCGGGTTAATGATCTGGAGCCTGCAGCTGGGCAGCGTCGTGCTGTCATGGCGGCAGACGATGGCGGCATTGGGGCTTTCATCGGCGCCCCTCTCCGGCATGCTGGACACTATCGTCGTGCAACTGCGGGTGCCCAGAGTCTTGCTGGCGGCCTTGACCGGCGCCGGGCTGGCGATGACCGGCGCGCTGCTGCAGACCACCACCCGCAATGAGCTGGCCGATCCTTTTTTATTTGGACTCTCCTCCGGCGCCTCCGCCGGCGCGGTGCTGGTCATCACGCGCTTCGGCGATGCGCTGGGCGCGCTGACGTTGCCGCTGTCCGCCTTCGCCGGCGGCGTTTTGTCCGCCTTGGCGGTGATGATCCTGTTTCGCGTCGGCCGGGTCAGGCGCGCCGAGCAGCTGATCGTCTGCGGCCTGGCGGTCTCGTTTTTGTTCAGCGCGCTCACTAGCTACCTGGTGTTTTCCGGCGATCAGCGGGCGGCCGGTTCGGTGTTGTTCTGGTCGCTCGGCGGGCTGGGGCTGGCGCGCTGGGATAATCTGTTCATTCCGCTGGCGAGTTTCGTGCTGCTGGCCGGGTTTACGGCGCTGCGTTGGCGGGCGCTGGACGCGCTGCTGGCGGGCGAGCAAACCGCCCATTCGATGGGGGTCAACGTGGCGCGCCTGCGCACCGAGACCTTTCTGTGCTGCGCACTGTCCACGGCGTTTCTCGTTTCGCTGACGGGCGTGATCGGCTTTGTCGGGCTGATGGTGCCCTACCTGGCTCGGCGCCTGGTGGGCGTGCGCCACCGTTTGGCCGTGCCGATGTGCGGCCTGCTGGGGGCGACGCTGCTGACCGGCGGCGACATGCTCAGCCGCAGTCTGATCCCCCATCAGGAGCTGCCTATCGGCATCATTACGGCCGGGCTGGGGGGCGCGTTCATCGTGTCCTTGCTGCTGCGTGCGGAACGATGAACGCCACCCTGTTTCAATAGAGCTCCAGATGCAGGCGCTGCTGTTCAATCAGCGTCTGCCACAGGTTTTCCGCCCCGCAGGCTTGCTCCAGCGCCGTCGCCACGGCATGTTCCAGATACTGGCGATTGCCGCACAGGTAGACATGCGCTCCCCGCCGCAGCAAGCCGCTGATGGCATCGGCATGCTCGCCGATCGCATGCTGCACATAATATTTGGCGGCGGCGTCGCGCGAGAAGGCGGTGATGAGGCGCGTGAGTACGCCCGCCGCGTTCAGTGCTTCTAACGCTTCGTGATACAGGAAGTCTTCATCGCGCCGTTTTTCGCCGAAGATCAGCACGGTTTCGCGCCGTTCACCCTGGGCGGCCATTTCGCGCAGCAAGCCTATCAAGGGCGCGATGCCGGTACCGGTACCGATAAGCAGCACCGGCACGGTGGTATCGCGCGGCAGGTAAAAGCCGGGGTTGGCGCGGCAGAAGAGGCGGAAAGGGCCGGGTTGGCTGAGCAGCCAGCCGGTCGCCGTGCCGCGCCGGGTGCGGCCGTCGCGTTCATATCGTACGTCGCGCACGCACAGGTCGAGGCTCTCTGCCTGCGTTGCCGAAGCGATGGAGTAGGCGCGCGGCAGGCAAACGGGCAGCAGCGCCAACAGGTTCTCCAGCGTGACCGTCTGCGGCGGGCAAAAATCGTGCAGTACATCCAGCAGATCGGCGCCGTACAGATAGCTCTCCAGGGCTTTGCGCTGGCGGATCTTGAGCAAGCCTTTGAGCTCTTCGCTGTCGGCCAACTGCGCCAGTTCGCGCAGCGTCGTTTTGCTGAGCTGGCGCAGTTCCCGGCGGTGCAGCGCGTCGGCGGTCTCCGGCCTGCCGAGCCAGTCAGCCAGCCGGGTCAATAATCCTTCGTCGTTCTCCGGCAACAGATAGACGGTATCCCCCGCCCGGTAAACGATGCCGCTGCCGGCGATATTCAACCGCAGGTGCCAGGCCTGCGGCGTGCGTGCGCTGAGCGGCCGCCGTTCAAGGAGGGCGGCGCTGAACGCATGGTCTTCGCCGTAGGCGGTCACGCGCAGATGCAAATCGCGGCCGGCCTGGGCATCACCGGCCAGCACCTTCTCCAGCGTCGTCAGCCAGGTTGCGAAGAACGGTTCGAAGTTAACGTCGGCGTCGACGCGATTGATGATGGCGCGGGCGCCGTATTGCGTCAGACGCGCATCCAGCGCCTGCGTGAAGCCGCAGAAATGCGGGTACGCGGTGTCGCCGAGACCGAAGATGGCGTAGCACAACCGGTGGCGATCCGGCCATTGCGCCAGCGCGTCGGAAAAACGCTCGGCGTTGGCGGGCGGTTCGCCGTCGCCAAATGAGCTGGAGACGATCAGCAGGGCGTCACGTTCGCCCACATCGGCGGGCTGGATGGCGTTGAGTTCTTTCACGACGGGGCGGTAGGGTTGCAGGCTGCTTTGCTCGCCCAGGCGCATCGCCAGCGCCCGGGCGTTGCCCGACTCCGAACCGTAACCAATCAGGATGCGTTCGATAAGGTCGGCCATGGCGGTTACTTGTCGTAGTGGTTGTCGAACTGTTCTTTGGCGAATTCCACCGATTCGAAGTCGGTCATCAGATCGTTGATCACGCGGCGGATGCTGATATAGGCCGCGATATTGCCCTGGGCGTCATACAGCGGCTGCACCGTGGTGTCGACCACGTACAGCACGCCGCCTTTGCCGACGTTCGGAATGATGCCGGTCCAGATGCCGCCTGCCTTGATGGTGTCCCACATCGCTTTGTAAACGGCTTTCGGCACTGAAGGGTGGCGCACGATGCTGTGGGGCTGGCCCACCAGCTCTTCACGGGAAAAGCCGGTCAGTTGGCAAAACAGATCGTTGACGTAGGTGATGGTGCCCTGCAGATCGGTGGTGGAGATCACCATCACTTTATCGAGCGCGGACAACAGCTGGGCGGAATCGAGGGTCTGACTCATGGTAGGTTCCTTCTCATTAACAACTTCGCGGTGATTGCCACGGCGGATGCCATGTATCCGTCATGACAGCTTTGTAATTGATTCTCATTTGCGATTGTGCGGTGAATGGTAATCGGGAAATTTATAAGTTGCAATAAAAATACATCTTTAAGGGCGCAGAAAAGTCACGACGAGGCAGGCAGGGGGAGAGGAAGCCCGCACCGGGTGTGGCGGCGGGCCAATCGGGCGGTCTTAGTGGGGGTCTTCGGCCCAGCCTTTACGTTTGCTGGTTTTGCCGATGCCGGGGTTGAAGCTGTTGGTCGGATCGGCGGTGCGGTAGAACGCCTGCAGATCTGCCTTGGCGTGGTACAGGTGGCCGACGTTATGCTCCGCTGGGTACTCGGCGCCGCGCCGGTTGAGGATCTCGAGCATCTTTTCCTTCAGCGCGTGGCTGTCGACGCCCTTTTTCACCACGTAGTCCTGATGGAAGACGTGGCACATAAAGTGGCCGTAATACAGCTTATGCACCAGCTGGCTGTCGATCTCCGGCGGCAGGGTTTCGAACCAGTCGGTGTCGTTGCGGCGCAGGGCGATATCCAGCGCCAGAATATCCTCCACCTTGTCGGCGTGCACCGCATGGTAGCGCACGGCGGCGCCGGCGGCGGCGAAGCGGTGCAGGAAGGCCTTTTTGCCTTCGTCAGGCGTGCAGGTGAAGAAAGCGCCTTCGGCCTGGGCGAAGTACTCGGTCAGGTAGCGCTGCGCTTCGTCTACGCCGGGGCCGGCCATCTTCAGCAGCAGGTGATGTTCGAAACGTTCGCGGTATTCCTTCATGCGCTTCGGCAGGTGGCTCGGCGCCAGATGGCTCAGGCCCTGCATCAGCCGATCGGTCAGGTTGTGCGGCAGCAGCGGCAGCTTGTTGAGGCTGGCGTCCATACGGCCTTTCAGGGTGAAGAAGCGCGGCATCTGATCGGTGCCGAGCTTGTCGATCATCATGAAGGTGTCTTTGCCGTACACCTCGGCGATGTCGAAGATATCGCGGTGCATGTACTCACCGGCCACCGGCAGGTTTTCGAACTGGCTCAGCATGTGGCGGCGCAGTTCGGTCAGCACCGCGGTGTCGTTGGTGCCGATATAAAACACCTGCTCTTTGCCTTCTTTCTCGAAGGTGTCGAGTCGCACCGCGAACACCGCCAGCTTGCCGGCGCAGCCGGAGGCCTCGTACAGGCGGCGTTTGTCGGCGTTGAAGCGGGAAGGGGTGTCGGCATCGACGTCACGCACCCGGCTGGCGTACTCGTTATCTGAGGCGCGCAGCTCGCCGTATTCGACGTCTGTCGGGCGATAGTCGCCTTTTTCCAGCCGGGTGAGGATCTCTTCCGGCGTGTCGCCGAGGCGGATGCCCAGATGATTCACCAGGCGCAGCTGGCCGTCTTCCCCGAGCTGGGCGTACAGCGCCATTTCGGTATAGGCCGGGCCGCGTTTCACCAGCGAGCCGCCGGAGTTGTTGCACACGCCGCCGATCACCGAGGCGCCGATGCAGGAGGAACCGATCACCGAATGCGGTTCGCGGCCGTAGGGCTTGAGCAATTTCTCGAGGTGGTGCAGGGTGCTGCCGGGGAAGCCGACCACCTGCTTGCCGTTATCCAGCACCTGAATATGGTCGAGGCGCAGGGTGCTGACGATGACGATATCACGGTCATAGTCGTTGCCGCTGGGGGTCGATCCTTCGGTCAGGCCGGTATTGGCGGCCTGCATGATGACGATTTTGTCGGCGGCCACGCAGGCCTGCAGAATGCGCCACAGCTGCAGCAGGCTGGTGGGAAACACCACCGCCAGCGCCTGGCCTTCGCCGGAGCGGAACCCCTTGCGATAGCGCTCGGTGTTGCGATCGCCGGTCAACAGCTGCGGGCCGCCGACGATGTCTTTAAGCTGGTTGATAAATGCCTGATTGCCTGACTGCATGCTGCCTGTCTCCCTGTCATCCCCGTCGCTTTAACCGCGGCGCCGGAGTGCCGCATATAAGCTAAGAGGTTATCAATTAAATAACTTATTAAGCTATCAGCTTGCCAGGCTAATGGCTTGCGGGTTTAGTAGCGCTCGGCGTAGCCGGCCCGGCGCTCTTCGTCGCGTAGCGTCAGGATCTCCACGCCGTCGGCGGTGACCGCCACGGTGTGCTCCCACTGCGCCGACAGTTTTTTGTCGCGCGTCACCACCGTCCAGCCGTCTTTCTTCTGCTTGATGCGGCGGTCGCCCTGATTGATCATCGGCTCGATGGTGAACACCATGCCTTCCTGCAGCACCATACCGCTGCCGGGTTGACCGTAGTGCAACACCGCCGGCTCTTCATGCATATCGCGGCCGATGCCGTGGCCGCAATACTCCCGCACGATGCTGTAGCCGGCCTGCTCGGCGTGCCGCTGGATGGCGTGGCCGATATCCCCCAGGGTCGCGCCCGGTTTTACCGCGCGAATGCCCTGCCACATCGATTCATAGACGTTGTTCACCAGCCGTTTGGCCAGCGGCGTCACCTGGCCGACGCAGTACATCTTGCTGGAGTCGGCGATATAGCCGCCGTTTTCCAGCGTGATGTCTACGTTGATAATCATGCCGGAACGCAGGATTTTGCTGGCCGACGGCACCCCGTGGCACACCACATCGTCGATTGAGGTGTTGAGCACATAGGGGAAATCATACTGCCCTTTGCTGGCCGGGCGCGACTTCAGCTCTTCGACGATAAACGCCTCGGCGCGGTCGTTGATCTCCATGGTGGAGATGCCTTCGACGATAACCTCATCGAGCATAGCAAACACTTTCGCCAGCAGGGCGCCGGAATGGCGCATTTTGGCAATCTCTTCCGGCGTTTTAATCACAATCTGTTTCACCCGACAATCTCCTTCAGCGTCAGCGCATTATCTTTCATCATTTTTTTTACCAGTTGCGGGTAGGTCAGTTCCGGATGGAACTCCGCCAGCATGCCGATCTTGATCCAGTACTCGGCCTGCGCGTTGATCGAACGCGTCATGGTCAGGCTGGCGAGGCGCAGATCGTCATGCAGCGCGTCTGAAATTTTTACGATGCCCATCGGCGTCTCCCTGAGTGAACGATATACGAAGTGTATACGTTTAGGATGGTGGCGATGTGGCATTCTGTGGCGTAAGAAGATTCTGGCAACAACGATTGCCGCCGCCAGACAATGCGTTTATTGTGATGAACGACTTTTTTGCCATGATTTTTCAGAAGGATTTAAGGCGTGACTAAACTACGTGTTGGGGTGATTTTTGGCGGTAAATCGGCGGAGCATGAGGTGTCGCTGCAGTCGGCCAAAAACATTGTGGATGCAATCGACAAAGAGAAGTTTGATGTCACGCTGCTGGGGATCGACAAACAGGGGCAGTGGCACATCAACGACGCCTCCAACTACCTGCTCAACGCCGAGAACCCGGCGCTGATCGCGCTGAACCGCTCGAACAAGAACGTGGCGCTGATCCCGGGCCAGGAAAAACAACAGCTGATCGAAGCGGGCAGCGCCGGCGCGCTGGGCCAACTGGACGTCATCTTCCCGATCGTGCACGGCACGCTGGGGGAGGACGGTTCGCTGCAGGGGCTGCTGCGCATGGCCAATATGCCGTTCGTCGGCGCCGGCGTGCTCGGCTCGGCGGTCAGCATGGACAAAGACGTGACCAAGCGCCTGCTGCGCGACGCCGGGCTGGCGGTGGCGCCGTTCGTCACCCTGACGCGCGCCAACCGCGCCGGATTCACGTTTGAGCAACTGAGCGAGCGCCTCGGCCTGCCGCTGTTCGTCAAGCCGGCCAACCAGGGCTCCTCGGTCGGGGTCAGCAAGGTGGAAAACCGCGCCGAGTTCGACGCGGCGGTATCGCTGGCCTTCAGCTTCGATCATAAGGTGCTGGTGGAGTCGGCGATCGTCGGCCGCGAGATCGAGTGCGCGGTGCTGGGCAACGACGATCCGCAGGCCAGCGTGTGCGGCGAGATCGTGCTGAGCGACGCCTTCTATTCTTACGACACCAAATACATCAATGAGCAGGGCGCTCAGGTGGTGGTGCCGGCGGCAATCGCGCCGGAAGTGAGCGACCACATCCGCGAGGTGGCGCTGAAGGCGTTCCGCACGCTGGAGTGCTTCGGACTGGCGCGGGTGGATGTGTTCCTGACGCCGGACAACCAGGTGGTAATCAACGAAATCAACACGCTGCCGGGCTTCACCAACATCAGCATGTATCCCAAGCTGTGGGCCGCCAGCGGCGTCAGCTATCAGGCGCTGATCACGCGCCTGATCGAATTGGCGCTGGAACGCCACCAGCAGGATCGTGCGCTGAACAGTTCGGTATTCGATCGCTAAACGCGGCAGGGGGCGGCGGTGCCGCCCCCGTCTATCATTTCACCGTCACGTCGATGTCGCCGAAATACTTCTTAGACAGCGCCGCCACCGTGCCTTGCTGTTTCACTTTGGCGATGGCGGCATCCAGTTTTTTCTTCAGCGCCTCATCCCCTTTACGCAGGCCGAAGGCGATACCTTCACCGAGGATTTTGTCGTCGCGCACCGCCTCGCCGACGAAGGCGAAGCCTTTGCCGTCCGGCTGCGACAGGAAGCCGCTTTGCCCCGACGGCGCCATCACCAGCGTGGCGTCGAGCCGACCGGCCGCCAGATCGAGGTAAACCTGATTCTGATCCTGATAAGACACCACGTCCACGCCCGCCGGCGCCCAATGGGTTTTGGCGTAAATCTCCTGAATCGATCCTTGCAGCACGCCCACGTGTTTGCCCGCCAGCGATTTGGCGTCCGGCAGCAGGCCGCTGTCGGCCTTGGCGATCAGGCGGTTCGGCACCTGATAGATGGCGTCGGTAAAGGCGATCGCCTGACGCCGCTGTTCGGTCACGTTCATCGCCGAGTTGATGGCGTCGAACTTGCGCGCCTGCAATGCCGGGATCAGGCTGTCGAACGAGGTTTCCACCCAGCTGCATTTCAACTGCGCGGCGGCGCATACCGCGTCGCCCAGTTCGATGTCGAACCCTTCCAGTTTGCCGTTGGCGGATTTGGATTCGAACGGCGGATACAGCGCTTCCAGGCCGAAGCGCAGGCTGTTTTCCGCCGCCAGCGAAGAGCCGGCGGCCAACAGGCATCCGGCGGCGAACAGCGTTTTCAGTGCTTTCATAGGCAGTGCCCCTTTCCCATGGTCGGACAAAAAATTACGCCTGGCTCAGGCGGCGCGCGCCTTCCAGCAGGGTCTCGTTATCTTTGGAAAAACTCAGCCGGATAAGGCCGGTATTGGTGCCGTCGCTGTAGAACGCCGACAGCGGGATCGTCGCTACCTTCGCTTCGCGGATCAAGCGTACGGCGAAATCATTGTCGCTTTCGTGACTGAAGCCGCTAAAACGGGCCAGCATGAAGAAGCTGCCGTGGCTGGGCAGCAGCTCAAAGCGCGAATCCTGCAAGGCGCTGGCCAGCAGATCGCGCTTTTGTTGGTAAAACGCCGCCAGCCCCAGGTAGCTCTGCGGGTTGGCGAGCGCGGCGGCGAAGGCGTGTTGCATCGGCGTATCGGCGGAGAACACCATAAACTGGTGCACCTTGCGGATCTCGTCCATCAGCGCCGCCGGCGCCAGGCAGTAGCCGACGCGCCAGCCGGTGACGTGGTAGGTTTTACCGAACGACGACACGATCACGCTGCGTTCCGCCAGCTGCGGGTAGCGCGCCATGCTGTGGTGAATATCGCCGTCGAACACCACGTGTTCGTAGACCTCGTCGGACAGGATCACGATGTCGGTGTCGCGGGTCAGGGCGGTCAGGCGTTCGATGTCGTGCTCGTCAAACACCGCGCCGGTCGGGTTGTGCGGCGTGTTGACGATGATCATGCGCGTTTTGCCGTTGATGGCGGCGGCCACTTCGTCCCAGTCGACGCGAAAATCCTGCAGCGACAGTTTGATCGCCACCGGCGTGGCGCCCTGCAGGCGCACGATCGGCGCATAGCTGTCGAACGCCGGTTCGAAATAGATCACCTCGTCGCCGGGATGCACCAGCGCGCTGATCGCCGAGTACAGCCCTTCGCTGGCGCTGGCGATCACCGTGATTTCTTCGTCGGCGTCATAGCGTGCGCCATACAATCGTTCAGCTTTTTCCGCCAGAGCAGCACGTAACGCCGCCACGCCGCTCATTGGCGCGTATTGGTTATGACCTGCGCGCATGGCTTGCGCCGTAGCCTCGATCAGCTGCGGGTCGCCGGCGAAGTTGGGCGCGCCCTGCGACAGATTGAGGGCCTGATGTTCTGCGCTGAGTTGGCCAATGACGGTGAAAATGGTGGTGCCGACGTCCGGCAGCTTCGAGCGGGATGAACAGGCGCTCTGCATGATGGGCTCCAGGCAAACAGGGAAGTGTTGAGCGATTAAGCATCAGCCGGCGTAGGCGGACAAGGGAAAGTTTGTCATACTTGCCATGCACTACGATCATACCTACTCGAGGCCCGCTATGCCGATATCCCTGCCGTCGCTCGACGTGTTGAAAACCTTCGTGGTGGTGGCGCAACGCCTCAACTTTACCCATGCCGCCCGGGAGCTGCACCTGACGCAGGGGGCGGTCAGCCGGCAAATTCTCGGGCTGGAGCAGCGCCTGGGTTATCCGCTGTTCAGCCGCCAGGCGCGCGGTTTGGCGCTGACGCCGCAGGGCGTGCAACTGCTGGCGCCGGTGCAGCAGGCGCTGGGGCAGCTGGACGAGGCGCTGACGCGGGCCGCCGCCCCGCCCGGGGCGCTGCGCATCAAATGCCCGACCTGCGCGATGCGCTGGGTGCTGCCGCGCGTGATTCGCCTGCAGAATGAACGGCCGGACATGCATATCGAGCTGACCGCCTCGGTGTCGCACGGCCTGGATTTCAGCACCGAGCAGTTTGACGCCGCGGTGGTATTCGGCCGGCCGCCGGGTAAAAAGCTGGCCGCGCACCTGCTGTTCGACGAAATCCTCACGCCGGTCTGCACGCCGACGTTTCTGCCGCCGGCGCCCCGGCTGGCGGATTTGACGGACAAAACCCTGCTGCACCCGACGCGCGATCGGCGCGACTGGCTGCGCTGGCTGAAGGCGGCGGGGGCCGATGCGCTGCCGTCCGGCAAGGCTCAGCATTTCGATACTCTCGATCTGGCGATGAGCGCCGCGCTGCAGGGGTTCGGCATCGCCATCGGCGATCTGTGTCTGCTGGAGGAGGATATTCAGGCGCGGCGCGTCGTCACGCCGTTCCCGCTCTGCGTCAGCAGCGGCGCGGCCTATTATCTGGTCTATCCTGAACGCGGGGCGCCGCCGCCGGCGTTGGCGCCGCTGATCGATTTTCTGACGGCGGAGGCCGCCGACAGCCGCGCCCGGCTGCAGAATTACCTGCCGATAACCTGTAATGCTTTGTAAACATTACCGATGCGAATTCCCTTGGCGATGAAACAGAGTGTGGCAAACTGTTTCTTCACTCCGATTAAACCCCGCGGCTTTGGCTGCGGAAACACGCCTGAGATAAAACAAGATGAAATGGCTTTGTGTGGTGAGTATGTTGTCCGGTCTGGCCCTCAGCCCGGCTTTTGCGCAGGAAACGCCGATAACGCAGGGCATTCACGCCCAGCAGCGCGACGCCTTCGTGTCCCATTTGATGAAGCAGATGACGCTGGAAGAGAAGATCGGCCAGCTGCGGCTGATCAGCGTCGGGCCGGATAACCCGAAAGAAGCGATCCGCGAGGGCATCCGCAAAGGGCAGATCGGCGCCATCTTCAATACCGTCACCCGCCCGGACATTCGGGTGATGCAGGATCAGGCGATGCAGCTCAGTCGCCTCAAAATTCCGTTGTTCTTCGCCTATGACGTGGTGCACGGCCAGCGCACCGTGTTCCCGATCAGCCTGGGGCTGGCGGCCAGCTTCGATCTGGAAGCCATTGCGCTCAGCGCCCGCGTGGCGGCGCAGGAGGCCAGCGATGACGGTCTGAACATGACCTTCGCGCCGATGGTCGATATCACCCGCGATCCGCGCTGGGGCCGGGTCTCCGAAGGCTTCGGCGAAGACACCTGGCTGGTGTCGAAAATCGCCAAAGTGATGGTCGACGGTTATCAAAACGGCGACCCGGCCAAGCCCGGTTCGGTGATGGCCAGCGTTAAGCACTTTGCGTTGTACGGCGCCGTCGAAGGCGGCCGCGATTACAACACCGTCGACATGAGCCCGCTGCGCATGTATCAGGACTATCTGCCGCCTTACAAAGCGGCGGTGGATGCCGGCAGCGGCGGGGTGATGGTGTCGCTTAACTCGGTGAACGGCGTGCCGGCCACCGCCAACCCGTGGCTGCTGAAAGACCTGCTGCGCGACCAGTGGGGCTTTAAAGGCATCACAATCAGCGACCATGGCGCAATTAAAGAGCTGATTAAACACGGCGTGGCCGCCGACGCGCGCGACGCGGTACGCCTGGCAATCACCTCCGGCGTCGACATGAGCATGAGCGACGAGTTTTACGACAAATACCTGCCGGGTCTGGTGAAAGACGGGCTGGTGCCTGAAAGCGATATCGATCGCGCCTGCCGCGACGTGCTGAACACCAAGTACGACATGGGGCTGTTCACCGATCCGTATGTGCATCTGGGCCCGGCGGGTTCCGACCCGCAGGACACCAACGCCGAAAGCCGTCTGCACCGCGCCGAGGCGCGGGTGGTGGCACGCAAAACGATGGTGTTGCTGAAGAACGATAAGCAGACGCTGCCGCTGAGCAAGCAGGCGACCATCGCGCTGGTCGGGCCGATGGCCGACAGCCAGCGCGACGTGATGGGCAGCTGGTCGGCCGCCGGAGTGGTCAAGCAGTCGGTGACCCTGCGTGAAGGGCTGGAGCAGGCGGTGGGCGACAAGGCGCGCATTCTTTACGCCAAGGGCGCCAACGTCACGCAGGATAAGGGCATCATCGACTACCTGAACGAGTATGAGCCGGCGGTGGCGTTCGATACCCGTTCGCCGCAGCAGATGATCGACGAAGCGGTACAGGCGGCGAACAAGGCCGACGTGGTCGTGGCGGTGGTGGGAGAATCGCAGGGTATGGCGCATGAGGCCTCCAGCCGCGCCGATATCACCATCCCGCAGAGCCAGCGCGATCTGATCGCCGCGCTGAAAGCCACCGGCAAGCCGCTGGTGCTGGTGCTGATGAACGGCCGGCCGCTGGCGCTGAGCTGGGAGAGCGAGCAGGCGGACGCGATGCTGGAAACCTGGTACAGCGGCACCGAGGGCGGCAACGCGGTGGCGGACGTGCTGTTCGGCGACTACAACCCGTCGGGCAAGCTGCCGATGACCTTCCCGCGCTCGGTCGGCCAGATCCCGATGTACTACAACCACCTGAACACCGGCCGCCCGTTCGGCAAGGAGAATCCGGGCAAGTACACCTCGCGCTACTTCGATTCGCCGAACGGCCCGCTGTATCCGTTCGGTTACGGCCTGAGCTACACCACCTTCAGCCTGTCGGATCTGAAACTGTCCAGCCCGACGATGGCGCGCAACGGCAAGCTAACCGCCAGCGTCACGCTGAAAAATACCGGCAAGTACGACGGTGCCACGGTGGTGCAGCTGTATCTGCAGGACGTGACCGCCTCGGTCAGCCGGCCGGTAAAAGAGCTGCGCAACTTCAAGAAAGTGACGCTGAAGGCCGGCCAGTCGCAGCAGGTTGAGCTGCCGATTAGCGAAGACGATCTGAAGTTCTACAACGCCAGCCTGAAATGGGGGGCGGAGCCGGGCAAATTCAACGTGTTCGTCGGCCTAGACTCCGACAACGTGCAGGCGCAAAGTTTTACGCTGAAGTAACCCTGTCCCCCTCGTTCGCCGCGCTGAGCGAGGGGGCATCCATTCCCGCTAACGTCATCGGAGCTTGCCTCATGAAACGCTATCTGGACTGCAGCGCCAGCGATCTGGCCGATATCGGCAAAGCCGACCTGCTCTATGCCATCCGCGCCAGCGAAGGGCGCATTTTGGTCAGCGAAACCATCGCGGTCACTCAGCCGCTGCTCAATAACGTCACCAACGCCGAGCTGGCGGCCAGCCAGGGCGCCGACCTGCTGCTGCTGAACCTGTTCGACGTCGACCGTCCGCACATCGCGGGCCTGCCCGCCGACGTGCCGCCGCAGGAGGCGCTGCGCACGCTGCAGCGCTTGACCGGGCGGGTGATCGGCGTGAACCTGGAGGCCGTCGATCCGGCCTTCGCCACCGAACATAACGATTTCTGGCAGATGACGGCGGGGCGTGCCGCCACCGCCGAGAATGCCCGCAAGCTGTATCAGCTCGGCGCGCGTATGCTGGTGCTGACCGGCAACCCGAACAACGGCGTCAGCAATCAGGCGATCGCCGCCGCGCTGAAAGCGATTCGCGATGAAGTGGGCGACGAGATGGTGCTGGTGACCGGCAAGATGCACGGGGCCGGTATCGTGCGCGAAAGCGGCAGCCAGCTGATCGGTGAGCAGGATATCGCGCTGTTCGTGGAGAACGGTGCGGACATCGTGCTGTTGCCGGCGCCGGGCACCATTCCCGGCATGTCGCAGGAGAAAGTGGCGGCGCTGATCGCCTTTGCCCAGCGGCAGGGCGCGCTGGCGATGACGGCGATCGGCACCTCGCAAGAGGGCGCCGACGTGCAGACCGTGCGGCAGATTGCGCTGATGAGCAAAATGGCCGGGGCGGACCTGCACCATATCGGCGATACCGGCTATCTGGGGCTGGCGCTGCCGGAAAACATCTTCGCTTACAGCGTGGCGATTCGCGGCGTGCGCCACACCTACAGCCGCATGGCGCGCTCGGTGAACCGCTAAGCCTGGGGCTTTTGCGCCGTCACGATGCTGAAATAGCCGAGCGACGGCAACACCTGAGCAGGCCCGAAGCCGACGTCGCGCAGCAGGTCGCCGATTTCCCTGCCGGAGTATTGGCGGCCCTGCGTCCATCCCATCATCATCAGGCTGTACCCCGCGGCGGCAGGCGGCCCGTCGCCGTCATCGTTGTACAGCACTTCGTGGATCACGATCCTGCCCCCGGGCGGGAGGGCCGCATAGCTCTTTTGCGCCAGGAAGCGGTTCTTGTCCATCGGCCAGTCGTGGAAAATATTGGAGTACAGGTGCAGATCCGCCGCCGGGTAGGGATCGCGCCACATATCGCCGCTGTGGGTGCCGATGCGCTGGCTGAGACCGTAATGGCGCGCGTAGTCGGCGGCGAGCGGGCACACCTCCGGCAGATCGAACACGGTGCAGGTCAACGTCGGCCAGTGGGCCGCCAGGCTGATGGCATGGGCGCCGGAGGCGCCGCCGATATCCAGCGCCGCGCGGCAGGCACCGAGGGGCAACAGCGCCGGCCAAACGCTGGCCGAGCCCATGCTCAGGCTGTGCATGGCGTGGGTAAACCGCCGCATTCTGTCGGCGTCGAGCGTATGGGTTTCAAACAGCTCCTGCTCGCCGTACACCTGCGAGGTATTTTTTCTGATGGCGCTTTCCAGGTTTTTCAGCGAGAAAATTTCGCTATTTTCAACCATCAAATCCCAGAAGTAGCCGAAATAATGCGGGTTGTTTTTTAACAAAAAGGTTTCCGCTTCCGGCGTGAGAGAGAATGTTTCACCGTCTCTGTCTATCAATTTCAATGCCAATAACGCCATGACCAACGTTTCCGCCGGGCGTCTTTCCACATTGGCCTGAGCGCATATATCGGTCAGGTTGCGGGGGTGCAAAGCAATAAATTCAAAGATGCCCAGGCGATGCGCGATAAGCACCGCCGGATAGAGATATAAATTCATCGTGATATCGAGAATGGTTTTGTCGTCGCATTGCGGCGGCCGGACGGAATAGTTCATGTGAATCCCCTCCCACTAGGCATGGCGCGTCTTAACAGGCTATGTCACGCCTATGATTTTAGCAAAGGGCGGGAGCACGATTGACCGCAGGCCAACACTTCCGTTGCAAATAATTCCTGGGTGAGATTATTTTTAATATGAATTGAGCGCGGCCAATATCGAGCATGAAAAAATGATACCGGGCGAGGGTCATTACCCTATCGTGCGTTTTTATTTTATTGGGGGTTAACTTAATCACAGTTATTAACGCGTTAGGGTTGTGCTAATCTAGGCCGCCGTTATACCGTAGCGGTGTTCGCATTCTTTTTGTGAATAATTAAAACTTAACTATTTCATTATTAAAACGAGTTAACAATGAAAAAAAGCATTCTGACCGGCATGATTGCCGCGACTCTGGGCCTGTTCAACACCGCTAACGCTGAAGGGATGGATCCTGCCGCATTGAAAAACGTTTATGACATCACGCGCAATACCGCCGGGCTGATGTCTTACTGCGTCGATAAAGGCTTCCTGAAAGCCGACAGCATCGACAACGCCAAGAAAATGGTGGCCTACGTGGCGGCTATTCCCGGCGGCGTCGACACCCGCGATGGCGACAAGCGCGAAGCGATGGGCCGTGAAGGCAATGTGCTGAACGACGACGGCAAAGTGGTTGCGTTGGAAAAAGAAGCGCCGCAGGGGCTGCAGACATGGTGCCAGCAGGCTGACGAAGGGATCCGCCAGGGTCTGACGTCTATCGGTCAATAAGTCTTCTTCACGCGCCCTTACAGGGCCGATGGGATCCGTCGCCGCACCGGCGGATCCGCTTCCAGGATCGCATTCACGCCTCGTTTTACCTCCCGAGTACCCGCATCCGGTTTGATCCCGCTGATTGTTTCGCCATGCTCATCGCTATATTATTTGCTATACAACGATAATCAACCGGTCACTGCCATGTTTAACTTTCTCCCGCGCCTGCTGTTGGCGCTTGTTTTGTTTTCCACCGCCGCCCAGGCGGATCGCCAGGTCACCGATCAACTCAACCGCCAGGTGACGTTGCCCGATCGCATCACCCGCGCGGTGGTGCTGCAACACCAGACGCTGAACCTGTTGGTGCAGCTTGATGCGATGCCGCAGGTGGTCGGCGTGCTCAGCAGTTGGAAAAAGCAGCTGGGGCCAAACTACCTGCGGCTGGCGCCGACGTTGGCAACCCTGCCGATGCCGGGCGATCTGACTTCGGTGAACATCGAGAGCCTGCTCGGCCTGCATCCGCAGGTGGTGTTCGTGGCCAATTACGCGCCGCCGGAGATGATTGCGCAGATCGAACGGGCGGGTATTCCGGTGGTGGCGGTCTCGCTGCGCCGCGAGGCAGCCGATCAGGCGGGCAAAATGAACCCCCAGCTGAGCGATGAAGATCGGGCCTATACGCTGGGGCTGCAGGACGGCATTCGCCTGATCGGCGAAGTGATGTCGCGTCAGCCTCAGGCCGAAGCCCTGATTAAGGACGTCATTCAGCAGCGCATGCTGGTCGCCGAACGGCTGCGCGATCTGCCGGAAGATCGGCGGGTGCGGGTGTATATGGCCAACCCCGATCTCACCACCTACGGCGCCGGCAAGTATACCGGGTTGATGATGCGGCACGCCGGGGCGCTCAACGTGGCGGCGAAGGAAATTCAGGGGTTTAAACAGGTTTCTATCGAGGATGTCCTGAAGTGGGATCCGGCGGTGATTTTCGTGCAGGAGCGCTACCCGGACGTGGTGAAACAGATCCTGACGTCACCGCAGTGGCAGCCGATCGACGCGGTGAAGAATAAGCGGGTCTACCTGATGCCGGAGTACGCCAAGGCCTGGGGATATCCGATGCCGGAGGCGATGGCGCTGGGTGAGTTGTGGATGGCGAAAAAACTTTACCCGCAGCGCTTTGCCGATATCAATCTGCAGCAGCGGGTCGACGCTTACTATCAACGTTATTACCGCGCCACCTGCTGCCAGAGCGGGCAATGAGGCTGGGCTGGCTGGCGTTGTTGACGCTGTGCTGCGCGCTGTTTTCGCTCGGCGTTGGCCGCTTTCAGGTGCCGATGACGCACAGCCTGATGATTTTGCTGGAGCCGTTCACCGGGCAACATTATGCCGGCATCGATGCTATCCAACGCCAGGTGATCCTGGGTGTGCGCGTGCCGCGAGTGCTGTTGGCGATGGGCGCCGGCGCGGCGCTGGCCCTGTGTGGCGCGGCTTTGCAAGGCGTCTTTCGCAACCCGCTGGTCGATCCGCATATTATCGGCGTGTCTTCCGGCGCGGCGTTTGGCGGCACGCTGGCTATCCTGCTCAGCCTGCCGTTGGCGGCGCTGCTGCTGTCGGCTTTTGTTTTCGGCATGGCGGCGCTGCTGCTGATTTTCACTCTCACCAGCGCCATTGCACGGCGCAATATTCTCTCTTTGGTACTGGCGGGGGTGATCCTCAGCGGCTTTTTCTCCGCCTGCGTCAGCCTGATGCAATATCTGGCGGATACCGAAGAGAAACTGCCGAGCATCGTGTTTTGGCTGCTCGGCAGCTTTGCCACCGCCGATCGGCAAAAGCTGCTGATGCTGTTTGTGCCTTTGCTGTTGGCCGGCGGCTTGCTGTTGGCGCTGCGCTGGCGCATCAATCTGCTGTCGTTGGGCGATGAGGATGCCGGTGCATTAGGCATCAACGTTGAGCGTACCCGCTGGCTGATTTTGACGCTGTGCGCCGCCATCGTGGCCGCCCAGGTGGCGGTCAGCGGCAGCATCGGCTGGGTCGGCTTGGTGATCCCGCACGTGGCGAGGCGGCTGGTGGGGCCGGATCACCGGCGCCTGCTGCCGGCTTCGCTTTGCCTGGGGGCTCTGTACATGCTGTTGATTGACGATTTGGCGCGCACGCTGAGCAGCAGCGAAATCCCGCTGGGCATTCTGACCGCGCTGATTGGCGCGCCGCTGTTCGCGCTGCTGCTGCGCCGCGCGCAAGTGAGAGGCTGGCATGACTGACACCTTATTGGCCGCCAGCGGCGTGAGTTTCGCCTGGCCGGGCGGGGCACCGCTGTTCCAGCATCTGGACATTCAGCTGCGGCGCGGCGAAGTGCTGGCGGTATTGGGCCCGAATGGGCGTGGCAAGAGCACGCTGCTGCAGCTGTTGTTAGGCAGCCTGACGCCGCAATCCGGCGAGATTGAGCGCCACGGTGAGATGGGCTTTGTCCCGCAGCACTTTGCGCCGCCGTTCGCCTATCGGGTGCTGGATATCGTATTGATGGGGCGGGCGCGTCATGTCGGCCTGTTCCGTTCACCGTCAGCCGAGGACCATCGGCTGGCGAGAGAAGCGTTGCAGTCGTTGGATTTGCAGCACCTGGCAGAGCGTGAGTTTGGCAGCCTATCCGGCGGCCAACGTCAATTAGTGATGATCGCCCGCGCGTTGGCGATGCGCTGCGAGGTGTTGATTCTGGATGAACCGACTTCGGCGCTGGATCTGCATTACCAGGATCGGGTGTTGAGCCTGATGGCCCGCCTGGCGCGGGAGCAGCGGTTGGCGGTGGTGTTCTCCACGCATCAGCCCAACCAGGCTCACGCGGTGGCCGATCGGGCTTTGCTGCTGGACAAGGAAGGGCGCAGCCGGCTCGGGGCCTGCCGCGAGGTGTTAACGGCGCAATCCTTGTCACCCCTGTTCGAGCTGGCGATCGAACGGGTGCCGCTGACGGTGGCGGGCCGCCGTTACGCGACGCTGGTGCCGCTGTATCGCAGCCAACTGGAGCGACATGATGAGTGATATCCTGCTGTTTGCCGCCGGCAGCCTGCGGCTGGCGTTTGCGCCGCTGCTGTCGGCTTTTCAGCGGCACGCCGGGCAAAAAGTCACGGCGGAATTCGGCCCGGCGGGTTTGTTGCGCCAACGGATAGAGAATGGTGAGCGGCCACAGCTGTTCGCTTCGGCCAACCTGGCGCACCCGCAAAGGCTGGCGGATCTCGGTATCGCGGGGGCGGTGCAGATTTTTGCGCGCAATCGGCTCTGCGTGACGGTTCGCAACGTGCCGGCATTAACCGAGCGTCCGCTGCCGGAGGTGCTGTTCGATCCGCACTGGCGCCTTGCCACCTCGACACCGGGGGCAGATCCTTCCGGCGATTATGCGCAGCAGCTTTTCGAACGCTGTGAGCAATACTGGCCGGGGCAAGGGGAAGCGTTGCGCCGCCGGGCGCTGCCGTTGGTTGGCGGTATGGATTCCGCCCCGGTACCGGCGGGCCGGCTGGCGGCGGAATATCTGATAGGCGGCGGGCAGGCGGATATTTTTCTCGGCTACGCCAGCTATGCTCCGGCTTTAGCCGCCTACCCGACGTTGGCGGTGCGGCCGTTGGCGCCGCCGCTGGACATTGAGGCGGATTACGGTTTATGCCTGTTGGATGACGGCGCACAGCGGTTGGCCGCATTTATCTTGAGCGAACAAGGGCAGGAAATCCTGAGCCGACACGGATTTATGCGGTGCGCGGAATGACTCGCCGGGCCAGGCGGCCCGGGGAATCTTACCAGAACAGCGGGGTGGTGTTTTCAGCCAGAAACGCCAGCAGGGTTTCGTTGACCGCCGCCGGGTTTTCCTTGTTGCTTATATGCCCGGCGTTGGGGATCAGCACGTGACGACAGCCGAGAAGATCGGCCATGCGCTGGCCTTCCGCCGGCGGGCGCGGTTTATCCTGCGCGCCGGTGATGACGATGCTGGCGGCGGTGATGTTTTTCAGCAGCGGCAGCTTGTCGGGGCGACCGAAGATCATCCGGCCCAGCGGGACGATGCTCTCGCGCAGGCGATCGGCGGGCAGGCTCTGCAGATGGGCCAGCAATGGCTGCGACAACGCATCGGGTACTTCGTCGGAATAAAACTGCGCGGCGATGTATTCCAGCAGCGGTGAAGTGATGGCGCCGGCCTGTTCAACGGCTGCCAGCATGCCCATATAGCGCTGCCGCGCCTCCGGCGTTTCGTCGCCCAGATAGCTGTCCAGCAGCGCCAGCACCTTGACCCGCTCCGGCGCCAGCGCCGCCAGTTCGGCGCCCCACATGCCGCCGACGGACAGGCCGACGATGCCGAACTCTTCAATATCCAAATGATCCATCAGCGCCAAATGATCGGCGGCGATATCCGACAGGCTGTTTCGCCCGGCCGGCAGCGCCGGTGAGTCGCCGTGGCCCCAGAGATCCGGCACGATCAGGCGGTAGTGTTTCGCCAGCGCTTCGAACTGCGGTGCCCACATGTTCAGATCGAACAGATAGCTGTGGCCCAGCAGCAACGGAAAGCCTGAGCCCACGTCGAGATAATGCAGGGATTTGCCCATCGTTGGCATCTTATCGGTTCCTTATATAAAGAGAGTCCGGCTGCTTATATCACACTCATATTCAACCTGCGGTATTAATTTACCTTAAATTACTTAGGTAAACCCTTATTTTTAATTTCTCTTGATAACAAGACGTCAATGAAAGGTGACGCTAAGGATAATATTCTGGTGACGATAAGAGCCTTGGTTTATGCTGGCGCTCCTTTCAAGATGGAATAGGTAAACAGGGAGTCACGATGAAAAGACTTTTCAGACTATTAATTATTTTGCTTGTCATTTTGCTGCTGGCGGCGGTGCTGTGGTGGTTCTTCGGGCGTGGTAATCCGAATGCGCTGTGGCAAATCGTCAGCCAACAGTGCGTGCCTAATCAGCAGCAGAACAACGATCCGGCGCCCTGCTTAAAGGTTGATTTAACCGAGGGTTATGTGCTGTTTAAGGACAGCAAAGGCCCCTATCACGATCTGGTGATGCCAACCGAAAAAGTCAGCGGCATCGAGAGCCCGGCATTGCAGACGGAGCACGCGCCGCCTTATTTCGCCCAGGCCTGGAATAACCGGGAACATATATCCGGCGAGCTGGGTAAACCGTTAAAAGATGCGTGGCTTTCTCTGGCGGTCAATTCGAAATATGGCCGCTCTCAGAATCTGCTGCATATTCACGTTGCCTGCCTGCGTCAGGATGTCTATAACGCGCTGGGGCAGCAGGCGGAACAATTAGATCAACAGTGGCGCCCGCTGGCGGTGAAATTGGTCGGCCACCAATATCTGGCCAGAAAATTGACGGGCACCGATTTAACCCAGGAAGATCCTTTCCGGTTACTGCAGAACTATGTGGTCGAGCAGGGCGACAGCATCGGCAATTATGGCCTGGCGCTGGCGGTCAGCCCACAGGGCGAGATGCTGCTGTTGGCGAACCGTTTGAAGTTGACCGACCTGAACCTGGGCTCAGCCGGCGAAATTCAGGACTACCAATGCGCGGTGGCGGGGAACTGAAGGTGATGACAACCCGCCGGCTGCTGCGTTAGCCGGCGGCTGTAGTGCGTTCAAAGCTTCTTCAGCAGTTCCAGCAGCTGCGCTTCGCTTTTCTCCGCCAGCCCGTCGATGGCCAGCTTGATGATGTCGGAGCGGGTGATACGCACGATGCCGCTGCGCGCCGCCTGTACGATCACCTCATCGATGGCTTCAATGTGGTTGTCCGTCAGGCTGACGGAGATCGCCTTGTAGGTGCGCTTGCGGCCGGCCGGTTTGGCTTCCGGCGCGGGCGCCGCGACCGGCAGCGTGTGCGAGGTGGCGCTGTTGATGAATTCGTCTTCCGACATGCGGTGGGTGGGGGTGCGCTTCTTCACAGGATCACCTCTTTCACCAGGCATTCAATTTCGCTCTGCGCCTTTTCGTTGTTCGCCTCATGCACGGTGATGGCTTCGCCCCAGGCGTCGCGGTAAATCTTGCGGTCGCACAGGCGGTGGCTCACCAGCGTGAACTCCGGGTATTCGCTCAGCACCTGCGCCGCTTCGTTGGCTTCATTGATGAAGATATTGGTCGGGCACATGTTCAGCACGATGTAGCCTTTGACCTTCTCGTTGTATTCCTGCGCGGTGGAGAACATCTCCGACAGATAGCCGACGGTGTCGAGATCCATCTGCGAAGGGCGCAGCGGCGAGAGGAACAGATCGGCGGCCAGCAGACCGGAGCGCAGTTCGGCGCTGTCGCGGCCGGCGGTGTCGACGATCACGTAGTCGTAATGGCGATCCAGCTCCAGCAGCGTTTCCTTGATTTTGCCCGACGCGGCCACCACCGGAATGTGCGGCAACCCTTCGACGTTCTGGCGGTCGTTGTACCAGGTCATGATCGATTTCTGGTCGTCGGCATCGACGATGATCGCCGTCTTGCCTTGCTTAAGAATCAGATACCCGGCGATATTCACCGCTTTCGTCGATTTGCCGACGCCGCCTTTTTGCGAGCCAATCAGGACAATCATGCTGCCATCTCTCAAGTTATTAAGCTGATAACTTATTAAGTTAATGTGCTTATTAGGTTGATAATCAAACAGGTTAACAAGAACAACTCGCGAACAATATGCACCAACTGCGGCGGCTTGCCAAGCCAGTATGTCGTTAACTGTGCGGCTTATTTTGCGCTGGAGGGCCCGGATGGGTAAGTAGGAATTCTCTGGGAAGTGGCGATGCGGAGGCGGGTTTTGTTAATTTAACAGCTTAATAAGTTAGTGGCCCATTAAGCTGTTGTCGACATTATTTCTTCATCATCGCCTTCAGGTTGGCGAACGGGTTGTGGGTGGCGACGCCGACATCTTTCTGCGCGTCTTCACCGGCCACCACCGTCGAACCGTATTGATCGGCTTCGGTGTATTTCGAGTGCTCGTGGTCGTGGCAATACAGGCACAGCATTTCCCAGTTGCTGCCGTCTTCGGGGTTGTTGCTGTGATCGTGATCGATGTGGTGCACCGTCAGTTCGCGCAGGTTGGAATAAACGAATTCGCGCGAGCAGCGCCCGCACACCCAGGGGAACAGTTTCAGCGCTTTTTCGCGGTAGCCGGTTTCCAGCTTCGCATAGTTTTTGGGGATATAGGCCATGGTGGTCGTCCGTCGTGAATCACTATGCGGCAAATAATACCACACTGCGTGCGGCTACAACGTGCGGCTCATCACCGTGACGGCTTCGCCGGCGATCTGGCGTTGCTCCAGCGAGCGCCAGCCGAGTTTCTGATACAGCGCCTGCTGATCGGGCGTGTACAAATAGAGTTCGTCTATGCCCTGGGTCCGGCCGTGTTCGACGCAGCGTGCAATCAGGCGACGGGCAATGCCTTGGCCGCGGTGCTGCGGGTGAGTGAAGACTTCGCTCAGCCAGTATTGGCGCTCCGGTTTATCCGCCAGTTCATACAACGTCAGGCTGGCGGTACCGAGAATCTGTTGCTGCGGCGACAGCGCCAACAGCACGACGCCCCGCTGCCCGGGCGCGCAGCGTTCGGCCAGACGCTGGCTGATGGTGTCGCGGCTGCTCCATTGCGCAAAGGCGCCCCATTCCTGATGCAGTAACTCGGCCAGTTCGTCAATACGCCGGCGATGTGCCGGCAGAGGTTCGATACGCACGGTGCGACCATTTCGTTGCCCGGAAGATAAGCCACTATAGCCGGCGAGAGCGGTTAATGAAACGTCTCCACCGCCCAGTCGATAAACGCCCGCAGCTTGCCGCTGAGGTGGCGGTTGGACGGGTAGACCACGTACATCTGCTCCGGCGGCGGCTGCCAGTCGTGCAGCAGGCTGACCAGTTCACTGCTGTCGAGGTGCGGCTGCGCCATAAAGCGATAGGTCTGGATGATGCCCAACCCGGCCAGGCTCGCCGCCAGCAGCGCGTTGCCTTCGTTGATGCTGACCGGATAGCGTTGCTGGATGGCGATCTCTTTGCCGCGCTCGACATAGCGTTGCGGATGGATGCGATCGTTGACCGGATGGCGATAGTGCACCATCGGGAAACCCTGCTCCAGATCGCACGGGTGGCGCGGCGTGCCGTGGCGCGCCAGGTAGGCCGGGGTGGCGCAGCTCACCCAGTCCAGATCGAACAGGCGGCGGGCGATCAGGCTGGAATCGGCCAGCGGGCCGCTGCGGATCACGCAGTCGGTGCTGTCGCTAATGAGATCGATAACGCGGTCGCCGACGCTCAGATCGATCTGTATCTGCGGGTAGCGCGCCAGAAAATCGGGCAGGGCGGGCAACAGCAGCCGGCGCGCGGTGCCGCCGCCGGTGTCGATGCGCAGCACGCCTTGCGGAGAGCTTTGCGATTCGGTCAGGCAGCCTTCCATCTGCTCCAAATCCGCTAGCCATTTCACCGTATTCTGGTAATAGCATTCGCCTTCGCGGGTGACCGACACGCTGCGGGTGGTGCGCTGAAACAGCTTGGTCTGCAGGTGATCTTCCAGGCTCTGGATCAGCTTGGTCACCGTGGCTTTCGGCATGCCCAGCGAATCGGCGGCGCGGGTAAAGCCGCCGGTTTCCACCACGCGGTTAAACACCCGGATGGCGAGTAGATGATGGTCCATAGGCTCTCAGCGCAACGCCCCGGCGGCGGCCGGGGCGCGTTTCTGCGGATAAATAAGGATTAACACTGTTTAGCGCCTATCACGCCGGAGCGCAAGCTGAGGCCGAACACCAACGCGGCGGAGAGGATCAGTGCGCCGCCGAACAGCATGGCGCTGCTGACGCCCTGCCAGTCCACCACCTCGCCGCCCAGCAGTGCGCCGGAGGCCAGCGCGATCTGCACCACGCATACCAGCAGCGCCTGGCCGGCTTCCGGCGCCTGCGGCACCGCGGCGAACATCCAGTTGGTGGCGCATACCGGCACCGCGCCGAAGGCCAGTCCCCAGACCATCACCATCAGCGTGGCGCCGCCAAGGCCGCTGAGCAGCGGCGAGACGATGAGGATGGCTGCCAGCATGGCGGCGATCAGGATGAAGGTGGCGCGCAGGCTGTATTCCCCCAGACGCTCGCCGAGGAAGGTGCCCAGCAGGCCGATGGCGCCATAGGCCAACAGCTGCAGCGAGATTGCCGACGGGCTGAGGACGAACACCTGTTGCAGCAGGGGCCGCAGATAGGTGTAGGCGGCGAAGTGGCCGATGAACAACAGCACGATGGCGATCAGGCCGATGCGCGCCATCGGCAGGCGCAGCGGCAGCACCAGATCGCGCGGCGTGACCGGCCGGGAAGGCGGCACCGAGGTCAGCAAACGCAGCTGCGCCAGCAGTACGCCGACCGCCAATGCCGCACCGCCGAAGAAGGCGGCGCGCCAGCCGAACAGATCGCCGATCAGCGCCCCCGCCGGCACGCCGCACACCGCACCGACCGAGATGCCGCTGAGGATCAGCGCGGTGGCGCGGCCCTGGCTGGCTTCCGGCACCAGATGGCGGCCGTAGTTGGCGGCGAACGACCAGAAGCCGCCGACGCAGATGCCCAGCAGCACGCGGCCCAGCAGCATCATCGGGAAGTTGACGGCCAGCGCCGCCACCAGGTTGGAGACGATCAGCAGCAGCGACAGCCCCAGCATCAGTAAACGCCGGTCCAGGCGGCCGGAAATCAGGCTTAATGCGGGGGCGGCCACCGCCGCCACGATGCCGGGCATGGTGACCATCAGCCCGGCGGTGCCGGTGCTGACGCCGAGCGAAGGGGCGATGTTGGTCAGCAGGCCGATTGGCAGAAACTCGGTGGTGACCATGACAAAACAGGCGACCGTCAGCGAGAAGATCGCCGGCCACGGGGATGATGCAGGTTTATCTTTATTATTCAGCATAATGCCGCTCGTCTTGGGTGAATGCGCAGGCCGCGCTCGGGGCGCGGTGTGACCGAAGTCACAATCTACGGCAGGCCGAAGCCGCGGATAAATCCGTTTGCGGTGGTTACACTGTTTCTGAGGGGAAACAATCGCCGGCGGCGAGTGAAAACGCGGCTTGCGCCGCGCTGAGGGGAAAGGAATAAAACGGCATAAGGTTATGACCGAATGCCGCGTGGCGTTTACAGCCCCGGCGCTTTCCACAGCGAAGTGGTCAGGCCGTTATCCACCAGCGTCAGCTGATCGGCGTAAACCTGCCGCCAGGTTTCTTTCTGTTCCTGATACAGCGCGTGGTGGGTCATGTCCGGCTGATGCTCGCGCTCCCAACGCACCAGGCGCTCGCCGGTTTCGGCCAGCGACTCGTACAGCCCGGCGCCGACGCCGGCGGCGATCGCGCAGCCCAGCGCGGTGGCCTCTTTCACCACCGGCACCCGCACCGTCAACCCGGTGACGTCGCTGAGGATCTGGCTCCACAGCTTGCCCTTGGCCCCGCCGCCGGCGAACACCAGCGAGCGCGCCTGCACGCCGGAGAAGGCGGCGATCTGCTCCAGGTTGCAGGCGGAGACGATGGCGGCGTTCTCCTCCAGCGCGCGGAACAGCGTCTGTTTGTTGCAGCGCTCCGGGTCAATCGACATATTGATGAACGACGGCGCCGCGTGGTACCAGGTTTTGAAATGCATGGCGTCGGAAAAGATCGGCATCACGCCGTAGGCGCCCGGCGGCACCCTGGCCGCCATCTCTTCCAGCAGGCTGTAGGCATCGACCCCCAGCCGCTCCGCCAGCAATTTTTCCTCCGCGCAGAAGGCGTCGCGGAACCAGCGCATGGTCAGGCCGGTAAAGAAGCTGATGGATTCCGCCTGCGCCATGCCGGGAATGACGTGGGGGTTGATGCGGATGTTCATCTCCGGATCGATGGCCGGCTCCGGCAGATTGACGATCTGCTGCCAGAAGGTGCCGCCGAGCACCGCCGTCTGCCCGGCGCGCACGATGCCGAGCCCCAGGCTGCCGAGCTGCACGTCGCCGCCGCCCATCACCACCGGGGTGCCGCGCAGCAGCCCGCTCTCCTGCGCCGCCTGTTCGGTGACGCGCCCCAGCACGCTGCCGGTCTCTTTCACCGGCGACAGAATATCGGCGCGCAGCCCGGCCATGTCGAGCAGCGCCGGGCGCCAGTCGCGGCTGGTCAGATCCAGCATGCCGGTGGTGCCGGCGTTGGAAGGATCGACCGCCAGCTCGCCGCTCAGCATGTTGGCCAGCCAGTCGCTGATCATGGTCAGCGTCGCCGCTTGGCGGTAGATGTCCGGCCGATGGTGCGCCAGCCACAGCAGGCGCGGCATGGCGCTCAGCGCCAGCGTCTGGCCGGAGTATTGATACACTTCGCGTTCGAAGCCGTGGTTGTGCAGCTCTTTCAGCTCGCTGACTTCGCGGCTGGCGCGCGCATCGACGTTGGCGCAGGCCCAGATCGGCACGCCGTTGCGGTCGTACAGCACGATGCCTTCACGCATCGAGCAGCAGGCCACCGCGCGTATCGCCTGCGCCGTCAGCCCGGCGCGCTGCAAGGCCTGGCGAATGCACTGGCAGGCCAGCTGCCAGTTGCGGCTGAGGTCGAACTCCATCGAGCCGGGCACGCCCGGCACCGCCAGATGTTGCCACTCCGCCTGGCCATGCGCGATCTGGTTGCCCGCCACATCGAAGATCACCGCGCGAATGCTGCCCGTTCCTGCGTCCAGCGCCATCAAGTAGTTGTCCATAGCCTATGCTCTCAGGGGGAGGAGTGTTAACTATAGATGCCGCCGCCTTACCCCGCCGGGGGAGGAGTGGACGTCGCCGCTGCGATTTGTGAGCCAGGCGGCAAAATTGCCGTTGCGGCGGGCAATCGACGGGAATAAACCTATGGTTGGAAAGAGTCATTTTGCGGTACGCCGTTTAAACAAGGAGTTGCCATGCACGTCACATTGGTTGAGATCAACGTTAAACAAGACAAAATCGACGAATTTATCGATGTTTTCCGCGCCAATCATCGGGGGGCAATCGAAGAGCCGGGCAACCTGCGCTTCGACGTGCTGCAGGACGAACAGATTCCGACGCGATTTTACATCTACGAAGCCTATCGCGACGAGCAGGCGGTGGCGGCGCACAAGCAGACCCCGCACTACCTGCAGTGCGTGGAGAAGCTGGAAGCGCTGATGACCGGCCCGCGCAAGAAGACCACCTTTATCGGCCTGATGCCTGAGTAATCGCCGGCGTTTGCCGGTGTCCATGCGCCCGGTTTGGTTGTAACCTGCAAGCTAAAGCGAATTTTCAATGGGATAAGCGGGGCGAGGATGACATTGCGCGATCGGCTGTTGGCGCTGTTGGTGGTGGTGATCTGGGGCGTGAATTTCGTCGTGATCAAGTTCGGTTTACAGGGCATGCCGCCGTTTCTGCTGGCCGGAATGCGTTTCTTGCTGGTGGCGTTGCCGGCGATCTTCTTTATCCCGCGCCCGACGATCCCGTGGAAATGGCTGCTGCTGTACGGCATGACCATGAGCTTCGCGCAGTTTGCGTTTCTGTTCGTCGCCATCAAGGTGGGGATGCCGGCGGGGCTGGCTTCGCTGGTGCTGCAGGCGCAGGTGTTCTTCACCCTGCTGTTGGGTGTCGTGCTGATGGGCGAAAAGCTGCGCGTTAACCATTTTGTCGGCATCGCTATCGCCAGCGGCGGCATGCTGGTGCTGGCGCAGGCCAGCCTGCATAAGCCGGGCAGCGGCGCGGTCCCCCTGGCGGGCCTGCTGCTGACGCTGGCGGCGGCGTTTTCCTGGGCGCTGGGCAACCTGACCAACAAGAAGATCCTGGCCGGTTTCCCGCAGCGTAATATTTTATCGCTGGTGGTGTGGAGCGCGCCGATCCCGGTCGTGCCGTTCCTGGCCTGCAGCTGGCTGTTCGACGGCTCTGAGGCGGTGCTGAGCAGCCTGAGCCATGTGCAGGTCGGCACCTGGCTGGCGGTTGCCTATCTGGCGTTCGCCGCCACGCTGTTCGGTTATTCGGTGTGGGGCAGCCTGCTGGGGCGCTATGAAACCTGGCGGGTTGCGCCGCTGACGCTGCTGGTGCCGCTGGTCGGGCTGTTCGCCGCCTGGCTGCTGCTGGACGAAGCGCTGTCGCCGGCGCAGTTCGGCGGCGCATTGCTGGTGCTGGCCGGCATGGCGGTCAACACCTTCGGGCTGCCGCGCCGCCGGGCGGCGATCGCGCGTTAAACCGAACAGGGCAATTCTGTTCAATACGTTGTCGGCGGCGGTCGGCATTCTGGCGCCTGTGAATACTTTCTCAGGTGCCCATCATGAATATCTACCTTTCCATGGCCGCGTTTGCGCTGGCGGCCTCCATCACCCCCGGCCCGGTCAACATCGTCGCCTTGAGCGCCGGGGCGCAATTCGGCTTTGGCGCGACCCAGCGTCACGTGTTCGGCGCCACGCTGGGGTTTACCCTGTTGCTGGTGCTGCTGGGATTGGGCATGCACCAGCTGCTGACCCTGTGGCCGGCGCTGACCCGCTTGATTCAGTGGGCCGGCGTGGCCTTCCTGCTGTTTATGGCCTACCGGCTGGCGTTTGACGACGGCAGATTGGGCAACGGCGCGGCGCGGGCGCCTTCCTGTTGGTACGGCGCACTGATGCAATGGCTGAATCCCAAGGCGTGGCTGGCGTCGGTGGCCAGCCTCGGCGCCTTTGTCGGCGACGGCGACATCCGGCTGCTGTGGCAGTTCGCCGGGCTCTACTTCGTGATTTGCTATGCCTCGGTGGCCTGCTGGGCCTATATCGGCGCGATGCTGCGCGGCCTGCTCAGACAGGCGCGCAACGTGCGGCGTTTCAACCGCGCGATGGCGCTGCTGTTGGCGGCCAGCGCCTGCTATCTGCTGGCGGAGGGTTTTTGATACTGCCCCGGCGTGGCGGCCAGCAGCTGCTTGAAGGTGCGCTGGAAGTGCGCCTGATCGGCAAAGCCGCTTTCGCTGGCGGCCGCAGCGATCGGCAGGCCGCTCTTCAATAGCCGATGGCCGTGCTGCACGCGGCGGTTGACCAGATAGGCGTGCGGCGTCATGCCGTAGCGCTGGCGGAAGGCGCGGATCAGGTAAGAAGGGGACAGCGCGGCGGCGCGGCAAATGTCGTCCAGCGTCAGCGGCCGGGTGCAGTGCGCGTCGATAAACGCCGCCGCCGCTTCCAGTCGGGTATGCGCCGGTGTCTCCGGCTGGCGGACAGCGCCCAGCCCGAGCTGCAGGGCGCTGAAATACTCCACCATGGCGATCTGTTTTTCCAGCGCGCAGCACAGCGGATCCGTCAGCAGCGCATAAAGCCGGTTCAGGCCGTGGAACAGCGCCGGATCGCGGCTGAGCGGCTGGCTGAACGGAACAAAACGGTCACCGTCGCCGCCGAGCAGCTCCTGCTGCAGCGCGCCGAGCCAGGCGAGATCGAGATAGAACATGATGTACGACCAACGGCGATCGGCGATGGGGTTGCAGGCATGCGCCTGCTGCGGGTTGATGACAACCAGATCGCCGGCGCTGACCTGCATGCGCCGCTCGCCGTTGACATAGGTGCTGACGCCGCCGGTGATGGCGCCGATGGAAAAGAATTCGTGGCTGTGCAGGCTGTAGCACACCTGGCGGCCATCCGCGATGGCGCGGGCTTCGACGAACGGCAACTGCGGATCGCGCCAGAACTGCGGCGTTTTTTCACTCATACGCTTTCCTTTTCACTGCGGCGGCATCACAGTGTTATAGCCTGAAAGCGACGAGGGGGGGAATGGCGGATGATGATTTTTAACGTGTTCGGCCGTCTGCTGGGCGTGAAGCGCATCGGGGACGAATGGCGGCTGTTCCGCGTGACGCTGCCGGAGCGCAAATATGCCCCCAGCTACGATATCGTGCTGCCGGCCGACCTGCGCGAAGAGGAGATCGCCGGCTATCTGGGGGATATCTATCACGAGGCGGCGACGCCGCAGCGGCCGGACGTGTTTCGCGTCGAATAGCGCGGCGCGTTACTCTTCCGCGTTGCGCGCCATCATGCGGCGTTGATGTTCCTCGCCGGCGGCCTGGATCTCTTCCAGCACCGAGCCGACGTCGGCGTGTTTCAGGATTTCGCTGAACCGGCCGCTGAGGACGCTGTCCGGCGTCAGGTTGCCTTCCTGATACAGCGCCCAAATCTCTTTGGCGTATTGGCTGTCGCGCAGCTCCGGCGCGAACTGGCCGTAATACTCGGCCAGATTGCCGATATCGCGCTCGAACATGCTTTTGGCGTGGTTGTTGGCGGCGGCGTCCACCACCTGCGGCAGATCGATGATCACTGGCCCGTCTTTATCCATCAGCACGTTGAATTCCGACAGGTCACCGTGCACCAGCCCGGCGCACAGCATGCGCACCGCGTAGTTCATCATCAGGGCGTGATCGGCGCGCGCCTGTTCCGGCGTCAGGATGACATCGCTCAGGCGTGGCGCCACCAGGCCTTCTTCGTCGGTGATCAGCTCCATCAGCAGCACGCCGTCCAGGCAGATGTCCGGCTGCGGCACCCGCACCCCGGCCTTGGCCAGCAGATACAGCGCGTCCACTTCGGTGTTTTGCCAGGCTTCTTCCTGCTGCTGGCGGCCAAATTTGGAGCCTTTGCTCATGGCGCGCGCGTCGCGGCTGTTGCGCACCTTGCGCCCTTCCTGATAGTGAACGGCCTGCTTGAAGTTGCGCTTCTCGGCCTCTTTGTACACTTTGGCGCAGCGGATCTCATCGCCGCAGCGCACGATAAACACGTCGGCTTCTTTGCCGCTTTTCAACCGGCGGATGACGTCGTCGATTAACCCGTCATCAACCAGCGGCTGGAGTCGTTTTGGAATTTTCATGCAGCCTTGTACCCTATTTAGGCTCCGGTGTGAATGGCTTGCGCAGTTGATAGCGTAAGTTAGACCCGAAAGGCAAACATTAGTTTTGCCGCCGCGTCATCATTACGCGGCGGCGGGCGCTCACAGGCTGGCGGCCGGCACCCAGACGCTGACGCTGCCGGCGTTGACCGGGAAATGGGCGCTGCCCTGGTCGTCGGTGGTGATCTCCTCCTGACGGTTGCCGAGGAAATCGCGCCAGGCGGTGTGCGCCAAATCGGCGCCCAGCGCGACGGTCTTGCCGCTCTCGCCGCCGTTGGTCAGCACCACCACGCAGCCGGGGGCCTCGGCGGTGCCGGCGCGGCTGAAGGCCACGCAGTGGCTGTCGTCGAAGTAGTCGGTTTGCGGGCCGTTGGCGAAACGCTGGCGGGCGGCGATCAGCTTCTCCAGCTCCGGGATCGCCGGCATGTCAATCTGGTACTCGCCGCCGTCGCGTCCCTTGTCGCGGTAGCTGGCACCATACAGGTCGGGGTAAAACACGCAGGGCACGCCCTGTTCGCGCAGCAGGATCAGCGCGTAGGCCAGCGGTTTGAACCAGGGTTCCACCGGTGCTTCCAGCGATTGCAACGGTTGGGTGTCGTGGTTGGCGACCAGCGTCACCGCGTGGGCCGGATCGGCGGCGGTCAGGGTATCGGTGAAGATCTGCGCCATGTCGAAGCCGTCGCCCTGTTTCGACGCCTGATGAAACTTCAGGTGCAGCGCCACGTCGAACAGCATCACCTTGCCGTCCACCAGCTCGATGTATTGTTGCAGCGCACTCAGATCGTGCGACCAGTATTCGGCGACGATAAACAGGTCGCGCTGTGCGCTGCCGCGCACGTGATCCGCCCACTCTTTGAAGAACCAGGCGGGAATGTGTTTGGCGGCGTCCAGGCGGAAGCCGTCGCACGGCAGGCTTTCCAACAGCCAGCGCGCCCAGTATTTGAGCTCCTCCGTCACGGCGGTATTGCGGAACTCCACGTCGGCCCCCATCAGATAGTCGTAGTTGCCTTTTTCGTCGTCGACCTGATCGTTCCAGCCGTCGTCGCCATAGTCGTTGGCGATTTTGAACACCCCTTTGTCGTCCGGCTGCTCAACGTAATCGACGCCGCTGAAGCATGTGTAATCCCAGATAAACTCGGAATGCACGCCCTGGCGGCCGGGAAAGGTGAAGCGGGTGTAGGCCAGCGCGTCGAAGCCCTGGTCGTCGATGTCGTTGCGGTTGTTGGCGTCCACCTTGAACACGTGTACCTGTTCTTTCTCGTCCGCGCCAAGCTTGTGGTTGAACACCACGTCGTAGAGTACCCCCACGCCGTGTTCGCGCAGCGTAGTGGCGGCGTGTTCGAGCGCCGCCTTGTCGCCGTATTTGGTGGCCACGCTGCCTTTCTGGTCAAATTCGCCGAGATCGAACAGATCGTAAGTATCGTAGCCGACGGAGTAGCCGCCGGAAGCGCCCTTGTAGGCAGGCGGCAGCCACAGGTCGGTAATGCCCAGTTCGGCCAGGTGCGGGGCGCGCTCGGCGGCCTCCTGCCACAGTTTGCCGCCGTCGGGGTAGTACCAGTGGAAGAATTGCAGCAGGGTGGTTTTTTTCGTCATGAGCCAGCGTCCCGGTTAGTCAGAAGGAGAGGAGCAGTTAAAGCATGGGCTACTTTTGGCAAAAGGGACAATGGCGCAGGGAGGCGCGCGAAGGCAGGCGTAAATATGTAACCGACGTTGACCAGATAGCGGTTAAGTTGTCGATATCAAGTTTTCACATTTTAATTTTTATATTTTATTTTTCAAATAGATATTTGTTTTATTCTTTGCTATTTAAAATTTTGCTGTTTTTGTGTTCATTTTAATTTGTTTTTTATTTTAATTTAAAATATTAGATTGGGTTTTAATTTTTTAAATTATTTATTTATTAGTTTTAAATTCTTGGTGGTGAAATATTTTGACATATTCAGGTGCCCCGTTGGTTATTCATTCGCGATTGTTTATGCGTTATCGTTATGTTCGAAATTAGGTAACACTATCAACAAATAATCCATCCAACCTAGCGTGAAGGTGGAAGAACAGGGGAGCATAACGTCGTGAACATCAGGGATTTCAGAGCATTGGCGCGCAGTTTGGTCAGAGAATTCGGCATGTTGAACAAGCAGAGCAACGGCTCGCGCTTTTCGCCGCTGCAGATCCATCTGATGATTGAAGTCAGCGAGCAGCCGCTGGGCGTCACCGAGCTGGCGGCCCGGCTTTGCATCGACAAAGCCAGCGCCAGCCGGGCGCTGCGCAGCCTGGTTGCCGCCGGTGTGATAGAAACGGTGGATCATCCGGATGACAAGCGGCACAACCTGCACCGGCTGAGTAAAAAGGGCGGCAAGGCGCTGGCCGGCATCGAGAGCGACGCCGACGGTTTTATGCAGGCGGCGCTGGCGCAGTTGGACGACGATGAGCTGGCGAGTACCACCGCGGCGATGAAAAAGATGACCGCGGCGCTGCGCAGCGCGCGCAAACAGCGCGACGCCAACCTGCGGGTGCGGCCGATTGCCGCGCGCGACGATGCGGCGATGGCGGCGATCATTCGCGATGTGTTTCGCGAGTACGGCATGGACAAGATGGAAGGCGTCAGCCTGCACGATCCGGATCTCGATCGTCTGACCGGTCTGTATCGCGACAACGGCGGCCATTACTGGGTGCTGGAGCGGGACGGGCAGGTGGTGGGGGGCGTCGGCATGGCGCCGCTGGCGGGCGAAGAGCCCGGCTATTGCGAGCTGCAAAAGCTGTTCTTCAAACCCGGCGCGCGTGGGCTGGGCATGGCGCGCTATATGGTGGTACAGGCGCTGAAGGCGGCGCGGGCGGCGGGGTATCGCTACTGCTACCTGGAAACCACCGAACAGTTGAAAGAGGCGATCGGGTTGTACTACGCGCTGGGATTCACGCTGCTGACGGAACGGCGCGGCAACACCGGCCATCACGGCTGTAACGTGTGCATGCTGAAAAATCTGAAGAACGACGATATGTGAGCGGTTTCAAGGTTAGCGCCCGCGCCTTGTGCCACCCTGTTAACCGTTTGATAACAATCACAACGTTTTATCAGGGAGGAAACTATGTTGGGGGATCCGATGGCGCTGTCCGCGCTGGTCACGCTGGTGGTCATCGCGCTGTGGGCCAGCGCCCGCTTGCCGGAGTATTTGGTCGCGCTGCTGTTCTTCGCGGCGGTGATGGTGTTGCAGCTGGCGCCCGCCGCGGTGACCTTTTCCGGTTTCGCGTCTTCCGCATTCTGGCTGGTGCTTAGCGGTTTCGTGCTGGGCACCGCCATCCGCAGCACCGGTTTGGCGGATCGCCTGGCCAACCGGCTCTTGCCGCACCTGGCCGGCTCCTGGCCCCGCCTGGTGGGCGGCGTGGTGGCGATAAGCTACGCGCTGGCGTTTGTCATGCCCTCCAACATGGGGCGCATTACGCTGCTGATGCCGATCGTCATGGCGTTGGCCGATCGCGCCGGTTTGGGGGAGGGCTCGCGCGGCCGCATCGGTTTGGCGCTGGCGGTGGGGTTCGGCACCTTCCAGCTCTCCGCCAGCATCCTGCCGGCCAACGTGCCCAATCTGGTGATGAGCGGCGCGGCGGAAAGCGCCTACGGCAGCCACTTCGCCTATCTTTCTTACCTGCTGTTGCACGCCCCGGTGCTCGGGATCGCCAAAGGCGCGCTGCTGACGCTGTGCATCTGCGGCCTGTTCCGTGCGCGGCCGCAGCCGGTGGCGGCCGAGGCGGCGCAAACCCCGCTCAGCGCCGCCGAATGGCGGCTGATCGCGCTGTTGGGCGTCACGGTGTTGTTGTGGATGACCGACAGCTGGCATGGCATCGCTCCCGCCTGGATCGGGTTGGCGGCGGCCTGCGTTTGCCTGTTGCCGCGCATCGGATTTCTCAACGGCGAGCAGTTCGCCGCCGGGGTTAACGTGCGCACCTGCATCTACGTGGCGGGGATCCTGGGGCTGACCGCGCTGGTCAGCCACTCGGGGCTTGGCGATCGGCTGGGCGGTGCGCTGCTGGCGATGATGCCGGATCTGCACGGCAAACCGTTCACCGCATTCGGTTCGCTGGTGGGGATCACCGCATTGCTGAATTTTGTGGTGACCGCCAACGGCGTGCCGGCGCTGTTTACCCCGCTGGCGCAGGCGTTGTCTGCGGGCAGCGGCCTGCCGCTGCTGACGGTGCTGATGACCCAGGTGATTGGTTACGCCACGCCGCTGCTGCCGTATCAGGCCTCGCCGATCGTGGTGGCGATGGGGATGGGCAAAGTGCCGGCGCGTGAAGGGTTGAAGCTGTGCCTGCTGTTGGCCGCGCTCAGCTTTGCGCTGCTGGTGCCGCTGGATTATCTGTGGTTCAGGCTGCTGGGGTGGATCCCGTAAACCGACCGGCGCGTTGGCGGGTAGATAAAACAAAAGGCGGCCTGAGCCGCCCTTTTGCGCGATTGCCGGTGTGGCAATTAATTGTAGATGATCGCGGTACCGTGCAGTTTGTTGTCGCCGGTGGTTGCGATGATCTGGAAGGATTTGGCGCCGGCTGCGTCGGCTTTGGCCGCCAGTTTGTTTTCCAGGCTGCTCAGGTCGGACGCACCGCTGACGGTGACGACGCCGGCTTTTTGCAGATCGGCCGGTTGAGCATTGACCAGTTCGGCGGCGAAGCTGCCGAAGGAGACGGAAGCCAGTGCGATGGCGGCGATGGTCATTTTCAGGTTTTTCATGGTCTTATTTCCTATCTGTGTTCTTTACAATGTTTGTTTGGTAAGGTCGTTAAATTAATTAACGATCGATAATTTAATGTTAGATGCCGGTTTGACAGATTGCAAGTATTTTTTAATGCTCGTTAATTAATTTTTTTTACGCCCTGGCGTTGTGAGCAAAAGAACAGGCAATCCGTTGGCTTAATGCGTTGTTATTGATAGATTTCTGCAGTGCCGTGCAGCTGGTTGTTACCGCCGGCGCCGATGATGCGGAAGGATTTTGCACCGGCCTGATCGGCTTTGGCTGCCAGGCTACTTTCCAGCGAGGTCAGATCGGATGCGCCGCTGACGGTGATGACGCCCACTTTCTGCTGGTCAGCCGGTTGGCTCTGGACTAAATCGGCGGCGAAGCTGCCGAAGGAAACGCTGGCCAGAGTGAGGGCTGCTAGGGTTAATTTTAAGTTTTTCATAATGTTATTTCCTTTCCGATAACGGTGAATAGAGGGTTTTAATCCGCTTCGCTAACTTATCTTAACGATCGATAACTAAATGCTAATAGGTTCTCGACGAGGGCGCAATATTTTTTTATAATGATCGTTAAGTTATTTGTGCTAACCCTGCTGTGGAGCGGGATAGGAGAGGAACGATGAGCATCAATGAAACGGTCTGCGGCAAAAAAAGCCGTGGCAGACCGAAACAATTTGATCGCGACCGGGCGCTGGAAAGCGCGCTCGATCTGTTCTGGCGGCACGGTTATGAAGCTACCTCGCTGGCCGATCTGGTGGAAGTGACCGGCGCCAAGGCGCCAACGCTGTATGCGGAATTCGGCAACAAAGAAGGGATGTTCCGCGCGGCGGTGGAGCGCTATCTGCAGAAATATACGGTTTGCGCCAACCAAATGCTGGAGCAGGATCTACCGGTGGCCGAGATCGTCGAAGCCTACGTGCGTTCTTCCGCCGAGGTGTTTACCGACCCTGACACGCCGTCAGGCTGCTTTATGGTGTGCGCCTCCGCCGCGCTGTCGTCGGCGTCCGATGATGTCGCCCAGATGCTGCGCAGGAAGCATCATGCGCAGGAAGCGGCGCTGAAGGCCTGCTTCGATCGCAAGGTGCAGCAGGGCGAACTGCTGGCGAAAACCGACACCGCGCTGCTGGCGAAATACGTGATTTGCACTATTGAAGGCATGTCGGTGCAGGCGCGCGAAGGGGCAAGCCGGAGCGATCTGCTGCGGTTGCTGGAGGCGTTGATGCTGGTGTGGCCGCGGCTCAGCCAGATTGGCAATAAGGTGTAACAACCGGCCCGGCTTTTACCGCAATGCTGATCAGTTAATCCTGAGTGGCATTTTTTATCCAGCCTCTGGGCGTTCTGTGCAGGGGAATTGCCGTAAATGTCCTGCATTTCTCTGTGGCCAACATGAACGGCAATTGGAGGGGCCGAAGGCGCGGCCCCTCCACCCGCGCTCTTGCTTAACACCGTCTGTCCGCTTTGCGGAAATTACTCGGCCCATCCTGGGCCTCGCCCCTTCGGGGCCGCTGCAAGCAGCGTTCAAATCTGCTCCCGGCAGATTTGTCCTCGCCGCGTCTGCATTGTCGGGCGGGTCGGCTGCGACAAACGTCCCTGTTAGTCTCGCCTCAACCGGCCTTCCCTGACCGGTTGCCCCTGACAACGCCGTCTTGCTCGGCAGCCGGTGATGCGCACCAAAGGTCAACCCCCGTGCTGGCAGCTACCGGGCAACCCGTCCTTTATGAGGTTATGGCAGAGCGAGGAATCGGAGATGAGCACCGTATTGGACGCCCTTGAAGACGCCGAACGCAGGCATAGCGCATTAGGCGAAACCGCCATGGACGGCGGTTTCAGGTGAGACAGGCAGGGACGCCTGTCGCAACCGGCCTCAATGCGGTATGGCGGAGGGAGGGGAGTTGGCAAAGCCAACCGTCTGACAGGGCAAAGGCGAGGGTTGCCAGGGGCCGCGCCTTCGGCCCCTGGCTCGGTCGAGGTGCGTGAGCCACATAGAGCATCTCACTTTTATCGACCGAAAATTTCACGAACGCCTGCATAAAACGCTAACTGACCAGCATTACGGCTTTTACCGGGCCGTGTAACCCATTACTGATTGACCGGGATCACCGCGCCCTGGTATTTCTCGCGGATAAAGTCCTGAATCGGTTTGGAGTGCAGTACCTTGACCAGCGCCACGATCTCCGGTTTGTTCACGTCGGCCTTGTGCACGGTGATGATGTTGGCGTACGGGTTGTTTTCGCCGCTTTCGACCGCGATCGGATCTTTGGTCGGATTCAGCCCGGCGTCGATGGCGTAGTTGGCGTTGATCACCACCGCGTCGCCTTCGTCGTTGTTGTACATTTGCGGCAGCAGCGCGCCCTCAACGTTGGCCTGGAACTTCAGGTGTTTCGGGTTTTCCACCACGTCGCTGATGCGCGCGTCCACTTTGCTCACCCCCGGCTTCAGCTTGATCACGCCTTCCCGTTCAAAAATAGACAGGATGCGGCCTTCTTCTGCCACCGCGTCGCGCATGATGATTTTGCCGTTTTCCGGCAGATCTTTCAGGCTCTTGTACTTCTTCGAGTAGATGCCGATAGGCTCAATATGGATCGCGCCGGCGCTGACGAAGTCGTAGCTCTTGTCGTCGGCGTGGTCTTTCAGCACCGAGTTCAGGTAAGGCACGTGCTGGAAGTAGTTGGCGTCGATGTCGTGGCTGGCCAGCGCGGTGTTCGGCAGGATGTAGTCCTGGAAGCGCTTGATCTGCAGATCGATGCCTTCCTTCGCCAGTATCGGCTTGGCCTGTTCGAGGATCTCGGCGTGCGGCACGTTGGAGGCGCCGACCACCAGCTTGGTCGCTGCCGTGGCGCCAAAAGAGGCGAGGGTGGCGACGGAGGCGAAAGCCAACATCAGTAGGTGCTTTTTCATCATCGTTTTCCTTGGTTAATTAACGTTTATCGAGCGTTCTTGTCAGGCTGTCGCCGATGAACTGAATGACGAAAACGATCAGCAGAATCGTCAGCGTCGCCACCAGCGTCACGTCACTGTGGTTGCGTTGGAACCCTTCCAGATAGGCCAGGTTGCCCAGGCCACCAGCGCCGATCACCCCGGCCATCGCGGTGTAGCTCACCAGCGCGATCAGGGTGACGGTGATGCCGGAAACCAGCGCCGGCGAGCTCTCCGGCAGCAATACGCGGAAAATCAGGGTGCGGTTTTTGGCGCCCATCGAGCGCGCCGCCTCGATCACCCCTTTGTCGACCTCGCGCAGCGCGATCTCCACCAGCCGGGCGTAGAACGGCGCCGCGCCGACGATCAGCGCCGGCAGGGCCGCGTCCGCGCCGAGAATGGTGCCGATCAGCGATTTGGTGAACGGGATCAGCAGCACGATCAGAATGATGAACGGAATGGAGCGGAAGACGTTGACCAACACGGAGATCAGCGAGTAGACCGCCCGGTTCTGCCACAGCTGGCCCTTCGAAGTTAAAAACAGCAGCACGCCGAGCACGATGCCCAGCATCAGCGTGGCCAAACCGGCGATGCCGGTCATGTACAGCGTTTCCCAAGTGGCGTCCCACAGTTGGTCCAGACGCAGGTGGGGGAACAGGGATTCAATCATGTTGGATAACCTTGACGGCGATGTTTCTTTCGTGCAGCAGGCTGAGCATGTCGGCGACTTGTTGTTCGTTGCCTTCGGCGTGGATGTACAGTTCGCCGAACGAACCGTTGAGGGTGTGGCTGATCTTGCCGTGCAGAATGTTGACGGTCAGGGCGTAGCGCCGGATCACTTCGGAAATCACCGCCTGATGGGTTTGCACACCCACGAAGGTCAGCTTGAAAATCGCCCCCGGCAGATGGGCGGTGAGCAGCGGGTTGAAGCTCTCTTCGGTATCCGCATACTGCGACACCTGTTTGACGAACTGCCGGGTGATCGGCTGCTGTGGTCGGGTGAACACGTCGAGCACCGGGCCTTCTTCGACGATGCGGCCGTTTTCCATCACCGCCACGCGGTGGCAGATTTTGCGCACCACGTGCATCTCGTGGGTGATCAGCACGATGGTCAATTTCAGCTGGCGGTTGATGTCCAGCAGCAGGTCGAGAATGGCGTCGGTGGTCTGCGGATCGAGCGCCGAGGTGGCCTCGTCACACAGCAGCACGCTCGGGTTATTGGCCAGCGCGCGGGCGATGCCGACGCGCTGTTTCTGGCCGCCGCTGAGCTGCGACGGGTAGGCGTCTTCGCGCCCCTGCAGGCCGACCAGCGCGATCAGTTCCGCCACGCGCGGCGCAATCTGCGCCTTGGGCACGCCGGCGATCTGCATGGAAAAAGCGATGTTTTGGCTGACGGTGCGCGACCACAGCAGGTTGAAGTGCTGAAACACCATGCTGATTTTCAGGCGCGCCTGGCGCAGGTGGCTGCCTTTGGCGCGGGCGATATCGAAGCCGCCTACGTCAATGCGGCCGCTGGTGGGCGTTTCCAGGCCGTTAAGCAGGCGGATGAGCGTGCTTTTGCCGGCGCCGCTGTAGCCGATGATGCCGTAAATTTGCCCGGCCTCTACCGCCAGGCTGACGTTGTCTACCGCCACGACGCGGCCCTGTGTGCTGTCAAAAGTTTTGCAAACGTTCGAAAGAACGATCATAGCGAAGCGGATCCTTATCGATACTTCACAGCATTCCGTCCAGAGCGCGGTGCGCCGGACAGGGATCGTTCGGCTTTTCTGCGGGGCACAACCCGGCGGGGAGTGGCGGACGGAACCTCTGTTGCGGGTGAATACCGGGCAATCCTACCGAGGGTTTATAGTGACAGGAAGAATGTAAATTCTATTACTTATTCTGATTTGATATATAAACCGGCGGGTGAAACAGGGGGGAGAAAACCGGCCGCAGGGCGGCCGGCGGGAGGGCTAGCGTTTGTCCAGCTTCATGTGCAGCAGCGGGAACGGGTTGCCCTGGCCGTCGAGCGGCGAGCGGCCGGTGATGACAAACCCGTAGTGGCGATAGAAGCCGCTGGCCTGCGGGTTTTGCTCATTCACGTCCAGCTGCAGTTCATCGTGCAGCGTTTCCGCGTGGGTCAGCAGCGCTTTGCCCACCCCTTTGCCGCGCTGATCGGCGTCGATAAACAGCATCTCCACCTTGTTGCCGTTCAGGCCGATAAAGCCGCAGGGATGCCCCGGCCGCTCTTCGGCCACCCAGACGTTAACCGCCGGCAGGTAGTCGTTCAGCACCAGCGGGAACAGCTGTACGATGTTGTCTTCGGTTAAAAAATGGTGAGTGGCGCGCACCGAACGCAGCCAGATATCTGCCAATTGCGCGTTGTCTTCCGCCGCGCGTGCTCTGATGGTAATCATCGAACTCTCTGCTATCTAAGTTGAAGGAAAAAAACTAGATAGAGGTTTTGTGGGGTTAGTGCCGAATTAACGTGGGTTAACGCCCTGCAAAGCGCCTCTGCAGTGGATCGAATAGGCCCGCCTTTTTGCAAGCGGTATAATAACTGTAATTCAGTAAGTTAATGCTTTCAACCGCCGCAGGGCGCAATGGGGCGCCCGCCGCGTGATACACTGGCCTCTGAATGAGCGAGAGGGCAGCAGGATGGAAGCGGTACGCGCAGCGATAGAAAAACAGGTGCTCAGCCTGACCGGGCTGGCGCTCGGCGGCGTCGATTTTGAGAACCCACCGGGCGATCCGGGCTTGTTCGGCCCGCAGTCGGTCATTTGGCAGGTTCACCGCGATTTCACCCCGATGCTGTGCGGCGGCGTCAGCGCCTTGCTGCTGCAGATGTTGCACCCGCTGGCGCTGGCCGGGGTGTGGGATCACTCCAACTTCCGCGAAGATATGATTGGCCGCCTGCGCCGCACCAGCCAGTTCGTGTCGGTCACCACCTTCGGCCCGACCGCCGAGGCGGAGCGGCTGATCGCCAAAGTCAAAGCCATCCATCTGCGGGTGACCGGCATCGGCCGCGACGGCACGCCTTATGCCGCCAGCGATCCGGCGCTGCTGACCTGGGTACACGTCGCGGAGAGCAGCCGTTTTCTGGCCAGCCACCTGCGCTACCGCAACCCCCATCTTTCCCGCGATTTGCAGGATCAATACTACCGCGAAGCGGCGCGCGTGGCCGCCGCGCTGGGGGCGACCGCAATTCCTCAGTCCTGCGCGGAGGTCGAAGAGTACCTGCAGGCGATGCGGCCGCAGCTGGTCTGCGATGAACGCACGCAAGAGGTGGCGCGCATTCTGCTGAAGGCGCCGGCGCCGAGCGCATTGGCGCGCCCGCTCGGCGGGGTGGTGATGCAGGCGGGCATCGATCTGTTACCCGATTGGGCGCAGCGGCAGTTCGGTTTTCATCCGGGCGCGCTGCGGCGGCGGCTGGTGCGAACGGGCGCCGCAGGCCTCGGCAAGGTGCTGGGCGCGTCGATGCGCAACGGCTCCTATCAGCGCGCGGTGCGGCGCATCACTCAGCCGTCATGAGCCACAGCCGCTATAATTAACCTTTGTTTATCTTCGTTTACGGACGCTTTTGAGACTTTTACGGGTGATCCGGCCAGTAATGCGTTTTACACTTGGGGGCAAAGCCACATTCCATTTTTGGCGCGCAGCCGATTCTGCCGCGCCCTGACCCTATTGAGGTGATATGAACGAGTCATACGTACTTGCTGAAGTCAGCAATGAGAACCAGACGCTGGTTGCGGTGGTTCAGCAAGATCACCGGGCAGCCTATTTTTATATCTATCCCGCCGAAGCCTACAGCGATCGCTATCAGGTGCGCGCCTGCTGGCTGCGCAACCTGGCCGCCGCGCCGCTGCAGGAAGATCGCGCCGCGCTGGAACAAGGGCAGCCGCCGATGCTGGCGGCGGAGTATTGCCGCAACCTGGAAGGCGAAGCGCCGCTGAACCCGGAAGGGTTGATGGTGGTGTGGAGCGAAAGCGACGACGGCGCGGCCCTGTGGTATTACGGCCAACTGCTGGCGGTGATCCCCGGCTGGAGTCTGTATATCGACCATTCGGTGTGCTATTCCGCCAGCTGCATCAAGGAGAGCCCGTTGGCTTATCCGCTCGGCTCGGCCTCGACCAACACCCAGTATGCGCAGGCGGAGAGCACCCGCCAGTTCTGGCGCAGCTGGCAGCGTGAAGAGGGCAATCCGTGGCCGAAGATGCAGCGCGATTTTCAGGCGCGCTATGAGCCGCATTTTGGCCCTTCGGTGAAGTACTACGCCATCGATCAGGGCAAGTGGCCACCGATGGCCATCACCCAGCACGAGCGCGACGGCATCTATTACTTCCTCACCATGGGGGTGAGCATCCGGCCGATGCCGTGGGTGGAGATCCTGTTCAACGACGAGGCTTCGCGCTATCGCCGCATGGAGATGGCGATCGCCATCGACAGCCAATACATGACCGAAGACAACGCGGTGCAGATGGCCAGTGCGCTGGCCGGTTTCGCGCACGCGCCGTGGGCGCGGCTGACCTGGATCGGCGAAGGGCATACGCTGGAGTCGGACGTGGCGCCGCTGGGCTACGAGGGTTATATTTTATCGTCGTCCTTCTATCCGCATAGTGCGCACCTGGCTCTGCCGCAGCAGTACGGCGATCCGGTGAACCTGTTCTGGGCCAGCCCGGTGTTTACCGCCGAGCGGCAGTTGGCGCACGCCACGCCGAACGGCGGGCACGATCTGGTGAATCGGCTGCGGGAGCAGGGCGTCGACCATATTTTCCGCCCGCGCCAGCCGGTGTGCTGACGCCACTTATCTTCTCTTCGGGAGCCGCCATGACCACCGCGCTGTTGATTATCGATGTGCAGGAAGGATTGTTTACGCCGCCGCCGGCGGATGCCGCGGGCACCGTTGCGCGCATCAATCAGCTGAGCGAGCGCGCCCGCCGGGTAGGCGTGCCGGTTGTCGTCATTCAGCACCACACGCCGGACGACGAGTTGCGGCACGGCAGCGCCGCCTGGCAAGTGCTCGCGGCGCTGAAGGTGGCGCCGGGCGATCACCGGGTGGATAAAACCACGCCGGACTCGTTCCTGCGCACCTCACTGGGCGCGTTACTGATCGCCAACGGTGTATCGCAGCTGGTGGTTTGCGGCTACTCCACGCCGTTTTGCATCGACACCACGGTGCGCAGCGCGGCGGCGCACGGTTATCCGGTGACGCTGGCAGCGGATGCCCACACCTGCCACGACAAACCCTATGCCGACGGTCTGCTGATCCGCACCCACCATAACGAGACGCTGTCGAATATCGAAAGCTTCGGCGTGCCGATCCGCGCCGTTCCCGCGGCAGACATCGTGTTCTGAGAACGGAAAAACGGCGGCCGAGGCCCCCGTTCGTTATTTCAGGCCCGCCCGCCGCGCCGCCACCTTGGCCAGCGCGGCCCAGTCCAGATCCGCATCCCCCTGCGCCATCGCGTCGAGGAAGTTGTCTTTCAGCACCCCGGCGAACGGCATCGGCGTATGGCTGTCGGCCCCGGCGGCCAGCGCCAGCCCGACGTCCTTCAGCCCCAGCGCCAGCCGGAATCCGGCGGGGGAATACTTCTCGGCGGCGATCAGCGCGCCATAGCCCTGATAGGCCGGGGCGGCGAAGACGGTGCTACTCAGCATCTGCAGGTAGTCGGCGCCGGACACGCCGTAGTTGCGCACCAGCGCGCTGCCTTCCGCCATCGCTTCAATGGCGCTGGCCAGCGTAAAGTTGGTGGCGATCTTGACGACGTTGGCCTGCGCCGGATCGGCGCCGAAGTGCCAGGTTTTCTGGCCGAGGGCATCGAACAGCGGCTGCGCTTGCTTCAGTAGCTCGCTATCGCCGGCCGCCAGAATATTCAGCTTGCCGGCGGCGGCCACGTCGACCCGTCCCAGCACCGGCGCGGCGAGATAGCCGATGCCGTGTTCCGCATGCAGCGCCGTCAAACGCTGGGCGAGTTCGACCGAGATGGTTGCCATGTTGATATGCAGCGCGCCCGGTTTCATCCGTTGCAGCAACCCGCTGTCGACCACCACCTGTTGCGTGGCGGCATCGTCGGCCAGCATGGTGATCAGCACGTCGGCATCGGCCAGCTGCTCCGGCCGTTCGGCCTGCTGCGCGCCGGCGCTCACCAGCGGCTGCGCCGCCTGCGGCGAGCGGTTCCATACCGTTAAGGCGAAGCCCGCCTGCAACAGGTTGGCCGCCATGGCGCTGCCCATCCCACCCAGTCCGGCAAATCCGATCTTCATCATGCGCTCCTTTTTCAGGTTGAAGGTTTTACCCTAGCGCGCCAGGCCAGGAACGCAAATGCCGGAGTGTAACGCCGTCTTACGCGCCGGCGGCGGGCTATTGACGCGCTGCCGCTGCGGGTATACCTTGATGGCATGAATATATCGATGCACTCCACCCACAATCAGTCATGGTGGCGCCTCTTCTGAGGCGGCACGAGTATTCACATCTCTTTTTAATGCCGCCGGTTTGGCGGCATTATTTTTTGTGGCGTTGATCCGGCGGTCTACAGACCTTCAGGAGCACTGTCATGAGCTACACCATTCTTACCGGCGATCGCGCCACCGGCCCACTGCATTTAGGCCACTTCGTCGGCTCGCTGCGCCAGCGCGTCGAACTGCAGCACCAGCATAACCAAACGGTGATGGTGGCGGATCTGCAGGGCCTGACCGACAACGGCAACAACCCGCAAAAAATCAGCGCCAACGTGCTCAACGTCGTGGCCGACTATCTGGCGGTGGGCATTGATCCGCACAAGACCACGATCTGCCTGCAGTCGGCGCTGCCGGCGTTGGCCGAGCTGACGATGTACTACCTCAATCTGGTCAGCGTGGCGCGGCTGGAGCGCAACCCGACGGTGAAAAACGAAATCGCCGAGAAGGATTTCGCCCGCAGCCTGCCGGCCGGTTTTTTGATTTATCCGGTCAGCCAGGCGGCGGACATCACCGCCTTTGGCGCCACCCACGTGCCGGTCGGCGAGGATCAGCTGCCGATGCTGGAGCAAACCAATGAGATCGTGCGGCGTTTCAACCACATCGTCGGCCAACCGATATTAACGGAGTGCCAGCCGCTGTTGAGCAACGTCGGGCGTCTGCCGGGGCTGGACGGGCAGGGCAAGATGTCGAAATCGCGCGGCAACGCTATTCAGCTTGGCGCCGGCGCCGACGAGGTGCACAAGGCGGTGATGAGCATGTTCACCGACCCCGGCCATCTCAACGTCAGCGATCCCGGTCGGGTGGAAGGCAACATGGTGTTCACCTACCTGGACGCCTTCTGCGAAGACGCCGCACTGGTGGCGGATCTGAAGGCGCACTATCGGCGCGGCGGGTTGGGGGACGTGAAAATCAAACGGCTGCTGGAGGATTGCCTGCAGAGCCTGCTTGAGCCGATCCGCACCCGCCGCGCCGAATTCATCGCCGATAAAGGCGAGCTGACGCGCATCCTGCAGCACGGTACCCGCCGCGCGCATCAGGTCAGCCAACAGACGCTGCAACAGGTCAAGACGGCGCTGGGGCTGGACTTCTTCACCCTGGCGTGAGGCGAACGCCGGGGCGGCACGCGTCACGCCCCGGCCATAAAACGATCATCCCACTGTCATAAACTTATCCGTTAATAGGTGCCCATAATGATTAGCCACTGAAACCAGAGAAATCATATGGCTCAGGCACTGTTAAAATTGGCACAGCACGACTTTCCAGGGCAGCACGCCGCCGCATCCCGCAAAGTTTTATCGGTAAAGGGACTCGGCAAGGCCTACAAAGCGCAGCAGCGCGTGCTGGATGACATCAATTTCGATCTGCATGCCGGCGAATTCGTGGCGGTGATCGGCCGTTCCGGCGCGGGCAAGTCCACGCTGCTGCACACCCTGAACGGCACCATTCCTCCCAGCTGCGGCGAGATGCTGCACTTCGAAGACGATGGCGTGGCGCAGGATATCGCTCAGCTGGCCGGCCGCCAGATGCGCCAGTGGCGCGCGCGCTGCGGCATGATCTTCCAGGACTTCTGCCTGGTGCCGCGGCTGGACGTGATGACCAACGTGCTGCTGGGCCGTCTGAGCCATACGTCCACTCTGAAATCCTTCTTCAAACTGTTCGATGACGCCGACCGCGCTCGCGCCATCGAGCTGTTGCAGTGGCTCAACATGCTGCCGCACGCGCTGCAGCGCGCCGAGAACCTCTCCGGCGGCCAAATGCAGCGCGTCGCCATCTGCCGCGCGCTGATGCAAAACCCGCAAATCCTGCTGGCCGATGAGCCGGTCGCGTCGCTCGATCCGAAAAACACCCGCCGCATCATGGACGCGCTGCAGAAAATCAGCGAAGACGGCATCGCGGTGATGGTGAACCTGCACTCGGTCGAACTGGTGAAAGAGTATTGCTCGCGGGTGATCGGCATTGCCCACGGGAAGATCGTGTTTGACGGGCATCCTTCGCAACTGAACGAACGGATCCTGCACCAGCTGTATGGCGAAGAAGCCAATCAGATCCATTGAAGCACTTTTGACCTTTACCCTTTACACACAAGGCACACCTAATGAAAAAAGTATTGAGTCTGACCACCCTGATGGCCGGCGCGATGATGGTATTTAATGCTGCCGCAGCGGATGCGCCGAAAGAGCTGAACCTGGGCATTCTCGGCGGCCAGAACGCCACCCAGCAGATCGGCGATAACCAGTGCGTGAAGCAGTTTCTGGATAAAGAGCTGAACGTCGATACCAAGCTGCGCAACTCGTCCGACTATTCTGGCGTGATCCAGGGCCTGCTGGGCGGCAAGATTGACCTGGTGCTGAGCATGTCGCCGTCGTCGTTCGCTTCGGTCTACATCAAGGATCCGAAAGCGGTGGACATCGTCGGCATCGCGGTCGACGACGTCGACCAGTCGCGCGGCTACCACTCGGTGGTGGTGGTGAAGGCCGGCAGCCCGTACCAGAAACTGGAAGACCTGAAAGGCAAGGCCATCGGCTTCGCCGATCCGGATTCCACCTCCGGCTTCCTGATCCCGAACCAGGCGTTTAAAAAGCTGTTCGGCGGCACGGTCGACAACAAATACAACAACACCTTCTCCAGCGTCACCTTCTCCGGCGGCCACGAGCAGGACATTCTCGGCGTGTTGAACGGCCAGTTCGAAGGCGCGGTGACCTGGGCGTCGATGATCGGCGACTACAACACCGGCTACACCAGCGGCGCGTTCACCCGCATGATCCGCATGGATCACCCTGACCTGATGAAACAGATCCGCATCATCTGGCAGTCGCCGCTGATCCCCAACGGCCCGATCCTGGTGAGCAACTCGCTGCCGGCCGACTTCAAGGCCAAAGTGGTCACCGCGATCAAGAAGCTGGATAAAGACGATCACCAGTGCTTTATCAAAGCGATGGGCGGCAAACAGCACATCGGCGACACCACCCTGGCGGAATACCAGAACATCATCGATATGAAGCGCGAGCTGACTAAAGGCGACCGTTAATTCCCGGCTGCCTCGGCCGTCCGAATGAAGGGGTTCAGCGTGCTGAACCCCTTGTTCCATAAAGATGGAAGACCTCTTTTGAATACCGATTTCGCACACTATTACCAACGGATCCGCAGCAAGCAAAAGCGCGAAGCGCTGCTGTGGTCGCTCGGACTGGTGGTGCTGTACCTGGGCGCCGGCAACCTCGCCGAGTTCAACCTGCACACCGTCTGGGTGTCTATTCCGCACTTCTTCGACTACCTGGCCGAAACCATTCCGACGCTGCATTGGCATTTACTGTTCGCCGACGGGCGCACCGAGGGCTCGCTGGCCTACTGGGGTTACCGCCTGAATATCCAGCTGCCGCTGATCTGGGAGACCCTGCAGTTGGCGCTGGCGGCGACCATTTTCTCGGTGCTGGTGGCGACCGTGCTGGCGTTTCTGGCGGCCAGCAACACCTATACCCCGGCCTCGGTGCGGCTGGCGATCCGCACGCTGGTGGCGTTTTTGCGCACCATGCCGGAGCTGGCGTGGGCGGTGATGTTCGTGATGGCGTTCGGCATCGGCGCCATTCCCGGCTTCCTGGCGCTGGCGCTGCACACCATCGGCAGCCTGACCAAGCTGTTCTACGAATCGATCGAAACCGCCTCCAACAAACCGGTGCGCGGGCTGGCGGCCTGCGGCGCCACGCCGCTGCAGCGCATGCGCTTCGGCCTGTGGCCGCAGGTGAAGCCGGTGTTTCTCTCCTACAGCTTCATGCGGCTGGAGATCAACTTCCGTCAGTCGACCATTTTGGGGCTGGTGGGCGCGGGCGGCATCGGCCAGGAGCTGATGACCAACATTAAACTCGACCGCTACGATCAGGTCAGCATGACGCTGCTGTTGATCATCGTGGTGGTTTCCGTGCTCGACTACGTGTCGGGCGAGCTGCGTAAGCGCGTGGTGGAGGGGGCAAAATGATAGCGGGCACTCCGGCGTCGGCGGAAACGCTGCGCCAGTTGAAACAACAGCATCCTGCGATCTTCGCGCAGCAGGGGCGCTACCTGCGCACCGTCGGCCTGATCGCGCTGGCGATCGTGCTGTACTATGTGTTCTTCTTCCTGGTCTTCGGCATTACCTGGCCGCAGTTTATCAACGGCTGCCAGCAGCTGGGGCGCTATTTCCTGCGCATGTTCGTCTGGCACGACTTCGTCAACTGGCCGTTCATGTACTACTTTCAGCAGATCGGCATCACCATCGCCATCGTGTTCGCCGGCACCATCACCGCGTCGCTGATCGCGCTGCCGCTGTCGTTCTTCGCCGCGCGCAACGTGATGTCGACGCCGCTGCTGCGGCCGATCTCCGTGCTGGTGCGCCGCTTGCTGGACGTGCTGCGCGGTATCGACATGGCGATCTGGGGGCTGATCTTCGTGCGCGCCGTCGGCATGGGGCCGCTGGCCGGGGTGTTGGCGATCGTGATGCAGGACGTCGGGCTGCTGGGCAAACTGTACGCCGAAGGGCACGAGGCGGTGGACAAGTCCCCCAGCCGCGGCCTGACGGCGGTGGGCGCCAACGGGTTGCAGAAGCACCGCTACGGCATCTTCACCCAATCGTTCCCCACCTTCCTGGCGCTCAGCCTGTACCAGATCGAGTCCAACACTCGCTCTGCGGCGGTGCTGGGCTTCGTCGGCGCCGGCGGCATCGGCCTGGTGTACGCGGAAAACATGCGGCTGTGGAACTGGGACGTGGTGATGTTCATCACCCTGATCCTGGTGGTGGTGGTGATGATCATGGATAAGGTCTCGTCGATGCTGCGCAACAAGTACATCATCGGCGAAGACATCCCGCTGTATCAGCAAAAAAGCCAAATCGATTGAGAAACCCCTTGCCGATCCCTATACTGCCGCACATTCAAGGTGTGTGGCAGTCATTTCGTTTCGCAATGTGCGCACGTCCCCGTTAGACAAGTAAAGGCAATGCAATCCCATGATGAACAACGACGTGCTGCGCAGCGTGCGCTATATGCTGAGCATTAACAACGCCAAAATGGTCGAGATTATCAAACTGGACGATTTCGAGGTGGCGGTGTCGGCGATGGACGCTTACGTGATCAAAGAAGGCGAGCCGGGCTACGAGAAGTGCCCGGACGAAGTGATGGCGCACTTCCTCAATGGCCTGGTGTTCTTCAAACGCGGCAAGGACGACAAGTTCCCGGCGCCGGCGGTTGAGCTGCCGATCACCAATAACCTGGTGCTGAAAAAGCTGCGCGTGGCGTTCGAGCTGAAAGACACCGACATGCACCAGATCTTCACCGCGGTGGACTTCCGCATCTCCAAGCCGGAGCTGAGCGCGCTGTTCCGCAAAGAAGGCACCAAGAACTACCGCCCATGCGGCGATCAGATGCTGCGCTACTTCCTCAAAGGGTTGGCGCAGCGCGTTCGCGGCGAGTAACGCGCAGCGTTCACCGAGCCTCAGGCGCAATCGCAAGGTTGCGCCTTTTTTATTGCCGCTCTCCCGCCCGCCGTTGTTGTACAGGCCCTCAGCCATCCGCCATCGATGGTGGGCGGGCCGCCCCCCGGTTACTTTCTCATGGTCAATTCAATCACCCAAACCATGAGGAAAGCAGGATGCCAACCATCACGAAAACCCAATCACTTTACACGTTGACCCGGCCGGTCTGGCTGGATGCGGCAGGCATGAGCAAAGGTATCGATCACGATCGCCAGCACCTGGGCATCATTCTCGCCGCCGGGCAGGTGCTGCGAGTGCGGCAGACCAACGCGGCGTTTACCGGCAAGCTCACGCTGCGCTTGCTGAATGACGACAGCAAAACGGAGGCTGAATTCAGCCTCGGCGCGAGCTGGGTCGAGGCCCAGGTCAATGCCGTCTCGGTGCCGTTTATCGATACGCCGTACGGGCAGGGCGAACCGGCGCTGGAGTTCGAGTATCCGGACACGGCGAAAGCGCTGCCGGTTTATCGCCGCGGCGAAAACGAAGCCGCATTCTTCGCCCGCTGGGACGATCGGGACGCCGAGTTTGCGCTGGTCGATGCGGAATACGCGGTATTGCTGGTGCCGAAAATCAGTAAACCGGCGCTGAAGTCGCTGGGCGAGGCGAAAAACATCGACGGGCTGATCGCCTACTATGACCGCATTTTCACCTTCTACAATGCGCTGACCGGCGTCTCGTTCGAGGCTGAACACGAATCCGATCGCAATATTCGCAACCGCTACTTTATGAAGGCCGATAAACACGGCGCCGGCGCCGCGTATTACGGCGGCCGCTGGACGGCGGAAACCAGCAACTCGGTCAGCAGCTTCTGGCTGACGCCGAAAGACAGCAACTGGGGCAGCCTGCATGAGATCGCGCACGGCTATCAGGGGCACTTTATGGGCGACAAATATTTCTCCACCGGTGAGATGTGGAACAATATTTACGCCGCTTGCTATCAGGACGTGATGCTGGGAGAGCGCAAATACCAGGAAGGGTGGCTGTATAACTACGGCAACGCGGCTGGCGTCGAGAAGAAAATCGTCGATCTGATCGCTCAGGGTACGCCGCTCAACCAGTGGGATCTGCGCTCCAAGCTGTTCTTCGCGATGCTGATGGTCGACAAGGCAGGCAAGAACGCCTTCACGCACTTTAACCAGCAGTATCGCCAAAGCTGCAATACGCCGGGCTTCGTGCCGTCCGAACATGCCTTGCTGGACCTGCTGTCGGCAAGCTTCGCCGCGGCCGGCGAGCAAATCGACGTGACGCCGTTCGTCGAGCTGACCGGCGGCGTGATCACCCAAACGCAGCGCGATCTCAACGCGTACAGCCACGCCAAGGCGGTATACCCGCTGTATCAACTGGTGGATGCGCAGAGTTTGCCGGCGGTGCAGGCACAGCTGAAGCTGGATTCCTCCCTGCGCCTGGTCGATTCCTCTCAGCTCAAGGCGAGCGGCCTGAAAGGCGATGTCGCCCTGAGTCTGGATATCGATGACTTTGCGCAGATCTACGGTGAGGAGCTTGTGCTGATGGAAGGGGCGCGCTATGCCCACAAGGTCCGTATCGACGCGCCGACCCTGGCCCTGGCTGCGTTGCCGATCGGCGTGTACACCCTGCGGTTGCCGACCGGTAAAGATCGCAAATACCGGCCGACGGCGGGTTACCTGACGGTGAAACAGGGGAAAAGCGCGGTGACGCTTCGCTTCGAGCGCAAAGCCGCTTCGCCGATCGTGTCGCAGGAGATCAATCTGTTGGGCCTGAGCGATGCGGTCTTCGCCACCGTGGTCGTCGATCGCGCCAAAGGGGCGGTGGTGGTTGACGTGACCAGCACCACGCCGCACGCCTACTTCCCGGGTGAAACCTATGCCCGGGTGACGCTGCGCGATCGGCAGGGTGCGGTGCGCTTCAGCAAAGAGGTTCAGGGCACTCAGGCTACGTTAAGTCACGACGAGCTGCCGTTTGCCGAGGGTGATGACATCGAGATTTATCATGTGGAGCCGAGCCGGGTGCGTTTGAATCCGGCGGCGGCCGGCGTCATCGATAACAAAAACAAAACCAACGTGCTGCGTATCGAAACCAGCGGGCTGAAAAACCCGGCGCTTTCCGGCGATCCCGAGCAGGCGCTGCTGATGCGCCTGGAACAGGCGGCGCAGCGTTTGCGCCGGCTGCTGCCGGCCTACTACGCGCCATCGTCGTCGTTCAAGGACGATATTTATCTGGCGATCGGCGCCTTTGCCGAGCCGCAGCGCGAGCCGCTGTTGGCGACCTATCGGGATTGCCTGCCGGCCGGCAATACGCCGCCGGGCGCTAACGTCGGCAATGCGTTTACCGTGGCCGGCAAAGGGATTGGCGATCGCCAGTTTCTGACCTGCGCCGTCGATCTGGTGAAGAAAACCGTGACCGTGACGCTGGCGGCGGGGATTGCTCACCACTACTTTACCGACAGCTACGCCTTCCTCAGCGTGACGGATGCGGACGGTAATACCTTGCTCAGCTACGACGTCATCGGCAGCCAAAATCAACAGGCTAAAACCTGGGTGCTGCCGCTGTCAGGCTACGGCGGTGAGGTGATCCATCTGCGGCATGAAGAGCCGGACAACCGTCTGACGATCGTCAACGAGATGCAGCATGTGCGACTGGCGGAGAAGGGCAAGCAACAGACCTACTGCATTACGCCGGTCGGTTTAAAACGCATTAAGGATTGATCCCCATCGGCCTCCCGGGGCGGCGAGTGTCGTCGCCCCGATTTTCCTCTGCATCATCCCCTTATTGCACTCTTTTTGTTCTCCCGCTGCGCGCCGCTGGTGCAGGCCGTTCACCCTCGCCGTCATAAGTTTTAATTATAATTTATTGAAATCATGAGATTAAAAATTGGCACGCCGGTTGCTCTGTTGAATCCCATCTTGTGTACCAGATGGAATTCAGCCGATGAGCGACCCTGTTGAAACGTGCGGTTTTACCCTCAGTGAATGGCAGCACCATTATCAAACCCGTCCGGCGGGCGAGCGCCTCGCCTGCGTCAGCGCGACGATCGAAACCCTGATCGCCGGGCTGAACCCGGACGATAACGCCTGGCTGTATCTCGCCACGCCGGCGCAGCGCGAGCAGCAGTATCGGCAGCTCGCGCAGTTGCTGGCGGCGGTCGACGGCGATCTCAGTCGCCTGCCGCTGTTCGGCGTGCCCTTCGCCATCAAAGACAATATCGACGTCGGCGGCTGGCCAACCAGCGCCGCCTGCCCGGCGTTCACCTATCAGGCCGCGGCGGACGCTACCGTGGTCGCCAACCTGCGCGCCGCCGGGGCGATCGCCCTCGGTAAAACCAACCTCGACCAGTTCGCTACCGGGTTGGTGGGCACCCGCTCACCTTATGGCGCGGTGGTCAACAGCTTCGACAGCCGCTACGTCAGCGGCGGTTCCAGCTCCGGCTCCGCCTCGGTGGTGGCGCGCGGCCTGGTGCCGTTCGCGCTGGGCACCGACACCGCCGGTTCGGGGCGCGTGCCCGCCGGGTTCAACAACATCGTCGGGCTGAAGCCGACCAAAGGGCGGTTGTCCAACCGCGGCGTGGTGCCGGCCTGCCGGTTGAACGATACGGTGTCGGTCTTCGCGCTGACGGTGGCCGATGCGGCGCAGGTGGCGGAACTGGCGAGCGGCTTTGACGCGGCAGATCCGTATTCCCGCCCCGATCCGCATACCGCGCCGGCGGATATTCCCGCCGCGCCGCGTTTCGCCATCCCCGCCCAACTGGAGTTTTTCGGTGACGTTCAGGCTGAGCGGGCGTTTCACCGCGCGCTGGCGCAGCTGCAGGCGGGCGGCGCCACGCTGGAACCCCTCGATTTCGCGCCGTTTCGCACCCTGGCGGAACAGCTGTATTACGGCCCCTGGGTGGCGGAGCGCACCGTGGCGATTGAGCAGATGCTGGAAGCGAGCCCGCAGGCTATCGACCCGGTGGTGCGCGGCATCGTCGGCAACGGCCTGAGCTACAGCGCCTGCGACGCCTACAAGGCGGAATACCTGCGCGCCGAGCTGACGCGGCAAATTGCTCAGCGGCTGGCGCCGTTCGACGCGCTGGTGGTGCCGACCGCGCCCACTATCCGCACCCTGGCGGAGATGGCGCAGGAGCCGGTGCTGTTCAATTCGCAGTTCGGCACTTACACCAATTTCACCAACCTGGCCGATCTGAGCGCGCTGGCGTTGCCGGGGCCGCTGCGCGAAGACGGGCTGCCGGCGGGCATCACCCTGATTGCGCCCGCCTGGCATGACCGGGCGCTGGCGGCGTTTGGCCTGCGCTGGCAACGGCAAAGCGCCTTACCGCTCGGGGCTACCGGCCGGGCATTGCCGCCGCAGCCCACACCGGCCCCGTCTGCGGGACATGTGCGTCTGGCGGTAGTGGGCGCTCACCTCAGCGGTATGCCGCTCAACGTCCAACTGACGCAGCGCGACGCGGTGCGGGTGGAGCAAACCGTCACCGCCCCCTGTTACCGCCTCTACGCGCTGGCCGATACCGAGCCGCCGAAGCCGGGGCTGGCGCGCGTGGCGCAGGGAGCGGCGATCCGTCTTGAGCTGTGGGACATCCCGCTGGCCCGTTTCGGCGAGTTTGTGGCGGAAATCCCGGCGCCCTTGGGCATCGGCACGCTGCTGCTGGCGGACGGCCGGCGGGTGAAGGGGTTTATCTGCGAAGCCTGGGCGCTGGAAGGCGCCACGGATATCACTGAGTTTGGCGGCTGGCGCGACTATCTCGCCAGCCTTAAGGGGCACGAACATGTTTAATACCGTACTGATCGCTAACCGCGGCGAAATCGCCTGCCGCGCCATTCGCACCCTGAAACGCCTGGGCGTCACCAGCGTGGCGGTTTATTCCGACGCCGACCGCAATGCGCCGCACGTCACCGAAGCCGACAAGGCAGTGGCGCTCGGCGGCGACAAGGCCGCCGACAGCTACCTGCGCATCGACAAGATCCTTGCGGCCGCCACCGCCACCGGCGCGCAGGCGATCTACCCCGGCTACGGATTTTTGTCCGAGAGCGCCGAGTTTGCCGAAGCCTGCGAGGCGGCGGGCATCGCCTTTATCGGCCCGACGGCGGCGCAGATCCGCGAGTTCGGCCTCAAGCACCGGGCGCGCGAGCTGGCGGCGTTGGCCGGGGTGCCGATGACGCCGGGCACCGGCTTGCTGGAGAGCGTTGAGCAGGCGGTTACCGCCGCCGCGTGCATCGGCTACCCGGTGATGCTGAAAAGCACCGCCGGCGGTGGCGGCATCGGCCTGACGCGCTGTGACGGCGAGGCGGCGCTGCGCGACGCGTACGACAGCGTCAAACGGCTGGGAGAACAGTTCTTCCGCGACGCCGGCGCCTTTATCGAACGCTTCGTCGATCGCGCGCGCCACGTCGAGGTGCAGATTTTCGGCGACGGCCAGGGGCGGGTGGTAGCGCTCGGCGAGCGCGATTGCTCGCTGCAGCGCCGCAACCAAAAAGTGGTGGAAGAAACCCCGGCGCCACACCTGCCGGCGGCGACCCGCCAGGCGCTGCACCGGGCGGCGGTGGTGCTGGGCGAGTCGGTGAATTACCGCAGCGCCGGCACCGTGGAATTCATTTACGACGCCGCGCGCGACGAGTTTTACTTCCTGGAAGTGAACACCCGCTTACAGGTAGAGCACCCGATCACCGAGATGGTCACCGGCCTGGATCTGATCGAAGGCATGCTGCAGGTGGCGGCGGGCGACGCGCTGGATTGGGCGGCGCTGCAACGCGCGCCGCAGGGTGTGGCGATCGAAGTACGTCTCTACGCCGAAGATCCGCTGAAGAACTTCCAGCCCAGCCCCGGCGTGCTGACCGAGGTGCATTTCCCCGCCGACGTGCGCCTCGACGGTTGGGTGGCGACCGGCAGCGAAGTCTCGGCGTTTTACGACCCGATGATCGCCAAGCTGATCGTGCACGGCGCGGATCGGGCGCAGGCGCTGGAAAAACTGCGCGTGGCGCTGGCGGCGACCCGTTTGCACGGCATCGCCACCAACCTTGACTATCTGCGGCAGGTGATCGCCACGCCGCAATTTCAGCGCGGCGACGTTTGGACGCGCCTGCTGGACGAGGTGCGTTTCCAGCCGCACTGCCTCGAAGTGCTGCAACCCGGCACCTACAGCAGCGTGCAGGATTATCCCGGCCGCCTCGGCTATTGGGACATCGGCGTGCCGCCGTCCGGCCCGATGGACGACTTCGCGTTCCGGCTGGCCAACCGCATCGTCGGCAACCACCCGGCGGCCGCCGGGCTCGAGTTTACCCTGCAGGGGCCGACGCTGCGCTTTCATTGCGACGCCATCATCGCGCTGACGGGTGCCAGCTGCCCGGCCGATCTGGATGGCGAAGCGGTCGCTTACTGGCGGCCGATCGCGGTGCGGGCCGGGCAGGTGCTGACGCTGGGGCGCGCCACGCACGGCTGCCGCACCTATCTGGCGGTACGCAACGGCTTTGACGTGCCGGTGTATCTCGGCAGCCGTTCCACCTTTGCGCTGGGCCAGTTTGGCGGCCACGCCGGGCGCACCTTGCGCGTGGCGGACATGCTGGCGATCGCTCAACCGACGCTGGCTGCTTGTACCACGCCGGCGCCGATCGCCGCGCCGCAGGCGATGGACGACAGCCTGATCCCTTACTACGGCGACCAGTGGCACATCGGCGTGCTGTACGGGCCGCACGGCGCGCCGGACTTTTTCACCGCTGAATCAATAGAGGCCTTCTTCGCCGCCGACTGGCAGGTGCATTACAACTCCAACCGCCTCGGCGTGCGCCTGGCGGGGCCGAAGCCCGAATGGGCGCGGGAGGACGGCGGCGAAGCCGGTTTGCATCCTTCCAACGTGCACGACTGCGAGTACGCCATCGGCGCGATCAACTTCACCGGCGATTTCCCGGTGATCCTGACCCGCGACGGGCCCAGCCTCGGCGGCTTCGTCTGCCCGGTGACCATCGCCAAGGCCGAGCTGTGGAAAGTGGGGCAGGTGAAGCCGGGCGACCGCATCCGGTTCCATCCGATCGGCTTTCGCCAGGCGCAGTCGCTGGAGCAGGCGCAGCTTGGCAGCATCGAAGCGCTGGCGGCGGTGAAGGCCATCACCCTGCCGCCGCCGGATCTGGCCCCGGCGGAGACCGTTTCCGCCGCGGTGCTGGCGGCGCTGCCAGCGGCGGAAGGGCGTCCGGCGGTGGCGTATCGCCAGGCGGGGGACGGTTACATTCTGATGGAGTACGGCGACAACGTGCTCGATCTGGCGCTGCGGCTGCGCATCCATCTGCTGATGCAGTCGCTGCGAGAGGAGGCGATACCGGGCGTGGCAGAGCTGGCGCCGGGCGTGCGTTCGCTGCAGATCCGCTACGACAGCCGGCAGATTAGCCAGGCCGACCTGCTGCAGCGCCTGTTGGCGCGCGAACGGGCGCTGGGGGACGTCAGCCGCCTGAAGGTGCCGACGCGCACCGTCTGGCTGCCGATGGCGTTCGAGGATTCGGCCACGCTGGGCGCGGTGGATCGCTATCAGCAGACGGTGCGCGCTTCGGCGCCCTGGCTGCCGAACAACGTCGATTTCATCCAGCGCATCAACGGCCTGAGCCGACGCGAGCAGGTGCGCGACATTCTGTTCGACGCCAGCTACCTGATCCTCGGTCTGGGAGACGTTTACCTCGGCGCGCCCTGCGCGGTGCCGCTCGATCCGCGCCATCGCCTGCTGAGTTCCAAATACAACCCGGCACGCACCCACACCGCCGAAGGGACGGTCGGCATCGGCGGCATGTACATGTGCATCTACGGCATGGATTCGCCGGGCGGCTACCAACTGGTGGGGCGCACGCTGCCGATCTGGAACAAATTCCTCAAAAACCCGCAGTTCACCGCCGGTGAGCCCTGGCTGCTGCGCTTCTTCGATCAGGTGCGCTTCTACCCGGTCAGCGAGCAAGAACTGGACGAGCAGCGCGAAGCGTTCCGCGAAGGGCGCATGCAGGTGCGCATCGAAGAGAGCGAATTCGACTTCGCCGCCTACACCGATTTCCTGGCCGACAACGCCGAGGCGATCGCCGACTTCCAGCATCGCCAGCAGCAGGCGTTCAGCGCCGAAGTGGCGCGCTGGCGCAGCGATGACGACGAGGCCGAGGCGCAGCTGTTGCCGCCGGAGGAAGAAGACGCCATCGACGGCGATCTGGTCAGCGCCGATCTGAACGGCAGCGTGTGGAAGATCCTGGTGGAGCCGGGGCAGGCGGTGGCGGCCGGTCAGCCGCTGATCGTGGTCGAGGCGATGAAGATGGAGCTGGCGGTCACCGCGCCGCGCGCCGGGATCGTCAAACGCATCAGCTGCCGGCAGGGGCGGCCGGTCGGGCCGGGCGACGCCCTGCTGTGGCTGGAAAAAGCGGTCTGAACGGAGGGGCGATGATGCAAATCACCAACGGGGAGCACAAGGCGCGGCCGGAGGGACTGGCGGAGCGCATTTATCTGCAGCTCAAGGCCGACATCTTCGAGTTTCGCCTGCTGCCGGGCGATCGCTTCAGCGAAAGCGACGTGGCGCAGCGCATGGCGGCCAGCCGCACGCCGGTGCGTCAGGCGCTGTTTCGGCTCGAGCGCGAAGGCTATGTCGAGGTGCTGTTTCGCAGCGGCTGGCAGGTGCGGCCGTTCGACTTCGCCTACTTCGAAGAGCTGTACGACCTGCGCATCGTGCTGGAACAAGAGGCGGTGAAACGGCTGTGCGAATGGCCGGCCGGGGAAACGCCGGCCGCGCTGGCGGCGCTGAACCGTTTTTGGACCGAAGCGCCGCGTCTGGCGGACGGCCAGGCGGTGTCGCAGCACGATGAGCAGTTTCATCAGGCGTTGGTGGCCGCGGCGGGCAACGGCGAGATGGCGCGCATTCACCGCGAGCTGACCGAAAAGATCCGCATCATTCGCCGGCTGGATTTCACCCAGCAGGCGCGGGTGGACGCCACCTACCGCGAACACGCCGCCATTTTGCAGGCGATCCTGCAGCGGCAAAGCGAGGCGGCGCAAGCGCTGCTCGGCGAGCATATCGCCGTCAGCAAGGCAGAGGTACGAAAAATAACGCTGCACATGTTGCATCAGGCGCGGTCCCAGCAGCCCGCGCGCTCGGCGCAACGATTTTGATTTCACACACATCAGGAGTTTGAACTATGCAACGTCGTCGTTTTATCAAAGCTTTTGCGCTGTCCGCCGCCGCGATCGGCCTGGGCCTGGCCTGGAGCGTGCAGGCCGCCGACACCATCAAGGTCGGCATTCTGAGTTCGCTCTCCGGCACCATGGCGATTTCCGAGACGCCGCTGAAGGATGTGGCGCTGATGACCATTGACGAGATCAACGCCAAAGGCGGGGTGCTCGGTAAAAAGCTGGAGCCGGTGGTGGTGGATCCGGCCTCCAACTGGCCGCTGTTCGCCGAGAAGGCGCGCCAGTTGCTGAGCCAGGACAAGGTGGCGGCGGTGTTCGGCTGCTGGACCTCGGTGTCGCGCAAGTCGGTGCTGCCGGTGTTTGAGGAGCTGAACGGGCTGCTGTTCTACCCGGTGCAATACGAAGGCGAAGAGATGTCGCCGAACGTGTTCTATACCGGCGCGGCGCCGAACCAGCAGGCGATCCCGGCGGTGGAATACCTGCTGAGCGAGGACGGCGGCGGCGCCAAGCGCTTCTTCCTGCTGGGCACCGATTACGTCTATCCGCGCACCACCAACAAGATCCTGCGCGCCTTCCTGCACAGCAAAGGCGTGCAGGACAAGGATATTGAAGAGGTCTACACGCCGTTCGGTTACAGCGATTACCAGACCATCGTCGCCAACATCAAGAAGTTTGCCGCCGGCGGCAACACGGCGGTGATCTCCACCATCAACGGCGACTCCAACGTACCGTTCTACAAAGAGCTGGCCAACCAGGGCGTCAAGGCCACCGACGTGCCGGTGATCGCCTTCTCGGTCGGCGAGGAAGAGCTGCGCGGCATCGATACCCAACCGCTGGTGGGCAACCTGGCGGCCTGGAACTACTTCGAATCGCTGGATAACCCGACCAACAAGCAGTTTGTCAGCCAGTGGAAAGCCTACGCCAAGGCGCACAACCTGCCGAATTACGCCACCGCGGTCACCAACGATCCGATGGAGGCCACCTACGTCGGCCTGCACATGTGGGCGCAGGCGGTGGAAAAGGCCGGCACCACCGACGTCGATAAGGTGCGCGCGGCGATGGCCGGGCAAACCTTCGCCGCGCCGTCGGGCTTCACGTTGACCATGGACCAGACCAACCACCATCTGCACAAGCCGGTGATGATCGGCGAGATCGAGGGCAACGGCCAGTTCAACGTGGTGTGGCAGACCGAAGCGCCGGTGCGCGCACAGCCGTGGAGCCCGTATATCGCCGGCAACGACAAGAGGCCGGATTACCCGGTGAAGGGCGGCAAGTAACGTCACTCAGCGCCGGCGCGGCCCAACGCCCGCCGGCCCAACAGAAGAGGCAGCTGATGCAATCTCCGTTTTTATCTTCTCTGCGCGTCGGGCTGTGGCTGCTGTGCGCCTGGCCCCTGCTGGCGCAGGCCGGGCCGGCCGATGAGTTTGCGGCGGCCAACCGTGCGCAGCAGGCCAAACTGCTGCAGGCCTGGGCGGCCGAGCCGGACGCCGCGCGCCTGCCGCTGCTGCAGGGGCTGCAGCAGGAAACCGTGGCGATCGACGGGGCGAAGCGCGCCTTTATCCGCCAGGGCGATCGCTATCTGCCGCTCGAGGGCGAGGCGGCCCCGGTTGGCGAACCGAAGAAGGTGTGGCTGAACAACCGGCTGCGCATTCTGATTGCCAACGCATTGTCGGCGCAGCGGCTGGTCAGCGCGGACGCGGCGGTGCGGCTGCAGGCGGCGAGCGCACTGCAGCGCGAAGCGAACGGCGAGCAGCTGCCGCTGTTGGCCCGGCAGCTGGCGCGGGAAACAGACCCACAGGTGCATCAGGCGCTGAGCCTGGCGCTGGCTAACCTGCAGCTGGCCGACGGCAATCCGCAGGTGCGTTTCAATGCGGTGCGGCTGTTGGGCGAATCGGGTGAACCGGAAACCCGCGCGCGGCTGCAAGCGTTGACCGATGCCGCCCACGAGCCGGACGCCGCGGTGCGCGCCGAGGCGCAACGCAGCCTGCAGCGGGTGCAGCATCGCCTGATGATCGGCGATCTGCTCGGCCAGGCGTTCAGCGGCCTGTCGCTCGGTTCGATCCTGCTGCTGGCGGCGCTCGGGCTGGCGATCACCTACGGCCTGCTCGGCGTCATCAATATGGCGCACGGCGAAATGCTGATGCTCGGCGCCTATTCCGCCTACCTGGTGCAGGGGCTGTTTCAGCAGTTTGCGCCGCAGTGGCTGGCGCTCTACCCGCTGGCGGCGCTGCCGGTGGCGTTCGCCATCACCGCCGGGATCGGCATGCTGCTTGAGCGCACGGTGATCCGCCACCTGTACGGCCGGCCGCTGGAGACCCTGCTGGCCACCTGGGGCATCAGCCTGGTGTTGATCCAGCTGGTGCGGGTGCTGTTCGGGGCGCAGAACGTGGAGGTCGCCAACCCGGCGTGGCTGTCGGGCGGCGTGCAGCTGCTGCCGAACCTGGTGCTGCCGTGGAACCGCATCGCGGTGATCGCGTTCGTGCTCTTGGTACTGGCGATGACCTGGCTGCTGCTGAATAAGACCCGGCTCGGCATGAACGTGCGTGCGGTGACGCAAAACCGCGCGATGGCGGCCTGCTGCGGCGTGCCCACCGGGCGGGTGGACATGCTGGCCTTCGGGCTGGGATCCGGCATCGCCGGGCTCGGCGGGGTGGCGCTGTCGCAGTTGGGCAACGTCGGGCCGGAGCTGGGGCAAGGTTACATCATCGATTCGTTCCTGGTGGTGGTGCTCGGCGGCGTCGGCCAGCTGGCGGGGACGGTGGCGGCGGCTTTCGGCCTCGGCATCGTCAACAAGATCCTCGAGCCGCAGATCGGCGCCGTGTTGGGCAAGATCCTGATCCTGGTGCTGATCGTTCTGTTTATTCAAAAGCGCCCGCAGGGGCTGTTCGCCCTCAAGGGCAGGGTGATTGACTGATGAGCCAACCATTGACCGTAACCGGCGTGCAGAAAGCGCCCCGGCTGGCGTTGAGCATCGGCGCGCTGGCGTTGCTGGCACTGCTGGTGATGCCGTTCATGACGCTGTTGCCGGCGGATCATCCGCTGGCGGTGTCCACCTATACCCTGACGCTGGCGGGCAAGATCCTGTGCTACGCGGTGGTGGCGGTGGCGCTCGATCTGGTGTGGGGCTATGCCGGGCTGCTGTCGCTCGGCCACGGGCTGTTCTTCGCGCTCGGCGGCTACGCCATGGGCATGTACCTGATGCGGCAGGCGGCGGGCGACGGGCTGCCGGCGTTTATGGCGTTCCTCTCCTGGAATGAGCTGCCGTGGTTCTGGAGCGGCACCCAGCATTTCGCCTGGGCGCTGTGCCTGATCGTGCTGGTGCCGGGCCTGCTGGCCTTCCTGTTCGGCTACTTCGCCTTCCGCTCGAAAATCAAAGGGGTATATTTCTCGATCATGACCCAGGCGCTGACCTATGCCGGCATGCTGCTGTTCTTTCGCAACGAAACCGGCTTCGGCGGCAATAACGGCTTTACCGGTTTCACCACGCTGCTCGGCTTTCCCATCACCGCCGCCGGCACGCGGGTGGCGCTGTTTCTGGCGACGGTGCTGCTGCTGGCCGCCAGCCTGGCCATCGGCTTTGCGCTGGCGCGCAGCAAGTTCGGCCGGGTGCTGACCGCGGTGCGCGATGCGGAAAACCGGCTGACCTTCTGCGGCTACGATCCGAAGGGCTTCAAGCTGTTCGTCTGGACGCTGTCGGCGGTGCTGTGCGGGCTGGCCGGCGCGCTCTATGTGCCGCAGGTCGGCATCATCAACCCCGGCGAAATGTCGCCGACCAACTCGATCGAGGCCGCCATCTGGGTGGCGCTCGGCGGGCGCGGCACGCTGGTGGGGCCGCTGCTCGGCGCCGGCATCGTCAACGGCGCCAAGAGCTGGTTCACCATGGCCATTCCCGAATACTGGCAGTTCTTCCTTGGCCTGATGTTTATCGTCGTCACGCTGTTTCTGCCCAAAGGGGTGATCGGCCTGCTGCGCAGGAGGAAAACCTCATGAAAGCGATGCAAGTGACCGACGAGCTATTTACCCACCCGTTGCCGGCGGATAAATACCGGCAGCAAACCGATCCGGTGCTGCAGCTCGACAACGTCAACGTCAGCTTCGACGGTTTTCGCGCGCTGACCGATCTGTCGCTGCGCATTGGCGTTGGCGAACTGCGCTGCGTGATCGGCCCCAACGGCGCCGGTAAGACCACGCTGATGGATGTGATCACCGGCAAGACCCGGCCGGACAGCGGCAGGGTGTTTTACGATCAGACCGTCGATCTGACCCGGCTGGCGCCGATGCAGATCGCCCACGCCGGCATCGGCCGCAAGTTTCAAAAACCGACGGTGTTCGAGGCGCTGACGGTGTTCGAAAATCTGGAGATCGCGCAGAAAACCCGCAAATCGGTGTGGGCCTGCCTGCGCGCCCGCCTGAGCAGCGAACAGCGCGACCGCATCGACGAGATGTTGAAGACCCTGCGGCTGGGGCATGAACGCCACCGGCCCGCCGGGCTGTTGTCCCACGGGCAGAAACAGTTTCTCGAGATCGGCATGCTGCTGGTGCAGGAACCGCACCTGCTGCTGCTCGACGAACCGGCGGCCGGCATGACCGACGCCGAAACCGACTACACCGCCGAACTGTTCCGCGAGCTGGCGGGCAAGCATTCGCTGATGGTGGTGGAACACGATATGGGGTTTGTGGAAACCATCGCCGATCGCGTGACGGTGCTGCACCAGGGGCAGGTGCTGGCTGAAGGATCGCTGGCACAGGTGCAGGCCGATGAACGGGTGATTGAGGTATATCTGGGGCGCTGAGGAGGCGTAACGATGCTGCAGGTAGAGGAATTGAATCAGTATTACGGCGGCAGCCACATTCTGCGCGGCCTGTCGTTCGAGGCGCGCATCGGCGAGGTGACCTGCCTGCTGGGGCGCAACGGCGTGGGCAAGACCACGCTGCTGAAATGCCTGATGGGGCTGGTCCCGGCGCGCAGCGGCAGCGTCCGCTGGCAGGGCGAAACCATCACCGGTAAAAAACCGCATCAGCGGGTGCAGACGGGCATCGCCTATGTGCCGCAGGGGCGGGAGATTTTCCCGCGCCTGACGGTGGAGGAAAATCTGCTGATGGGGCTGGCGCGTTTTTCCGGCGCCGCCGCACGCACGGTGCCGGATCCGATCTATGACTTGTTTCCGGTGCTGCGGCAAATGAAGGATCGGCGCGGCGGCGATCTCTCCGGTGGGCAGCAGCAGCAGCTGGCGATCGGCCGGGCGCTGGCCTGCCGGCCGCAGCTGCTGATCCTCGACGAGCCGACGGAAGGGATCCAGCCTTCGGTGATCAAGGAGATCGGCGCGGTGATCAAGCAGCTGGCGGCGAAGGGCGATATGGCGATCCTGCTGGTGGAACAGTTTTATGACTTTGCCGCCGATCTGGCGGACAGCTATCTGGTGATGTCGCGCGGTAGCATCGTGCAGCGCGGCGCCGGCAGCAATATGGAACAGGACGGTGTACGCGGGCTGGTGGCGATTTGAACGAGGCAAAGGGAGCCGCATGTCTGAAAGTCGTGCAGCTGTTTCTCCTTGCGGATGTTATGGACTAATCTAAAAGGCGTTTTTTATTAATCCCTTGCCATGGATAGCTAACATCATCATGAACGAAATCACTGTGTCACGCCTCGGTTGCATCGTCCTGTCCCTGTTTCCGGCCCTGTGGGGGCTGTTCAGCCTGTTGAACAATACGGCGGATTTCGCCGGCACCGCGCGCAATGCGGTGGGCCCGCTGCTCGCCATGCAGGATACCTATCAGACGCCGGGGTTGATGTGGCGCGCGATCAGCGCCGACTGGGCCTGCATGTTGGGGTTGGCTGTCATCACCACGCTGGAAACGCTGGCCGGCCTATTCGCGGCCGCAGGCGTGGTGCTGATGATCGGGCGATTGAAAGGCCCTTACGCCGCCTTCGCCAAGGGTAAAGCCTGGGCGATGCTGGGGGCGATTTGCGCAATTGCGGTGTGGGGCGTCGGCTTTATGGTGGTCGCCGGCGACTGGTTTATGGCCTGGCAGGCCAAGAAGGATCCGCTGGCGGTGCAGCTGGGGGCGCTGATCTACCTGGCGCCCAATGCGTTTGCCTTGCTGTTCCTGATGCTGCAGCGGGAGCCGCGCTAAACGACGACGGAGCGGGGCGCGGTTACAGCGCCTTGCTCATCGTCCAAAGTTCGATGGCACCCTGTTCGCTGGTGTATTGAGCCTCGCCGCATACGGCCAGGCCCTGCCGCTGATAAAAGCGCTGGGCGTCGGCGTTCTGTTTCAGCACTTCCAGCCACAGCAGGGGCTGCCGGCGTTCGACGGCCTGCCGCTGCACCTGTTCGAAAAATTGTCGGCCGAAACCGCGCCCGGCGTAATCCGGCAGGAAGTAGATCTTTTGCAGTTCGGCGCCGCGCCGTTGGGTGGCGGCCAACAGGCTGTCGAAGTTCACGCGCGCATAGCCGACCAGGGCGTCATCCTCATAGGCCAACAGCCAGCACACGTCGGGATTGCGCAGTGTCCGCTCCAGCGCGGAAATGGAAAAATCCTCGGCCAGAAAGGCCTCCAGCTCGTGCGGGTAGCGCCACAGCTCACCGAAGTGCGCGCGATAGGTGCGGATGCCGATATCGCGCACCTGCGTTAAATCTTCCAGCAATGCCTGACGGACGGTGAACATCTGTGCCCCTTTGAGTAAGAAAAATTACAGCCGTTGTTCCAGATGCCGGTGGGGCACCATCGCCTGGTGCAGAATGGCAAGAACGGTGATGCCGGCAGGGCGGCTGCGGTAGTAGATCCTATGGCTGGCGTAAGGAAAACTGCGTATCTCTTCGCCCAGATCGTGAAAGTGTGCCTTACCCGCTTCCGGCATATCCGCCAGATGATGCATGACCTCTCTCAACTGCTCAAGATAGCGGTGAGATTGCGCTTTGCCCCAGTGCTCGACGGTGAAATGACGAATAGCCAACAGATCTTGTTGGGCTTGCGGGGTGAGGCGAAACGCGGGCATATCAGTCGGTTTCGTCGGTGAGCAGACGGTTGAAGAAGGCATCGCCGTCTACCGCCTTACCGGCGTCTTCCTCGGCGGTAGCCTGCGCGATTTTTTGCTGCAGCGCGCGTAATTTGAGATCTTCCAGCGCCTGGTAGTCTTCTACCGACATGACGACGGCGACCGGTTTGCCGTTGCGATTGATTTGCACCGGCTCACGCTGCGCCTTGAGCAGCAAATCGCCGAATTGGGTTTTGGCCTCGTTCGCGCTGAGTGCGTACATTTAATCGCTCCAGTTAATTAAATCGTTCGATTTAACCATTATACGGTGCGATGGAAAAACAACCAATATTATTCCGGCGGGCAGGTTTCGTTGGACAGATGTCGCGGCGTTTCACGGCGAAAACCCAGGCCGATGATGCGGCCGAACAGGCGCGGCAGCCAGCGGCTGTTGCCGACGCGGGCGATCAGGCGCGAACCGCCCGCCGCGCGGCGTTCGCCCGGCTTGCGCTGGCTCATTTTGATCTGCAAAAACTGGATGGCCCGGGTGGGGAATTCGCGCCGGCGCTGCACGCTCAGCAGATGCTTCAGCTGCAGCCGATGCTGGCGCAGCGGCGGGATCAGGGCGTTGGAGGCGGCCACCGCGTCCTGAATCGCCAGGTTGACGCCCACGCCGCCGATCGGCGACATGGCGTGCGCGGCGTCGCCGATGCACAGCACCCCCGGTTTGGCCCAGCGATCCAGACGATCGATGCGGATGCTCAGCAGCTTCACCTGATCCCACTCGACGATCTCCTGCAGGCGATCGTCCTGGAATGGCGCCACCTCGGCGAGGTGCAGCAAAAATTTCTCCAGGCCGCTGCGGCGGATCGCGTCGAAGCTGCCTTTATCGATCGAGTAGCCGCACTGCCAGTAGTCGCCGCGATCGATCATGATGAAGTTCTGCTTCGGCCCGGTATGACCCATCGACCAGGCCGGATCGCCCGGCTGCTTGCTGAGCTTCATCCACAATACGTCGCGCGGGGCACCGAAGGAGCGGCTGCTGAGCGCCGCCTGCTCGCGCACCACCGAGTTGCGGCCGTCGGTGCCGATCACCAGCTGGCTGCGCACGCGGATCGGGCCTTCCGGCGTGTCGGCCAGCACGCCGCATACCTGGCCGCGGTCGTAGAGCAGCTGATGAACCTGCGTCGAGGTGAGCAGCCTGAAATGGGGGAATACGGCGGCCTGCTGTGCCAAAAAGTTGAGGAACTCCCACTGCGGCATAAAGGCGATAAATTTGCAGCGCGTCGGCAGGCGGGTGAAATCCGCCAGCTTAATGTCGCGCCCGGCGACTTCGGCGTGCAGGGATTCGGCACGCTGGTGTGGCAGCGTCAGCAGTTCGTCGAGCAGGCCCAGCTGGTGCATGACTTCCAGCGTCGACGGGTGAATGGTGTCACCGCGAAAATCGCGCAGGAAGTCGGCGTGCTTCTCCAGCACCGTCACGTCGATCCCCGCCCGCGCCAGCAGATAGCCGAGCATCAGCCCGGCGGGGCCGCCCCCCACGATGCAGCAGGTGGTGGCGTAAGGTGTGATCGGTGATGACGGCATGGCGATTGACCCCGGAGAGCGGCCCGCATCCCGCGAACCGCAAATGAATGTTTAGTGTTGATAATGATTATCAATATCAAGTTTGGCTGTCAACCCGCGGCGCAGTGTGGTCAAAGGGGGCGGACAGATGGCCGACGCGGAACAGCTGGCCGTTTTGCACAGGGGACTGCGGCGGTTCACGCCATAAATCCAGCCGCACTAATCGCCAGTCGGCGGGATCGAACGCCACGATGGAGGCCAGCGCGCCGGGGGCCGCCTGCTGTTGCTGATGCAGCGCAGGCAGATCGCTGTAGGGGGCGATAATCTGCTCCTGACAGGTCGCCCACGCGGCCCCGGCCAGATGAGGACGATCGAAATGCGCCAGCCACGGCAGCCAATGATTGACGCGTGGCCAGCCGAATGCCTGGCTGAGCCCCCTGAAACCTTCGCCGGTCAGGAAGTCGCTCATGCCGGCGCTGCTGTTCCACAGATAGAAGGGGGCGTAGAGGTTCTCGGCGCTGCCTTCGCTGCGCTGCGCGTACAGATAGGCTTTGACGATCAGCTGCGGGCAGGCGTCGAGCCGGTGGCCGAAATCGGCGATGCGGCGGCGTACGATCGCCATGTCGTAATCGGCGGGCAGGGTGAAACGGTATTGCATCGCGAGCATAAGGATTCTCCGGAAAGACATTGACCGGGAGAGCGTGACACGCCATCTTTATCAGTAAAATCGGTATTATTTTGATTGATGGTTCAGAAAATCAGGATGGTCAGCATGGGGCGAATAACGTTCGATCTCGAGGATTTGCGCAGCTTTGTTACCGGCGTCGAACTGGGCAGCTTTGCCAAGGCCGCTGAACGGTTAGGGCGCTCGACTTCAGCGGTCAGCGCCCACTTGAAAAAGCTGGAACAGCAGGTCGGCGCGCCGATCCTGCGCAAGGCCGGGCGCGGCATGGTGATGACCGAGGCGGGGGAAACCCTGCTCGGCTACGCGCGCCGTCTGCTGGAGCTCAATGACGAAGCCGCCGCCGCGGTGCGCGGGTTGGATCTGCAGGGCACGGTGCGGCTGGGGCTGCAGGAGGATTTCGGCGAGACGTTTCTGCCGCAGGTATTGGGCAGCTTCGCGCGCGCCAATCCGAAGGTACGCATCGAGGCGCGCATCGCCCGCAATGCCGAGCTGATCGACTGGGTGCTGAAAGGCCAGTTAGATCTGTCGCTGGCGTGGGATGGCGGTTTGAGCACGCCGTTTCATCAGGCGCTGGGGCAGCGGCAGCTGCACTGGATCGCCTCGCCCGGCTTCGCGCTGGCGCCCTGGCGGGAAGGGAATGAGCCGCTGCCGCTGGTGATGTTCGACGCGCCTTGCCTGATGCGCAGCGCGGCGACGCAGGCGCTGGATCGCGCCGGCATTCCCTGGCGCATCGCCTTTACCAGCCGCAGCCTGAACGGCGTTTGGGCGGCGGTGAGCGCCGGGTTGGGCGTTACGGTGCGGGCCGCGGCGGGTTTGCCGCCTGGCCTGGCGCCGCTGGCGCCCGAACTGCTGCCCGCTCTCGGTCAGCTCGGCGTGGTGCTGCACCGCGCCGAGGATCAGCCTTCCGCCGCCGTGCAGCGGCTGGCGCAGATCGTGGTCGAGCGGATCGGCACTTAATCTTTAGCGATGGGCTGCTTGCCGCTCAGCTGGCCCCATTCGCTCCAGGCGCCGTCATACAGCTTGACCTGCGGCGCGTCGAGCGACAGCAGGCCGAACGCCAGCACCGCTGCCGTCACGCCGGAGCCGCAGCTGGTGATGATCGGCCCGTTGATGTCCACGCCCTTGTCGCTGAAGGTTTGGCGCAGCGCCTCCAGCGATTTGAAGCGGCCGTTCTCCAGCAGCTCGCCGTACGGAATGTTGATGCTGCCGGGAATATGGCCGCGGTGCAGGCCGGGGCGCGGCTCCGGCGCTTCGGCATAAAAGCGCGGCGCGGCGCGCGCGTCGAGAATTTGCACCGGCGTGCCTAACGCCTGTTCCACTTGCCGCATATCCACCACCGCGTCGGCGTTGAACCGGGCGTTGAACGTCTGCGGCTCAGGCTGCGCCGGGCCGGTCTCCAGCGCTTGGCCCAGCGCGGTCCAGCCGTTCAGCCCTTCGTCCAGCACGTAAACATGCCGGGCGCCGAAATTGCGGAAGGTCCACCAGCCGCGCGGCGCGGAGAACTGGTTGCCCTCATCGTAAATCACCAGGGTATCGCGCTCGCTGATGCCCAGCTTGCCCACCGCCGCGCCAAACTCCGCCGCCGTCGGCAGCATGTGCGGCAGCGCGGTGTTTTTGTCCGCCACCTCGTCGATATCGAAATAGACCGCGCCAGGGATATGGCCGCGTTCGAACTCGGCAAGCATGTCTTTCTTCGGCGTCAGCCCGACCGGCGACATCCGGACGTCGATCACCACCAGATTTTCATCGTTGATATGCTGCGCAAGCCATTGGGGAGTCACCAGAAACGGAGAGTTCATCGTCATTGTTCGCCTGTTGTGAAAACGGATTTTCACTATACACCAGGCCGCGCGGGGATGAAGTATGATGTTCAGTCAAAGAGGATGGGCGGGGAGCGGAGAAAACATGACGGATCAGGCGTTTGGCGGGGCCAAGATCGCGCTGCTGTGCGACGATCGCTTGCTGGTTTACCAGCGGGACGACAAACCGGGCATTCCGTGGCCCAGCCTGTGGGATCTGCCCGGCGGCGGGCGGGAAAACGGCGAAACGCCGCTGCAGTGCGTGCAGCGGGAGACGCAGGAAGAATTCGGCGTGGCGATCGCCGAACGTCAGGTTGTCTGGCGGCGGCGCTACGACGGCATCCTGCCCGGCTCCCCGCCGACCTGGTTTATGGCCGGCGAGATCGCCCCGGCGCAGATCGCCGCCATTCGCTTCGGCGATGAAGGCCAGCGCTGGCAGATGATGCCGGTGGCGCAGTTTATTCACCATCCGCAGGGCATCGAACATCTGCGCCGCCGGGTGGCGGAGTTTTTGCTTCAGTCCGTCTGAGGTTGCAGCACGCCGCTCGGCATCAGCCGCTGGATGGTGGCGCCGACCCGCAGCACCGCCTGTTCGATCTCCGCCGTCAGCTTAGGCGCATAGTTGATGCGCAGGCAGTTGCGGTATTTGCCGGCGGCGGAAAAGATGCTGCCGACGGCGATCTGCACGCCCTGCGGTTCGAGATGGCGGTTCAGCCGCAGGGTGTCGAACGCCTCGTCCAGTTCGATCCACAGCATAAAGCCGCCGCGCGGCCGGCTGACGCGGGTGCCGGCCGGGAAGTGCTTCAGGATAAGGTCGGTCATGCGGTCGCGGTTCTGCTGGTAGCGGGCACGCATGCGCCGCAGGTGCTGCAGATAGTGCCCGCCGCGGATAAATTCGGCGATCGCCAGCTGCGGCTGGGTGGCAGTGGCGCCGGAGCCGATGAACTTCATGTGCAGCACCCGCTCCAGGTAGCGGCCGGGCGCGATCCAGCCCACCCGCAGCCCCGGCGCCAGCGTTTTGGAAAACGAGCTGCACAGCAGCACGCGGCCGTCTTCGTCGAACGACTTGATGGTGCGCGGCCGCGGGTAGTGATAGGCGATGTCGCCGTAGACGTCGTCCTCGATGATCGCCGCGTCGTGGCGCTGCGCCAGCGTTAGCAGCCGCTGTTTGTGGGCGTCGGGCATGATGTAGCCCAGCGGGTTATTGCAGTTGGGCGTCAGCAGGATGGCCTTGACCGGCCACTGTTCCAGCGCCATCTCCAGCGCCGCCAGGCTGACGCCGGTGAGCGGATCGGTGGGGATTTCCAGCGCCTTGATACCCAGGCCCTTCAGCGTCTGCATGGTGCCGTGGAAGCAGGGCGAGTCGACCGCCACGATGTCGCCGGGTTGGCAAACGGCGCGCAGCCCGGCGGAGATCGCTTCCTGGCAGCCGGTGGTGATCAGCAACTGATCGGGGCCGATTTGGCAGCCGGAATCCAGCAGCAGGCGGGCAACCTGCTCGCGCAGCGCGGCCACGCCCTGAATGCTGTCGTAGTACAGGCTGCGCAGGTCGCCGTGGCGGGCGGCGTTGCGCAGGGCGACAATCAGCGGTTTCATCGTCGGTTCGGCGATATCCGGCATGCCGCGCCCCAGCTGGATCAGGCCCTCGCGCGGCCGGCTGCGCACCAGCTCCAGCACCTGCTCCCATTGCGAAATGTCTACCGGCCGCTGCACCGGCGCCGTCATGGCGGGCAGCTCGGCCTGCGCGCGCTGCGTATGCACGAAGTAGCCCGACTTCGGCCGCGCTTCCACCAGGCGCTGTTCCTCGAGCAGCCGGTAGGCTTGCTGTACCGTACTGATGCTGACGCCGTGCTCCTGGCTCAGCGTGCGCACCGAAGGCAGGCGGTGGCCGGCCGGATACAGCCCTTGCTGAATACGTTGGCTGAGAATGGCGGCCAGGGTGGCGTAGCGTGTCATACAGAGGCCTCTTATCGGGATAAAGAATTAAAAAACCGGTACAGATGCTTTCAAAGTAAACCATTCAGCGGTTTTTTTGGCACAGCTGTATGAAAAAAATAGCGCCAGCGTGAATCTGTATTGTTTTTCTCCCGGCGAGCATGATGACTGCAACGTGAAAACATCAGGGAGAATAACAACATGGCTCTGTTTTCTGGTACGCCGCTGCGGCGCTCGGTCGGTTGGTCACGCTGGCATCTGTATCTGCTGCGGCACAGAACGAGAAAGGAGCTGTTACTGTTGAACGACAGGCAGCTGGCGGACATCGGCCTGACGCAGGTGGAAGCCCGGCGTGAAGGCTATAAACCGTTCTGGAAAGAATAAGGAAAACCGATGCTGAGAGTCTTGGGCAAGGCTTCATCGATCAACGTGCGCAAGGTGCTGTGGACCTGCCAGGAGCTGGGGCTGCCGCTGGCGCGGGAGGACTGGGGCAGCGGCTTTCGCTCCACGCAGGAGCCGGCGTTTCTGGCGCTGAACCCGAACGGCCTGGTGCCAGTGCTGATCGACGGCGAGCGGGTGCTGTGGGAGTCGAACACCATTTGCCGCTATCTGGCGGGGCGGGAAGGGCGCCGCGATCTGCTGCCGCAGGAACCCGGTGCGCGCGCGGCGGTGGAGATGTGGATGGACTGGCAGGCCACCGATCTGAACGGCGCCTGGCGCTATGTGTTCATGTCGCGGGTGCGAGGGCATGCAGATTATCAGGATGCCGCCAGCCTGGCCGCCGCCGAGCGTGAGTGGAACCGGCTGATGGGGCTGCTGGACAGGCATTTGGCGCAGCACGGCCCTTATGCCGCCGGCGCCGCCTTCACGCTGGCGGACGTGGTGCTGGGGCTGTCGCTGAATCGCTGGCTGATGACGCCGTTCGAGCGGCCGGATTATGCGGCGCTGGCGGCCTATCAGCAGCGCCTGCTGCAACGCCCCGGCTACGTGCAGCACGGCGCCAACGGTTTACCGTGATATGAAATAAACGGTTCATTTTATCTCACCCGGATACGGCAAGCCGTGTCTGGGCTTTCTGCGTTGCATCATCCCGTCAACGTTTCATGAACGGCATCACGAATATGAACTTTATTTTCCCGCGCGCTTGTTATTGAAATTTATATTCCATATAAACCCGTTATCAGACGGCGCGTTTCATTGAACGGCGCCTGGTTCTACGCAGGATTTCGATCACGGGAGAAAATGATGAAACAGGTACGCGTTGGGTTAATCGGCACCGGTTATATCGGGCGTTGTCACGCTATCGCCTATGCGCAGGCCCCCACGGTCTTTCCTCTGAAAGGGGAGCTGGTGCTGGAGATGCTGGCGGAAGTGACGCCCGAGCTGGCGGCGCAGCGCGCCGGCGAGTTCGGTTTTGCGCGTTCGACCGGCGATTGGCGGCAGCTGGTGGCCGATCCGGCGATCGACGTGGTGGACATCTGCGCGCCCAACTTCTTGCACAAAGAGATGGCGCTGGAGGCGATCCGCCACGGCAAGCACGTGTATTCGGAAAAGCCGCTGGCGCTGGACGCCGCCGACGCGGCGGAGATGGTGCAGGCCGCCCGCGCCAAAGGCGTGAAAACGCTGGTCGGTTTCAACTACATGAAGAACCCGACCAGCCAGCTGGCGCGCGAGATCATCGCCAACGGCGAAATCGGTGAGGTGGTGCATTTTTACGGCACCCACAATGAGGATTATCTGGCCGACCCGCGCACGCCGATTGACTGGCACTGCCGCCGCGCCAGCGCTGGGCTGGGTGCGTTGGGGGATCTGGCGGCGCATATCGTCAATATGGCGCACTACCTGGTGGGCGATATCGTGGCGGTCTCCGGCGATATGCAGACCGTGATCAAACAGCGCCCGGATCCGCAAGACCCGGCGCGCCTGCTGCCGGTGGAAAACGAAGATCAGGCCAGCGCGCTGCTGCGCTTCGCCGGCGGGGCGATGGGCACTCTCGAAACCTCGCGCATCGCCTGCGGGCGCAAGATGGGGCTGACCTATGTGGTCACCGGCACTAAAGGCACGCTGAGCTATACCCAGGAACGGATGGCGGAGCTGAAGCTGTATCGGCACGATGAGCCGGCGGAGCGGCAGGGGTTCAAAACGCTGTTGGTAGGGCCGAAGCACCCGGACTACGCGGCGTTCTGCATCAGCGCCGGGCACGGCATCGGCTTTAACGATCAGAAGACGGTGGAGATCCGCGATCTGGTCAACGGCATCGCCGCGGGCGATCGCATGTGGCCGGACTTTGAAGAAGGCTGGAAGGTGTCTTGCGTGCTGGATGCGATAGCCGCCTCCGCCGAGCAGCGGCGCTGGCTGGAGATCAACCGCGATTGAAAATGAAATGGCGCTCTCCCGTGGACAGCGCCATTAATTTGTTATTTTGCTAACTTAATATCTTATTAAGCTAGTTGCATAGTAAGTTGCTGACCTGGCAGCTTAGAACGAGAAGCACGAACAGCCGAACGCGCCCCAGAAGGCATTCTCGTCCGACACCGGGATGCTGGAGCGGCGCGCGATGTCATGCTGATGCGCGTGTACGCCGCACGGGCCGCAGCATTGGTGCGCCTGGCTCAGCACGCCGACTTTGGCCGCCGCCGACGGCGGCGCGGAGCGGTAGTGGCCCGGCACCTGGGTAACCGGCGACCACTCCGGCAGCACCGGCAGCGGCGGCGGTGCCAGCGGCGAGAAGCTGCCGGCGGCGTAGACCACCTTGCCGTCCACCACCGTCATCACCGACTCGATGCCTTTGATCTGCTCTTCCGGCACGCTGAAATAGTCCTGCGACAGCACCGCCACATCCGCCAGCTGGCCGACCTTGATCTGGCCTTTCTTGCCCTGTTCGGTGGAGAACCAGGCGCTGCCTTGTGTCCACAGCATCAGCGCCGTTTCGCGATCCAGCCGGGCGCTGTCGTCGTACATCGCCATGCCGCCGACGGTGCGGCCGGAAACCAGCCAGTACAGCGCCGTCCACGGGTTGTAGCTGGCGACGCGGGTGGCGTCGGTGCCCAGTCCGACCGGCAGCTCGGCCGCCAGCATTTTCGCCACCGGCGGCGTATGTTTGGTGGCTTCGATGCCGTAGCGGTCAGCGAAATACTCGCCCTGGAACGCCATGCGGTGCTGCACCGCAATGCCGCCGCCCAATGCCTTGACCCGCTCGATATTGCGCTCGGTAATGGTTTCGGCGTGGTCGAACAGCCAGTGCAGCCCGTTGAACGGAATGTCGCGGTTCACCTTCTCGAACACGTCCAGCATGCGGCTGATGGACTCGTCATAGGTGGCGTGCAGGCGGAACGGCCAGCGGTGCTCGACCAGATGACGCACCACCCGCTCCAGCTCGTCTTCGGTGCCCGGCGGCAGATCCGGGCGCGGCTGCAGGAAGTCTTCGAAGTCGGCGGCGGAGAACACCAGCATCTCGCCGGCGCCGTTGTGGCGATAGAAGTCGGTACCCTGACCCGGCTTGAGCATGTCGGTCCACAGCTCGAAGTCTTCCAGCTCCTGCTTCGGCCGCTGGGTGAACAGGTTATAGGCGATGCGGATGGTCAGCTGCTTTTTCTCGTGCAGCTCGGCGATCACCTGATAATCCTCCGGGTAGTTCTGGAAGCCGCCGCCGGCGTCGATGGCGCTGGTGAGGCCCAGACGGTTCAGCTCGCGCATAAACTGGCGGGTGGAATTAACCTGCTGTTCCAGTGGCAGCTTCGGCCCTTTCGCCAGCGTGGCGTACAGGATCATGGCGTTGGGCTTGGCGATCAGCATGCCGGTCGGGTTGCCGTTGGCGTCGCGCTGGATCTCGCCGCCCGGCGGGTTCGGCGTGTCTTTGGTGTAGCCGACCACCTTCAGCGCCGCGCGGTTGAGCAGCGCGCGATCGTAGAGGTGCAGTATGAACACCGGCGTGTCCGGCGCCGCCTGGTTGATCTCGTCCAGCGTCGGCATGCGGCGCTCGGCGAACTGGAATTCGGTCCAGCCGCCGACCACCCGTACCCACTGCGGGTTCGGCGTGCGCAGCGCCTGTTCTTTCAACATGCGCAGGGCGTCGGCCAGCGAAGGCACGCCTTCCCAGCGCAGCTCCAGGTTATAGTTCAGGCCGCCGCGGATCAGGTGCAGGTGCGAGTCGTTCAGGCCTGGAATAGCGGTATGGCCATGCAGGTCGATCACCTGGGTTTCCGGCCCGGCGTGCTGCATGACTTCGCTTTCGCTACCGACCGCCAGAAACTTGCCGTCGCGGATGGCGACCGCCTGTGCGGTGGGATTTTGGCGATCGACGGTGTGAAACTTGCCGTTGGTGATGATCAATGAAGCGTGGTGGTTCATAACATTCTCCCGGCGAACCGCCTAGCGGCGGGTCAGCCATTGATGAAAAACGCGAGTCACGATAGGCATCCACAGGTACACCACCAGGGCGACCACGGTGGCGTCATTGAGAAAATGGCCGAGCAGCGTGCCGTCCAGCTGCGGCAGCACCAACCCCCAAAACCAGGGCACCAGATTGGTGGAAGGGAAAATCACCAGCAGGGTGATGATGAACTGCTTCCACTGGGGCGGCTGGCGCACGCCGGGATTGGGCGGGGTAAACCAGAACTCCGCGCCGGGGCGGATCTCGATATGGTCGCTCTCCAGCAGCAGCGGGGTGACTTCTTCGATGTATTGCTTGCGCAGCGGCGAGTGGATCCAGCGGTACAGGTTGTCGAGGTTGTCGAAGCGGACCAACACCGTATAGGCCTGTTCGTCGCCGGAAGGGCGGATGACGTTGACGCCCAAATGGCCGGTGAAGCCCGCGGCGTCGGGCATGATGCGGTTCAGCCAGGCCTCATAGGCCTGCTCGTTCCCCGGCGCCAAACGGTGGGTGATCACCAGCGTGACATGCTGCGGATGGGCCATAAAACCGACTCCTGAAAATACCCCGGCGCAGGGCCGGGGCAAGGGGGATTATTTCACCGTGCGCGCCGGTGCGTGGTGCACCATGGTGTAAGCGTAGTCGACGCCCATGCCGTAAGCGCCGCTGTGTTCGCGCACCAGCGCCATCACCGCGTCATAGGTGTCTTTGCGCGCCCAGTCGCGCTGGTACTCCAGCAGCACCTGCTGCCAGGTCACCGGCACGGCGCCGGCCTGCACCATGCGGTCGATCGAACGCTCGTGCGCATCGACGGAGGTGCCGCCGGAGGTGTCGGTCACCACATACACTTCATAGCCGGCTTCCAGCGCCATCAGCGCCGGGAAGGTCAGGCACACTTCGGTCCACAGCGCGGAGATCACCAGCTTTTTGCGGCCGGTGGCTTCCACGGCTTTAACGAAGGCCGCGTCTTCCCAGGAGTTCATCGAGGTGCGTTCAATCGGGGTAATTTCAGGGTGTACCGCCAGCAGTTCCGGCCAGATATAGCCGCTGAAGCTCTCGGTTTCGACCGAGGTGAAAAGGGTGGGGACGTTGAAAATCTTGCCTGCCTTCGCCAAACCAACAACGTTGTTTTTCAGTTGCTGACGATCAATATTAGCCACGCCGAAGGCCATTTGTGGTTGATGATCGATAAAAATCAGTGCGGAATTGTCTTTATCAAGCAGTTGAAACTTGGACATAATTTACCTTCCCAGTGATATTTCGGTTGAACATCTGATGAGTGTAACGCCGATAAAACGCATGGTAGGCAGAGGGCGATTTCAAAGATACCGCAGAATTTTTGCCGACTTGTTGAGTTTTTTTATACACGGGAGAAAGCATGAGATTAAACCTGGAAGCGCTGCTGATTTTGGACGCGCTGGACCGGCACGGATCTTTCGCCGCCGCGGCCGCCGCACTGTTTAAAACCCCTTCGGCACTCAGCTATATGGTGCAAAAGCTGGAGAACGATCTCGACATCACCCTGCTGGACCGCTCCGGCCACCGGGCGAAGTTCACCGATACCGGCAAGCTGATGCTGGAAAAAGGCCGGGTACTGCTGCGGGCGGCGCAGGATCTGGAGCAGCAGGCGCGCTATGTGGAGAACGGCTGGGAAAGCGAGATCACGCTCGGGATCGACGCCTCATTCCCGTTCGCCCGCCTGTTGCCACTGATCGACGAGTTCTACCGGCAACATCATCATACCCGGCTGCGTTTCAGCCACGAGGTGCTGGCCGGCTCCTGGGAATCGCTGGTTTATGGTTGCGCCGACATTATCATCGGCGCCATCTGCGAGCCGCCGTCGCGGGTGGGCTATGCGTTCAGCCGGCTGGGGCAGCTGGATTACGTGTTCGCCGTCGCGCCGCAGCATCCGCTGGCGGCGCTGCCGGAACCGTTGCCGAAGGACGAAATCCGTCAGCACCGGGCGGTGGTGGTGCGCGATACCTCGCGGGTCAACGCGCCGCAGAACCTGAACCTGCTCGAAGAGCAGGATACGCTGACGGTCTTCGGCTTCGACGCCAAGCTGCAGGCGCAGTTGGCCGGGTTGGGCTGCGGCTATCTGCCGCGTTCTCTGGCAGAACCTTACCTGAACAGCGGCGAACTGGTGGCGAAACGCGTTGAATCTGAGCGCTGCAGCGACGTTGCCTATTTCGGCTGGCGGGAAAGCGCCAGCGGCCTGGCGGCCAAGTGGTGGCGCGAGCGGTTGCAGCGTTATGCGGATGACGGCGAGGCTTACCCGGTGGCGCAGTGAGGGCCGCGCGATAAGGATAAATCCCCCCAATAAGGACATCGGGAATGAAAAAGACACTAAGTCTGTTGGCGCTGTTGCTGTTAAGCGGCTGCGGCGCCGGGCGTCAGGCCGGCATCCCGTTGCCGGAGCCGCAGGCCGAGGCGCAGGCCACGGTGCCGCTCAGCTATCCGGTGCGGGTGCATAACGCGGTGAGCCGCGAGCTGCGTTTGCCTGAACGCGCGCGCGGCCAACGCTGCACCATCAGCATTCGGCTGCGGCCGGACGGCAAGCTGGCGAGCAGCAAGATCGTAAGAGGCGACGCGCCTCTGTGCTCAGCGGCGAGTGCGGCGGTGCAGCACGCGCAGTTTCCGCCGATGGCCACCGCCACCGAGTACGCGCTGTTCAACGCCGTGGTGCTCGATTTCGTTCCCTGAAGGGATGTGACCGACGGGCCGCCTGCGCGGCCCGTTTTTTCTCGTTTCGCCGTTTGCGTATTCACGCTTTTCCACCAATAGTGTTTTCCGGGCACGTCTCAAGACGAGGTTGCATTGGCTGGCCAACGGGAGAAAAAGGCATGAAAGGCGAACATCATTATCAGGTGGCGGTCACCTGGCAGGGGAATTTGGGCGCAGGCACCGAGGATTACCGCGCCTACGGGCGCGATCACCTGATCGGCGCCGCGGGCAAGGCAGACATCGCCGGCTCCGCCGATCCGGCCTTCCGCGGCGACGCGACGCGCTGGAACCCGGAAGATTTGCTGGTGGCTTCGCTCAGCGCCTGTCACAAATTATGGTATCTGCATCTGTGCGCCACCTCGGGCATTTCCGTACTGGCCTATCAGGACAACGCCGTCGGGGTGATGCGTGAAGACGCGGCGCGCGGCGGCTTTTTCACCTCGGTGACGCTGCGGCCGCAGGTCACGGTGCGCGACGGCGACGATCTGCAGCTGGCGCAACAGCTGCATGAGAAGGCGCATCACCTGTGCTTTATCGCCAACTCGGTGAATTTCCCGGTGACCTGCGAACCGCAGGCCGCGTACGCAACCCGCTGAATTTTCACTTAGCTTTGCCATTTTCGTTATTTTGAACGCCGCTACGGCTCGCGGATACTGAGAGAAAATCTCTCACCGCGAGCCGCAGCATGTCCCATGCCCACTATTTGCACCCCGAACAGCGCGAACGAATCAGGCAGCTTTATCGGCGCCGCTATTGGCGAATGGAATTGCCCACCTGGGGGATCATGGCGGCGGTGTACGGCGGCTGGTTCGGCGTGGCGCTGGGGTGGCAAACGCTGGGCCCGTGGCTTAGTGCGCCGCTGTTGATTCTCCTGACCACCTGGTACCTGTCGTTGCAACACGAGCTGATCCACGGCCATCCGACGCGCTGGCCGCGCGTCAATCAGCTGTTCGGCCTGTTGCCGCTGGCGGTGTGGTATCCCTATGGGCTGTATCGCGATTCGCATCTGCGCCACCACCGCAACGACCACCTGACCGATCCGCACGAAGATCCCGAAAGCTATTACTTCAGCGCCGCGCAGTGGCGGCGCTATCCCCGCCTGTTGCCGCTGCTGACCGCCGTGCGCAATACGCTGATCGGCCGGGTGCTCCTCGGCCCGGCGTTGGATATCGCCGCGACCCTGGCCGGGGCGGTGAAAGCGCTTGCCGCCGGGGAGTGGCGTACCTGGGTGATGTGGGGAGTGCACCTGTCGCTGTTGGCGATGTTGCTGAACTGGCTGCAGGCGCAGGGTATCGGTGCGGCGTTTTACCTGCTGGCCATCAGCTACCCGGCGCTGGCGCTGACCAAGGTAAGATCGTTTTTTGAGCATCGCGCCGTGGACGCACCGCAGGCACGTTCTATTATTAATGAGGCGGGCTGGCCGTGGCGGTTGCTGTTTCTCAATCTGAACTACCATTTAGTGCATCACGATCTGCCCGGCCTGCCTTGGTATGGTTTGCGCGAAGTCTATCTGGCGGAGCATGAGGCATATCAGCGGCGCAGCCAGGGATTTGTCGCGCAGGGCTACGGCGAGTGGCTGCGCGATTACGCCCTGACGCCGATCGACGTTGGCGTGCATCCGTTGCGCGCCGATGAACCGCAGGGAGAAGGCGATGCCCTGCCGACGGAAAAATTTATTGCGCGCTGGAAGCGCGTTTCTCAGGATTTTCCAACCTAACCGGCCCATGAGCCGGAAAACGTATAACCAGAGGAAAAGTATGGCAATCACGTTATCACGCGGACGTTCCTTTGCCGTCGCGCTGGCCCTGCTGGCCACCGGCGGTCTGGCGCAGGCGGCCGACTCGGTGCGCGTCGGCTCCAAGATCGATACCGAAGGTTCGCTGCTCGGCAACCTCATCGTGCAGGTGCTGGAAGCCAACGGCATCAAGACCACCAACAAGCTGCAGCTCGGCACCACCAAGGTGCTGCGCGGCGCCATCACCTCCGGCGAGATCGACATCTACCCGGAATACACCGGCAACGGCGCGTTTTTCTTCGCCGATGAGAAAGATCCGGCGTGGAAGAACGCCCAGGCCGGCTTCGAGAAGGTGAAGCAGCTCGACTACGACAAAAACAAAATCGTCTGGCTGGATGCGGCGCCGGCCAACAACACCTGGACCATCGCCATTCGTCAGGACGTGGCGCAGGCCAACCATCTGAAGACGTTGTCGGATCTCGGCAAGTGGATCAACGGCGGCGGCAAGTTCAAGCTGGCGGCCTCGGCGGAGTTTATCGAGCGGCCGGATGCGCTGCCGGCGTTCCAGAACGCCTACGGTTTCAAACTGAATCAGGATCAGCTGCTGTCCCTGGCCGGCGGTGACACGGCGGTGACCATCAAGGCGGCGGCGGAGCAGACCTCCGGCGTCAACGCGGCGATGGCCTACGGCACCGATGGCCCGGTGGCGGCGCTGGGGCTGCAGACGCTGGCGGACCCGAAAGGCGTACAGCCGATCTACGCGCCGGCGCCGATCGTGCGCGAAGCGGCGCTGAAGGCGCACGCCAATCTGCCTGAGCTGCTCAAGCCGGTGTTCGCCTCGCTGGACGGGCCGACGCTGCAAAAACTCAACGCGCAGATCGCCGTGGAAGGCCAGGACGCCAAACAGGTGGCGGCCGCTTACCTGAAAGAGAAAGGGTTTGTTAAGGGATAATGCCGAGGTGCCCCCTCTGCCGTCGGGAGAGGGGGTAAACCGAGGGAGCCGGAGCGTTTCTTTGACTATCGCCGTAAAACATCGCGTCTTGTTGACGCTGTTCATGCTGTTGCTGCTGGCCGCGTTTGGCCTGCCGTTCCTCAGTTATGCCCCCAATCGCCTGTTGTCGGGCAAAAGCCTCTCCTTGTTCTCCCTGCTGCACGGCCCGGCGCTGTGGCTGCTGTTGCCGCTGGCGGCGTTGGCGATCCTCAGCCTTTTGCCGCCGACGCGGGGGCGGGCGCTGCTGGCGGCGCTGGCCGCCTGCGGGGTGCTGACGCTGGCCTTCTGGATCAGCGGGCAGGCTGCTGAACGTTTGGCGCAAGAGGGATCGCGCCTGGCGCGCACCTCCTGGGGCAGCGGATGCTGGCTGACGATGGCGCTGAGCTTGCTGATCGCCGCCGACGCCATGGCGCGCCTCACCGCGTCGCACCTGTGGCGCATGCTGGGCAACGCGCTGGTGCTGGTGCCGCCGGCGCTGCTGCTGTTCGGGCATCAGCTCGATCAGCTGTCGCTGCTGAAGGAGTACCACAATCGCCAGGAGGTGTTTGACGCCGCGCTGTTGCAGCACCTGACGATTCTGCTGGCGACGATGGCGCCGGCGCTGGCGATCGGCGTGCCGCTCGGGGTGCTGTGCTTTCGCTCCGAACGCTGGCAGCGGCCGATTTTCTCCGCGCTGAACATTATCCAGACCGTGCCGTCCATCGCGCTGTTCGGCCTGCTGATCGCGCCATTGGCGGGGTTGGCGACGGCGGTGCCCTGGCTGGCGGAGCACGGCGTCAGCGGCATCGGCATGGCGCCGGCGATCGTGGCGCTGGTGCTGTACGCGCTGTTGCCGCTGGTGCGCAGCGTGGTGGCGGGGCTGCAAAGCGTGCCGGCCGGGGTGATCGAATCCGCCACCGGCATGGGGCTGACGCGCGGGCAGATCTTCCTGCGCGTGCAGCTGCCGTTGGCGCTGCCGCTGTTCCTGACCGGCGTGCGCATCCTGGCGGTGCAAACCGTCGGCATGGCGGTGGTGGCGGCGCTGATCGGCGCCGGCGGCTTTGGCGCCATCGTGTTCCAGGGGCTGCTCAGCAGCGCGCTGGATCTGGTTTTGCTGGGGGTGATCCCGGTGGTCATGATGGCGGTCATCGTCGATTCGCTGTTTAAATTTTGGGTTTCAATCCTGGACGTATCGCGCCGATGATTCACTTTGAGCAAGTCAGCAAAATTTTTCAGGGCAAGCCGGCGGTCGACGATCTCACGCTGCACATCGCCGAGGGCGAATTCACCGTGTTGATCGGCACCTCGGGTTCCGGCAAGTCCACGACGTTAAAAATGATCAATCGCCTGATCGAACACGATCGGGGCAAGATTCTCTTTGCCGGCGAAGAGATCCAGTCGTTCAAACCGCAGGATCTGCGGCGGCGCATGGGCTATGCGATCCAGTCGATCGGCCTGTTCCCGCACTGGACGGTGGAGGAGAACATCGCCACCGTGCCGCAGCTGCTGAAATGGCCGCGCGCGCGCATTCGCGATCGGGTGACCGAACTGCTGGAGCTGTTGCATCTGGAGCCGGATCTGTTTCGTCGCCGCTACCCGCATCAGCTGTCCGGCGGGCAGCAGCAGCGGGTGGGGGTAGCGCGCGCGCTGGCCGCCGATCCCGAGGTGTTGCTGATGGACGAACCGTTCGGCGCGCTGGATCCGGTCACCCGTGCGGCGCTGCAGGCGGAGATCGCGCGCATCCATCAGCTTTCCGGCCGCACCATCGTGCTGGTGACGCACGATATCGATGAAGCGCTGGGCTTGGCGGATCGCCTGGTGCTGCTCGATCAGGGGCGGGTGGTGCAACAGGGCACGCCGCTGGCGCTGCTGACCGCGCCGGCCAACGACTTCGTGCGGGATTTCTTCGGGCGCAGCGATCGCGGCATCAAGCTGCTGTCGCTGGGAACGGTGGCGGAGCGGGTGCGGCCCGGCGCCGCCGAGGGCGAACCGATCGCCGCCGCCATGAGCCTGCGCGAGGCGCTGTCGGTGTTTGTGGCGCGCGGCAGCGACTGCCTGCCGGTGGTGGATGAACGGGGCGAAGCGTTGGGGGTGTTGCACTTTAACGATCTGATCGCCGGGCAGGCGCTGTCATGAGCGGGCGCGTCTGGCGCCTGTTGCGCGATCCGCTGCCCTGGACGCTGGCGCTGCTGTTGGCGCTGGTGTTCGGCATGGATCATCTGCGCGGCCTGTTCTCCGCCTGGTTCCCCGATCTGGAGCGGCCCATTTATCAGCAGGACAGCTTTATCGCGCTGGTGGGGGCACACCTGTCGCTGGTGGCGATCTCCAGCCTGATCGCGGTGGCTCTCGGCGTGGCGGCCGGCGTGGCCGTCACCCGGCGCAGCGGTCGGGAGTTTCGTTCGCTGGTGGAAACGGTGGTGGCGGTGGGGCAGACCTTCCCGCCGGTGGCGGTGCTGGCGGTAGCGGTGCCGGTGATGGGCTTCAGCGAACAGCCGGCGATCATTGCGCTGGTGCTGTACGGCCTGCTGCCGATCCTGCAGGGCACGCTGGCGGGCATCGAATCGGTGCCGCCCGCCACGCGCGAGATTGCCCGCGGCGTGGGGATGAGCGCCTGGCAAATTCTGTGGCGGGTCGAATTGCCGCTGGCGGCGCCGGTGATCGTCGCCGGGATCCGCACGTCGGTGATCATCAACATCGGCACGGCGGCCATCGCTTCCACCGTCGGCACCAAAACCCTCGGCTCGCCGATCATCATCGGTCTGAGCGGGTTTAACACCGCCTATGTGATCCAGGGCGCGGCGGTGGTGGCGTTGTTGGCTATTATCACCGATATGCTGTTCGAACGTTGGGTGCGTTATCTCACCGCCTGGCGTCAGCAGACGCTGGCGTCCACTCCGGCGGGGTAAGGGGGAAATGATGCAGGTGTCTCTACCGATGTACGGCGTTGGCCGGGAGCAGGCCGAATCTTTCTGGCAGGTATTGCGCGACAAGCTGCTGCGGCTGGGGCTGCCGGCGGCGCCGGAGCGGCTCAGCTGGCCGGACGATCTGGCGCAGCACTGGCGGCGCGACGATCTGCTGCTCAGCCAAACCTGCGGTTATCCGTTGGTCAGCACCCTGTCGCAGGTGCAGCTGATCGGCACCTACCATTACCGGGTTGAAGGGTGCGACGGGCCGAATTACCGCAGTTGGCTGGTGGTGCGTGCGGGCGATCCCGGCGAACGGCTGGCGGATTTTCGCGGCCGGACGGTGGCTTATAACAGCACCGATTCCCAGTCCGGCTACAACGGCCTGCGCGCGCTGATCGCGCCGTTGGCGCAGGACGGGAAATTCTTCGGTGCGGCGATGGCCTCCGGCGCGCATTATCAGTCGCTGAAGCTGATCCGCAGCGGGCAGGCGGATATCGCCGCCATCGATTCGATCAGCATGGAACTGCTGCGTCGCGCGCAGCCGCAGGCACTGGAGGGGCTGAAAATCATCGGCCGCACGGCGGCGGTGCCCGGCCTGCCGCTGATCACCGCGGCGGGTACGCCGCCGGAACAGGTGGAAATCCTGCGCGCCGGCGCCCGGGCGATGCTGGATGAGGCGGTCAGCGACCGCCTGCTGATCGGCGATTTCAGCCTGGTGCCGCGTTCGGCCTACCAGATTATCACCGTGCTGGAACAGCAGGCCACCGCGCAGGGCGTGACGGCGCTCTAGCCGCCGTTACAACAGGCCGCCGCCGTCGATGTCGATCACGCTGCCGGTCACGAAGCCGTTCTCCATCGCCAGCAGGTAACCCGCCGCGACGTCGGCCGCCTGGCCGACCCTGCCGACAGGCAGGCTGCCGCCAACCCGTTCGAACAGCGCCTGACGCTGCGCGGCGCTCATGCCGTCGTAGGCTTCGGTGGCGGTGATGCCGGGGCTGACCACGTTCACCCGCCGCGGCGCCAGCTCCTTCGCCAGCTGCTTGCCGGCCGCTTCCAGCGCGGCGTTGATGGCGGTTTTGACCAGCTGACCGCCGAGGTATTTACGCGACAGCTGGCCGGAAGTCAGGGTGATGGAGCCCTGTGGCGCCAGCGTCGGCAGCGCCGCCTGCACCGCGCGCAAACTGCCCCAAAATTTGACGTTGAAGTCGGCCTGCGCCCGTTCCAGGGTGGTCTCCGCCAGCGGCTTGGCCTCCACCAGCGGCCCGGCGGTGATCACCAAATGGTCGAAAGCGCCGACGGCGGCAAACAGCGCGTGCAGCGACGCTTCATCGGTCAGATCGGCCTGCATCAGGCGCAGCGCGTCGTTCTTCTCCCTGGCGTGGGGCAGGCGGCGCGAAGCCAGCACCACTTCAGCGCCGCGCGCCGCCGCCGCGTAGGCCACCGCGGCGCCAATGCCGCTGGTGCCGCCCAGGATCACCAGTTTCTGTCGTTTCAGAGGGGAATCGGGAATCGTCATGTTAAGGCCTCTTTTAGGGTAAGTTTCAACGGGATCTATCTTTCCTGATTGAAAATGAGGAAAAAACCCCGCCTAATAGCAAAAACTTGTAAATTAATATTAATAATCGATGGCGCTAAAGGAGGGGAGCTGATGACCTCATTTGTCGATCTCGAGGTGTTTGTCCGCACGGTGGACGGCGGCAGTTTTTCCGCCGCGGCGCGCGCGCTGGATATAACGCCGGCGGCGGCCAGCATCGCGGTGAAAAGGCTGGAACAGCAGCTGGGCGCGCGGCTGCTGGTGCGTTCCACCCGCAGCCTGCGGTTGACGGAGGAGGGCGCCCGCTATCTCGACAGCGCGCGCCTGGCGCTGGGCGCGTTGGCTGAAGGGGAGCAGGCGATCCGCGAAAAGCATCAGGGGCTGTCTGGGGTGCTGCAGATTTCAGCGCCGTCGGATTTCGGCCGTAATCTGCTGTTAGGCTGGCTGGACGAGTTCCGGCAAGAGCATCCGCATATTCAGCTGCAGCTCCTGATCAACGATCGGCAGGCCGATCTGTTCCGCGAACCGGTGGACGTGGCGTTGCGTTTCGGGCCGCTGGCCGACTCTTCGCTGGTGGCGCTGCCTATTTTGCCGCAGCACCGGCGGTTGATCTGCGCCAGCCCGGATTATCTGCGGCGGCATGGCGTGCCGCAAACGCCGGCCGATCTGGCCCGGCACAGCATTCTGGTGTATCAGCCCAGCGGCAAACGGCAGGTGGAATGGCGGCTATGGCGCGGTGAGGAACTGGTCGAGGTGCCGCTGAACGGCAGCTATTTTACCGATGACGGTGAGATCGCGCGGCGCTGGGCGCTGGCCGGCCACGGGGTGGTGCGCAAGTCGGCGATCGACGTGGTGGCGGATATTCGCGCCGGGCGGCTGGTGCAACTGCTGCCGGAATGGCGCAGCGACGCGGTGCCGATCAATCTGGTCTGCCCGCATCGCTCGCAGGTGTCGGAACGCGTCAGGCAGCTGCAGCGCTTTTTACAGCAGCGCTGCCAGCGTTGGATGGACGATCACTTGGCCTGAAGGGTTTCGGTTTGCGCCGGCGTGGCGGCGGCATCCCCGGCAGGCGCGCTTTCTTCGTGCGGGGTAGTAGAACGGGTGTAGATGTTCAGCCCGGCGAGAAATACGCCGCCCAAAGAACCGAAGGCGCACAGGGCGATGACGATGACGAACGCTTTTTTCAGCATAGGAATAATTTCGCAGGTTGCTTGGAACAGCGGGAATTATAGCCCCTTCACCGGGTGAAACAAGAATCGTTTTTAACGGCGGCCCACAGACCGACTTTTGCGATCGCTACCGTTCGCTGTCGATGGCCTGCACGCGGGCCGGGCGGGCGAACAGGTATTTCCCCAGCGTCACCAGCACCACCGCCGCCACGATGATCGCCAGCGCCAGCCACTCGCGCGGCGCCAGCGATTCGCCGGCAAAGCCGATGCCGAGCAGCACCGCCACCACCGGGTTGACGTAGGCGTAGCTGGTGGCGACCGCCGGGCGCACGTTCTTCAACAAAAACATATAGGCGCTGATCGCCAGCATCGAACCGAAGACGATCAGGTACCCCAGCGCCAGAAAGCCGCTGGTGCTCGGCATCTGAGTCAGGTGTTCGCCGCTCAGCTGGCTGGCGACCAATAACACCACGCCGGCGACCAGCATCTCCGCCGCGCCGGCCATCGGCCCGGCCGGCAGCGAGATGCGCGATCCCAATACCGAGCCGAAGGCCCAGCTGGCCGACGCCAGCAAAATGAGCAGCGCGCCGGTCGGGTTGCCCACCAGGTTGTTGCCGGTGTTGAGCAGCACGATGCCCACCAGCCCGAGCGCGATGCCGGCCCATTCCAGTTTGGTGTTGCGCATGCCCCACAGCAGGCTGAAGCAGAGGGTGAACAGCGGCACCGTCGCCACCATCACCGCGGCGATGCCGGACGGTACGTGTTGGTGCTCCGCTACCGTCACCAGGCCGTTGCCCACCGCCAGCAGCAGAATGCCGATGACGCCGGCGGCCAGCCACTGCTTCGGCGTCGGCAGCGCGTGGCCGCGCCAGGCCAGGAAGCTGAACAGCACGATGCCGGCGGTCAGAAAGCGAATGCCGGCCATCATCAGCGGCGGCCACTGCGCGACGCCGAGGCGAATGACGAAATAGGTGGAACCCCAAACGATATATAACGTGAACAACGCCCCGATCAACGGCAGGACGCTACGGCTTGGTTGGCTAAGCATAGGATTGTATTTTGCAGGGATGATTATTATTAGAACGCTCAGTAAACCCGATCGGGCAACCGATAAGCAATGGCCTTCGGCATTATTTTTCCCGGCCGCTGCCCGCCGTTCAGCTGTCCCGTCGTTTCCACTGCAGCCAGCTGACGGCCGGCAGATAAATCGACCAGCCGACGGCCAGCAGCAGCAGCATGAACTCCGGCGGCACGCCGGGCAGCAAGGCGTCTAGCTTCCAGGATACGGCGTAGGCGAAGGGGCCGACGGCGGCGCCCAGCACCGCCAGCGGCCAGGGGGCCGCTCTGACCACGTCCAGCAACCAATACCACCAGCAGCCGAAACCGATCCAAAGCGCGATGGCCCAGAGCGGCAGGCCGTGTTGCCCGCTGTAGTGCAGCACGCCGCTGTAGCTCCAAAGCCCATCCATGCCGATGCCGCCCAAGGCGGCCAGGGCCGCGCCTTTACGGCGGGCGGCGGGGGTAAAAATCAGCGCCAGCGCCGCGCCGGCCAGCAGTATGCCGTTGAGCCGATCGCGAGTCAGCAGCGCCAGCAGCCAGCAGACGCCCAGTCCCAGCGTCGCCAGCCAGAATCCGGCATGCGGCTTCTTCATCGTTCAACTCCCGTGGGGTTACTCTGCCGCTAGCGCGCCAGGCGCCGACGGATTTCTCAGGGCGGGCGCGAGGCCCGCTGTTTGCCTGAATGTTCGTTAATTCAACCTTAGAAGGGAAGGTGCGGGGTGCACAAGCAGAATAATCTGTACCGGTTGAAAACGTGGGCAAAAACCGGTGTTACAGGAGCGAAATGCGGTAGGCGCAGCGGCGCGAGCCGGCCAGAATGTGTTCGGCGCGCTCTACCTGCGCCTGCAGCACTTCGGTGAAGATACTCAACTCCGCCCGGCAGAAGCCCTGGCAGACGGTGGCGGCGGCGCAGATCGGGCAGTGATTTTCCACCAGCAGATAGGTACCGTCCTCTTCCTGGCGCCATTCGGCCATATAGCCTTCGCGGCAGCGGATCTCGGTCAGGCGCGCCACGCGCTCCTGCAGATCGGCGGCGCCGATCATCGCCTGCTTGTAGTTGATGCGGTTTTCCTGCTCGCGGGTCTCGATCAGCACATCGAGCGCCTGTTCGCCCAGCTTGTCGCGCACGGTGCGCAGCAGCTGCACCGTCAGATCCGCATGGGTGTCGGGAAAGCGCGCGTTGCCAGCCGAGGTCAAATGCCACAGCTGCACCGGGCGGCCCACGCCGCGCGTTTCCGCCACCGCTTCGACCAGTCCCTCTTTCGCCAGCTTGACGAACTGCTGGCGGGCCGCCTCACCGGTGGTACCGAGCACCTTTCCTGCGTCAGAAGCTTGCTGCGGGCCGCGGGTTTTCAATAGCGTCAGCAAGCGGTCACTGACCGATTGTGCGGTGCTGCCGCTATTTTCCAAGTTTATTCTTGACATATTTCTCCGCCTCGCCCTAACTTATTCCAAGATATCTCTTGTTAAATTTAACGCAATCTCATGACCAACTCAATGCCATTCCTCTGAAAACAGGACGACAACCGTGATAACCCATGACGATAGCCGCTGGAGCGACCTCTTCTCCGGCAAAAATGCGGCCAGTGCGATCGCGCTTTCGCTCGGCGTAGCGCTGCATGCCATCAATATTCTGGTCGCCACCACCATTCTGCCCTCGGTGGTGCAGGATATCGGCGGGCTGGATCTCTACGCCTGGAACACCACGCTGTTCGTGGTGGCGTCGATCCTCGGCTCCGCGCTGTCGGCCCGCTTGCTCAGCGGCTACGGCGCGCGCAGCGCCTATCTGGTGGCTTCGCTGTTCTTCATCGCCGGGGCGGCGCTGTGTGCGCTGGCGCCGAGCATGCCGGTGATGCTGATCGGCCGCACGGTGCAAGGCTTCGGCGGCGGGCTGATCTTTGCGCTCTCCTACGCGATGATCAACCTGGTGTTCGAGCAGCGATTGTGGCCGCGCGCCATGGCGCTCATCTCGGCGATGTGGGGCATCGCCACCCTGGTGGGGCCAGCGGTGGGCGGCATTTTCGCCGAGCTGCACGCCTGGCGTTGGGCCTTCGGCATTCTGCTGCCGATCATGGCGCTGTACGCCGCGTTTACCTTCCTGATCCTGCCCAAGGGCAAAGCGCAGCAGGCGGCCGCGCCGTTACCGGCCGCCCAGCTGCTGCTGTTGACCGTGGCGGTGCTGGTGGTGTCCGCCGGCAGCCTGGCGCACAGCGCCTGGATCAACCTGGCGGGCATCGCGCTCTCGCTGCTGCTGATGGCCTGGCTGCTGAAGCGTGAAGCGCACTCGAGGGCCCGTCTGTTACCGCACGGCGCACTGCGGCGCGGATCATCGTTGGCGGCGCTCTACATCACGACCGCGTTGCTGGTGATCGGCATGACCAGCGAGATCTTCGTGCCGTATTTCCTGCAGCTGCTGCACGGCCAGTCGCCGCTGATCTCCGGCTATATCGCCGCTGCCATGGCCGCCGGCTGGACGCTGTCCGAGATCCTCAGCTCCGGCTGGCGCGGGGCGGGTATTCGCCGGGCGATCGTCAGCGGGCCGCTGTTTGTGCTGGTGGGGCTGCTGGCGCTGGCGATCCTGATGCCGGTGCCGTCCGGTGGCCACTGGCAGGCGCTGGCGCCGATCGTCATTGCGCTGTTGCTGGTGGGATTCGGCATCGGTTTCGGCTGGCCGCACCTGCTGACGCGCATTTTGCAGGTGGCGCCTGAGGCGGACAAAGACATCGCCGGCGCTTCCATTACCACGGTGCAGCTGTTCGCCACCGCGTTCGGGGCGGCGCTGGCCGGGATGACGGCCAATCTGGCGGGGCTGAACGATCCGGGCGGGGCGGTGGGCGCGGCGTCGGCGGCGCGTTGGCTGTTCCTGGCGTTCGCGCTGGCGCCGCTGCTGGCGGTGTTCAGCGCCTGGCGCTGCGCGGCGATCGCGCCGCCGGGCGCCGAGACGGGCAATTTTGTACAAACCCCGCCCTCGCGTGAGTGCTAGAATGGCGCTCATTCAGCGGAGGTAGGCAAGATGAAGGTGGAAGGCGCAGCGCGCAAAGCATCCCGGGAACAGGCCCATTTCATGCACGTCGACGATCTCGGCGGGCTGGAAGTGCTGCAGGCCACCTACCGCCGCCAAACCTTCTCGCGCCACAGCCATGAAGGCTTCTGCGTGGGCGTCATCGACGACGGCGCCCAGCGTTTCTACCGCACCGGTGGCGAACACGTGGCGCCGCTGGGCAGCATCATTCTGGTCAACGCCGACGACATCCACACCGGCAGCTCCGCCACCGAAGAGGGATGGTCGTATCAGGCGATGTACCCGACGCCGGAGCTGCTGGCGTTTTTGTCGCGCGATCTGAAAACCGGCGCCGGCGCGACGCCTTATTTCCCCAACCCGGTGGTGCACGACGTCGGCCTGGCCGGCCAGCTGCGGATGGCGTTCAGCCTGCTGCGCAGCGATGAGAACCGGCTGATGAAAGAGACCATGGTGTTCTCGGCGCTGACCTGGCTGATGCTGCGGCACGGCAAAAGCCGCATCGATCCCACGCCGCAGAGCCGGGCGCAAAGCCAGGTGGCGCGGGTGAAAGCCTTTCTCGACGATTTCCCTGAGGCGGACATTTCGCTGCTGGAGCTGGCGGAGCGAGTGGCGCTCAGCCCTTATTACCTGCTGCGGCAGTTTCAGCAGGCCACCGGTCTGCCGCCGCACGCCTATCAAATTCAGGCGCGGCTGCGTAAAGCGCGCGGCATGCTGAAGGCCGGCAGCAGCGTGCTGGACAGCGCGCTGAGCTGCGGTTTTCACGATCAAAGCCATTTCCACCGCCATTTTCGCAAGTCGATGGGCATCACGCCGGGCGACTACGTCAAATCGCTGAAATAGTCGGGCAATCGGGTGCAATACCCGTGTGCGCCTGCGCCGTAAGCTGGCTTCTTCAACCGAAGGAGAAGCCCATGACTGATTCAATCCCCCTCATCACGCCGCCGTCTGCCCGCCTGCGCCCCGCGCTGCAGGGTGGGGTGGCGATCTTGCCGCTGTGCCTGGCGGTGGTACCGTGGGGCGTACTGGCGGGCTCGATGGCCCTGCAAAGCGGCCTGACGCCGGCGCAAGGGCTGGGCATGTCGGCTATCGTGTTCGCCGGGGCGGCGCAGCTGGTGGCGATGGGCATGATCAAGGGCGGCGCCGGGCTGCTGGCGATCCTGCTGTCGACCTTTTTCGTCACCGCCCAGCATTTTCTCTATGCGCTGCGGCTGCGGGAGCGCATTGCGCCGCTGCCGTTACGCTGGCGGCTGGCCCTGGGATTCTTGCTCACCGATGAACTGTTTGCGCTGACCGGCGAACAGGCGCCGGCGCGTTTCGACCGCTGGTATGCGCTGGGCGCCGGGCTGACCTTTTACCTGTGCTGGTTTCTCTCCACGCTGCTCGGCATCGTAGCCGCCGGCAGCGCCGGGGATCTGGACGGTTATGGGCTGGATTTTTCCATCGCCGCCACCTTTATCGCCATCGTGGTGCCGCTGGTGCGCAGCCTGCCGGTGTTGGCCTGCGTGCTGGCCGCGCTGCTGCTTTCCATTGTGTTGCACTATTTCCAGACGCCGGGCGCACTGGTGATCGCCACCGTGGCGGCGATGCTGGTCGGGCTGCTGTGCAGCGGGGGGCGCCGATGATCTGGCTGACGATAGTCTTGATGGGGCTGGTGGTGTTCTTCAACCGCTACTGCTTTTTGGCGCCGGGATTGCCACTGCGGTTATCGCCGCGCGTTAAAACGCTGCTGAGCTTTTCCGTGCCGGCGGTGCTGACGGCAATTTGCGGGCCGATTATCGCCTTCAGCGGCGACCAGCTGCGCGCCGCGCCGGATAACCCTTACCTGTGGGGGGCGGTGTTTGCCGTGATATTGGCGTTCTTTCTGCGCAACATGCTGGCGGTGGTGTTGCTGAGCCTGCTGATATTTATCGCGCTGCACGGCATTTTTTAAAATTCGCTTGCCATATCTCTAATTTGAGATTATTTCTCTTATATGGGATTTTTCGGCGGAGTGTGAGCGATGGATAACGGTTTGGAGACGGCCGACCTGAAGTTGGCGCAGCGGTTGGCGGATTTGCGCCAGCAGCAGGGGTGGTCGCTGGAGGCGCTGGCGCAACGCACCGGCCTTAGCCGGGCGACGCTCTCGCGGGTGGAGCGCACCGAAACCAGCCCGACGGCGTCGCTGCTGAACCGGCTGTGCGCCGCCTACGGGTTGACCATGTCGCGCCTGCTGAGCGAAATCGAAGACGAACCGCCGGAGCTGCTGCGGCCGCCGCAACAGCCGGTATGGGTCGATCGCGCCAGCGGTTTTCACCGTCGCTCCGTTTCCCCGCCTGCCGCGCTGTATAAGGCCGAATTTATCGAAGCCCGGCTCGATGCCGGCGCGCAGATCGATTACGACCTGCCGTCGATTCCGGCGCTGGAGCATCACCTCTGGCTGCTGTCCGGGCAGCTGGAGCTGACGCTGGAAGGGCGTGTTTTCCGGCTGTCGCCCGGCGATTGTCTGCGCTACCGCCTGTTCGGCGCTTCCCGTTTCCATGTCCCCGGCGATGAGCCGGCCCATTACACGCTCGTTATCTGCAGGCCATAGCCATGATTGAATTACAACAGTGGGACGCCGACGCGGCGCACAACGCCATGGCCGACCTGGCCGAAATGCTGCACGCCAGCGTGGCGCACGGCGCCAGCATCGGTTTTGTCATGCCTTTTACGCTGGAACAGGCGCGGGCGTTTTGGCAGGGGCTGCTGCCGGCCCTGGCGCGGGGCGAGCGCGCGATGCTGGTGGCGCTCGCGAACGGGCGGCCGGTCGGCACCGTGCAGCTGCTGTTGGCGATGCCGGACAATGGCCGCCACCGGGCGGAAGTGGTCAAGCTGATGGTGCACCCGCAGGCGCGGCGGCAGGGCGTCGCGCGGCTGTTGATGCAGGAAGTGCAGGCGCTGGCGGCGCGTCATCGCCGCAGCCTGTTGGTGCTGGATACCCTGAGAGGCAGTGCGGCGCAGGGGTTGTACCGCCAATTGGGGTTCGAAGCGGCAGGTGACATCCCGCAATACGCCCGCGCCAGCGACGGCGGGGCGCTGGAGGCCACCTGCTATATGTACAAACTGCTGTGAGGCTTAGCGCCCGCGCCAGGCTTTGATCGCCTGTTGGCGCACCTGCAGCTTCTGCTGCGGCGTCAGCTTGTTGTAATCGCGGGCCAGCCCGCTTTCCCAATCGCCGTACAGCGGGTTGGGCAGCACGATAAATTCGGTGCCGAACTTGCCCTGGTTCTCGCTGACGAACGCCCGGCGCTGCGCATTGTCCTTGTGATAAGTCGCGGCGCCGAAGTCGTTCAGGTTGTCGCCCGCGTACACCACGATGTCATAGCCGGCTTGTTTGATGGCGTCGAAGCGCGCCTGCTTATTGGAGGTGTCGGTGCTGAGCAGCACGGTCTTTTCCGACATGCCGGTGAAACCGAGCTTCTGCATGTTGGCCACTGTGGCGGCGTACTCGCTCTGCTTGCGGTTCGATACGTAGAACATCGTCCCCTGATGGGTGTTAACGTAACGGGCAAACGACACCGCGCCCGGCACCGCGCCGGCCTGTTCGGCCTGCGTCCATTGGGCCCAGGTGGCGCCGTCGTACGGCTGGCCCTGCTGCGCCTGCCAGCCGGAGTAGGCGCTGTTGTCCAGCATGGTTTCATCCAGATCGACCACCACCGCCTTTTTACGGCCCGGCGCGGCCTTGGCCTGATCGAAGGCGCGCTGCGCGCTGTTGAACGCCTGATGCGCCAACGCCTGGTATTCGCCGGACTGTTGGAACCAGTTCACCGCCAGCACCGACTGATCCGCCAGCCGTTGCTGGGCCTGGGCGTCGGTGTGCGGCGGCTGCGCGCAACCGGCCAACGTCAGCAGCGCGACGCCGACCGCCGCGCCGAGGGTGAGTTTCCTTGCCTGTTTTCCTGCCATCGTTATCTCTCTCGGTTTTATTCTTGTGGGCTGTCCAGCAGCATATCCATCTCGAACTGGCGCAGGGGATCCTGCCGCCAGCCAAGATGCGTAAAGAAGGGGGCCGCCACCTCGGGCACAAAGACGTTGGCGGTCAGCGGCAAAGGGGCGAACCGCGTTTGCAGGGCGGCCAGCAAGGCGCGCGCATGCCCCTGGCCGCGGTGCTGCGGCGGCACGTAGATCAGGCGCAGCCAGCAGTGCTCGGCGCCGGGCATCACCACGGCGTAGGCTTGACGATTGAGCGTATAGGCCTGCGGTTTGCCCGGCAGCTTGAACAGCGATTCGGGGGCGATCAGCCAGGGCAGGTCGGTGGCGCCTTCCGCCGTCAGGCGATGGCTGACGGTCAGCGGATCGACTGCCTGCAGCGCCGCCGTGCCTGGCGGCGCTTCCGCCGGCGCCTGATGGCCGCTCAGGGTGCGCACGATGCGCAGCCCGGCGCGATGATACAGCGCCAGCGCGGCTTCGTTGCCTTCGATCACTTCCAGCGACAGCCGTCGGTCGCCGCGCTGGCGGGCATCCGCCACCAGCCGCTGCATCAGCGCCTTGCCCAGCCCCTGGCCGCGCATCTCCGGGCGCACGGAAAAGGCCGCAATCCGGCTGTGCCGGCCGCGGCGGGCGATCAGCGCCACCGCCACCGGTTCATGGCGGTGGGTGACGATCAGGCTGTCGTTCAGGCTGAGATCCTCAGCGCCGAAGCGGGCGGCGAAGGTCGGTCCGTCGAGCACGAAGCGCACGATGTAGTTTTCAAAACAGTGGTTGAGGATGTTTGCCAGTTCGTTGCTGCTGTAGCGCAGGGCGTTGTGGTAGTCGAAGCGTCCGTCGTTATGCATGGCTGATTCCGCTCGGGGGGAAAGCTATACATGTAGACCCGTTTGTTTTGCAAGGCAAGCGGGGGCATTCGTTGGCGGGAAAATAAAAACAAAAAAGCCGGACGCAGCCGCCCGGCGAAATAAAACTCTGGGTATCAAGTGACGCTAAAGTTTGCAGTGGTGGTTATTCATTCATCACATCAGAACTGGTAGGTCAGGGCGACGGCAATCACGTTGTCGTCTTTCAGACCCAGCTTGTTATTGCTGTCGAGCTGGTTGATTTTATAATCGACATAGGTCGACATGTTCTTGTTGAAATAGTAGTACGCGCCGACATCGATATATTTCACCAGGTCGGCATCGCCGATGCCTTCAATATCTTTGCCTTTCTGCTGAACGTAACCCAGCGATGGGCGCAGACCGAAATCGAACTGATATTGCGCAACCAATTCCAAGCCTTCCGCTTTATTGGCGAAGCCGCTGACGGAGGTGGAACGGTTATTGATGGTGGCGGTGCCGGAAATAGGCGCGATGTTGCGGCTTTCCGAGTAGGTGGCAGCCAGGTAGACATCGTTGTTGTCGTATTTCATACCGGCGGCCCAGATATCGGCCTTGTCGCCTTTGCCGAAGGTGCCCGCTTTCTGGCTGGCGGTACGGTTGGAAGAGGCATAGGCGGCACCCACGCTCAGGCCGTCGATAATTTCATAGCTGGAGGAAAGGCCCCAACCGTCGCCGTTCGCCTTGCTGGCGGAGCGGCCGTCGTTTTCGTTCTTGCCCTGGTACTGCACGGCGAATTTCAGGCCGTCAACCAGACCGAAGAAGTTGTTATTACGATAGGTGGCAACGCCGTTGGTGCGGCCGTTCATGAAGTTGTCGGTCTTGACGTAAGCATCGTCGCCGAATTCAGGCAGCATATCCGTCCAGGCGCCGACGTCGTAAATAATGCCGTAGTTGCGACCGTAATCGAAAGAGCCGAAGTCTTTATATTTCAGACCGGCGAAGCCCAGACGCGTTTTAGTGTCTTTAGTGCCGTCGGATTCAGAATGGTTGGCGGCGATCTGATATTCCCACTGGCCGTAACCGGTCAGCATGTCATTAATCTGAGTCGCGCCTTTAAAGCCGATACGGACGTAGGTTTTATCACCGTCGTTGCCGGCATCATCGGAGAAATAATGCAGGGCTTTCACACGACCGTAAAAATCGAGTTTGTTGCCGTCTTTATTGTAGATTTCTGCTGCCTGTGCCGCTTGCGCAAGTAAAAGTGCCGGAATAATAACGGCCAGAAGATTACGTTTCATGAGTTACCCTGCTTTATTCGATTGAAAGACGCTTATCATCAGTTGCATTGCTGTTTTACTGTGCCGCCTGATTGTTTGCGGCGGAGAATTTTTACCGTAGTAATGTGATCTATTTATGACAAAAAATTCATTTTCATGTCGAACGATTAAAAAAGTCGCGCAAAGGGTGAATTTTTTCTTCAGCCGATGGTCGGCGGCTGGTCTACAGTTACCGATACCTTGTTCCGCTGCGGGAGGAATCATGCACGATACTTATACTTTGTTCGGTACGCAGGGCTGCGGCTCGACGATCGTGGCCGCCGCGTTGGCGTTGACCGCTTTCCCCTGGGGCTATGAGGAAGTGGACTACACGCAGGACGGCCCGGAGCGCGATCGCCTGCTGGCGCTGAACCCGTTGGGTCAGGTGCCCACCTTAGTGTTGCCCAATGACGAAGTGATGACGGAGAGTGCGGCGATTATTCTGCTGCTGCACGATCGCGCACCGCATGCCGAGCTGGCGCCGCCCGGCGGTTCGCCGCTGTTGCCGCGTTTTCTGCGCTGGCTGCTGTTCATCAACGCGGAGATTTACCCCACCTTCACCTATGCCGACCATCCGCAGCACTGGCAGCCGCAGGCGGCGGGGGCGGAACAGCTGAAAAACGCGGTAATGGCTTATCGCGAGCGTTTATTGCAGCAGCTGAACGCCGCCGCCGGCGCAGCGGGCCCGTGGTTTCTCGGCAAGAGCTTCAGCGCGTTGGATCTGTACGTGGCGGTGATGTGCCACTGGCGGCCGGGTCGCGCGTGGTTCCGGCAACACTGTCCGCGGCTGTACGCCATCGCTGAACGGGTGGAACAGCGGCCGGAGCTGAATGCGCTGCTGAGCGCGCAGTTCGACGGCGTTGCCCCGCTGGAATCGTGAATCCTCCCCGCCGCCCGGCGGGGAACCCTCCCGTTTTTCTGAACCGAGACTGCCGAAAATCCCGATTTTCACTCGCTGCGGCGGCGGGTAGCGTAAGGCTATCCGCAACTGACAGGAGAGTGTGATGCCATCAGAATCCCAGGCCGGGCAACAGGCGTTCGGCGATATTGCCCCCAAGCTGGCGCAGCTCAGCGACCGAGTGTTGTTTGACGATATTTGGCAGCGGCCGGCGCTGAGCCCGCGCGAGCGCAGCCTGATTACCGTCGCCGCGCTGGTGGCGCTCAACCGCGTGGAACAGCTGCCGTTTCACCTGCAGCTGGCGCAGCGCAACGGCGTGACGCGTCAGCAGCTGGCCGAGCTCATCACCCATCTGGCGTTCTACGCCGGCTGGCCCGCGGCGGCGTCGGCCGTGGCGCGCCTGCGCGAGCTGGAACAGGAGGCCAATCATGCCGTTTAGCCGTATCGCCCTGCTTCAGGGCAAGTCCGCCGACTATCTGCAAACCCTGTCCGACAGCCTGCATCAGGCGCTGGTGGAGGCCTTTGAGGTGCCGCCGACGGATAAATTTCAGGTGATCGATCAATACCGCCCCGGTGAGCTTATCTACGATCGCGACTATCTCGGCGGGCCGCGCAGCGCGGATTTCGTGCTGTTTTATATCACCGCCGGGCGGCCGCGCGACACCGACACCAAGCGGCGTTTCTACGGGCGGCTGGCGGCGTTGCTGGCGGAAAACCTGCGGCTGCGCCCCGAGGATGTGATGGTGGTGATCACCACCACCCAGTTGGACGAGTGGTCGTTCAGCGCCGGGCGCGCCTCGATGATCGATCCGCAGACGTAACTCGGGCTGACGCCGCGGGCGGTCTGTGGGACAATAGCGCCATCATTTCGTTTAGATAAGAGTTGAATGGCGCTCTCCTCCGCAGTTAAAGATCAGATTGGCCAGTGGTACAAAGCCCTGCAGCAGCAAATACCGGATTTTATTTCCCGCGCGCCCCAGCGCCAGATGATCGCCGAGGTGGCGAAGACGCTGGCCGGTGACTACCCGCGCCATCTGGCGATCGAGGCGCCGACCGGCGTCGGTAAAACGCTGTCTTACCTGATCCCGGGCATCGCCGTCGGGCGGGCGGAGAGCAAACCGCTGGTGGTCAGCACCGCCAACGTGGCGCTGCAGGACCAGATCTACAGCAAAGATTTGCCGCTGCTGAAGAAGATTATCCCCGATCTGAAATTTACCGGCGCCTTTGGCCGTGGGCGCTACGTGTGCCCGCGCAACCTGGCGGCGATGAGCACCGACGTCAGTCAACAGGGCGATCTGACGCTGTTCCTCGACGACGAGCTGGCGCCGTCCAGCGGCGAAGAGCAGGCGCTGTGCCAGAAGCTGACCAAGGCGCTGGCTCGCTTCGAGTGGGATGGGCTGCGCGATCACTATCAACAAAGCATCGACGATCCGCTGTGGGCCAAGCTGAGCACCGACAAGGCCAACTGCCTGGGGCGCAACTGCCACTACATTCGCGAATGCCCGTTCTATATTGCCCGCAAAGAGATCGAGAGCGCCGACGTGGTGGTGGCTAATCACGCTCTGGTGATGGCGGCACTGGAGACGGAGTCGGTGCTGCCGAACCCGAAAGAGCTGCTGCTGGTGTTGGACGAAGGCCACCATTTGCCTGAGGTGGCGCGCGACGCGTTGGAGATCGATGGGGAAATTACCGCGCTGTCGACCAACCTGCAGCTGGACATGATCGTGCGGCAGGTCGAGCAGTGCATGACGCAGTACCGGCCGAAGAATCCGCCGGGGCTGGCCAACAGCGAGCGGCTGAAGAACCATTGTGAGGAGCTGCGCGAGCTGGTGCAGATCTTCGAGCATCAGGTCAGCGCCTACCTGCCCGGCGACAGCGTGGCAGCCGAGCACCGTTTTGAAATGGGCGAGCTGCCGGCGGAGATGGTGGAGAGTTGCGCGCGGCTGTTCAAACTGACCGATGCGCTGCGCGGGCTGGCGGAGTTCGTGCTTAACGATCTCACCGAGCAGACCGGCAAGCATGACATCGTGCGCCTGCACCGGTCGATCATTCAGATGAGCCGCACGCTGGGCTATCTGGAAGCGATGAGCAAGCTGTGGCGGCTGGCGGCGCTCGACAAGTCGTCCAACGCGCCGATCTCCAAATGGGTCACGCGCGAGCTGCGCGATAACGTTACCCATCTCTACCTGCACTGCGTCGGCATCCGCGTCAGCGACCAGCTGGAGAAGCTGCTGTGGCGCAAGGTGCCGCACGTGGTGGTCACCTCGGCCACGCTGCGTTCGCTGAACAGCTTCGCGCGTTTGCAGGAGATGAGCGGGTTGAGCGAGAAGGCCGGCGATCGCTTCGAAACGCTCTCTTCGCCGTTCAATCATGTCGAACAGGGCAAGATTGTCATTCCGCAAATGCGCTATGAACCGGCGCTCGCCAACGAGGCGGAGCACCTCGAGGAGATGGCGCGATGTTTCCGCGCCGAGCAGGCGAGCGGCAAACACAAAGGCATGCTGATCCTGTTCAGCAGCCACCGGGCGATGCAGACTTTCCTCAGCTACGTGACCGATCTGCGGCTGATGCTGCTGGTGCAGGGCGACCAGCCGCGCTACCGGCTGGTGGAAGAACACCGCAAGCGGGTGGAGAAGGGCGTCGCCAGCGTGCTGGTGGGGCTGCAATCGTTCGCCGAAGGGTTGGATCTGAAAGGCGAGCTGCTGACCCAGGTACACATTCACAAAATTGCGTTCCCGCCGATCGACAGCCCGGTGATCATTACCGAAGGCGAGTGGCTGAAATCGCTGAAGCGCTATCCTTTCGAAGTGCAGAGCCTGCCGAGCGCCTCGTTCAACCTGATCCAGCAGGTCGGCCGCCTGATCCGCAGCAACCAATGCTACGGCGAGATCGTGATCTACGATCGCCGGCTGTTGACCAAAAACTACGGTTCGCGGCTGTTGGCGTCGCTGCCGGTGTTCCCGATCGAACAGCGCGCGGTGCCGGAGGCCGACAAGGCGCATCTGGCGGCGCTGAAATCCGCCGCCGACGCGGCCAAAAAAGAGAAGAAGCGCGGCAACCCGTTTGCCCGCAAGCGGCGGCGTTAATCAGAGCAGCGGCGGCAGGCGGCGTTTGACCGGCGTGGTTTTCACGATCGAGGTGTTGCTCTGCGCATGCTCGGCCAGCCGATCGAGGGTGTGGTCGAGCTGTTCCATCGAGTGCGCCACCAGCCGCACGATAAAGCAGTCTTCGCCGGTCACCTTATCGCACTCGACCACTTCCGGGATCGCCTGAATCAGCTGTTCAACCTTCTTCAGCATGCCCGGCAGCGGCTTGATACGCACCAGTGACTCGAAGGCGTAGCCCACCGCCTGCAGATTGACGTTCAGGGTATAGCCCTGGATCACGCCGCTTTCCTCCAGCCGCCGCAGCCTTTCCGACGTGCTCGGCGATGACAGCCCCACCTGCGCGCTCAGCGTCTTCAACGACGCGCGTGCGTCCTGCGCCAAAAGAGTCAGGATCTGGCGATCGATATCATCCATAACGCCTCCGTTAGGTATTTTCTTTATTATAGCTACGAGAAAAAGGCAGTTAAGCATATCTGCCTTTTTTATGCTATGGAAAGCCGTCCCGCGAAGCCGCAAGCTATGCCTCTGGGCAAGTTTGGAGGAACGCAGAATGAATGCAGAGATAAAACGCGGCTCGCTGGAGATGACGGCGGCGATGCTGATTTCCGGCTCCATCGGCTGGTTTGTGCTGATGTCCGGCCAGCCGGTGGTCAACGTGGTGTTTTGGCGCTGCGCGGTGGGGGCGCTGGTGCTGCTGGCGGTGTGCGGCGCGCTGGGGCAGCTGCGGCGCGATGCGCTGACGCGCGCCACGCTGCTGCTGGCGATCGCCGGCGGCGTCGCGCTGGTGATCAACTGGCTGCTGCTGTTTGCCGCCTATTCCTATGCCTCTATCTCCATCGCCACGGCGGTGTACAACACCCAGCCGTTTATACTGGTGGGGCTGGGGGCGCTGTTTCTGGGGGAGCGGCTGACCGCCCGCAAGCTGCTGTGGCTGGGGCTGGCGTTCGGCGGCATGATGCTGGTGGTGCTGGCGCAGCCGCGGCAGGCGGGGGAACAGAGTCATTATTTGGCGGGCATCGCGCTGGCGCTCGGGGCGGCGTTTTTCTACGCCCTGATGGCGCTGGCGGCCAAGCGGCTGAAGGGCACGCCGCCGCATCTTATTGCGCTGATCCAGGTGGCGGTGGGGGCGGTGATGCTGTTGCCGCTGGTGGATTTCCACGTTTCGGCCAGCGTTGGGCAGTGGGGAATGCTGGCGACGCTCGGCGTGCTGCACACCGGCCTGATGTATGTGTTGATGTACGGCGCCCTGCAGAAGCTGCCGACCAACCTGATCGGCTCACTGTCGTTCATCTACCCGGTCGCCGCCATGCTGGTGGATCGCCTGGCGTTTGGCCACCGCCTGTCGGCGTGGCAGCTGCTGGGCGCGGCGATCATTCTGCTGGCGGCGGCGGGCATGAACCTGCTGGGCGAGCGGCGAGCGCGGCTGCTGCCGGCCTCGGACGGCCGGCGCGCCGGCTGAGCCTCAGGCCGGGTGTTTCAACCGGCGCCATAAGGTGGTTCGGCTGATCCCGAGCAACCGGGCGGCGGCGGCGTGGTCGCCCCCACATCGCGCCAGCGCTTCGTGGGCGGAGACGGGCGCTGGCGGCGTCTCGGGCGGCGTGCCCGTCGCCAGCTCCGGCAGCAGCCAGCGCAGCGTCTCGCCGCTCGGCGCGGCGCCGGTGCTCAGCATCAGCGCCACCCGCTCCATCATGTTGCGCAGTTCGCGCAGGTTGCCGGGCCAGGCGTAATGATTCAGCGCGGCGTAACAGCCGGCCATGGCGGCGCGCAGCGGCTCCGTCAGCGGCACGTCGAGCGCCGCCAGTGACCGTTTCAGAAAGTGTTCCGCCAGCATCGCGATATCGTCGCCGCGCGCCCGCAGCGGCGGCAGCTGCAGCCGCAGGGCGCTCAGGCGGTAGAACAGATCGGCGCGAAAGTCGCCCCGTTGAATCGCCTGCTCCAGGTGGTTGTGGGTGGCGCTGATGACGCGAAAGTCGACCGCCACCGGCTGCTGCCCGCCGACTCGGGTGACGGCCTTCTCTTCCAGCGCGCGCAGCAGCCGGGTTTGCAGGTGCAGCGGCATTTCGCCGATCTCATCCAGAAACAGGGTGCCACCGTTGGCGGTTTCCAGCAGCCCGCGTCGGCCGCCGCGCCGTGAGCCGGTAAAGGCGCCTTCCTCATAGCCGAACAGCTCCGCCTCCAGCAGCGATTCGGCGATGGCGCCGCAGTTGATGGCGACGAACGGCGGCGTCGCGCCCCTGGCCGGTGCGCCGCGCCGGGAAAAGTATTCCCGGTGGATCGCCTGCGCCGCCAGCTCCTTGCCGGTGCCGGTTTCTCCTTCAATTAATACCGCCGCCGGCGAGCGGGCGTACAGCATGATGGTGCGCCGCGTTTGCTCCATCTGCGGGGACTCGCCCTGCAAATCGTCCAGCCCGTAGCGCGGTTGCAGGGTATTGCGCGCGGCGTAATCGCCGCCGCGTTTGCTGCCGCCCCGCATCAGGCGCGTCACGTCCAGCGCATCGCTGAAGGCGGCGCGCAGGGTGGCGGCGGAATAGAGAAAAATGGCGGTGAGCCCGGCCTCTTCCGCCAGATCGCTGATGAGGCCGGCGCCGACCACCGCCTGAATGCCGGCGGCTTTCAGCTCGGCGATCTGGCCGCGGGCGTCTTCTTCGGTGACGTAGCTGCGCTGCTCCAGCGGCAGATCGAAGGTTTGCTGGAACTCCAGCAGCGCGGGCAGAGGGGTCTTATAGGTGATGACGCCGATCCGATCGGCGGTTCTGCGCGCCTTGCTCAGCGCCTGCAGCAGATCGAAACCGCCGGGCTTGACCAGGATGACCGGCACCGACAGCCGGCTTTTCAGGTAGGCGCCGTTGGAGCCGGCGGCGATGATGGCGTCGCAAGGCTCGGTTGCCAGGCGGGCGCGGATGTGCTGCACCGCCTCCTCAAAGCCGAGGCGGATCGGGATGATGGTTGCCAGATGGTCGAACTCGAGGCTGATGTCCCGGAACAGATCGAACAGGCGGGTGATGGAGACGGTCCAGATCACCGGTTTGTCCGGCGTGACGTGATCGCTCATGGTGGGTTACCAAATGGAAGTGGCTGCATTAGGTGTAGCCCGGTTTCAGTGATGTTTCAAATTTACTGTGTGAAACAACGATTGAAACGTTAACTGAAACGTTTTTTACTCCTTTGCCAGGCTAATGGCGCTGAAGATGTTGTAACTCACTTATTTTTATCGCGTTTAATTTTTCCCCTCACTGAAGTACAACCTGGCCCGCCCCTTGCTCTGTCTGTTTCATCTGGCTAATCGGAGAAAACGTCATGACGCTGCGCTCACCCGGGCTCGCCTTTCGTCAGGCCCTGAGTAAAGAAAAACCCCTGCAAATCGCCGGCGCGATCAACGCTAACCATGCGCTGCTGGCCCAGCGGGCCGGATTCCAGGCCATCTACCTTTCCGGCGGCGGCGTGGCGGCCGGTTCGCTGGGGCTGCCGGATCTGGGCATTTCGACCCTGGACGATGTGCTGACCGACATTCGCCGCATCACCGACGTTTGCCCGCTGCCGCTGCTGGTGGATGTGGACAGTGGTTTCGGCGCTTCGGCGTTCAACGTTGCCCGCACGGTGCGCTCGGTGAGCAAGGCCGGGGCGGCGGCGCTGCATATCGAAGATCAGGTCGGCGCCAAGCGCTGCGGCCATCGGCCCAATAAGGCCATCGTCTCCACCGAAGAGATGGTGGATCGCATCAAGGCGGCGGTGGATGCGCGCAGCGATCCGGACTTCGTGATCATGGCGCGCACCGACGCGCTGGCAGTGGAGGGGCTGGAGGCGGCCATCGAGCGCGCTCAGGCTTACGTGGCGGCCGGGGCCGACATGCTGTTCCCGGAAGCGATCACCGAACTGGGCATGTACCGCCGCTTCGCTGAAGCGACGCAGGTGCCGATCCTGGCCAATATCACCGAGTTCGGCGCGACGCCGCTGTTTACCACCGACGAGTTGCGCAGCACCCAGGTGGATATGGCGCTGTATCCGCTGTCGGCCTTCCGGGCGATGAACCGCGCGGCGGAGCGGGTATACCGCGCCCTGCGCGAGGAGGGCACGCAGAAAAGCGTCATCGACACCATGCAGACCCGCAACGAGCTGTACGAAAGCATCAACTACTATTTGTTCGAAGAGAAACTCGACGCTCTGTTCGCTCGCCAGCGCGACGAATAAGCGCCATTCACGCAGAAGCCAAACGAGGACAGTATGAGCCAAGCGATCCCCCCGCAAAGCCCGACTGGCGATAAGCCGAAAAAATCCGTGGCGTTATCCGGCGTGCCCGCCGGGAATACCGCACTGTGCTCCGTAGGGCGCAGCGGCAACGATCTGCACTACCGCGGTTACGACATTCTCGATCTCGCGCGCCACTGCGAGTTTGAAGAGGTTGCCCACCTGCTGATCCACGGCAAATTGCCCAACCGCGATGAGCTGCAGGCCTACAGACACCGTCTCAAAGCGCTGCGCGGCCTGCCCGCCAGCGTGCGCACGGTGCTTGAGGCGTTGCCTGCGGCGTCTCACCCGATGGACGTAATGCGCACCGGCGTCTCGGCCCTTGGCTGCACGCTGCCGGAAAAAGAGCAGCACGGCGCGGCCGGCGCGCGCGACATCGCCGACCGGCTGCTGGCGTCGCTGGGATCGATGCTGCTGTATTGGTATCACTACAGCCACAACGGCGAGCGCATTCAGCCGGAGACCGACGACGATTCCATCGGCGGCCACTTCCTGCACCTGCTGCACGGCGAAGCGCCTTCCGCCAGTTGGGAACAGGCGATGCACGCTTCCTTGATCCTGTACGCCGAGCATGAGTTCAACGCCTCGACCTTCGCCGGCCGGGTGATCGCCGGCACCGGATCCGACGTCTATTCGGCGATCGTCGGCGCCATTGGCGCGCTGCGCGGGCCGAAACACGGCGGCGCCAACGAGGTGTCGCTGGAGATCCAGCAACGCTATGAAACGCCGGACGAAGCGGAAGCCGACATTCGCCGCCGCATCGACAACAAAGAGGTGGTGATCGGCTTCGGGCACCCGGTGTACACCGTCTCCGATCCGCGCCATCAGGTGATCAAAGAGATCGCGCTGCGCCTGTCGCAGGAAGCGGGGGCGATGAAGCTGTATGACATCGCCGATCGGCTGGAAAGCGTGATGCGCGACACCAAAAAGATGTTCCCCAACCTCGACTGGTTCTCGGCGGTGTCTTATCACCAGCTGGGGGTGCCCACCGAAATGTTCACGCCGCTGTTTGTCATGGCGCGGGTGAGCGGCTGGTCGGCGCACATCATCGAGCAACGGCAGGACAACAAAATCATTCGCCCGTCCGCCAACTATACCGGGCCGGAAGCGCGGGCGTTCGTACCGCTGGATCAGCGCTGAGCGCCGATCGTTATTCACTATGGAGCCTTTGGGAATCATGATGCTTGAGTCTGCCAATACCCGCCGTCCGCCGTTCGATCGCGAAATGGTCGATATCGTCGATTATGTGATGAAAGAGGCCGTCGATACCCCGGCGGCGTACCGCACCGCCCACTATTGCCTGCTCGATACCCTCGGCTGCGGGCTGGAGGCGCTGAGCTATCCGGCCTGCAAGAAACTGATGGGGCCGGTGGTGCCGGGCGCCGAGGTGCTGAACGGCAGCCGGGTGCCGGGCACCCGCTTCCAGCTGGATCCGGTGCAGGCGGCGTTCAATATCGGCGCCATGATCCGCTGGCTCGACTTCAACGACACCTGGCTGGCGGCGGAGTGGGGCCACCCGTCGGACAACCTGGGCGGGATCCTGGCGGTGGCCGACTGGCTCTCGCGCCAGGCGGTGGCGGCGGGCAAGGTGCCGCTGACCATGCGGCAGGTGTTGATCGCCATGATCAAGGCGCATGAGATCCAGGGCTGTCTGGCGCTGGAAAACGCCTTCAACCGGGTGGGGTTGGATCACGTGCTGCTGGTGAAGGTGGCGTCCACCGCGGTGGTGGCGCAGCTGCTCGGCCTGAGCCGGGCGGAGATCCTGAATGCGGTGTCGCTGGCGTGGGTGGACGGGCAGTCGCTGCGTACCTATCGCCACGCGCCGAACGCCGGCACCCGCAAATCCTGGGCGGCGGGGGATGCGACCGCCCGCGCGGTGCGGCTGGCGCTGATGGCCGCCACCGGCGAGATGGGCTACCCCTCGGCGCTGACGGCGCCGACCTGGGGGTTCTACGACGTCTCTTTCAACGGCAAGCCTTTCCGCTTCCAGCGGCCGTACGGCGCGTACGTGATGGAGAACGTGCTGTTTAAAATTTCGTTCCCGGCGGAGTTCCATGCCCAGACCGCCGTGGAGGCGGCCATGACGCTGCACCGCTTGATGCAGGCCGCCGGTAAAACCGCCGCCGACATCGCCAGGGTGAGCATCCGCACTCACGAGGCTTGCCTGCGTATTATCGACAAGCAGGGGCCATTGGATAACCCGGCGGATCGCGATCACTGCATTCAGTATATGGTGGCGATCCCGCTGCTGTTCGGCCGGCTGACGGCGGCGGACTACGAGGATCGGGTGGCCGAGGATCCGCGCATCGACGCGTTGCGCGGCAAGATCCACTGCCATGAAGATCCCGTCTTCACCCGCGATTATCACGATCCGGAAAAACGCTCGATCGCCAATGCGCTGACGGTGGAGTTCGCCGACGGCAGCCGCCTGGATGAGGTGGCGGTGGAGTACCCTATCGGCCATGCACGGCGGCGCGAAGAGGGCATCCCACTGCTGATCGAGAAGTTCAAAACCAACCTGGCGCGCCAGTTCCCGGCGCTGCAGCAGCAGCGCATTCTCGAGGTGTCGCTGGACCGGCAGCGGCTGGCGCAGATGCCGGTCAACGAGTATCTCGATCTGTGGGTGATCTGACGCGAGGCGGCGCTGACAAGCCACGTCGGCGTCGCTATGATGGACGCTCCATTCCCGTCCCTCTTCTTATCAGGTGATTCATGATTGATGCCGCAACGCTGTTGTTGTTTTCCGGTGCCTGCGTGGCGCTGGCGCTGACCCCCGGCCCGGATATGCTGTTGATCGCTTCGCGCAGCGTCAGCCAGGGGCGGCGCGCCGGTTTCGCTTCGCTGGCGGGCATTCAGCTCGGCACGTATTGCCACGCGTTGGCGGCGGCGCTGGGGTTGTCGCAACTGTTCGTCGCCGTGCCGCTGGCCTACGACGCGGTAAGAATGCTGGGCGCCGCCTATCTGCTCTATCTAGCGTGGAAAACGCTGCGATCCGGCAGCAGTTTGCAGGCTTCCGCCGGGTTGCAGGCGGTGCCGACGGCGCGTATCTTCCGCCAGGGGCTGTTCACCAACATCCTCAACCCGAAAATGGCGCTGTTCGTGCTGGCGCTGTTCCCGCAGTTTATCGATCCGCGTTCAGGCTCGGTGGTGGTGCAGATGTTGGCGCTGGCGACGGTGCTGAATCTGGTGGGGTTGCTGATTAACGGTGGGGTGATCCTGGCGGTCAGCGGCATGAAAAGCCGCTTCGCCGGCCGCCGCTTCAGCGCCCGCTGGCCGAACTACCTGCTGAGCGGGGTATTCGCCGGGCTGGCCTGCAAGCTCATTTTCGACAGCCGCCGCTAACCCTCGCGCAGCTGCGCTTCAAATGCCGCGCTGGCCGGTTCGTCCGGCAGCGCGCTGTACATCACCAGCCGCAGGTGATTCTCTTCGTCGACGATGAAAGAGGCGTGGTCAAAGGTGACCGGACCGATCTCCGGGAGGGTGAAGCTGCGCCGCCCCTGGCAGCGCCCGTGGATATCGTGCTGCCGCCAGAGCCGGCGGAACGGCGGCGACACTCGCTCCAGCGCCTGTACACGTTGGCGCATTACCTCATCCTCCGGCGCGCGGGCATAGTCGCGGCGGAAGCTGGCCAGGATTTGCGGCGCCTGCGCCTCCCACTCCAACAGGCGCGCATTAAGTTGCGGATCGGCAAACAGCATCCACAACATGTTGCGCTCTTCCGCCGGGCGTTCGCCGATGGCGAACAGTCGCTGCGCCGCAGGGTTCCAGGCGATGATATCCCAACTCAGGTTCATGACGTAGGCCGGCCGCAGCACAAGGTCGTCCAGCAGCCGCCGTACCAGCGGCGAGACCTGGCACCACTGATGGCCGACCGGCACCGGCGGCCGCTGATGCGCCAATAAAAACAGGTGGTAGCGGCCGGCGGCGTCGAGCTGCAGCACCCGCGCCAGGTTCTCCAAAAATGCCACCGACGCATTGATTTCCCTGCCTTGTTCCAGCCAGGTGTACCAGGTGAGGCCGACGCCGGCCAGCGCCGCGACCTCCTCGCGTCGCAATCCCGGCGTGCGGCGGCGGCTGCCGCTCGGCAAACCGACCGCCTGCGGCGACAGCTGTTCTCGCTTTTGACGTAGAAAATCCGCCAGTTCGTGGCGGGTGCGCTCGAGGGTACGTGGGGGCATGGCGGCCGTCCTGTTGCTGTTAGTAATAGTATAAATGGCTATATAGTAACAGTTTAAACCCTGTTCCATACTGCGGCCATCATAATCGCTGGAGGTGGTATGGAACATTCATTATCTCGTGAACGGCGGGCATTGCCCGGCCTGCCGGTACTGCTGTTGGGCGGTTTCGTCACGGTGTTCGATCTGTTTGTGGTCAACGTGGCGGCGCCGGTGATCCAGCGGCAGTTCGCCGCCGATTTTGCCGGTGTCGGTTTGATCGTCGCCGGCTATGAACTGGCGTTCGGGGTGCTGCTGATCGCCGGCGGGCGCCTGGGGGATCGCTTCGGGCGCCGGCGTCTGTTCAGCCTCGGCATGTTGGGATTTACACTGAGCTCTCTGCTGTGCGGGCTGGCGGGATCGCTCAACCTGCTGATCGCGGCGCGTATCCTGCAGGGGGCGGCGGCGGCGCTGCTGTTCCCGCAGATCTACGCCTTGATGCGGGTGCTGTACGCGCCGCAACAGCGGCGGCGCGCCTTCGCCTGGCTGGGCATGACGCTGGGATTGGCGGCGATCTTCGGCCAGATCCTCGGCGGATTTATCATCGAGGCCAACCTGTTCGGCAGCGGCTGGCGCATGATCTTTTTGATCAATTTGCCGATCGGCGCGCTGGCACTGTGGGCGGCGCGGCGCATTCCCGAATCGCGGGTGGCGCAGGCGCAGCGGCTGGACGGCGTAGGCCTGTGGCTGGCGGCGATCGGCCTGTCGCTGTTGCTGCTGCCGCTGCTGGAGGGGCCGGCGCGCGGCTGGCCGTGGTGGATAGCGCCGATGCTGGCGTTGGCGATGGTGACGCTGTGGAGCTTCCTGCGTTGGGAGCGCCGTCTGGCGCGGCGCGGCGGCGATGCGGTGCTCGATCCGGCGCTGTTACGCCAGGCAGGCTTCGCGCCGGGCATGGCGGTGGTGCTGGCGATTTATGCCACCGCCTCCTCGTTTTTCTTGTGCTTCGCGCTGCTGCTGCAGGCGGGGGCGGGGCTGACGCCTTTTCAGGCGGGCAGCCTGTTCGCCCCGGCCAGCGCGGCCTTTATGCTGGCGTCGATGCTAGCGCCCTGGCTGGCGCTGCGTTGGGGCAACGGCGTACTGAGCGTGGGCGTGGCGATTTACGCCGCCGGGTTGGCGCTGTTGATGGCTCAGGCGCTGTGGGGCGCGGCGCTGGCGCATCCGCTGCGGCTGCTGCCGGGGTTGGTGGTGCTGGGATTCGGCCAGGCGCTGAGCATGACGCCGCTGCTGAATCTGGTGCTCGGTTTGGCGCAGGAGCGGCAGGCGGGCATGGCGGCGGGCCTGGTTGCCACCGTGCAGCAGGTGGGAGGCGCGCTGGGCATCGTGGTCAGCGGCGTCGGCTTCGTGCCGCTGCTGGCGAGCGGCGGCGCGGCGGAACGCTATGCGCAGGCCTTTGCCGGCGCCATGGTATTTAATCTGTTGGCGATGGGCATTGCCCTGATCTTGTTAAACCGGATCACTCGAAATAGTCAGAAAGCGGATCTTAAGTAGGCCGCCGGCGGGTGCTTTACTGTGGTCATCATGAGAGAGCGTAAGGAGCCACACTGATGTTTCAACCCGCCGCATTTTGCGAAGACGATCTGGATGCCCAACTGGCGCTGGTGCGCGCCCACCCGTTGGGGCTATTGGTCAGCCACGGTGAGCAGGGATTGACGGCCGATCCGCTGCCGTTTCTGGCCGATGTCGAACAGGGGCAGATCCGGCTGCGGGCGCATCTGTCGCGCGCCAACGAGCACTGGCGGCGGCTGCAGCACGCGGCGGAATGCCTGGTGATTTTTCAGGGTTTGGAAGGTTATGTGTCGCCCGGCTGGTACCCGAGCAAGCGCCAGACCGGCAAAGTGGTGCCGACCTGGAATTACAGCATGGTGCAACTGTATGGCGTGCCGACGGTAATGGACGACCCGGCCTGGCTGCGCCGCCAGCTGATCGACCTGACGGCGCAACAGGAAGGGCGCCGCCCGGCGCCCTGGCGGCTCGACGACGCGCCGGCCAACTACATCGCCGCGCAGCTAAAAGGCATTGTCGGTATCGAGATCGCCGTCACCCGGCGCGAAGGCAAATGGAAGATGAGCCAAAACCGCAGCGCCGACGATGCCGATGGGGTGATCGCCGGGCTGCGCGAAGGGGATGAAACGCAGCGGCGGCTGGCGGCGGAGGTTGAGCGGCGGCGCGGATAGGGTATGCTAACCGAAGAGTGAGCAAGGGGAACCTTCGGATGGATTACACCAAAATTATCAAAGAAATAGGCCGCGGCAAAAATCATGCGCGCGACCTGGACCGGCAGACCGCTTTTGAGCTGTATCAGGCGATGCTGGCCGGGGCGGTCCCCGAGCTGGAGCTGGGCGGCATTCTGATCGCGCTGCGCATCAAGGGTGAGGCCGAAGAGGAGATGCTGGGCTTCTACCAGGCGATGCAGCAGCAGGTGTTGCTGCTGCAGGCGCCGCAGGGGCGGCCATTGCCGGTGGTGCTGCCGAGCTACAACGGCGCGCGCAAGCAGGCCAACCTGACGCCGCTGCTGGCGCTGCTGCTTGCGAAAGTGGGCCTGCCGGTGGTGGTGCATGGCGTGCTGGACGACAGTACCCGCGTGACCAGCGCCGAGATTTTTCGCGCCCTGGGGCTGCCGTGGTCGGAACAGGCCGCTCACGCCCAGCAGCGTCTCGATAACGGCGAGGCGGTATTCATGCCGGTTTCCACGCTGTCGGCGCCGCTGGCGCGGCAGCTCGGGTTGCGTTGGCGCATGGGGGTGCGCAACAGCGCCCATACGCTGGCCAAGCTGGCGACGCCGTTCGGCGAACAGGATGCGCTGCGCCTCGCCAGCGTCTCACACCCGGAGTATGTCGGCCGGGTGGCGTCGTTTTTCCGCCAGATCGGCGCCCGCGGGCTGTTGATGCACGGCACCGAAGGCGAGGCCTACGCCAACCCGCTGCGCTGCCCGCAGATTCATTATATTGCCGGCGGCGAACAGCGCGTGTTGCTGGAGCGCACCTTGCAGGATGAAACGCCGACGTTGCCGGCGGCGAAAGACGCGGAAACCACCGCGCGCTGGACCGAGCGCTGCCTGGCGGGCGAGGTGGCGATCCCGCAGGCCATTCAGCAGCAGATCGCCTGTTGCCTGGTGGCCGCCGGCGAGAGCGAGACGCTGGAACAGGGGCTGCAGCGCCTGCATCAGGCCTGAGCGCGACTATACTGGGATATTTCCTCATCGGCTGAGAAGGACGGTTATGCAACAGGCTCTCGATTACTTCAATCAATTGAACCAGGATTACCTCGATGTACACCGCGCCAAAGAAGAGCTGTTCTGGCAAAACTACATGGGCACCGGCGGTGAAGACGTGTCGGCGCGCTTTTCCGCCGCGGAAAGCGCCTATAAGCGCTTTATCGCCGAACCGCGCCGGCTGGCCGAGATCCGCAATCTGCTGGCCGGATTGGAAACGCTGCCGCAGGAGGCGCAGCGCGATGCGCTGATCCACGGCCTACAAGGCTGGCTGCGTTTCTTCGACTGTAACGCCATTGAAGATCCGCAGGCGCAGGCGTTGTTGGATCAGATCATCCACGCCGAATCCGATCTCTACTCGCGCCGCAAGGGCTATCAGGTCACGCACCTGAACGTCGACGGCCAGCGGGTGGCGGCCTCGCTCGGCGAGCTGTTGACCAACCAGGCGACCAACCCGAACGAAGACTACCGCCGCAGCTCGCAGCAGGCGCTGCGCGACCTGGAGCAATGGCTGCTGCATAACGGCCTGCCGGAGCTGATTGGCCTGCGCAACCGCTTTGCGCGCCAGATGGGCTATCGCAACTATTTCGACTACAAGGTGAACAAAACCGAGCGCATGACGCCGGAGCAGCTGTTCGCCATTCTGGATCGTTTCGAGCGGGAAACCCGCGAGGCCAACGCGCGCAGCCTGCAGCAGCTGGCGGCCGACAAGGGCAGCCAGGCGCTGGAGCCGTGGAACGTGCGCTTCGCCAGCGCCGGCGACGTCACCCGCCAACTGGATCCTTACTTCCCGTTTTCGCGTTCGCTGGAACGCTGGGTCGACAGCTTCAAACGCCTGCACATCGGCTTTGGCGGCGCCGAGATGAACCTCGATCTGCTGGTGCGCAAAGGCAAGTATGAGAACGGCTTTATGCACGGCCCGGTGCCGCCGTTTGTGCGCCAAGGGGAATGGGTGCCGGCGCGCATCAACTTCACCAGCCTGGCGCAGCCGGGGCAGGTAGGCAGCGGCGCTTACGGGCTCAACACCCTGTTCCATGAAGGCGGCCACGCGGCGCATTTCGCTAACATTCGCCAGAATGCGCCGTGCTTCTCGCAGGAGTTCCCGCCGACCTCAATGGCCTATGCCGAAACCCAGTCGATGTTCTGCGACAGCCTGCTGGACGACGCCGACTGGTTGAAACGCTATGCGAAAAACGCCGCCGGCGAAGCGGTACCCGATGCGCTGATCGAAGCCGGCATCGCGGCGCGCCAGCCGATGCGCGCGTTTAACGAACGCCATATCCTGCTGGTGCCGTACTTCGAGTGGGCGCTGTATCAGTGGGATGATGAGCAGCGCACGCCGGAAGCCATCACCGCGCTGGCGCGCGAGGTCGAGCAAAAGATCCTCGGCATCAGCGGCAGCCCGCGCCCGACGCTGGCGATCCCGCATCTGCTGTCGCTGGAGTCTGCCTGCTCTTACCAGGGCTATCTGCTGGCGATGATGGCGGTGGAACAAACCCGCCAGTTCTTCCTGCAGCGCGACGGTTACCTGACGGACAACCCGGCCATCGGCCCGGATCTGGCGCAACACTATTGGCTGCCGGGCAACAGCGTCAGCCATGACGACACGCTGCGCAGCCTGACCGGCGAAGGGTTCAACCCGGACTCTCTGGCGCAGGCCTGTAACCAGACAGTGGCGCAGGCGTGGCGCGAGGCGCAGCAGACCATGGCCGCCGCCGCCGCGCGCCCGCAGCCGCCGGCGGATTTCGATTTGGAGGCGCACATTCGGGTGGTGGACGGCGAGACGGTATTGGCGGATAACGCCGACGGTGACGAACGGATGTGCCGCGACTTCGCCGCGGCGATAGAGGCGCGTTTGGTTTAAGGCTGACAATAAAATCCACGCGGCAGCGTGGATTTTATTTAATGGTTAAAACCGGGCGTTATTTTATTCGAAATAGACGTCGGGATTATCGGCCAGGGACACGAAGCTCTTGGTGTTTCTATCCAGCGTACGAATTTCGCCGCTTTCGATGTCGTACACCCAGCCGTGCAGGCGCAGCCCGCTGTTGCGCAGACCCACCGCAACAGAAGGGTGGGTTTTGATATTATTTAGCTGGGCGATAACGTTCTCTTCCACCATAGCGTTAACTTTGTCTGTTTCGCTATTCCAGGTTTTCTTCTCGACCACCGCTTTGGCCGCATCCGCGTAGTGCAGCCAGTGGGCAACAGCAGGCATGGGATCGAGGCATTGGCAGGACGCGATAGCCTTCATGGCGCCACAGTTCGAGTGGCCACAAATCACGATATCAGTCACGCCCAGCGCCACCACCGCGTATTCGATAGTCGCAGAAACCCCACCCGGCTCCGGGCCAAAGGAAGGGACGATGTTACCGGCGTTGCGGATAACGAACAGTTGCCCAGGCTCTTGCTGCGTCACCAGCTCGGGCACCAGGCGGCTGTCAGAACAGGAGATAAACAGCGCTTTAGGATTTTGGCTGGAGGCCAGGCTGCGAAAGAGTTCCTTACGCTGCGGGAAAATCTCTTTCTGGAAACTGAGGAAACCTTCAATAATATGTTGCATACAACGCTCTCTGCATCTGTAGTCTGCGTAACATGATAATCATCCTCTCCCGTTAGTCCAGCAATGGGGTGGTAAAAAAATGTGTGCTCATCCCCCCTGCAAACCCCATTAAATACGGGGTTTCTACCCGTTTTCGGCAGCATTGTCCGGTTCGTTTACGCGTGGGGTGCTGAAGAAGCGGACAGTAAGAAACTCGCTGTCGTACCCATTCAGCGCTAATGCACTTGAACATAAAAAAAGCCCGCCGGGGTTATAGCCGGCGGGCTTTTTGACGTCTGGGGCGGTGATTATTTGTAGATAACCGCGGTGGCGTGCATCAGGTTGTTACCGCTGGTGGAGGTGATGGTGAAGGCCTTGGCGCCTGCCGCATCGGCTTTGGCGGCCAGCTGCGACTTCAGGCTGCTCAGGTCGGTCGCACCGCTGGCGACGATCACGCCGGCTTTTTCGAATTGGGCGGCATCCTGGGCGCTGACGTGCTCAGCGGCGAAAGTAGTGAAAGAAACGGTGGCCAGGGCGATAGCAGCAGCAAAAGTTTTGATGGTTTTCATGTTCGTCATTCCTGTCAAAGTGAATTAGGGAGAAAGGGGGTTGCCTTTCGATGGGAAGATTATTGCGCAGTGACAGGCGGGATGAAATCGGAGAGTGTTGATGGTTTTGTTCAGATTTTTTGATTGTTTATTCCCCCGTTCATCTTCTGCCTAAACGGGGGGAGACGATCAGCGCGTCGGGCGCGCCAGATCGAAACGGTGCTGTTCGGAAATGCCATAGTAGGCGGTCGGGCCGCCGGCGCGCAGGATAGGTTCGGCGGCGGCGGTCTGGTAGACGCCGTGTTCGTCCAGCAGCGCCGGATCGAGGTGCACCGCCACCACCTCGCCCAATACCAGCCAGGTTTCCACCTGTTCACCGGCGGCGGTTTGCAGCTGAATGCACTGGGTCAGGCGGCATTCGAAGTTCACCGGGCTTTCGGCCACGCGCTCGGCTTTGACCCGGCGCCCGGGCAGCGGCGTGACGCCGGCGAAGGCGAATTCATCCTCGCCGCGCGGCAGGTTGATGGCGCTGTTGTTCATCGCTTCCGCCAGCGGGCGCGTCGCCAGATTCCAAACGAACTCGCCGGTTTCCACGATATTCGCCACGCTGTCTTTCCAGCCAGTGCTGGCGAAACCGATGATGGGCGGGCGATAGTTGAAGCAGTTGAAAAAGCTGTAGGGCGCCAGATTGCGCAAGCCGGCGGCGCTGCGGGAAGAGATCCAGCCGATGGGGCGCGGGCCGACGATGGCGTTCAGCGGATCGTGCGGCAGGCCGTGGCCGGCGGCGGGTTCATAATAATAACGAGATTCACGGCTCATGGGGGACCCTGTGGCAATCGATGAAGCTTTCATTGTGCCGGGTTTCCCGCCGCTGCGCCATTGCGGGCCGGATGTGTTATCTTACGCGTCGGAAATACCTTCAAGAGAGCCCGTCACGGTGGATAAAAAGAAAACCTTCCCGCAGCAGAAAAGCGGCCTGCATCCGCGCAACCGTCATCGTTCGCGCTACGACTTCCCGGCGCTGATCGCCAGCTGCCCGGCGCTGGCGCCGTTCGTGAAGCCGAACGCCTGGGGCGATGTCTCGGTGGACTTCGCCGATCCGGCGGCGGTGAAAATGCTCAACCGTGCGTTGCTGCAACACTTTTACGGCATTGAACACTGGGATATTCCGGCGGACTACCTGTGCCCGCCGATCCCCGGCCGCGCCGATTATCTGCACCACCTGGCGGATCTGCTGGCGACCAGCAACGGCGGCGAGATCCCGCGCGGCAAGGGTGTGGCGATCCTCGACGTCGGCGTCGGCGCCAACTGCATCTACCCGATCGTCGGCCTGCGCGAATACGGCTGGCGTTTCACCGGGTCTGAAATCGATCCGGTGTCGCTCAACTCGGCCAAGATGATCGTCGAGATGAACCCGACGCTGCGTAACAGTGTGCGTCTGCGGCTGCAAAAACAGCCTGAGCTGATTTTTAGCGGCATCATCGGCGCGGCCGAGAAATTCGACGCCACCCTGTGCAACCCGCCGTTCCATGCGTCCGAGCAGGAAGCGCGCGCCAGCACCCGCCGCAAGCTGCACAAATTGGGCAAAGGGGAAGTGGCCGCCAAGCCGGTGCAAAACTTCGGCGGCAAGAACAACGAGCTGTGGTGCGAAGGCGGCGAAGAGGCCTTCGTGCGCAAGATGGTGGAAGAGAGCGTCGGCAAGGCCAACCACTGCCTGTGGTTTACCTCACTCATCTCGAAAAACACCACGCTGCCGGCCATCTACCATGCGTTGAACGTGGCGGACGCGGCCGAGGTACGCACCATCGAGATGGCGCAAGGGCAGAAGATCAGCCGCTTCGTCGCCTGGACCTTCCACGACGCCGAGCAACAGGCCGCCTGGGCAGCCGAACGCTGGCGCTAACCCTTCCGGCGCCGGTTATCCTGCCGGCGCCGACAAAAATCCGCATTTTACCTTTCAATTTTCATCACTTACGTTATTCTCAATACGGGTTTAGTAATAAAAATCTTAGGATGTTAGTTTATTTAAATTCTAATAATTACTTTACTGAATAAATAAATTTAATCCGGTTAATAGCAATAACCAGAAGGAAGGCGCTGCCCGTTCCTTCCGCGATGGCACGTCTGCGTGTGGGCGCGGCATGTGGCCAGGCAAAAATAAGAAAAGCGCCATCTTCTGCCACAAGGACTACACCTTATGCTGTTACGATTCAGTCAGTTAACTACCCACAAAGGCGCCGAGCTGAGCGCGATAGAACACGCCGTTCCGATGATCGTATTCTCACCCGACGGCACGGTATTGCGCGCCAACGATCTTTTCCTCAGTACGCTGGGATTTCAACGCGATGACGTGATAGGTCAGCATCACCGTATTTTCTGCGATCCGAACTATGTCGCCAGCCCGTTATATCGCAAGCATTGGGAGACGCTGAATAAAGGCCAACCCATCACGGACACCATAAAGCGCATCGCGAAAAACGGCGAGGCGGTGTGGCTGCAGGGCACCTATGCGCCGGTGCTGAATAAACAGGGTAAGGTAGTGGAAATCGTCAAGATCGCCAGCGAAGTGACCGAGCGAGTGACCCAGGCGCAGGAACACCGCAGCCTGCTGGCGGCGCTGAATCGCTCGATGGCGATGATCGCTTTCACGCCGCAGGGCACCATTGTCAGCGCCAACGACAATATGCTGGCGCTGATGGGCTATCGGCTGGAAGAGGCGTGCGGGCAGTCGCATGCGGTGCTGTGCCCGCCGGAGTTCGCCGCTTCCGACGATTATCGGCGGCATTGGCAGCGCCTGGCGCGCGGCGAGTTCATTACCGGGCGTTTTGAGCGCCTCAACCGGCGCGGCGAACGGGTATGGCTGGAGGCCAGCTACAACCCGATCCTCGACAACGAAGGCCAGGTGGTGAAAGTGGTGAAGATTGCCCAGGACATCACCCGGCTGATGCAACAGCAGCAGCACGAAGAAGAGATGGTGCGTAACGCGCATCATCTGTCGCTCGATACCGATCGGCAGGCGGCGCAGGGCGCGATCATCGTGCAGCAGGCGGTGAAAGGCATGCAGCAGGTCGAAGCGGCGGCGCGCGAAACCTCGGACGTGGTCACCGAGCTCGGTAAGTGTTCTCAGCAGATCGGCACCATCGTCGAAGCCATTCGTAAAATCGCCTCCCAAACCAACCTGCTGGCGATTAACGCCTCGATCGAAGCCGCCCATGCCGGTGAGCACGGGCGCGGTTTTGCGGTGGTCGCCAACGAAGTGCGCACGCTGGCGGAACAGTCGCGTAAGGCGGCGACCGAGATTGAGCGCATGACCAAGTCTATCCAGCAAGGCGTGGCGGCGGCGATTGCCGGCATGGCAACCTGCGTAGAGCAGGCCGGCGGCGGCGTGGCGCTGACCCACGATGCCGGGGAAGTGATCAACCAGGTCAACATCGGCATGCACGACGTCGTGAAACTGATGCAGGCGTTTACGTCGGTGAAGCAGGGCGACGCGCTGCACTGAGTTTTCACCACGCCGCCCGCCGAAAACGGGGGCGGCATTTTTATCTTCCCGCCGATTCACACGCCGTTGAGCCGCGGTTCAATTTTACCGGCCTATGCTATCCTTAAATGTGAACGAACGTTCGTTCATTAATATTTATTCGATGGCGCTAGGCGCCCCCTTCACCGTTTCGGGAGTTGCCGATGGGAAACCGAGAAAAGATTGTCGAGGCCGCGCTGCACAGCTTTACCCATAAGGGATTTCACCAGACCAGCATGCGGGATATCGCGCAGGCGGCGGGCGTCAGCGTCGGCAACCTCTATAACCACTTTACCGGCAAGGAGGCGTTGATCGGCGAGATTGCGCTGCTGGAAAACGGCGTATTCACCGAGTTTGCCGCCGGATTGTGGGCCGACAGAAAGCGGCCGAAGCAGGCTCTGTCGGCCTTTTTTACCGCCTATCACGCTTTTGTCGCTGAGCCGGCCAATGTGCAGTTGTCGGCGGAGATCGTGGCGGAGGTGGCGCGCAACCCGGCGTTGGCCGAGCCGTTCGGCGCTAACCAGCGGCAGCTGATTGAGGCGCTGGCGACGGTTATCGCCGAGGCTCAGCAAACCGGTGAGATTGCACCGGCGATAGCGCCGTTACCGCTTGCGCAGCTGGTGTTGGACGTGATCGAAAGTCAGGCCTGGCGGCAGGCGATCTTTGCGTCGTCCGCGCCGGAGGAGACCACGCCGGTGCGGCTGTTGGAACAGCTGCTCTACCGGCATCCCTAGTCGAGGTGGATATGCTGCACATTGAGCCGTACCACGATGCTGACCGCCTGCAAACGGCGGCGCTGATCTACGCTGCGTTCTGCGACAAGTTCCAGCGCGCGCGCCGTCTGAGCCCCCGCCTTCAGTGGCGTCTGTTCTATCGGCTGTGGCGTTGGAAGCAAGGCGGCAGCCGGGAGCGCAGCTTCGTGGTGAAGCAGGATGAACAGGTGGTGGCGGCCTTTGCCCTCAATGCGGCCGCTGGCGAGAACAACGCCGGGCGGCGTCCGCATGCCTTGCCGATTTGGCGGCTGTGCCGCCGCTATGGTTGGCTGAACGTTTGGCGCATGTATCTGCAAATGGCGGTGTTGCGGCACACCCCGGCGGCCGATGAACTGTATCTCTCTTACCTGGCGGTGGCCGAGAATCAGCGCGGCAAAGGGGTGGGCAAGCGGCTGCTGCAGTGGATGAACGACTACGCTGCCGGGCAGGGTTCGGGGCGGCGCCTGAGCCTGCACGTCAGCCGGCGCAACGTGGATGCGCTGCGCCTGTATCGGCGCTGCGGTTTTCAGGTGCGGCGAGAAGAGCATTACGCTGCGTTGGGATGGCTGTTCGGTCAGGCCGACTGGGTGTTGATGGAGAGACGCTGCGGGGAGGCGACGTGCGCAAAATAGGACTGTGCAGTGTGGTGCTGTTTCTGCTGGCGCTCGGGTGGGTCATTTTCGTCAACGACTTTCGCTTCGTCACCGAATCGATCACGGTGATCGCCGGCGGCAACCGGCTGACCGGCACGCTGGTGTTGCCGCAGCATGCGCCGGTCAAGCCCGGCGTTGTGGTGTTCGTGCACGGCGATGGGCCGGCTAACGCCAGCCGCGACGAAGGCTATTTCGGCATTTGGGAGGCGATGGCGCAGCAGGGCTACGCGGTTTTATCCTTCGATAAGCCGGGCGTTGGCGGCTCGGGCGGCAACTGGCTGCATCAGACCATGGCGGATCGTGCGCGGGAAACCGCCGATATCATCGACTGGGCCCGGCGAGACGGGCGCTTCGATGCGCGCTGCGTGGGGCTATGGGGCACCAGCCAGGCGGGGTGGGTGATGCCGGAGGTGGCGCGTTTACGCCCCGATATCGCCTTCACGCTGGCGCTGGCGCCGGCGATCAACTGGCTGCGGCAGGGGCGTTACAACACCCGCGCGGCGATGGCGGCGGCGGGGGAAGATGAAGCGAAAATCCAGGCGCGCGAAGCGCACTGGCGCCATATCCAGACGCTGCTCGAGCAACCGGACGGCTACGCGCAGTACCGCCGCGAGTATGGCTCCGCCGCATTGAGCGCCGACCGCTGGCGCTTTATCCGCGCCAACATGGCCAGCGACGCGACGGCGGGATTGCGGAATTTCAACACGCCGGTGCACCTGATCCTGGGCGGGCGCGACGTCAACGTGGACGCGGACGAAACCGAGCGCGTGTATCGGCAAACGATCCCGGCCTCGCTGCTGACGGTGACGCGCATCGACGAAGCCGACCACGTGATGATCAAACCGCTGTTCGCCCGCCATCCGTGGCTGATCAACGTGGTAGGCCTGTTTGCGCCGCGCTCGGTGCAATACGACGCCTACCGACAGGACGTGGCGGCCTTCCTGGCCGCTCAGCCCTGCGGGCGCGGGCGCTAACTGCCGGGAGCCGCGGGCGGTGCCTGTTCTTCGTGCGGCTGCGGCGCGCGGGAGATCTGCATCGCCTGCTGAGGCATGCTGATGCCGGCCCGATCGAAATGGATTTTCACCAGCCGATCGAGGGCGTATTGCACCACCCACTGTTTCAGCGCCTGCGTACGCACCGTCACGCGGGTGGTGAACGAGCGGTCGCCCAGCGCCACCACGCCGTTGAAGGCCGGCTCGCCAATCAGGAAATGCTTCACCTGCTCATCCTGCTTCAGCGCCGCGACGGCCTGATGCAGCACCTCATTGACCCGATCGATATCCTCGTCGCGGCTGACGGTGTAGTTGGCGCGATACACCCCGAACTCACGCGCATAGTTGGCCAGCGTAGTGATCGAGGAGTACGGCACGATGTGGTAGACGCCGTAGTCGTCGCGCAGGCCAATCGAGCGAATGGTCATGCGCTCCACGGTGCCGGTGATGCCGCTGACGGTGACGTATTCGCCGGTGTTCATGCCGTTTTCGAACTGGATGAATACGCCGGTAATCACGTCTTTCACCAGCGTCTGGGCGCCGAAGCTGATAGCCAGCCCCAGCGCGCCGGCGCCCGCCAGCAGCGGCGCGATATTCAGCCCCACCTGCGACAGCACGATCATCACGGTAATGGTGCTGATAACGATAGCCAGCACGTTGCGAAACAGCGTCAGCAGCGTGCGTTCGCGCGCGCTCGGCCGCACGCCGTTGCTGAGCTCCAACGCCAGGCGGTGCTCGATGATGCTGGCCATCAGCGTCCAACTGAAGACGGCGATCAGCAGGATCAGCAGGATATGCACCAGCCCGCCGAGCGTCCGCTGGCCATTTTCGCTGCCTGCCCACTGGTACAGATTAATCAGGTGCCAAGCGTCAAGCAGGAACAGCGTCACCGCCAGCACCACCATCACCCGCAGTATCTTCAACCCGTTGGGAATATAGGAGTTGATGCGCCGCTCAAGCATCGGATAGCGCAGATTGACGTCGGTCGGCAGCGAAATACGGCGGAAAATCCAGCGGGTCAGCATGCCGGACAGCAGAGCGCCGACGCCGACCACCAGCAGGCTTTTCACCGTGGCGCTCATCATAAAGCGCAGGCTGTTGCCGATGTCGAACTGGGACAGCACGAACAACACCAGAAAATAGGCGATCGCCAGCAGATGCCAGATATGCCCCAGGCCGCGCAGGATCACGCTGAAAAACGCCATCGACCGTTCGGCCAGCAGGTTGATCTGTTGCTGTATCGGTTTGCGGTTGTGCAGGATCAGCCAGATGGCATACAGCGTCAGCGCCAGCATGACCACCAGGTTGACGGCGGCGGCTGCCGGGTAGCTGATCTGCACCGCCACCACCGGCACCACCACCATCAGGCCGTAGCCGATCAGCCCGCTGAGCCAGGCGAGACGCGTGTTCCAGTAGCGCGCGCTCGGGTCGCTGAAGGGGAAGGGGCGCAGGTAGTCGAAGTTGGGGGCAAAAATCAGCCGCAGCACCGCCTTGAAGAACTCAATCACCGCGAAGGCGCTGAGAAACAGGGTCTGCAGCCGCAGAATGGTGGCGCTGTCGGCGTGGACGTGGCGGGCGAACAGGTTGCCCGCCGCCAGCGCCAGCAGCAGCACCAGCAGATCGACGGCGAAAGCGCCGAGAATGGCGGCGGGGCGTTTATACCACGGGCCACGCTGCAGCCGGGCGTTGTGCCCCCAACTGCCCATGCGCTTGTACAGCGGCGCGATCAGCCGCCGGATCAGGTGGAACAGCGCAAAGGTGACCGCCACCGTCAGCAGAAAGTAGCCCAGCGCGCGGAAAAAGCCGGCGGGATTGAAAACGCGCTTCGGGCCGGAATCGATCAGCTTTTGCAGCGCGCCGAGCTTCTGGTTAAAGGTGCCGATGCCTTCCTGCGCCAGCGAGTTCAGGCTGTCGCTCAGGGTCGCCGGCGTTGATTCCACCGGCGTTGCCGGGGCGGTGGCGGGGGCGTCGCCGGCGGCCTGTTTCAGGTGGTTGATGAGTTCCGCGCGCGCTTTGTCGTCCTGCAGCAGATCGGCCAGCGCGGCGTAGGCGGCTTTCTGCTGCTCGCTCTTGTCGGCGGGCGTGGGCGGCGCGTTTTGCGCCAGGGCCGGTGGTGCGAAGACGTTCAGGGTCAGCAACAGCAGCAGGAAAAGCAGGTGTTCTCGCAGATGAGAACCTCGTCGGGAGTCTGCGTTTGGCGGCATTGTTCCTCTCTTTGGCGTTCTGTGATCGGCGGATGTAAAAGCAATACGATGAAAAACAATCAATATAGTAGGAAAGATGGCGCGCTGGGGCGTGGGAGAGCGTGCGGAATGAAAGCGGCGGGCG
>NZ_RXKV01000008.1:0-117214 GCF_016805595.1 Serratia sp. 4542
GCTCCAGCAGCCCATCGCCATCACCTGCTTCAGGTGGCTGTCGTTGTCCGGCAGGATGATCTTGCCTTTGCCCGGCACCAGACGCACCAGGTGGTGGAACTGTTTCTGGATGGCTTTCAGATCGTCGAAGATATCGGCGTGATCGAACTCCAGGTTATTCATGATCAGCGTGCGCGGGCTGTAGTGCACGAACTTGGAGCGCTTGTCGAAGAACGCGCAGTCATACTCGTCGGCCTCGATCACGAAGAACGGGCTGCCGCCAAGGCGAGCCGAAACGTCGAAGTTGCCGGGCACGCCGCCGATAACGAAGCCGGGCTGGTAGCCGCAGGCCTCGAGGATCCAGGTCGCCATGCCGGCGGTGGTGGTTTTGCCGTGGGTGCCGGCAACCGCCAGTACCCAGCGATCGCGCAATACGGCGTCGTGCAGCCACTGCGGGCCGGAAACGTAAGGAATGCCACGCTCCAGCACCGCCTCCACGCACGGGTTGCCGCGCGTCATGGCGTTGCCGATGATCACCAGATCCGGCGCCGGATCCAGCTGGGCTGGATCATAACCCTGAATAAGATCGATCCCCTGGTTCTCCAGCAGCGTGCTCATCGGCGGATAGACGTTGGCGTCCGAACCGGTGACGTCATGCCCCAGTGAGCGCGCCAGCATCGCCAACCCGCCCATAAAGGTGCCACAGATCCCAAGAATGTGAATGCGCATAGGTTTCTCATGTGAGTGCATCGAATGTCGGCATATTCTAACGCTCAGAATCGTCCAGAAGAAATGGATTTGCCTATGAATGGCGCGCATCTTTGGGCTACACTGCACGCGAAAACGTTGGCGGTTTGTTAACAGGCCGCTATCCATCCGTAGATTCAGGGATTGTGTCATGAAAACGTTAGGCGAATTTATCGTCGAGAAACAGCACGACTTCTCGCACGCCACCGGCGAGCTGACCGCGTTACTTTCTGCAATTAAACTGGGCGCCAAAATCATCCACCGCGACATCAACAAGGCCGGCCTGGTTGATATTCTGGGAACCAGCGGGGTGTCCAACGTACAGGGCGAAGTTCAGATGAAACTGGACCTGTACGCGAACGAAAAACTGAAAGCGGCGTTGAAAGCGCGTGGTGAAGTTGCGGGTATCGCTTCCGAAGAAGAAGATGAAATCGTGATATTCGACGGCGAGCGAGCTGAAAATGCCAAGTATGTCGTTTTGATGGATCCGTTGGACGGTTCGTCCAACATCGATGTCAACGTCTCGGTCGGTACGATTTTCTCTATCTACCGTCGCATCACGCCGGTCGGCACGCCGGTGACCGAAGAAGACTTCCTGCAGCCGGGCAGCGCCCAGGTCGCAGCGGGTTATGTGGTTTACGGTTCGTCCACCATGCTGGTGTACACCACCGGTTACGGCGTCCACGCCTTTACTTATGACCCGTCTCTGGGCGTGTTCTGCCTCTCCCACGAGAAAGTGCGCTTCCCGGCGAGCGGCAACATGTATTCCATCAACGAAGGCAACTACATCAAGTTCCCTCTCGGCGTGAAGAAATACATCAAATACTGCCAGGAGCAGGATGAAGCGACGCAGCGCCCTTACACCTCGCGCTACATCGGTTCTCTGGTGGCGGACTTCCACCGCAACCTGCTGAAAGGCGGCATCTACATCTACCCAAGCACCGCCAGCCACCCGCAAGGTAAGCTGCGCCTGCTGTACGAATGCAACCCGATGGCGTTCCTGGCCGAACAGGCCGGCGGTAAGGCCAGCGACGGCAAAAACCGCATTCTGGACATCACGCCGGTGAAACTGCACCAGCGCGCGCCATTCTTCGTCGGCACCAAGTCGATGGTAGAAGACGCAGAACGCTTCATCGCCGAAAACCCGGACGAGTAACGCGTTCTTTGCAAGGGTTCGGCGCCGCGCCGAACCCTTATCGCCTTACAGCTTGAACGCCGCCATGCTCTGCGCCAGCAGCTGAGCCTGATCTTCCAGCGAGCGCGTCGCCGCCGCCGACTCTTCCACCAGCGCCGCATTCTGCTGCGCCACCTGATCCATCTGCGCCACCGCCAGGTTCACCTGTTCGATGCCGCTGCTTTGTTCCCGCGTCGCCGCCGAGATCTCACGCATCAGCGCCGTGACCCGGCCCACTTCGCCGGTGATGCCGCTCATGGTCTGCGCCGCCGACTCCACCATCTGCTCGCCTTCCTGCACCCGGTTTTGCGACGCTTCGATCAACCCTTTGATCTCTTTCGCCGACTGGGCGCTGCGCTGCGCCAGATTGCGCACTTCGCCGGCCACCACCGCGAAACCGCGGCCCTGTTCGCCGGCACGCGCCGCCTCTACCGCCGCGTTCAGCGCCAGGATATTGGTCTGGAAGGCGATGCCGTCCATCACGCTGATGATGTCGGCGATGCGGCGCGAGCTGTCGGTGATCGCCTGCATCTTGCTCATCACCTGGCTGACCACGTCGCTGCCCTGGTTGGCGATATCGGACACGCTCAGCGCCAGTTGGTTGGCCTGTTCGCAGTTCTCGGCGTTCATTTTCACCGTCGAGGTCAGCTGTTCCATGCTGGCGGCGGTCTCTTCCAGCGAAGCGGCCGATTCTTCGGTGCGCTGCGCCAGATGCAGGTTGCCGGCCGCCAGTTCGCGTGAACCGGTGTCGATCTGGCTGCTGGCGTCACGCACTTTGCTGACCGAACTGGCCAGCGCCTGCTGCATGCGCTGCATCGCCCGCACCAGGCGGCCCATCTCGGTATCGCCCTCACCGCGGATCTCATGGGTCAGATCGCCGCCGGCGATGTGTTCCAGCTGCGCGATGGACTCGTCCAGCGGGCGCAGAATGATCACCCGCAGCGCGAACCAGGCCAGCACCGCCAGCAGCACGCTCAGCAGGCCCGCCACCACGATCAGCGAGATCTTGGTGCTGGCGTTGTTTTCCGCGTCATACACCTGCTGCGCGCCAAGCTTCATCGCGAAACTGCGGAAATCGCTGAGATCCTTTTCGAACGCGATGCTCAGCGCGGAGATGCGCGTTTCCTGAATGTGATAATACTCATCGATCTTGCCGGCCTTGATGGCGGCGGCCATCGGCTTCACGCCCTGCTCCAGATAGGCGCGGTAGCTGTTTTGCAGGCGGTTGGAGAGTTCACGGCCGCGATCGGTCACGGTGCCGACGCCGACAAAGCGCGCCATTTCCTTGTTCGACTGCTCGAGGTAACCGTAGATGCGGCCCACGGTGGCGTCGGAGACATCGACCTGGCCGATCTCCCGTTGGCGCACCGCCAGCGAGGCGGCGGTTCTGGCGCGCAGCGTCAGGTTGGAGCTGTTGGCCAGCGAGCCCAGCTCTTCGCCGAGGATCTGGTTAAGGGTATGGATCGAGCGCGATCCTTCGTTAATCGCGTTGACGCCAATAACGCTGACCATGATCAGCAGCATGGTCATCAGGCTCAGCAGGGCGATCAGCCCAGCCTTCACCGTAATCTTTTTTAGCATGAGTTCTTCCCGGCTTCAGAATAGTGAGATCAGACGTAGTAGGGGTGGCAAAACGCGGAGCCAGCTTTGCTGGCTCATTATTGTTTGTTGAAGTTATCGGCAGGCGAAGGCAAAACTTCATGCCGCGGCGGGATTAATCTGGAAATTCTCCGTGCGCCGGCACGCTGGGTTTTCAACGATGAAAAGGGCAGGAAATCGCAAAAGAGTCCGCTATAATAGCCGCCACTCCATTTCTGGTTTGATGATTAAAGGAAACCGACATGAGCTTGAATCTGGTCCCTGCTGGCAAAGACCTGCCGGAAGACATCTACGTAGTAATCGAAATCCCGGCCAACGCCGATCCAATCAAATACGAAATCGACAAAGAAACCGGCGCGCTGTTCGTTGACCGTTTCATGTCCACCGCGATGTTCTACCCGTGCAACTACGGCTACATCAACCACACCCTGTCTCTGGACGGTGACCCGGTTGACGTGCTGGTCCCAACCCCATACCCGCTGCAGCCGGGCTCCGTGATCCGCTGCCGTCCGGTTGGCGTGCTGAAGATGACCGACGAAGCCGGTGAAGACGCCAAGCTGGTTGCGGTACCGCACAGCAAGCTGACCAAAGAGTACGATCACGTGAAAGACGTGAACGACCTGCCGGAACTGCTGAAAGCCCAGATCGCTCACTTCTTCGAGCACTACAAAGATCTGGAAAAAGGCAAATGGGTGAAAGTGGAAGGCTGGGCAGACGCTGCCGCAGCTAAAGCGGAAATCATCGCCTCCTTCGAACGCGCTGCCAAGAAGTAATGCCAGCCGCCGTCCGATGAAAAAACACCGCTCATTGAGCGGTGTTTTTTTTCTTACTGTTCGTCGAGACGCTTCAGCCAGTCGCCGCTGGTAATCCGCGGGTAACCGTCCACGCTGTGTTTGTACAGGTAGATCCACGCACTCCCATAAGGCGTCTGAATCAGCTCGCGCTTATAGTCCTTGGTGTTGCTTTTCAGTTCGTCCAGCTCTGCCAGAATCGATGAGTTAATACGATACACCTCGCAATGTATCGTGCCCTCTCCAGGGATCGCCGCCGGGTAATGGCCCAGATTATAAATCTGATAGCCTTCGAGCTCGTGCTCGCCGAGCCATTGGGCGTTGGTCATCCAATGGCTGTTTCCCTGTTTGCGCCGTAAACTGCCGTAGACAATTATTCGCATCGCTAAAACTCAAACTGATAGAGCAAATCTAATGCCTGGTCGAGACCAGACACCGCTTCAAGATACAACTTAGGCATCAGGCGATAACGCAACGTCAGCGTGGCCAGCGAGTCGAAAATGCCCACCCCATATTTTACTTGTAAGCCTGGGAGGACATAGCCGCTCACGACAACCTGGGAATTGTCGCCAACCCCCTGAGTGTCCAGAGCCAAATTACTCACGCCGAATGCCTCGCCGATTTTACCCACAAGTTGACCACTTTGTGCAACCCCCATGCCGATTAACATCGAGGTCATGGCGTTGCCGTCGGCGCCGGAGCTGCTCAAGCCCTGGCCGCGCAGCAGATAAGACAAGGCTTCCTGCTGCGATTTGGCCGGATCGGAGAACACTTCCAGCTTCGGCGCATCCGCCAGGCCGGTCACGCGCACGCCGGCGGTCACATCGTCCTCGGTGGATTCCGGGTTGCGGATCGCCTCGATATTCAGCAGCGGCTGATCCGGCGGGCCGGAGAACATCAGCTGCCCTTTACGCACGATCAAATCCTGACCATAAGCATGGAATCGGCCGGAAGGGATGTCAATCTGGCCGTTGAGGCCCAGCCCTTTCTTGTCCTGCACCACCTTAAGATCGCCCTTCAAGCGGGCTTTCAGGCCAAAGGCGTCCAGCCGCACGTCGTTGCCGACGTGGATCATCAGATTGCTGTTGATCGGGATCGACGCGGTCTTCGGTTGAATCGGCTTCAGCTGGTCGTCCAGCATCACCTCGTCGGAAGAGACGCCCACCGCGCTTTCCGGCAGCTCCTGCACCGTGATGCGCGCCCAGGGAATGTCGACCTTGCCGTTGAGCGAGAACAGCTGCGGCGTGGCTTCAAACACCAGATCCGGCGACACGTCGATGCGGATCATCGGCGGCACCGTCACCCGCAGCTTGTCGCCCTTGGCGGCAATGCGCGCACGCCAGGCGTTGATATCGCGCCAGTCGGCATCGCCCGCCAGATTCAGCTGGCCGCGCGTGGTGCTGAGCAACCCTTCCAGCGTCGAGGTCATGCCGTTGAAATTCACCGCCAGCCGCGCGTCGGTCATGTCGAACGGCATCCAGTGCCCCTGCACCTTCGCCCGATCCAACGCCAGGCGCCCGAACACCAGCGGCTTCTGCGCGCTGCCGCCCAGGCGCAGGTTGGCGTTCAGCATGCCCGCCGCGCTTTCGCCCTTCATCAGCGCCGGGTTGATCAGCGCCAGCGAGATGTTGGTGATATTGACGTTGCCGCTGATGGTGCGCCGCACCTGCGGATCCGCCACCTGGATATTGCCGTCGAACTGGCCGTTGTTGGTCAGTTTGATCCGCCAGTCGGCCTGCGCGCGGCCGTTGTTCAAGCCGGCGTTGAGGGTCAGCGTATCGAAGGCGACCGGCAGCGCGTTGCCCTGCACCTGCTGCACCACCTTGACGCCGTTGCCGGCCAGCGTGACTTTCGCCTCCGGCAGCGCGCCGCCCGGCTTCCAGCTGACGTCGGCCCGGCCGGTGAACACGCCGCTCAGGGCGGTGTCCGGGCCGAGGAACGGCTTGATCATCGCCAGGTCGAACCGGTTGAGCACCACGCTGGCCTGGCCGCTCTGGCCGGCTTCAATGGTCTTAGGCACGCACAGCTCGGCGTTCGGGTTCTGCCAACAGTGCGGCCCGACGCTGATTTTCTGCTCGGTGTTCAGGTAGTCCAGCGCGATGGCGCGCGTCAGGCGCCATTCCCCGACCGGCGTATCGAAACGGGTGTTGTTCAGATTGCCGCGCCAGCGCTGCTGCTGACGATCGAAGCTGCCCTGCAGCGCCAGCTGGCCGGAGACCGGCTTGCCGTCAATCTTCAGCTGCAGCTGGTGCTGCTTCTCGCTGCCTTTGGCGTCGAGGGTCAGCAGGCTGACCTCCAGCGCATCCTGCTTCAGCTGTTCGACGCGTACCGCCAGCTGCCCCTGGATCTGATCCGTGGAGCGCACGTCGCCATCGATCTTCACGCGGTTGATGCGCAGCGCCTGCCACTGCAAGCCGGAAGCGGTCAAATCCGCCAGCAGCTGCGGCGCCTGCAGATTGCCGCGCAGCTTCAGCAGCCCTTTGGCGGTGCCGCCCAGGCCCGGCAGCGCGCCGTCCAGACGCGGCGCGTCGATGTTGGCGTCCAGGTTCCAGCTCTTCTCGTCCAGCTGCCCTTTGACGTTCAGTTGGTTGCGCCCCAGCGCCAGATCGATACCGGGGATTTTCCACTGCCCGGCGGCGTTGCCGCTCAGCGTACCGCGCGCCGTGACCTTGTTCTGCTTCACGTTGCCGTCCAGCTGCAATACCGGCACCTGCAGTTGCCAGCTGCCGCCGTGCAGGCTGCCGCGCGTGGTGATCTTCCCATCCAGCTTCGCCGGCCATTCCGGCCACTGCTTGGCGGTATTGATGCCGCTCAGCGTCAATTGCGAGGTCCAGCTGATGGCTTTGCTCCAGTCCACCAGCGCGGTAAGATCGGTATTGCCCTGCAGCGCCGCCAGGCGCAGGCGCTCCAGCTTGAACTGCTCGACGTTGCCTTTGCCGTCCAGCGTCAGCACCGCCGGCGGCAAGTCCTGGCCTTTCAGATTGGCGCGCGTCGACAGCGCGTAGTCGGTCGCCTTGCCGTTAAAGCGCAGGCGGAAGTCATTGACCTGATACTGCGCCTCGCCGCTCAGCGGCCATTTCAGCTGCTTGCTCTGCAACGTCAGCGCCAGCGGCAGGCCGGCTTCGGCCAGCCGGGTTTGCACATCGAGCTGGGCGCCGACCGGGCCGGACAGGTTCAGCGCCACCTTCAGCTCGTCACGCAGCCCACCGCCGATGTTCAGCTTCACCTTCTCGCCCTTCAGCGGTTCGATATTCAGCGCGCTGTTGGCGGTCAGGGCCACCGGCCAGTCGCCGGTCAGGGTTGCCTGCCCCTGCACCGACAGCGTGCCCTGCGGCGACTTCACGTCGAAGTTGTCCAGTTGGATATGCTGATCCTGCGTGCTGGCCTGCAGTAACAGGCTCGTGATTAGCACGTCGGTATCGCCGGTCAAGCGCAGCTGCTCGCCGCTGATCTCTTTGACGGTGATATCCAACGGCAGGCGGATGTCCGGCAGATCCGGCAACAGCGGTTTGGCGAACAGTTCTTTCAGCGTTTCGCCCAGCGGCTTCTCTTCCGGCTGAGGTGCCGGCTTCGCCGCGTCGGTAACCTGCTCGCCGACCTTTTTCGCCACCTCGACCGCCGGCTGCACCGCTTCCGGCAACGGGTTTTGCGGCGTTTTCGGCAAGGCGATCAGCAGCGAGCCGATCTTGGTCGGCATCAGCGTCAGCGCGCGCTCTTGCCACTGCGCGCCGGTGCGGAACTCGGCCAGAGAGATGGCGGTGTCGTCGACGGTGACCTTGACGTTGTTCAACGCCAACAGGCGCAGCGTGATCGGATAAGGCGTGCTGAGATTGGTGGTCGGCTCACTGCTCTCCTCCACCGGCGCGGAAGGCACCATCGCTTTGGTGTTCACCGCCACGTCCACATCCTGGGCGGTCAAGGCATTGACGCACAGCGAGCTGCGTTTAAAGCAGGACAGGTCAAGGGAGAGATGGAACTGCCCGGCGTTGACCGTCACGCCCGGCATCTGATATTTCACGCCCTTCAGCGTCAGATCGCGCCAGCCGCCGCTGACGCCGGCGATCTCCAGCCCCGGCACCCAGCGCGCCGCGCCGTTGATGACCATATGCAAACCGGTGGTGGTGCCTATCAGGAAGGCCAGCCCGCCGATCAGCAACAGCAGAACGACCAGAAATCCGAGACAAATCTTTTTAACCAGGCTCATAGTTCAGGCCCCAAACCGATGTAGAACTGCATCCCGTGGGTGTCCTTGTCTCCCACAGGCGCGGCGATATCCAGCTTCACCGGCCCCACCGGCGACTGCCAGCGCACGCCTACGCCGGCGCCGGTCTTGAAGTTGCTTTTCTTGATATCGTTCACCGCTTCACCGGAGTCGACGAACATCGCCCCCCACCATTTGCCGGTCACGTTGTACTGGTACTCCAGCGAGCCGGTCAGCATCTTGGAGGCGCCGGTCAGCTTGCCGTCGCCATCGCGCGGCGAAATGTCTTTGTACTTGTAGCCGCGAATGCTGCGGTCACCGCCGGCGAAGAAGCGCAGATCCGGCGGCACCTTGTCGAAGTCGTTGGTTTCGATCCAGCCCACCTGGCCACGCGCCACGAAACGGTGCTTGTCGGCCAGCGTGCGGATCCACACGTTCTGCGCCTGCATCAGCGCGAAGTCCACGCCGGAACCCCAGGTGGTGTCGGACACGTCGATAGAGTAGCGCTGGCTGTCGCCCCAGGTCGGCATCAGGCCGCCGCGCGAGCGGGTGCGGTTGAAGCTGACGCCGGGATACAGCAGCATGGTGGTGTTGCTGACGTTACCCTGGGTAAAGTTATCCCAGCGCCAGGTCAGGTTGATCGCCCGCTGCCAGCCGCTGGAGAGATCCCAGTTGCGCGAGGCCACCACTTTGGAGGTGACGGACTTGGTGTCGTTAAGATTGACGTTCTTGAGGCCGCCCTGCAGCAGGTAATACTGCTCCAGCGGGTTCTTCAGCAGCGGGATCTTGTAGGTCAGATCCAGCTGCTGCTCCGGCGCCGATACGCTGGCGCTGGTTTCCAGGCTATGCCCGCGATCGTTGAGCCAGGGCTTTTTCCAGGTGCCTTTCACCCGCGGGCCGACGTCGGTGGAGTAACCGATACCGGTTTCGACGGTGTTGCGCGTGCGCGGCGTCACCAGCGCGTCCAACGGCAAAATCTTGTTCTCTTTGGCATCGTTGAAATCAGGGGATACCACCACCGAGTTGAACCAGTTGGTGGCGGACAAACGGCGGTTCAGCTCGGCCAAATCCTCCGAACTGTAGTAATCCCCCTGATGAAAGGGCACCAGATTTTGCAGATAGTCTTCGCGGATTTGCGAGCCGGTGAATTTTACCTTGCCGAAGCGGTAACGTTCGCCGCTGTTGAAATCGATATCCCAAAACGCCTTGTGCAGATCTTCGGCCACGCCGAGCTGGCTTTTGGTCATGTCGGCATCGAAATAGCCTTTGCGCAGCGCCAGGCCGGTGAGCGAGCCTTTGAAACTGTCATACTTGCCGTGGTTAAGGATCTCGCCGATGGTCGGCCGGTCCTTCTTTACCAGCGCCAGGTAGTCCTCATCGGTCTTCGCGCCGCCTTCCAGCACGATGTTGGCGCCGGCGATACGCACCGGTTCGCCCGGATTGACCTTGGCATGCAGCACCGGGCGCGACATCCCCGGCCGATCGTCCAGCGTAAATTCGATGGTCGGCTGATAATAGCCGAGCGCGCGCAGCCCCTGGCGCACCGCCTCATCCACCCGTGCGCGGAAGCGACCGTCGGTGCCGACCTCTTCAGGCGTGATCGACGACAGGCGCACCCGAACGTTTTTTTCCAACTCTCCGCTTAACCCTTCCACCTGCAACCGCACGTTCGCCGCGTAGGCTGCAGGTGCCGCAAGCAACACAGCTATCAAGCACATGACCGGGTACTTTGGCACGTGTTCTCCTTATTGATTTTACTTTCCTGTTATGGTGTTCGCTCCGGGGCCAGGGCAGACTCCGCGCTATCATGACGGCAGCCCTCTTCAGCCTTGTTCCGGACGCCGCCCGCCGCGCTTTGCCACCGCCGCGCAACAGGCGAATTCTTCACTTTTGGCGCTCAAAATACTGCGTTAAGCTTATACATAAACCCAACTTGCCACTTATTGTGGGCAAAGACGCGGTGAGATACAACCGAACCGCCCCCATGTAGGGTCAATTCTTACTGTGACAACAGGAGTCAACCGTGGTGCCATTTTTTGATAAATCACAAACCGTCGATAAGGCAAGCGCGCTGCCTGGCCGCACCACGCCAATGCCTGTCGCAACGCTCAACGTGGTCACCGAACACTCGATGACCCAGGTGCCGGCAGGCATGGAAGTGGCGATCTTCGCCATGGGCTGTTTCTGGGGCGTTGAGCGCCTGTTCTGGCAGCAGCCGGGCGTCTACAGCACCGCCGCCGGCTACAGCGGCGGCTACACGCCGAACCCGACCTACCGCGAAGTGTGCAGCGGCCAGACCGGCCACGCCGAAGTGGTACGCGTGGTGTTCGATCCGCAGGTCGTCAGCTACAAACAGCTGCTGCAGGTATTCTGGGAAAATCACGATCCGGCGCAGGGCATGCGCCAGGGCGGCGACGTCGGCACGCAGTACCGCTCGGCGATTTACACGCTGAGCCCGGAGCAGCAGGCAGAGGCGGAAAGCAGCCTGCAGCGTTTCCAGCAGGCGATGGACGCGGCGGGCGACAAGCGCGCCATCACTACCGAGATCGCGCCGGCGCTGCCGTTCTATTACGCGGAGGACGATCATCAGCAGTACCTGTTCAAGAATCCGGAAGGCTACTGCGGGCTGGGTGGCATCGGCGTTTGCCTGCCGCCGCAGGGCTAATCCGATGCCGGCCGGCGGCACTTTTTTAACCGCTGGCGGCCCCTGTGGGGCAACTGCTATACTATGCGGGCCGCTTCTGCGGCCCGATAGCTTCCCTTCTGGTTGTTATCGCTGCTTTTTTTACTATGTACTACCCTTCCTCAAGAGCGCCGGCATCCCGTCGGCACGTATGGATAGATTATGTTAAACAGTATTTTACTGATTCTTTTTCTGATCGCGGTGAGTGCGTTTTTCTCACTGTCGGAAATCTCTCTGGCCGCCTCGCGCAAGATCAAACTGAAGCTGATGGCGGACGAAGGCAACATCAACGCCGCCAGAGTGCTTAAACTGCAAGAAACCCCAGGCATCTTCTTCACCGTAGTACAGATCGGCCTGAACGCCGTGGCCATCCTCGGCGGTATCGTCGGCGACGCGGCTTTCTCCCCCACCTTCAAGGTGTTGTTCGATCGCTTCCTGTCGCCCGAACTGGCGGAACAGGTCAGCTTTATCTGCTCCTTCGTGCTGGTGACCAGCCTGTTTATCCTGTTCGCCGATTTGACCCCGAAGCGCATCGGTATGATTGCACCAGAGACGGTCGCCGTCCGGATCATCAACCCGATGCGTTTCTCCATCATGATCTTCCGCCCGCTGGTGTGGTTCTTCAACGGCATGGCCAACCTGATCTTCCGCATGTTCAAGCTGCCGATGGTGCGTAAGGACGACATCACCTCCGACGACATCTACGCGGTGGTGGAAGCCGGCGCCCTGGCGGGCGTGCTGCGCAAGCAGGAACACGAGCTGATTGAAAACGTGTTCGAACTGGAATCGCGCACCGTGCCGTCTTCGATGACCTCGCGTGAAAGCGTGGTGTACTTCGACCTGCGCGAAAGCGAAGAGAGCATCAAGGAGAAGGTCTCGACCCATCCGCACTCCAAGTTCCTGGTGTGCGACGGCCATATCGATCAGGTGGTCGGCTACGTCGATTCCAAAGACCTGCTGAACCGCGTGCTGGGCAACCAGAGCCTGGTGCTGAGCAGCGGCGTGCAGATCCGCTCGGCGCTGATCGTGCCGGATACGCTGACGCTGTCCGAAGCGCTGGAAAGCTTCAAGACCGCCGGCGAAGACTTCGCGGTGATCCTCAATGAATATGCGTTGGTGGTGGGCATCATCACCCTTAACGACGTGATGACCACGCTGATGGGCGATCTGGTAGGCCAAGGCCAGGAAGAGCAGATCGTGGCGCGCGACGAAAGCTCATGGCTGATTGAAGGCGGCACGCCGATCGACGACGTGATGCGCGTGCTGGACATCGACGAGTTCCCGCAGGCGGGCAACTACGAGACCATCGGCGGCTTTATGATGTATATGCTGCGCAAGATCCCGAAACGCACCGACTTCGTCAAATACGCCGGCTACAAATTCGAAGTGGTGGATATCGACAGCTACAAGATAGACCAGCTGCTGGTCACCCGGCTGAGCGACAAACCGGCGGCGGTACTGCCGAAAGCCCCGGAAGACACCCCGGCGGCTTGACGCCAGCCGGCAAAAACATCAGCGGCCCCATCGGGGCCGCATTTTTTTTACCGCTGTCAGCGCAGTGTTCAGCCAAACTCGGCCTGCAACAGCAGCACCTGGCGGTTTACTTCAGACATCACGCTGAAATGGCGCTTGTCACGAATCTTCGGCGGCAGGATTTTCCCCTCGTCGAATTCAAATGCGCCCACGTCCTTGATATACAGCCTTCCGCGAAACAGGGTCTTAACGTACTTTGCCACTTTCAAAGGGTTATAACGCTGGAAGATTCTCATTCTTTTACGCTCCTCCCGTTGATCCATGCGCTCAGCGAGCCGCCAAAGGTGGCAGCCTCGAAATTCAGAACGCAACTTGATTGCATGTAGTAGACCCAGTAAAGACCAGAACGTTCACTTCTGCCCGGTGATCTACGCTGGATTTACACTTTTTGACAGAATTGTATATGATAATTTATAACGTTTTCAGTATATCCCTTCAAAATCTGATGATTAGCGAACCAAGGGAAAATCTGCGATCCGGTTAACAGGACAGACCTCTTATCACATCCTATGCTTTAGGCTGTCGAAGTGCTGTCGCACAAATTCCACTCATTACAAGGAGAAAGCATGAAAACAAGTCGCATGCTGATGGTATCCCTGCTGCTCGCCCCGCTTTTCGCTTCCGCGCACAACTTCCAGCTCCAGCAGCGCGTAGCGCCGGTCGGCGTCAGCGACAAAGGAGAGCTCAATTACGCTGACGGTAATTTTAGCTACCAGAACTGGAACAGCGCGCAGCTCAGTGGAAAAGTGCGAGTGATACAACATATTGCCGGCCGCAGCTCCGCCAAAGACATGAACGACCCACTGATTGAAGCGATCAAGAAGGCGAAGCTACCACACGATCGTTACCAAACGACGACAATCGTCAACACCGACGATGCCCTGATGGGCACCGCGATGTTCGTGCGCAGCAGCATTGAGGACAGCAAGAAGGAGTTCCCGTGGTCGCAGTTTATCGTCGACAGCGACGGCAACGTGCGCAAAGCCTGGGATCTGCAGCCGAAAGGCTCAGCTATTGTGGTGCTGGATAAGCAAGGGCGCATTCAGTTCGCCAAAGACGGCGCGCTGACGCCGGAAGAGGTGCAGCAGGTGATGTCCAAGCTGCACCAGCTGTTGGCGAACTAACTCAGAACAGCGACACCCGGAAGCCGGGGTTGAGGAAAGATTCACGCGGGGTATAGAGCAACGGCTTGCCCTGCCAATCGTGAATTTGCGCCCCGGCGGCCACCGCCACCGCATGTCCTGCGGCGGTATCCCAAATGTTGGTCGGCCCGAAGCGCGGATAGAGCTGCGCCTTGCCTTCCGCCACCAGGCAGAACTTCAGCGAGGAGCCGACGGACACGGTCTGGTGCTCACCCAGCTGCTGCAAATAGTCTTTCAGTTCGTCGTCGATATGCGAGCGGCTCACCACCACCAGCGGCGGATGCGCGTTGCTAACACCGATCGCCTGCCGCACGCCCTTCTCTTCTTTCCAGGCCTTGCCGCGCTCCGCCAGATACAGCACGTCGATCGCCGGGGCGTACACCACCCCCATCACCGCCTGCCCGTCTTCAATCAGGGCGATATTGACCGTGAACTCACCGTTGCGGTGCAAGAACTCTTTGGTGCCGTCCAACGGATCGACCAGCCAGTAGCGCGTCCAGTTGCGGCGTTCTTCCCACGCCGGCGGATCTTCTTCCGACAGCAGCGGCACCTCGGGCGTCAGCGCCGCCAGGCCACGCTTGATGATGTGATGCGCCGCCAGATCGGCCGCCGTCACCGGTGAATCATCTTTTTTCTGTGCGACATCAAGCGGTTGTTCACCGTCGTACACCGCCATGATCGCCGCCCCCGCCTCGCGGGACAGTTGGCAAATTCGCTCTAACATCATGCACCTCAACTCTGCATCTCCGTGGGAAATTTCCCCCTGTCTCTGCTAGCAGACTAGTTTTTTTTACGCTGAATATCCATCTCAACCGGCTAACCCCCGGGAATTCCTCAGATCTTGTTGGGCACAACTGTGAACTTCCCCGCGTTACCTGCCGCCGTTTTCTGCCACACTTCACAGTTTGCTGTGGCAAGCAATGTTAATTACATTTCCCTCTGCGATAACACTCGAATAATGGAATGGAGAGAGCCCAAAATGATGAAGCATCCCCTGACGCTGTCCGCGCTTGCGCTGCTGGTGTGCGCCTCGGCGCAGGCGGCCACCGTCGACCTGCGCGTGCTGGAAACCACCGACCTGCACAGCAACATGATGGACTTCGATTACTACAAGGACACGCCGACCGATAAATTCGGCCTGGTGCGCACCGCCAGCCTGATCCAGCAGGCGCGCCAGCAGGCTACCAACGCGGTGTTGGTGGACAACGGCGACATCATTCAGGGCAGCCCGCTCGGCGACTACATGGCGGCCAAGGGGCTGAAACCGGGCGACGTGCATCCGGTCTATAAGGCGATGAATACGCTGAACTATGTGGTCGGCAACATCGGCAACCATGAATTCAACTACGGGCTGGACTACCTGAAAAACGCCATCGCCGGCGCCAAGTTCCCGTATATCAACGCCAACGTCATCGACGCCAAAACGCAAAAACCGCTGTTCACGCCGTACATCATCGTCGATACGCCGGTGAAAGACCGCGACAGCAAGGCGCATACGCTGCGCATCGGCTACATCGGCTTCGTGCCGCCGCAGATCCTGGTGTGGGACAAGGCTAACCTGCAGGGCAAGGTGACGGTGGACGACATCACCGCCACCGCCAAACGCTACGTGCCGGAAATGCGTAAACAGGGCGCCGATCTGGTGGTGGCGATCCCGCATTCCGGGCTGTCCAGCGAGCCTTACAAGGCAATGGCGGAAAACTCGGTCTACTACCTCAGCCAGGTACCGGGCATCGACGCCATCATGTTCGGCCACGCCCATGCGGTGTTCCCGAGCAAGGACTTCGCCAATATCAAAGGCGCGGATATCGATAAGGGCCTGCTGAACGGCGTACCGGCGGTGATGCCGGGCCAATGGGGCGATCATCTCGGCGTGGTCGACCTGCAGCTCAACAACGATAGCGGTAGCTGGAAAGTGACCGCCGCCAAAGCGGAAGCACGGCCGATCTACGACAAAGAGAACAAGAAATCGCTGGCGGCGGAAGACGCCGCGCTGGTGAAAGTGTTGGCGGACGATCACAAGGGCACGCGCGAGTTCGTCAGCCAGCCGATCGGCAAATCCGACGGCAACATGTACAGCTACCTGGCGCTGGTGCAGGACGATCCGACGGTGCAGATCGTCAACAATGCGCAGAAGGCCTACGTTGAACATTACATTCAGGGCGATCCGGATCTGGCCGATCTGCCGGTGCTGTCGGCGGCGGCGCCGTTCAAGGTCGGCGGCCGCAAGAACGATCCGGCCAGCTTCGTCGAAGTGGAAAAGGGCCAACTCACCTTCCGCAACGCCGCCGATCTCTATCTCTACCCCAATACCCTGGTGGTGGTGAAGGCCAGCGGCAAAGAGGTGAAAGAGTGGCTGGAGTGCTCCGCCGGCCAGTTCAACCAGATCGACGTCAACAGCGCCAAGCCGCAGGGCTTGATCAACTGGGACGGCTTCCGCACCTATAACTTCGACGTGATCGACGGCGTCAATTACCAGATCGACGTCAGCCAGCCGGCGCGCTACGACGGTGAATGCCAGCTGATCAACGATAAGGCGGAGCGCATCAAGCAGTTGACCTTCAACGGCAAGCCGATCGATCCGAACGCCACCTTCCTGGTCGCCACCAACAACTACCGCGCCTACGGCGGCAAATTTGCCGGCACCGGCGACAAACACATCGCCTTCGCTTCGCCGGATGAAAACCGTTCAGTGCTGGCGGCCTACATCAGCGCCGAAACCCAGCAACACGGTGCGGTGCATCCGCAGGCGGACAACAACTGGCGTTTGGCGACCTTCAGCAGCCAGCAACCGCTGGATATCCGCTTCGAGACCTCGCCGTCGGACAAAGCGACGGCGTTTATCAAGGAGCACGCTCAATATCCGATGACCGCCGAAGGCAATGACCGCATCGGTTTCGCGGTGTATCGCATCGATCTTAGCGCGAAATAATCACCCGGCCGGGGTCCCCAGCCCCGGCCACCTTCTCTTCGATTTTCCCGCTGGCGCGCCCTTTAAATTGCATTTAAAATGCATGTTATAGGATTCCTTCGTTTAAAGAGGCACTACCATGGATTACCGCAATCAATCCCTTGGCGCGCTCGCTATCGCCATTCCCCGTGCATCCCGTCTGTTTCGCCAGCATCAGCTGGATTTCTGCTGCGGCGGCCGGCAATCGCTGGCACGCGCCGCCGAGCGCAAAGGGTTAGATATCGACAGGCTGGAAAACGAACTGGCCGCCCTGGCCGCCACGCCGGAGCCAAGCCGGGACTGGCGCACGGCGCCGCTCGGTGAGGTGATCGATTACATTCTGCCGCGCTTTCATCAGCGACACCGCGAGCAGCTGGCAGAACTGGTGCTGATGGCGGAAAAGGTCGAACGCGTGCACGGCGACAAGCCCAGCTGCCCGCGCGGGTTGGCGAAGCAGCTGAACCTGATCCGCCTGGATCTGGAGAATCACATGATGAAAGAGGAGCAGATCCTGTTCCCGCTGATCAAACAGGGCATGGGGCCGCAGGCCGCCGGACCGATCTCGGTGATGGAGCATGAACATGACGAGGCGGGTGAGCAGCTGGAAGTGGTGAAGTTCCTCACCGATAACGTCACGCCGCCGGAGGGCGCCTGCACCACCTGGCGAGCGCTGTACACCGGCATCGACGAGTTCATCGGCGATCTGATGGAGCACATCAGCCTGGAAAACAATCTGCTGTTCCCGCGCGCGCTGCGCGGCGCATAAAATAAGGGCGCCACGAAGGCGCCCAGAGCAATCCTCGGTGGGATTACAGGATTTCCAGCAGCTCGACGTCGAACACCAGCGCGCTGAACGGCGGGATGGACGCGCCAGCGCCACGCTCGCCATAGGCCAAGTTGTGCGGGATATACAGCTGCCATTTGGAGCCGACCGGCATCAGGGTCAGCGCTTCGATCCAGCCTGGGATCACACCGCTGACCGGGAATTCTGCCGGCTGGCCGCGCTCGACCGAGCTGTCGAACACGTCGCCGTTGATCAGACGACCGGTGTAGTGCACACGCACGCGGTCCTGGCGGGACGGGATCGGGCCGTTGCCCTGCTCCAGCACGGAGAACTGCAGGCCGGACTCGGTCAGCGTCACGTCGTCGCGCTTGGCGTTGTCGTCCAGGAATTTCTGGCCTTCAACGGCCATCGCCTGCTGGCGCTCGCGGCGCACCGCGTCCGCACGCTCGTGGATTTCACGCAGCGCACGGTGCACCACGTCTACCGGAACCGCCGGGGCATTCCCTTCCAGCGCGTCACGCAGACCCGCCAGCAAAGCTTCCGGTTGCAAACCTTCCAGCCCGGACTCTTGCAGCTGCTGGCCGACCTGTAAACCAATCCCGTAACTTGCTTGCGCTTCAACGCTGTCAAAAGAAGGGGTTGTCATGGGGTTTTCCTTAAGTCTGTAAAAAGTCGAAAGCGCAGCATAACAGCGCGTCAATGCCGGGTAAAATCTTGTGTGGAGAATGGATGACTTTTGTCGTAGAAAAAGAAACAATAACCTTCTGTTAACGCCCGCAGCCGTAAACCGCGGCTCTGCCGCTCAGCTGCCTTTCGCTTCAATCAGTTAGCGGACTATACTGAAAGCAGGATATCGGGCAGGCGAGGCGCTTGCCGCGCCGCGCTAATTACTACGCCGTCGAAGAGAGGTCACCATGGGCAGAATCGCGCCCAGGAGAAGGAAAACCACCCGCATCTACCAGCCGCTGCTGCGCACCTGGCTGAATGTCAGCCAGCGCCTGAAACCGGGCGCCGCACCCACGTCTGAAGGCGCGGAACCGCCATCGGAGCCACCGCCGGCCAACGACAAAATGCAGCAGGTCAAAGCGCTGCTGGCCAAAGTCTGGCATCTGCCGGACGGTTTCCATTGGATGGAGCCGCTGCCCTACTTCCACCGCCGCTGGGTGCTGATCTTCGGCATCATCCTGCTGCTGGCCCTGCTGTGGCCGTACTCGCCCGAAAGACAGCCGTTCCCGGTTTCCCAGCAGGAAACCAGCGTGCCGCTGCAGGCCGATCTGCAAAACGGCGGCACCACGTCTGCCAACGAACCAACGCCGGCGGGCAACTGGCAGCGTTATCAGATCCAGCCCGGCCAGACCCTGGCCCAGCTGTTTCGCGACAACAATCTGCCGGTGAATGACGTGTTCGCCATGGCGCAGGTGGAAGGCGGCGACAAGCCGCTGAGCAACATGAAAGCCGGCCAGGAAGTGCGCATCGAACGCGACGCCAACGGCGTGATTAACGCGCTGTCGGTCACCACGGTGGACAACAGCCAGGCGCTGTTCCGCCGCCAGGCCGACGGCAGCTACCGCCGGGAACGCTAATCCCTACAGCTGCGCCAGCAAAAACTCGCGCAGCACCACGCCCTGGTTGTGCTCGGTATCTTTGCTGCCATACAGCAGCGTCAGCGTTTGCCCCTGCCGTAACAGCGCCACCAGCGGCTGCCAGGCGTCGTTGGCCGCTAGCTGTTGGCGGTAACGCGCCTCGAAGACCGCCCACTGGTCGGTATGCTGATGGAACCACTTGCGCAGTTCGTCATCCGGCGCCACCTGTTTCAGCCACTGCACGCCCGTCAGCCGCGCCTTGCTGATGCCGCGCGGCCATAGCCTGTCTATCAGATAACAGTGTTCCGGCGCCGGCGCGCTGAAATCATAAACCCGCTGTAGCGTAATCTTTGCCATCGCACGCTTTCCTTTTCATCCCGTCTTCAAGCGTAGCGCGTTTTGCCGGGCGCAGAAAAGCAAAACGCCAGCGCGAGGCTGGCGTTTTAACCGGGTTAACAGCAGCGTAAATTACGCTTCTGCAACCACAACTACATTCAGCTGTGCGAACACGTCGCTGTGTACCTGGAAGTGCACTTCGTGCTCACCAGTGGTACGCAGAACGCCGTTCGGCAGACGAACTTCGCTCTTGGCAACTTCAACGCCTGCCGCAGTCACTGCGTCAGCGATGTCGCGGGTGCCGATAGAGCCGAACAGTTTACCTTCGTCGCCAGATTTGGAAGCGATGGTGACTGAACCCAGTTCGTTGATCTTGGTTGCGCGAGCTTCAGCAGCAGCCAGAACGTCAGCCAGTTTGGCTTCCAGTTCAGCACGGCGTGCTTCGAAGAACTCAACGTTTTTCTTGGTAGCAGGAACAGCTTTGCCCTGTGGTACCAGGAAGTTACGAGCGTAGCCCGCTTTAACGTTAACTTGATCACCCAGGCTGCCCAGGTTTGCTACTTTATCAAGCAGAATAACTTGCATTACCTTATCCTCTCAAAGTCGTTAATGGACAGTGGCCGATTACTGATGACGATCAGTGTACGGCAACAAAGACAGGTAGCGCGCGCGCTTGATAGCACGGGCCAGCTGGCGCTGATATTTTGCACGAGTACCGGTGATACGGCTCGGTACAATTTTACCACTTTCGGTGATGTAGTTTTTCAGCGTAGCGATGTCTTTATAGTCAATCTCTTGAACGCCTTCCGCGGTGAAACGGCAGAACTTGCGACGACGGAAATAACGTGCCATTTGGCTAGTCTCCAGAATCTATCAATTCAATCTGCTCGGCATGCAGAACCAATTTGCTCAGCCCGTTGCGCCCTTGATGGCAGCTTACAAAGCCTTGCACGGTAATCTGACTGCCGACCGTTAATCTTTGAGTTAGTGCTTGTGACTGTTGTCCGCTGACAACCACGGGCATTCGGCACCATGCTTGTCTGCTGAATCCGGCTTCCATCTGCTGCGAACGGTGCTCTAGCACAAATTGGCAGTGCGGTATCCCGGAAGGACTCACTTTTCGAACCGGCGCCTTGCACACAGTGCCCGACAAAACCAGACGATTAGCCGTCACGGCGGCAATTACTCTTCAGAATCCCCAGCATCTGCATCATCTGCGGTTTCGTTAGCGAAGTCTTCGCGGCGATCGCCACGACGTTCGTCTTTCGCTTTAACCATCGGAGATGCTTCAGTTACCGCGTGCTTAACGCGCATAACCATGCTGCGGATAACGGCGTCGTTGAAGCGGAAGTTAGTTTCCAGCTCATCGATCGCTTCCTGCGGCGCTTCAACGTTCAGCAGAACGTAGTGAGCTTTGTGCAGTTTGTTGATCGGATAAGCCAGCTGACGGCGGCCCCAGTCTTCCAGACGGTGAATCTGACCTTGCGCGTTAGTGATGGTAGCACTGTAACGCTCGATCATGCCCGGAACCTGTTCGCTTTGGTCAGGATGGACCATAAAAACGATTTCGTAATGACGCATCGAATTGCTCCTTACGGATTATTCAGCCTCCTGTCAGGGTCAACCGCGGCCCATGGAAGCAAGGAACGTGTTTAGTGTGCGGCTGAAAAATGACGCGTAATCATACTGACGCAGGGCGGGAAACTCAAGGACTGCGTGGGTTTTATTCGCGTTAATGCGAGGCGCTATGGGAAATAGCACAATTTGCTCGTGGGAGAACCTATGTACGCCGATCCATCGGTTTCAAAAATCTTTCAATGAAATCAGCGCTGAGTCACAAATCTATTTCACTTTTTTTGAAAGAGGTCATCAAAAGCCCCCGCTTTTTAATCCGCCGCAACGGACTAAAATTAACCATATCCGCCGCAGACAGCGCGACGAAAAAGATTTCAGGTTATTCAATGCAGATAAATGACTTTTTGCCGCAGCGACATTCGCTGTCAGGCCGTAACGGCAAAGGGTTAAGAGAGGCACTATGAAACGCATCATGCTCGCAACGGCGCTGGCCGCCCTGTTTTCCGCCAACCTAATGGCCGCAACGGAGATCACCTCGCACCAGGCCGATCAACGCCAGAGCGTCGGCTTCGTCACCCTGAACCAGAACGTGGTTTCGCCGGATGACGCCAGCAGCCAGGTCAGCAAAATCGCCGATCAACGCGGCGCAAGCTCTTATCGCATCATCGCCCTGCACGAACCGGGCGACAACAGCACGATGCACGTCAGCGCCGAGCTGTACCGCTAAAAACGCACGCCAGGGAAATCCCCAGGGCTTCATCAGAAAGCCCGTTCAGTCCGCACCGGAGCGCCGCCCATTGGGCGCTCCGCTTCCCTCATCACAGCTTGAGCAGCGCCGGCATGCTGAACGCCTTGCCCGGATTATGCAATTGCAGCGCCATCTGCAGATAATTTGTCCGCGTTTGCAACAGCTCGGCGCTACCCGTCAGGGTCGCCCGCTGTTCGAACGAGAGCGTATCGGCCGCTGCGGTGTGAGTGGCTGCCGCTTTCGGCGCGGAGGCGAACAGCGCCGTCATGTTTTGCACCGTCTGCGCCGTGATGCGCGACAGCGGATTCGCCTGGTTTTGCCGCGCCTTGCCGTCGGCGGCCCCCAACATCTCGCTGAATGCCGCAGAGTTAAGCTCGGCGCGCGCTTTCATCGTCCCCATTAAACCGGCCGTACTGCCGATGCTTTTTATCATGCCCTCTGCTCCTTGCTGCCCTGAAAGAATTCACGCAGACATTTTCCCCTTCATTCGGCCAAACGATGGCCGAAACAGCAGGCACAGAGCGGTGCAATTCCAGGCATCGCGCCCGGCGGAGCATCACAGTTCGCGGCGGAAAAAGTCGGCCGTGGCGGACAGCGCCAGCGGCGTGATGCGGTGCTTCACCCCCGGTTCGATGAGCGACGTCAAACGGCCGTCCGCGCCTTGCTGCCGCAGTTCAGCCGCCAAACGCAGGCTGTCCGCCGCCGGCACCACGTCGTCCGTCTCGCCGTGCCACAGCAGCAGCGGCCGCCCGGCGATCGCCGCCAAACGCCCTTCCAGCTCATACTCCGCCAACACGGCGGTGCGCGCCGCAAACGCTGGCGGCGAGAGCGCCTCGCCCTCTTCGCCCAACGGCGGATACAGCGTTTGCGCCAGCGCACGGTAATAGCCGGAACCCATCAGGCTGGCGGCCGCCCGGATCCACGGGAAGCGCGCGAAGGCGCCAAGCGCGGTCATGCCCCCCATAGAGGCACCGGCGACGCCGATACGCCCGTCGGCAATCAGGCCGAGCCGCTCGAAATGCGCCTTGATCTGCGGCAGCTCGTCGATATTGCTGCGCAGGATCTCCCAAAACGTGGCCAGACGCCGCGCCTCATCGCCGTCGAACCGCTCGCCGTGCCGATCGGCATCCGGCAATATCACCCGAAAACCGGCGCGCGCCAGCGCATAGGCGAAGTAGGCGTACACCTCTTTCGACGAGGTATAGCCATGACAGAAGAACACCGTCGGCAAGGGCCGCTGATAGTGCCCTGCGGGGACGGCATGGATCACCGCAATATCGCCCGCCCGCTCGTCATGAATTTCGATCATCCGTTCATCCTCAACTCACCTGTTGGCATTCATCATGACAAACTTGCGCCAGCCAGCGTTAGCTCAATCTGTTCCAGCTTATATTGCGTTACACTGAAGCCATCGTACCGGCTCTTTCGAGGTCACCATGACGCTTGCCCGCACACTCATCGCCCTGACGCTGGCCGCACAGCTTTCCGCCTGCGGCATCATGACCACCACGCCGAAACCGCCGCCACCGCCCACCGCACAGGCGCAGGAGATCGTCCGCGCACAGACCGCCGAGCTGGTGAAGATAGGTACCGTCACCGCCGTGGTGCGCGGCAGCCCGATGGACGTGGAAGCGGAGATCCAGCGCAAGGCCACCGCCGCCGGCGCCCGGTATTACGTGATCATCATGAACAGCGAAACCATCGTGCCGGGCCAATGGTATTCCCAGGCGATCCTGTATCGGTAAGGCGGGGATTTTTTAAGCAGATTTACACTGGCTTTGCACAGGCTGAAGTAGGGTATTGCACACTGTCGGACAGCATGCCGCATGTTGCGGGTGCGATTCAGGATCTGACGAAGGGGAACGCCATGAAACGCTCCACCGCACTCACCTCCCTCCTGCTTTCAGTAGGGCTGCTCAGCACCGGCGCACAGTCCGCCGAGCTGGCGCCCGCCGATCGCGTGACGCCGCTCAGTGAAATCGCCGAGATCACCTTTAACGATCTGCCCGGTTCACCGCAGGAGGCGGAGCAGGCCATCGCTCGCACCGCCGGCCAACACGGCGCCAGCTATTACCGCATCCTGCGGATGGAAGAACAGGCGCACCCGCTTGGCTGGCGCGCCTCGGCCATCTTATACCTTTAGTAGCTCATGCAAGCCGCATTCAACACGCCGCCGCTCACGGAGACGCCCCCCAGGAAAATCCCGGCGGCCAGGTGGTTCGCTTCGATCTTGTCGCTGATGCGTGGCATGTAGATCTTCACGGCCGCGAACAGCAGCAGTTGCACCACCAGCGCCACTACGCCCCACAGCAGGTAATCCAGCAGGCTGATCGAGTTGATCGCCGCGCTGGCCAACGGGATCACATACCCCAGGCAAGCGCCGATGAAAGCAAAGGCGGCGGATTGATTATCGGCCTTGATCAGCGCCCATTCGTCGTGCGGAGTGATGCGGGTATAGACGAACAGAAACACCAAAATCATGGCGAAACCGCTGAAGAAATAAGAGGCGAACGCCGCCAACGCGCTGAGAATATCCATGTGCATTTTCCTGTCAGAGTGAGGCTGAATTAAAAAGGTTTTCGCCGCCGCGCGCCACCCTTTTCCCTAACCGCCGATAGCGCGGTTGAGCAGCAGTTCGCACACCTCAGCCGACAGCAGGCTCTCGCCGCGGTGATCCAGCGTCAGGTGGCACCAGGCGTCGGCTATCTGCGGGCTGGCATGCTGCAGCAGCTGCGCGGCACAGCACAGGTCGAACAGCTGCTGGGTCAGCAGCCGCCCCATCTCTTCACGCGGTTGCCGGGCACGCTGCTGCCACTGCCGCCAGGCGTGATCGAACAAGCGATTCTGGCCGCGCACCGGCTGCAGCTCGAACTGCAGCATTTCGAGCGCGCCCGGCAGCTTGTGCAGGCTGCGCAACACGTCCAGACACATGATGTTGCCGGAACCTTCCCAGATGCTGTTGACCGGCATCTCGCGATACAAGCGTGGCAGCTCGCTCTCTTCGCAGTAGCCGATACCGCCCAGCACCTCCATCGCCTCGGCGATGAACGGCATGCCCTGGCGACAGATGCTGTATTTGGCCGCCGGGGTCAGCAGGCGGCTGTAGATCAGTTCGCCCTCATTGCTGCGGCTTTCCCAGGCGCGGGCCAGCCGGAACAGCAACGCGGTATGCCCTTCCAGCCGCAGCGCCATGCGCGCCAGAACCTGGCGCATCAGCGGTTGTTCGATCAGGAGCTTGCCGAACGCCTGCCGTTGCAGCGCATGATACAGCGCCACCGACAGCCCGCGGCGCATCAGGCCGTGGCTGCCGAGCGAGCAGTCGAAACGGGTCAGGCCGCCCATCTTCAGGATATGCCGCACGCCGTCACCCTCATCCCCCAACAGCCAGGCGGTGGCGTCCTGAAACTCCACTTCGCTGCTGGCGTTGGAGCGGTTGCCCAGTTTGTCTTTCAACCGCTCCAGGCGAATGGCGTTGCGGCTGCCGTCCGGCAAAATGCGCGGCAGGAAGAAACAGGACAACCCGCCTTCGGCCTGCGCCAGCACCAGGTGCGCATCGCTCTGCGGTACCGAGAAGAACCACTTGTGCCCCACCAGCCGGTAGGCTTCACCCGGCCCGCGCGCGCCGAGCGGCGCGGCGGTAGTGGTATTGCTCAAAACGTCGGAACCACCCTGCTTCTCCGTCATGCCCATGCCGATCAGCAGGCCGCGCTTTTGCCCGCCCGGCAGCAGGTGAGCGTCATAACGATCCGACAGCAGCGGCGTCAGCCAGGAGCGAAACTCGGCCGGCAACGCCTGCAGCAACAGCGGCGTGGCGCCGAAGGTCATGGTCACCGGGCACAGCGTACCGGCCTCAACCTGCGCATGCAGCATAAAGCGCGCGGCGCGCGCCACGAAGGAACCGATGCGCGCATCCTCCTGCCAGGGCAGGTTGTGCACCCGGTTGGCGATCAGCCCCTGCATCAGGATATGCCAGGCGGGGTGAAAGCGAACGTCGTCCAGCCGCTGGCCGGTGGCGTCGTAGCGCAGCAGCTCCGGCGGGTTGGCGTTGGCCAGGCGGCCCAGCTCCAGCGACTCCTGGGTGCCAAGCTGCTGGCCCAGCGAAGCCAATACCTCGGCGTCCCAGCCGCCCTGCTCGCGCTGCAACGCTTCGCGCAGCGGCGTATCGGAGAGAAACAGGTTGCTGTTGCCCAGCGGCTTGGGTTGGTTAAAAACGGTGTGCGTAGTCCAGACCATGAGAGTGCTCCCTGAGAAAAGCGTCAGGAGTAAGTATGGTCGGCGCAGAGATTTCTGCCGAAGGCGGGATCACAAGAGGGGGAATTAACGGGGGCTCAGGGCCCCCGTCAGGAGGATCAGCCGCGCTGACGCACCGCTTCGAACAGGCAAATGCCGGTGGCGACCGACACGTTCAGCGAAGAGACGGTACCGGCCATCGGGATGCTGATCAGCTCGTCGCAGTGTTCGCGGGTCAGACGACGCATGCCTTCGCCTTCCGCGCCCATCACCAGCGCCATCGGGCCGGTCATTTTGCTCTGATACAGCGTATGGTCGGCTTCGCCGGCGGTACCCACCACCCAGACGTTCATTTCCTGCAGCAGGCGCAGCGTGCGCGCCAGGTTGGTCACGCGGATCAGCGGTACGCTCTCGGCGGCGCCGCAGGCCACTTTCTTGGCGGTGGCGTTCAGCTGGGCAGAACGGTCGCGCGGCACGATCACCGCGTGCACGCCGGCAGCGTCGGCGCTGCGCAGGCAGGCGCCGAGGTTATGCGGGTCGGTCACGCCGTCCAGCACCAGCAGGAATGGCGTTTCCACGCTCTCCAACAGGCCCGGCAGATCGTTCTCCTGATACTGACGCCCTTCGCGCACCCGGGCGATGATCCCTTGGTGCACCGCGCCTTCAACCTTGTCATCCAGCCACTGGCGGCTCGCCACCTGGATCACGATGCCGGTCGCTTCCAGCTCGGCGATCAGCGGTTGCAGGCGGCGATCTTCGCGGCCTTTCAGGATAAACACTTCCAGGAAGCGTTGCGGATCGCGCTCTAACAGGGCTTTGACGGCGTGAATGCCGTAAATAATTTCGCTCATGATGCTCTTTTAAATTCGTGCGGCCGGCGATAACCGGCCGATGGTAACGATGTGCGGCAGGTTAAGCCTGCTCGGCACCTTTCTTCTTGGCTGCGCGTTTGGCTTTGGTCGCCGCCGCGATTTTCCGCGTTTTGTCGGACGCTTTCTTGGCTTTCTTCTTCGCCTTCTTCACGTTGTCCGCGGGCTTGGCGTCATCCTGCTTGCGGAAGGCGCTGTCCGGCTCGAAGTTGGCCGGCGGTTTGCCGCCGCGGCGCTTGCCGCGCCCCGCGCTACCGCTGTCGCGCAGCGTGCGCTGGCCACCCTTCTTGGCGCGATCGCGCTCGGTTTTGCCTTCACCGCGCGCTTTGCGGGTGCTGGACACCAGCGCGAAGTCGATCTTGCGCTCGTCCATATGCACCGCGTCCACGCGGATCTCCACCGTATCCCCCAGGCGATAGACCGTGCCGGAAGACTCGCCGATCAGGCGCTGACCGATATTATCGTAGCGATAGTAATCATTATCCAGCGTTGATACGTGCACCAGCCCGTCGATGAACAGATCGTTCAGGCGCACAAAGAAGCCGAAGCCGGTCACGCTGGAGATGATGCCGCTGAACACTTCACCGACGTGATCCTGCATGAAGTCGCACTTCAGCCAGTCGGCAACGTTGCGCGTCGCTTCGTCCGCGCGGCGCTCGGTCATCGAGCAGTGTTCGCCCAGCTGCAGCATCTCTTCGAATTCGCTGTGCCAGCCGCCGGTCGGCGTCCAGCGCTCTTTCGGCTCGCCGTGTTCTTTGGCCAGCTGATATTTGATCGCGCGGTGCAGCGCCAGATCCGGATAACGGCGGATCGGCGAGGTGAAGTGGCCGTAAGACGCCAGCGCCAGGCCGAAGTGGCCGCGGTTTTCCGGATCGTAAATCGCCTGCTTCATCGAACGCAGCAACATGGTTTGCAGCATTTCGTGGTCAGGGCGCTCGGACACTTCATCCATCAGCACCGCATAGTCCTTCGGCTGCGGCTTGTTGCCGCCGCCCAGCGTCAGCCCCAGCTCGCTCAGCACGCTGCGCAGCGCGGAGATGTGGTCGTCGCTCGGACGATCGTGCACGCGATACAGCGCCGGCTCGTTGCGTTTCTCAACGAAGCGCGCGGCCGCCACGTTGGCCATGATCATGCACTCTTCGATCAGCTTGTGGGCGTCGTTGCGCACCGTCGGCTCCACGCGCTCGATGCGGCGTTCGGCGTTAAAGATGAACTTGGCTTCTTCGGTTTCAAACGCGATGCCGCCGCGCTCGGCGCGCGCCTTATCCAGCACCTTATACATCGCGTGCAGCTCTTCCAGGTGCTTGACCAGCGGATGGTAGTGCTCGCGCAGCTCCTGATCGCCCTGCAGAATGTGCCACACCTTGTTATAGGTCAGGCGAGCGTGCGAGCTCATCACTGCTTCGTAGAACTTGGCCGTGGACAGGCGCCCCTGGGCGGAGATGGTCATCTCGCACACCATGCACAGGCGATCGACCTGTGGGTTCAGGGAGCACAGCCCGTTGGACAGCACTTCCGGCAGCATCGGGATCACCTGCGACGGGAAGTACACCGAGTTGCCGCGGCTGCGCGCTTCATCGTCCAGCGCGGTGCGCGGGCGCACATAGTAACTGACGTCGGCGATCGCGACCCACAGGCGCCAGCCGCCGCCGCGTTTTTTCTCGCAGTACACGGCGTCATCGAAGTCGCGTGCGTCTTCACCGTCGATGGTGACCAACGGCAGCTTGCGCAGATCGACGCGGCCCTTCTTGGCCGCTTCCGGCACCTGCTCACTGAGATCGGCCACCTGCTTTTCCACCTGCGGCGGCCAGGTATGCGGGATCTCATGGGTGCGCAGCGCGATGTCCACCGCCATGCTGGTGCCCATCTTGTCGCCGAGGATCTCGACGATCTTGCCGACCGCCTTGGTGCGGCGGGTCGGACGCTGCGTCAGCTCCACCACCACCATAAAGCCCATGCGCGCGCCGCTGACGCTGTCCGCCGGGATCAGAATATCGAAGCTCAGACGGCTGTCGTCCGGCACCACGAAGCCGGTACCGGCGTCCATGAAGAAGCGGCCGACGATCTGGCTGGTTTTCGGCACCAGCACGCGCACGATGCGCGCTTCGCGGCGCCCTTTGCGATCCGCGCCCAAGGCCTGCGCCAGCACCACGTCACCGTGGATCGCCATTTTCATCTGTTCGGCAGACAGGTACAGATCGTCTTTGCTGCCTTCCACGCGCAGGAAGCCGTAGCCGTCGCGGTGGCCGATCACCGTGCCGCGCAGCAGATCCAGACGTTCCGGCAGCGCGTAGCACTGGCGGCGGGTAAACACCAGCTGGCCATCGCGCTCCATGGCGCGCAGGCGGCGGCGCAGCGCTTCCAGCTGCTCTTCACCGCTGAGGCCCAGTTCGTTGCCCAGTTCTTCGCGGCTGGCCGGCGTTTCACGTTTCGCCAAATGGGCCAGGATATATTCACGACTGGGGATGGGGGATTCGTATTTTTCTGCTTCTCGTTCCAGGAATGGATCTTGTGACATTGCGGTTCCTCCGTTGTCATCAGCAGGATGACGTTGAGCCTTGTCTTCTCAACGTCGTTTTATTCGACAAGCAATAGCTTGTAGAGCGGCGGATTGTCTTCGACCATATCGGCCAACGTATGCTTATCCAGCTCTTCAAGGAAATTCTGTACGCCCTGTTGGAGCACCTGCTTCAGTCGGCAGGCAGGGGTGATGTGGCAAAACTCGCTGCTGCAGTTAACCAGCGCAAGCGGCTCCAGCGCCCGCACCACGTCGCCGAGGCGAATGCTCTCGGCCGGTTTGCCCAAACGGATGCCGCCATGCTTGCCGCGCACCGCCGTGACAAAACCGACCCGGCTCAACTGATTGATGATCTTCACCATATGGTTGCGAGACACGCCGTAAACCTCGGTCACTTCCGAGATACTGGTCATCTTGTCCTGCGGCAACGAGGCCATGTAGATCAACGCCCGCAGGCCATAATCAGTAAAACTTGTTAACTGCACATCTTACCTCTGGGTATCGTTTTACCCGTCTGATACGCCGCTTTTCGGCGCTATTCAAAAGATTACTCATTGGATAATAAACCAGCCGGAGAGTTCGTCGCTAATTATTTAGCGAATCCCGCGCCCTAAGGCGGGTTTATGAAAGGATTTTTTGACGTGAAACCGCAATCGGAGGGAGTCAGGATAAAAACAAACCGGGACGCGCCCGGTTTGTTTACTGCCGTAAAGCCTGATTATGCGTCGAACGGGTCGCGCAGGATCATGGTTTCGCTGCGATCCGGGCCGGTAGAGATGATGTCTACCGGTACGCCGGTCACTTCTTCGATGCGCTTGATGTAGTTCAGCGCAGCCTGAGGCAGCTTGCTGTGCTCTTTCACGCCAAAGGTGGTTTCGCTCCAGCCCGGCATGGTTTCGTAGATAGGCTCGATACCTTCCCAGCCTTCAGCCGCCAGCGGAGTGGTATCCACTTCGCGGCCGTCCGGCATGCGGTAGCCCACGCAGATCTTCACTTCTTTCAGGCCGTCCAGGACGTCCAGCTTGGTCAGGCAGAAGCCGGACAGGGAGTTGATCTGCACGGCGCGACGCACCGCTACCGCGTCCAGCCAGCCGGTACGACGACGACGGCCGGTGGTGGCGCCGAACTCGTTACCCTGCTTGCACAGGTACTCGCCGGTTTCATCGAACAGTTCGGTTGGGAACGGGCCTGCACCCACGCGAGTGGAGTAGGCTTTCACGATGCCCAGCACGTAGTCCACATAACGCGGGCCGATGCCGGAACCGGTAGCCACGCCGCCGGCAGTGGTGTTGGAAGAGGTGACATACGGGTAAGTACCGTGGTCGATATCCAGCAGGGTGCCCTGAGCGCCTTCGAACATGATCAAGTCGCCACGCTTGCGCGCGCCGTCCAGCAGTTCGGAAACGTCAACCACCATGGCGGTCAGGATGTCGGCGATAGACAGCACGTAGTCCAGCGTCGCCTGATAATCGACGGCTTCAACTTTGTAGTAGTTGACCAGCTGGAAGTTGTGGTAATCGACGATCTCTTTGAGCTTAACGGCGAAGGTTTCTTTGTTGAACAGGTCGCTGACGCGCAGGCCGCGACGAGCCACTTTATCTTCGTAAGCCGGGCCGATGCCGCGACCGGTGGTACCGATCGCTTTCGCGCCGCGCGCTTTCTCACGCGCGTTGTCCAACGCGACGTGGTAAGGCAGGATCAGCGGGCAAGCTTCAGAGAGTAACAGACGTTCGCGTACCGGGATGCCACGCGCTTCGAGTTCACCCATTTCTTTCATCAATGCGTCCGGCGCCAGAACAACACCGTTGCCGATGATGCTGGTGACGTTTTCACGCAGAATACCTGAAGGAATTAAATGAAGGACGGTTTTTTCACCGTTGATTACCAGAGTGTGGCCAGCGTTATGGCCACCTTGGTAGCGCACAACATATTGAGCCCGTTCAGTCAGCAGGTCTACAACCTTGCCTTTACCTTCGTCACCCCATTGGGTGCCCAGTACGACGACGTTCTTACCCATTTTTCAAAATCACCGATTGCTTAAAAATGGATTCTACCACCGTAATTTTCGATTTTCAGCACTTTTAGCATACGATTGCATAAATTTTGGGCTAGACTTTAAAGACCCGTGCGGCCGCTCAACATGTAGTAGATCACGCAGCCCGCAACCACTATTCCGCCGCCAAATCGCCGCAGCGTCGCGTCCGGCAGCTGCGACATCGCCACAATCATTTTGCGCCAGGCCTGCGGAAACAGCATCGGCCCTAATCCTTCCAGCACCAGAACCAGCCCGAGCGCCAGCCAAATCGTTGAGTTCATGCATCCCCCAAAAACGAGAAAGGGCCCGCGTAAACGGGCCCTCGATCAGATTGCCTGCCGCGCTTACTTGCGCAGGGTATCAGGCGACTTCATGTAGCGGAAGAAATCGCTGTCCGGGCTCAGTACCAGCACGTCCTGGTTGTCCTTGAAGCTGGCTTCATAGGCACGCAGGCTGCGGATAAAGGCATAGAAGTCCGGATCCTGGCTGAACGCGTTGGCGAACAGCTTGGCCGCTTCGGCATCGCCTTCACCGCGGGTGATACGCGCCTGACGCTCGGCTTCCGCCAGGGTACGGGTCACTTCGTAGTCCGCGCTGGCGCGCAGCTTCTCGGCTTCTTCCTGGCCCTGCGAGCGCAGACGACGGGCTACCGCTTCACGCTCGGCGCGCATACGCTGGTAGATGGCGTCGGACACTTCGGCCGGCAGGTTGATCTGCTTGATACGCACGTCGATCACTTCGATGCCCAGCGCCGCCATGCTGTTCGGGTTCACCTGCGGCTGTTTGCCGGTGGTTTCCCGCTCAACGCGCGCCGCCGCAGAGGCGATAGCGTCATCGGCTTCGGTGGTCGCCACTTCTTCGCCGTCACCCACGGTGCCGGTGTTCAGCGCGTCACGCACGTCGGACATCAGCTTGCCGCGCGAGTCGGTCACGATGTCTTTCACGTCCAGGCGGCCGATTTCGGAACGCAGACGGTCGCTGAACTTACGCTTCAGCAGCACTTCGGCCTGGGAGACGTCGCCGCCGCCGGTCGCCAGATAGTAACGGCTGAAGTCGCTGATGCGCCACTTCAGATAGGAGTCGACGATCAGGTCTTTCTTCTCGCTGGTCACGAAGCGATCGGCCTGGTTGTCCATGGTCTGGATACGCGCATCCAGGTTCTTCACGGTCTCGATGAACGGGATCTTGAGGTGCAGACCCGGCGCATACACCAGCGGCTTGTTTTCGCCGTCGCGCAGAACCTTGCCGAAGCGCAGCACGATGCCGCGCTGGCCTTCCTGCACCACGAACAGCGAAGCGTACAGCACCACCAGCACCGCGAGGACAATAACTACAAAAGACTTACGCATTGATTACTCTCTCCCTACGCGAGTGGTGTCGTCACGCTGCGCATTCGCCCGGCGCTGATCCATAATCGAACCGCCGCTGGTACGCGGAGTGCTGCTGTTGGCAGCCGGCGCAGGATTCGGATTGAGGCGAATCAGGCTGGTATCCTTGTTGCCGCTCTCCGGCGCCGCGCCTTGGCCGCGCAGCATCTGATCCAGCGGCAGCACCATCAGGTTGTTGCCTTTGTCGCTCACCAACACCTTACGGGTATGGCCCAGCACTTTTTCCATGGTTTCGATATACAGACGCTCGCGGGTGATCTGCGGAGCGGACTTGTATTCCGGCAACAGTTTGGCAAAGCGCGCCACCTCACCCTGCGCTTCCAGGATGGTACGGTCTTTATAAGCCTTGGAATCTTCCAGCAGACGCTGCGCCTGGCCGTTCGCACGCGGCTGAACTTCGTTGGCGTAAGCTTCCGCTTCACGGATGTATTGCTGCTCGTTCTCACGCGCGGCGATCGCATCGTCGAACGACGCCTTCACCTCTTCCGGCGGACGCGCCGCCTGGAAGTTGACGTCCAGCAGCGTGATGCCCATGTTGTAAGGACGAATGGTCTCTTCCAGCATGCGCTGCGTATCGTTACGCACCACGGTACGGCCTTCGGTCAGGATGCGGTCCATCGAGTATTTGCCGATCACGCCGCGCAGGGCGCTGTCGGTCGCCTGGCTCAGGCTGTCGTCGGCATTGACGACGCTGAACAGGTACGCTTCCGGGTTGGTCACGCGGTACTGCACGTTCATTTCCACGCGCACCACGTTTTCATCGGAGGTCAGCATCACGCCGGACGCCGCCAGCTCGCGCACGGATTCCACGTTCACCGGACGCACGTCGTCGATGAAGGTCGGCTTCCAGTTCAGACCCGGCTGCACCAGGTGGCTGAACTTGCCGAAACGCGTCACGACGCCGCGCTCAGCTTCCTTGATGGTGTAGAAGCCGCTGGCGGCCCAGATCACCACCACGGCCACCGCCGCGATACCGATAATGCGGCCGCTGAAGCCCGGACCAGAGGTGCCGGTGCCGCCGCTATTGCTGTTGGAGCCTTTGCCCCCGCCAAAACCGCTCAATTTCTTGCTCAGTTTACGGAAGATATCGTCCAAATCAGGTGGCCCTTGATCACGACCGCCTTTGTTGTTACCGCCAGAGTTGCCGCCATTGTTATTGCTGCTCCCCCACGGGTCGCGGTCCTGTCCGTTATTACCGGGCTGATTCCACGCCATGTTTTAGCTCCATATTCTGTGATTGGGTACTTCAGGCTTTCGCGAAGCATAAATGTAACAGGATATGATCATACGATAAAGTCAATCAGGTCCTGTTCTTGCTTGCAGAGACGACGCCATTCGACGATCGGCATTCGCACCACCACGCCAATGCTGCCGTCCTCTTCGTTCCACTCTTTTTCAATCGCCTGAAGCTGGTAAAAACGGCTGCGAAGACGGCCTGCCCGTGGCGGTAAGCGCAATTCGTAATGCGCGATCTCCCCCGATAAGCGCTCCGTCAACGCCTGATACAGCAACGGAATACCCTCTCCGCTGGCGGCGGACAGCCACACCCGGATCGGCAGGTTTTCGTCGTTGCGGTCGATACGCGGCACAAAATCGTCCAGCATATCTATTTTGTTCATCACTAACAGTGTAGGGATTTCATCCGAGTCTATCTCCGCCAGCACGGTGTTCACCGCTTCGATGTTCTCATCGACGCGCGGATCTGCGGCATCGATGACGTGCAGCAGCAGAGATGCCTGGCGCGTTTCCTGCAGCGTCGCCTTGAAGGCGGCCACCAGATCGTGCGGCAGGTGCCGGATAAAGCCTACGGTATCCGCCAACACGGTATCCCCCACGTCCGGCACGTCAATGCGCCGCAACGTAGGATCCAGGGTGGCAAATAGCTGGTCCGCCGCATACACCTCGGCAGACGTTATTCGGTTAAACAGTGTGGATTTGCCGGCGTTGGTGTAGCCCACCAGCGATACGGTCGGCACATCGGCACGGGTCCGCGCGCGTCGGCCTTGTTCACGCTGCTTTTCTACCCGCTCCAGGCGGCGCAGAATCAAGCTGATGCGATCGCGTAACAGGCGACGGTCGGTCTCAAGCTGGGTTTCCCCCGGGCCGCGCAGGCCAATCCCCCCTTTTTGCCGCTCCAGGTGCGTCCAGCCGCGTACCAAACGCGTGGCGATGTGACGCAACTGCGCCAGCTCCACCTGCAGCTTACCTTCATGGGTGCGGGCACGCTGGGCGAAGATGTCTAAAATCAGCCCGGTGCGATCGATCACCCGGCATTCGCACAGGCGCTCAAGGTTTCTTTCCTGCGCCGGGGAAAGGGAATGATCAAACAGGACAACAGACGCGCCGCTGGCTTTCACCGCATCTGCAATTTCTTCGGCCTTTCCTTCGCCGACAAAGTACTTCGGATGCGGGGCTTTGCGGCTACCAGTCACCACTTGCAAAGCTTCGACACCGGCTGAGGAAACCAACGATTCGAACTCGTTGAGGTCTTCCGTATCTTTGTCTTGCGAGAAATAGATATGAACCAGTACGGCCTGCTCACCGGCTTCATAACGGTCAAACAAGCGTGCAACCTCTCAAACGGACACTCACCGTGAGTTTGGGGGACATAAACAGCCCGCGGCTGCTTATGCTCCCCGTCATGGTTGACTTGCAACGCGCTTTATTCAGCGTCATCGCTTTCCTGCTGCGGCTGTTGCTGCGCAGACGGATTGTTGCCATGGTGATAGTTGCTTGAACCGCCGCTCGGGTTGTTGCTGTGATGCGAAACCGGACGTGACGGGACAACGGTAGAGATAGCGTGCTTGTACACCATCTGGCTAACCGTGTTCTTCAACAGGATGACAAACTGGTCAAAAGACTCAATCTGGCCTTGCAGCTTAATACCATTCACCAAATAAATAGAAACCGGAACACGTTCACGACGCAATGCGTTCAGGAACGGATCTTGCAAAGATTGCCCCTTAGCCATTCTATCTTTTCCTTATTTGCTTGTTGTTTGTAACTAAGAACCTGTCGGCTCTAAAATAAACGACGTAAAAAATTTGCGCGCTGAATACTCAGCAATTGTACACAATCACCCAACCTATGCACTAACAACCTGTGTCACCGAGTCCAAAGCCTCTCCCGGCTTTTCACTGTCCAACCAATGGACCGACTCCCAACCCCGTAACCAGGTCATCTGGCGTTTAGCCAACTGACGTGTTGCGCAAATACCACGATAAACCATCTCATCGTAACTAATTTCACCAGACAAGTATGACCACATCTGGCGGTAACCGACACAGCGAATGGAGGGCAAGTCCGTATGCAAATCACCCCGTGCGAAAAGTGCACGCGCTTCCGTCTCAAAACCCGCCGCCAACATTTGATGGTACCGCAGCTCGATGCGTTGATGGATCAACTCACGGCTGGTCGGCGCTATCGCAAATTGGTGAACTTGATACGGTAACGATTCACCCGAAATTTTAGTCAGTTCCGTTAAAGTTTTACCCGAAATAAAAAAAACTTCCAGTGCTCTGGACAGTCTCTGCGGATCATTCGGATGAATTCTCAATGCCGCGACCGGATCGATCGCCTGTAACTGACGGTGCAACGCCTCCCAACCCTGCTCCGCCGCTTGCCGTTCGATGCGCTCGCGCACCGCGGGATCGGCAGACGGCAGCGGCGACAATCCTTCCAACAACGCCTTGAAATACAACATGGTGCCGCCGACCAGCAGCGGAATGCGCCCGGCGGCGGTGATGTCGGCCATCTCCTTCAGCGCGTCGGCGCGAAACTCCGCGGCCGAGTAAGCTTCGGCGGGATCGCGAATATCGATCAGCCGATGCGGCGCCTGCGCCAATTCTTCAGCGCTCGGCTTGGCGGTGCCGATATCCATGCCGCGATAAATCAGCGCGGAATCGACGCTGATCAGTTCCACCGGCAGGCGTTCGCGCAGCGCGATCGCCAGCGCGGTCTTGCCCGAGGCGGTCGGCCCCATGATGAAAATAGCCGGGGGACGTGGTGTCATTTCAGTTTCAGTCATGCTTGAGGGCCGCCAGTGCGGCCTGTAAATCAACGGGTTGTAAAAGTCCGCTCGGTGGCGATTTGACCAGTTGCGGGCAAAGTCGTTCAACGTCGGTCAGCAATTGTATCGCTTGCGAGGTGTTCCACTGTTCATGTTCGCTGCCAAGGCGGCGAGCGAGCCAGGTGGCCAGCACCGCGGGCGACATCTCCTGATGTTCGGCCAGATAGCCTAACAGTTCGGGTATCAGTTTTTGTAAATTTTGTTGGCGTAATGGTAAAGGCACTGCGCGCAGCGTCACACGGCCGTGATCCGCCTGCAGATCCAGCCCCATCATCGTCAGCAGCGCCTGATGCCGCGCGATGGCCGCCACTTCGCGCTTGTCCAACGTCAGCTTGACTGGGATCAGCAGCGGCTGCGGCCGCAGCCCTTCCGTCGGCGGGTTGAGCTGCGCCTGGCGCAGCCAGCGCTCGGCCACCGTCAGATTGAGCAACGTCGGCTGCTGGCGCTGTTCAATCAACGCGTAGCACGGCGGGTGGATCATCAGCACCCGGCCAAAACTGTGCTGGCCGCTCGCCAACGGCGTTTCCGCTGCGGCTTTCGCCGGCGGGAACAACGGCGGCTTGCTCGAAACTTCCGACGCCGCATCGGCCTGCGGCTCGGCGGCGGGCTGCATCAGTTTACCGTACAGCTCGCCTTCGCGTTTCTGGTAACTGCCCGCCGTTTGCCAACCCGGCTGCGGTGCGCGCTCGCGGGCGACGCCGGCCGGTGGCGGCGTTTCGCGACGCGGCGCCGGCTGAGAAAAATGATTGCCGCCGGCGGCGACGCGGTTTTCCGGCTGCCAGACCGGCGCAGACGCTTCTTCAGGCGTTTCCGCCAGCGGCAGCGACGGCGTCTGACCGGCCTGCTGCAGCACGGTGGTTACCGCCTGGTAGATAAAATCGTGCACCAGCCGCGCCTGATGGAAACGCACTTCGTGCTTGGCGGGATGAACGTTGACGTCCACCTGGTGCGGATCGACCTCCAGATACAGCACGTAAGCGGGCTGCTGATCGTCTTTCAGCTGATCCTGATAGGCCTGACGAATGGCGTGGTTGATCAAGCGATCGCGCATCATGCGGCAGTTGACGTAGCAGTACTGCATTTCACCCAGCTGGCGCGCCCCGGCCGGATCCGCCACCCAGCCGCGGATGCTCAGATCGCCGTGCTGCCAGTCGATGTTCAGCGCATGCTGCAAAAACGCCGGGCCGCAGATGCTGCCCAAACGGCGCTCGTGCTGGCTCTCTTCTTTCGCCGCCCGGTATTGGCGGATCAGTTTGCCGTTGTGGCTGAGGTTGATCGCCACATCGAAACGCGCCAGCGCGATGCGCCGCACCACTTCGTCGATATGGCCGAATTCGGTTTTCTCGGTGCGCATGAACTTGCGGCGCGCCGGGGTGTTGTAAAACAGATCCAGCACTTCCAGCGTGCTGCCGACCGGGTGCGCGGCGGGTTTGACCGTCACCGCCTGCTCGCGCCCTTCGGCATAGGCTTGCCACGCCTCGCTCTGCTCGGCGGTGCGCGACGTCAGGGTCAAACGGGAAACCGAGCTGATACTGGCCAGCGCTTCGCCGCGAAAACCGAGGCTGACGATCGCCTCCAGGTCGTCGAGCGTGCTGATTTTACTGGTGGCGTGCCGCGCCAGCGCCAGCGCCAGATCGTCCTTGCCGATGCCGCAGCCGTTGTCGCGAATGCGGATCAGCTTGGCGCCGCCGCGTTCAATATCGATATCGATGCGCGTCGCGCCGGCGTCCAGGCTGTTTTCCACCAGCTCCTTGACGACCGACGCGGGGCGTTCAACCACCTCTCCGGCGGCGATCTGGTTGGCGAGCTGTGGCGGTAACACCTGGATAGGCATGCTGACTCCTGTAGCGATGGCGCTAGGCCTGCGGAATGGTCAGCGTCCGATCCAGCGGCGCGACGTCCGACTTCAGATTATTGACCCGTTTCAGATCGCCGACGCTGACCCCGTAGCGAGAAGCGATGGAGGAGAGCGTATCCCCGCGGGCCACTTTATGTTTAGACGGCTTCTTGGCCGGCGTTTTCGCCTTGGCGACGGTAGTGACGGCGGCGGTTTTCCCCGCCGGCACCTTCAGGCGTTGCCCCACCCACACGCCGTCTTTTTTCAGTTTGTTCAGATCCCGCAGCGCCGCCATGGTGGTGCCGTAGCTGTCGGCGATGCCGGACAGCGTTTCCGCCCGCTTCACCACGTGGATCTGGGTCTTGCCGCTTACGCTGCGGCTCGCGCCGGCCGAGCTAACGATAGGCTCAGGCTGGCGCACGTCTGGTGTTGAGGTGTTAACCGCCGCTGCGACGTCCAGCGGTCGGTTTTCCACCTTTGGGTCGGCTTGCAGCGGATGCGCCAGGAAGTAGCTGCGCAGGCCGTTATGAATGGCCTTGGCAATCTTCTCCTGATACGCGCTACTGCCCAGCAGCCGCTCCTCCGTGCTATTACTGATAAATCCGGTTTCCACCAGCAGCGAGGGAATATCCGGTGAGCGCAGCACGCCCAGGCTGGCATGTTCCGGCCGGCGTTTGTGCAGCGATCCGACGCTCTGCAGCTGCTGCAGCACTTTCACCGCCACGTCATACCCGACGCGCTGCGAGTGGCCGAACTGCAGATCCAGCACCGCCTGGCTCAGGTAAGGGTCTGCCTGGCTGTTGGCCAGCAGATCGCCGGCGCCGCCGAGCAGTTCGGATTGCTTCTCATGCTGTTCGAGCCAGCCGGCCATTTCGCTGTTGGCGCGGCGATTGGACAGCACCCAGACGGAGGCCCCGCTGGCGCTGCGGTTTGGCGCGGCGTCGGCGTGGATGGAGACCAGCACGTTGGCGCCCTGTTTGCGCGCAACGTCGGAGCGCCCCATCACCGAGATGAAGTAGTCGCCGGTACGCGTCAGTACCGGTTTGAACTGCGGATCGGCGTCCAGCATCGCCTGCAGGCGGCGCGCAATGGCGATGGTGACATTCTTTTCTTTCAGCCCGCTCGGGCCAATGGCGCCCGGATCCTGGCCGCCGTGGCCGGCGTCGATCGCCACCACCACCCGATCGCCGGAACCGGCGGAAACGCGGCTGCTGCGCGGCGTGACTTCGGTGGCGGTGCCTGCGACGACGGTCTGTTTATTGGTAAAGGGATTCGATCCCGTCGGCGCTTTGCGCAGCGGCGGCTCCGGCGCTTCACGCACCGCGACCGGCGCCTGACGCGGCGGTGGGTTGACCGCAACCGGCGCAGGCGTTTGCACCGGTGCCTTGCGCGCCACCGTATTGGCACTGCCTTCGGCCGTAATGGTGAACACCACGGTATGCACGCTGCCGTTCTGGCGGGTGGAGACGCGGGTTTTGGCGCGCTGGGTCAGATCAAACACCAGGCGCACGCTCTGAGCGTCTTTCGGCGCGCTGGAGCGAATGCTTTTCACCAGGTTTTGGCCGCTGAAATTGAGCGGCAGACCGCCGACCTTGCCCTTCTGATTAACGTCCAGCACCACGCGATCCGGGCCGTGCAACGGGAAAAACGCGTAGTCCGGCGGGCCATTGAAGCTCACCGACACCGTCGCTTCACGCTGGGCGTTGGACACTTTGATATCGGACAGCGAAGACGCCGCCAGCGCGTTCAGCGCGCCGAGTGGCCCCAGCACGGCGATCAGCATGATGACCGCAAATTTTTTCAACACGTGCGTCATTGCGGCATCATCCCTGTGATCCATGAATGCGGTCTAACAGCTGGCTGCCGTAAGTGGAAATCGCCTCGATCTTCGCCTCTCGCCCCTCGCCCTGATAGCAAAGATGCAGCGCCAGATCCGGCTCCGGCAGCACGCCGGTGCCCTGTTGCGGCCATTCGACCAGGCAGATGGCGTCTTGCGCGAAGTAATCGCGAATGCCCATGAATTCAAGCTCTTCAGGATCGGCCAGGCGATACAGATCGAAGTGATACACCGCCAGCGGCTGCAAGGCATAGGGTTCCACCAGCGTGTAGGTCGGGCTTTTGACGTTGCCCTGATGCCCTAACGCCTGCAGGAAACCACGGCTGAAGGTGGTTTTACCGGCGCCTAGGTCGCCGTAGAGATAGATGACGCTGGCGCGATCGCAGGCCTTGGCCAAAGTGGTGCCCAAAGCGACAGTCGCTGCCTCGTCCGGCAGAGGTAAAACGAGTTCTTTCATTCGATAAAGTCTATTTTGCCCACTCAGGGTTAACGAAATGAAGGATGTCCGGCAGTAAATCGGTCGCCAACATGCCTCTTGTTCCTTGTCTTTCCGCTACGCGATCGCCGGCCGCGCCGTGTACGACGCAGCCCGCACAGGCGGCATCATACAGCGGGAGCTTTTGCGCCAGCAAACCGCCGATGATACCCGACAGCACATCGCCCATGCCGCCGGAGGCCATGCCGGCGTTGCCGACGTCGGCGATCGCCATCTGCCCCTGCTCATCGGCAATCAGCGTGCCGGCGCCTTTCAGCACCGCCACGCCGCCGTAGCGCGCCGTCAGCTTGCGCACGGCAAGTAAGCGATCACTCTCGATGTCGGCAGTGCTGCAGCTCAACAGCCGCGCCGCCTCTCCAGGATGCGGAGTCATCACGCGATTCTGCCGTTTCTCGGGATTTAATGCCAGCAAGTTCAGCGCATCGGCGTCCCACAAGGCCGGTTTATCGCTGGTTTGCAGCACGTTCAAGGCGTTTTTGCCCCATTCAGCCTGGCCCAGCCCCGGGCCAATCACCAGCACATCCGCCCATTGCATCGCCTGCCGCAGCGTCGCCTCGTCCAGCGCCTGCGCCATCAACTCCGGCCGGGCCGCCAGCAGCGGTGCGACGTGTTCAATGTGAGTAAGCACTCGCACCAATCCCGCCCCGCTGCGCAGCGCCGCTTCCGCCGCCATGCGAATGGCACCGCCGAATCCGCGGTCACCGCCCACCAACAGCAGGCGGCCATGCTCGCCCTTATGGGCGCAGGGGCGGCGCGGATGCAGCCAGCGCGGCAACGCCTCGGCGGTAAGCCGCTGAATCTGTTCCGGTTGCTTCGCCAGCCAACCCGATAAGCCTAGCGCATTCTGATGAAGTTGCCCGACCCAGTCGCGCGCCTGGCCGGTCAGCAATCCCGGTTTGAGGCCGATGAACGTGACGGTGTGCGCGGCACGCACGACCGCGCCCGGCACAGCGCCGCTCTCCGCCAGCAGGCCGGACGGGATATCGAGCGCGACCACCGGCGCCGAGTGGCGGTTGGCGGCCTCGATCAGCGCGTCGTAAGGCGCACGCGGCGCGCTGCCAAGGCCAGTGCCTAACAGGCCGTCGATAATGAGAGAGACAGACACCGGCCAGCGGCTGTTCGCCGGCAGAATATCACCGCCGGCGGCCAGCCAGGCCTGACGGGCCGCTGCGGCTTCCGGCGGCAAAGGCCGTGCGCCTTCGCAGGCGATCAACGTCACCTGCAGGCCCGCCGCCTTCGCCAGGCGCGCCACCACATAGCCGTCGCCGCCGTTGTTGCCGTGGCCGCACAGCACCAGCCAGTGGTCGCGGGAGGGGTACGCGTTGCGCGCCAATGCGTAGGCCGCCTGACCGGCGCGCTGCATCAAATCGTAAAGAGAAATACCGAGTGAGGCCGCCGCCGCGGGTTCCGAGCGACGGATCCAATCCGCAGGCCAGACAGAGTGTGGTAAACTGTCAGCGTATGCTTTTTCACTGTGGCCCGTCATGACGCACCCCCTCGATCTCCATCAACTCGCCCAACATATCAAGCAATGGGGGCAATCGCTAGGATTCCAACAGGTTGGCATCTGCGATACCGACCTGAGCCTCGAAGAGCCGAAGCTGCAGGCCTGGCTCGACAAGCAGTACCACGGCGAGATGGAATGGATGGCGCGCCACGGCATGCTGCGCGCGCGCCCTCACGAACTGTTGCCGGGCACGCTGCGGGTGATCAGCGTACGCATGAACTACCTGCCGGCCAAGGCGGCGTTTGCCAGCACCTTGCAAAATCCGCAGCTGGGTTACGTCAGCCGCTACGCGCTGGGGCGCGACTATCACAAACTGTTGCGCCAGCGCCTGAAAAAGCTGGGCGATCAGATCCAGGCCTACTGCGGCGAGTTGAATTTCCGCCCCTTTGTCGATTCCGCGCCGGTGATGGAACGCGCGCTGGCCGCCAAGGCGGGCATCGGCTGGGTTGGTAAACACTCACTAATTCTCAACCGCGAAGCCGGGTCGTGGTTTTTCCTCGGCGAGCTGCTGATCGACCTGCCGCTGCCGGTGGATAAGCCGCAGGAAGAGCAGTGCGGCCGCTGCGTCGCCTGCATCACTACCTGCCCGACCGGCGCCATCGTCGCCCCCTATACCGTAGACGCCCGGCGCTGCATCTCCTACCTGACCATCGAGTTGGAAGGCGCGATCCCGGAGGAATTCCGGCCGCTGCTCGGCAACCGCATCTACGGCTGCGACGACTGTCAGCTGATCTGCCCGTGGAACCGCTTTTCGCAGCTCACCGACGAAGACGATTTCAGCCCACGCGCCGCGCTACATGCACCGCAGCTGATCGATCTGTTCAACTGGACGGAAGAAAAATTTCTGCGCATCACCGAAGGCTCAGCAATACGCCGCATCGGCCACCTGCGCTGGCTGCGCAATATCGCCGTGGCGCTGGGCAATGCGCCCTACGAGGACGGCATTGTGCTCGCGCTGCGCACGCGCCTGGGCCAGAACGCCATGCTGGACGAACATATCCACTGGGCGCTGGCGCAGCAGCTTGCCCGCCGCGAGGCGCAGGGCATCGAGGTGCAGACGGCGCAGAAAAAACGGCTGATACGGGCTGTGGAAAAAGGTTTGCCAAGGGACGCCTGACGGCGTGCGCCGCGCGGCTATTTCACCGGATGTCTCACTCTGTGGATTTGTGCATAAAAATAAAAACACGTTGTCTTTCAACTGCAACAAAAAGAGCAAGTGATCGGCATAACGTTTTGGGATAAATAAATAAACTTATAAATCAAATAGATAAATATTTAATTTGTATGACGTTGATTTTTCAGGCAGGCGGGTTTATGTACAGAGGCTGTGGATAACTCTGTTTACAACATTTTTACCAGGCGTGTAAAACGGGACAAAAACCCGCGCCGGATAAGGCGTTGGATTTGAATTTGAAACGAAGAGAAAATTGGAGCGGGAAACGAGACTCGAACTCGCGACCCCGACCTTGGCAAGGTCGTGCTCTACCAACTGAGCTATTCCCGCATTGAGATGCTTTTGGCATCCGGTCACCAAACACTGGCGTGACCTTTGAATTTTTGGAGCGGGAAACGAGGCTCGAACTCGCGACCTCAACCTTGGCAAGGTTGCGCTCTACCAACTGAGCTATTCCCGCGTCGCATAGGTACTGCTTGATACTGCTTTATTTATTCATCATGCCGCATCGCGACATTGTTGAATTTGGAGCGGGAAACGAGACTCGAACTCGCGACCCCGACCTTGGCAAGGTCGTGCTCTACCAACTGAGCTATTCCCGCCCGGCGTATCGATGGTGGAACGTTACGAAATTCTTCATCGGTACGGGGTGCGCATTATACGAGAAATCCTTTTTGTCGCAAGCCCCTGAAAGCAAAAAAACGCGATTTTTGTTTGATTGCCGATTAAAGCGCCAGATTGGCGAATTAAGCGGCTAAAAACGGCGTTTTTTCCCCGCAGGGGCCGTCATCGCCTTAAAGCTGAATGAAATGTTCGCGGTAATAAGCCAGCTCGGCCACCGATTCGCGGATGTCGTCCAGCGCCTGATGGGTGCCCTGCTTCTTAAAGCCGGCGAGAATTTCCGGCTTCCAACGGCGCGCCAGTTCCTTCAAGGTGCTGACGTCCAGATAGCGGTAATGGAAGTAAGCCTCCAGCTCCGGCATGTAGCGGAACAGGAAACGGCGGTCCTGGCCCACGCTGTTGCCGCAGATCGGCGATTTACCGGCCGGCACCCACTGCTGCAGAAAGGCTATCGTTTCCAGCTCGGCGGCGCGATCGTCCTGGCGGCTGGCTTTCACCCGCTCCACCAGCCCGCTGCCGGTATGGGTGCGCACGTTCCACTCGTCCATCAAGGCCAGCTGCTCGTCGGATTGGTGCACGGCGATCACCGGCCCTTCCGCCAGGATGTTCAGGTTGGCGTCGGTGACCAGCGTGGCGATCTCGATAATGCGGTCACGCTCGGGATCCAGCCCGGTCATCTCCAAATCGATCCAAATCAGGTTATTTTCGTTTCCTGTCATGATGTTTCCTGCCTAAAAGCCGAGAGAAAAACGCTGTGCGGACGAGACGACGGGCGCCGCCGGTGGCGACGCGCCGCAGCCGGCGGCTAACAACGGTTATTTAATATAAAATAGCGTGTATCATAGTCTTTTTGGTCGCCCTGGGCGACATATACCCTGACGGGTTCAAGGCTGCGCTCGGGGCAAGTCCCCCGCCGCAGCTGTGCGTATACGTAAAGGTATAAAACCGATTCAAGTGAGGCGCAGTGAGTAAGAACAAACTGTCCAAAGGCCAGCAACGCCGCGTGCAGGCGAACCATCAGCGCCGTCTGAAGCGCGCTGATAACAAACCGGAACCGGATGATTCCCAGCTGGGCGAGCCGCAGGAAGGCGTCGTTATCAGCCGTTTCGGCATGCACGCCGACGTTGAGGCGCCGGATGGCACTCAGCACCGCTGCAACATCCGCCGCACGCTGCGTTCGCTGGTCACCGGCGATCGCGTGGTGTGGCGCCCCGGCCTGGGCACCCATGAAGGGGTAAAAGGCATCGTGGAAGCGGTGCACGAGCGCACCTCGGTGCTGACGCGCCCGGACTTCTACGACGGCGTGAAGCCGATCGCCGCCAATATCAATCAGATCGTCATCGTGTCGGCGATCCTGCCCGAGCTGTCGCTGAACATCATCGACCGTTATCTGGTGGCCTGCGAAACGCTCGAAGTCGAGCCGCTGATCGTGCTCAACAAAATTGACCTGCTGGACGCCGAAGCGCGCAAGCTGGTCGACGGCATGATGGATATCTATCGCAAGATTGGCTACCGGGTGCTGGAAGTTTCCAGCCAGACGCGGGAAGGCATGGCGGAATTCGAACAGGCGCTGGCGGGGCGCATCAGCATCTTCGCCGGCCAGTCGGGGGTCGGCAAGTCCAGCCTGCTGAATGCGCTGCTGCCGCCGTCCGAAGAGCAAATTCTGGTAAATCAGGTTTCCGACGTTTCGGGCCTCGGGCAACATACCACCACCGCCGCGCGGCTGTACCATTTCCAGCACGGCGGCGACGTGATCGACTCCCCGGGGGTGCGCGAGTTTGGCCTGTGGCATCTGGAGCCGGAACAAATCACCCGCGGATTTGTCGAATTCCGTGATTATTTAGGCGGTTGCAAATTCCGCGACTGCCGCCACGATACCGATCCCGGCTGCGCCATCCGCGCGGCGATGGAGAAGGGCGATATCGCGGAAGAACGTTTCGACAACTATCACCGCATTCTGGAAAGCATGGCGCAGGTGAAGGTTCGCAAGAACTTCACGGACGCCGCAGACTGACACTGACGGGCGGGCATTGACGACGGCGGAGCCCTCGTTACAATGCGCGCCCTTTACCCTGATTCACGAGGTTAACGTGCTGGATAGCATCAAGATTAAATTGCAATATTGGTTGCCGAAGCTGGCGCTGACCCGCCTGGCAGGCTGGGGCGCCGACAAACGGGCCGGCTGGCTGACCCAACTGGTGGTCAAGGCCTTCGCCCGCTTCTACCGCGTAGACATGCAGGAAGCGCAAAATCCGGACCTGGCGTCTTACGCCACCTTCAACGACTTCTTCGTGCGCCCGCTGCGCGACGGCGCGCGCCCGATCGTCGCCGACGCCAACTGGCTGGCGCTGCCTGCCGATGGCGCCATCAGCCAGCTCGGCCCGATCCGCGACGATCAAATCTTCCAGGCCAAAGGCCACCACTACAGCCTGGAAGCGCTGCTGGCCGGCAACTACCTGCTGGCCGAGCCGTTCCGCAACGGCCTGTTCGCCACCACCTATCTGGCGCCGCGCGACTACCACCGCGTGCACATGCCGTGCGCCGGCGTGCTGCGCGAGATGATCTATGTGCCGGGCGATCTGTTCTCGGTCAACCCGCTCACCGCCGCCAACGTGCCTAACCTGTTCGCGCGCAACGAGCGCGTGATCTGCGTGTTCGACACCGACATCGGGCCAATGGTGCAAATCCTGGTCGGCGCCACCATCGTCGGCAGCATCGAGACCGTCTGGGCCGGCACCGTCACGCCGCCGCGCGAAGGCATCATCAAACGCTGGACCTACCCGGCCGCCGGTGAAGAAGGCTCCATCGCGCTGGAAAAAGGCGCCGAGATGGGCCGCTTCAAACTCGGCTCCACGGTGATCAACCTGTTTACCGCAGGCAGCGTGCAGTTCGCGCCGCAGCTGCATAACGGCACCGTCACCCGCATGGGTGAGGCCTTCGCCGAAATCCCGGCCGCCGCTGAAACACCACAGACCCCGCTCTAAAGGAATCGACGCCGTGCGCCTGATCATCACGCTTTTGCTCGGTTGCCTGCTGTGGCAACCGGCGCTGGCCGCCCCCGTGCCGACCGAGAACCAGCTCAAACAGGAGCTGAAGCAGGCGGAAAGCAGCAAAAACGCGCCAAATCAGGCGGAGACCACCGAGGCGCTGCAAAGCGCCCTCAACTGGCTGACGGAGCGTAAAGAGTCGCAGACTCGCTCTGAACAGTATCAGAAGGTGATCGACGATTTCCCGAAGATGACGCAGGAACTGCGCCGTCAGCTGGTGCTGGAAAGCAACAAGATCCTGCCGAACGGCGACGATCTGCCGGCCGCCGAGCTGGAACAGCAGATCCTGCAAACCAGCAGCCTGCTGCTGGAACAGGCGCGCCTGCTGCAACAAGAGCAGGATCGCACGCGGGAAATCAGCGATTCCCTCGGCCAGCTGCCGCAGCAGCAGACCGACGCCCGCCGCGCGCTGACCGAAGTGCAGCGCCGTCTGCAGGCGCAGCCCGCCAACCCGACCACCCCGTACGCGCAGGCCGCCCTGGCCCTGCTGCAAACCGAAGCCGCGGCGCGCAAAGCCAAAGTGGACGAGCTGGAGCTGGCGCAGCTGTCGGCCAACAACCGTCAGGAGCTGGCGCGCATGCGCGCCGAGGTCTATAAAAAGCGCCACGAGAAAATAGACGTTCAGCTGCAGGCGCTGCGCAACAACCTCAACGCCCAGCGCCAACGCGAAGCGGAACTGGCGCTGGAAAAAACCGAGCAGCTGGCCGAGCAGAACGGCGACTTGCCAAAAAGCATCAGCCAACAGCTGCAGATCAACCGCGAACTGTCCGCCGCGCTGAACAGCCAGGCGCAGCGCATGGATCTGATTTCGTCGCAGCAGCGGCAGGCGGCGGCGCAGACGCTGCAGGTGCGCCAGGCGCTGAGTACTATCATCGAACAGGCCCAGTGGCTCGGCTCGTCATCGGCGCTGGGGGAAACCCTGCGCGCCCAGGTGGCGACGCTGCCGGAGATGCCCAAGCCGCAACAGCTGGACGGCGACATGGCCCAGCTGCGCGTGCAGCGCCTGCAGTTTGAAAACCAGCTGGAAAAACTGTCGCAACGCGAATTCAAACGCGACGACGGCAGCGCGCTGACCAACCAGGAGCAGCGCATCGTCGATGCCCAGCTGCGCACCCAGCGCGAGCTGCTGAACTCGCTGCTGTCCGGTTGCGACACCCAAATCCTCGAGCTGACCAAGCTGAAGGTGGCCAACACCCAACTGATCGAAGCGTTGAACGAAATTCGCGACGCCACCCACCGCTATCTGTTCTGGGTGCCGGACGTCAATCCGATCAACTTCTCTTATCCGCTCAACGTGGCGCATGATCTGACGCGCGTCCTGTCGCTGGACACGCTGTCACAGCTCGGCGGCGCCTTCATGATGATGGTGACCAGCCGCGAAACGCTGATCCCGATCTTCGGCGCCCTGCTGCTGGTGATTTTCAGCATCAGTTCGCGCAAGCACTATCACGCCTTCCTCGAGCGCGCCAGCAGCCGCGTCGGCAAGGTGACGCAGGACGAATTCTTCCTGACGGTGCGCACCGTGTTCTGGTCGATTCTGGTGGCGATGCCGCTGCCGGTGCTGTGGGCCGCGCTCGGCTACGGCCTGCAGAGCGCCTGGAACTACCCGGTGGCGGAAGCGATCGGCAAGGGGGTGACCGCCACGCTGCCGATCCTGTGGATCTGCATGATCTGCGCCGCTTTCGCCCATCCGCAGGGGTTGTTCATCGTGCACTTCCGCTGGCCGGCGAAGCAGGTTTCGCGCGCCATGCGTTACTATAAGATGTCGATCTGGCTGATCGTGCCGCTGATCATGGCGCTGATCACCTTCGATAGCCTGAAAGAGCGCGAATTCGCCAACACCCTGGGGCGGCTGTGCTTCATCCTGCTGTGTCTGGCGCTGGCGCTGGTCACCCACAGCCTGAAGCGCGCCGGCATCCCGCTGTATCTGGATAAAAACGGCTCGGGCGACAACATGCTCAACAGCGCCTTCTGGGGGCTGCTGCTGTCGGCGCCGCTGCTGGCGGCGCTGGCCTCGACCGTCGGTTACCTCACCACCGCGCAGGCGCTGTTGGCGCGCCTGGAAACCTCGGTGGCGATCTGGTTCCTGCTGCTGGTTGTCTACCACATCATCCGCCGCTGGATGCTGATCCAGCGGCGGCGCATCGCCTTCGATCGCGCCAAACAGCGCCGTGCCGACATCCTGGCCCAGCGCGCCCGCGGCGAAGACGAAACTTCGCACACCCCAAACAGCACCGAAGGATCCATCGATCCGGACGATTCGGACTTCGATCTGGACACCATCAGCGCTCAGTCGCTGCGGCTGGTGCGTTCGATCCTGACGCTGATCGCGCTGGTGTCGGTGATCGTGCTGTGGTCGGAGATCCACTCCGCGTTCGCCTTCCTGGAAAACATCTCGCTGTGGGATGTGACCTCGACGGTGAACGGCGTGGAGACCGCCCATCCGATTACCCTCGGCGCGGTCCTGATTGCCATTCTGGTGTTGATCATCACCATGCAGCTGGTGCGCAACCTGCCGGCGCTGCTGGAGCTGGCGGTGCTGCAGCACCTGGATCTGACGCCGGGCACCGGCTACGCCATCACCACCATCACCAAGTACCTGCTGCTGGTGTTCGGCGCGGTGCTCAGCTTCGCCTGGATCGGCATCGAGTGGTCGAAACTGCAGTGGGTGGTTACCGCACTCAGCCTGGGGTTGGGCTTCGGCATGCAGGAGATCTTCTCCAACTTCATCTCCGGCCTGATCATCCTGTTCGAGAAACCGATCCGCATCGGCGACACCGTGACGATCCGCAACCTGACCGGCACCGTCACCAAGATCAACACCCGCGCCACCACCATTTCGGACTGGGACCGCAAAGAGATCATCGTGCCGAACAAAGCCTTCATCACCGAACAGTTCGTCAACTGGTCGCTGTCGGATAACCTGACCCGTGTGGTGCTGACCGTGCCGGCACCGGGCGAAGCCAACAGCGAAGAGGTGACCAAGATCCTGATGAACGCCGCCGAACGCTGCTCGCTGGTGCTGGATAACCCGGCGCCGGAGGTTTACCTGGTCGATCTGCAGCAAGGTATCCAGATCTTCGAGATGCGTATTTACGCCGCCGAGATGGGCCACCGCATGCCGCTGCGCCACGAGATCCACCAGCTGATCCTGGCGGGCTACCGCGAGCACGGCATCACGCTGCCGTACCCGCCGTTCCAGGTGCGCACCGAGACGCTGTCGCGGCTGACCAACAACGGCCGTACGCCGCCGTCTACGCCGGCGCCGAACACCAAGCGCGACGCCGGGGGCCTGTAAGCGGTTCTCGCGATAAAAAAAGGGCCGGCAAATGCCGGCCCTTTTTGCTTTTCTTACCGCCTGAAACGTCAGGCGATCCCGACCGGGAAGGCCAATACGTCGCTCAGGCTCTCGGCGCCCAGCGCCAGCATCACCAGGCGATCCACGCCCAGCGCCACGCCGGAACACTCCGGCATGCCGTGCTGCAACGCCGCCAGCAGGTTATAGTCGATCGGCTGCTGCGGCAGGCCGCGCTCTGCGCGCTTGCGGTTGTCCTGCTCGAAGCGCTGCTGCTGTTCACGGCCGTCGGTCAGCTCGCGGAAACCGTTCGCCAGCTCGATGCCCTTGAAGTACACCTCAAAACGCTCCGCCACGCGGTGGTCCTCGGTGCTGATCTCCGCCAACGCCGCCTGGCTGGCCGGGAAGTGGTAAACGAACGCCGGCTTTTCACGGCCGATATGCGGCTCCACGCCCACGGTGAACAGCAGCTGCAGCAGCGTATCGCGATCTTCTTCGGTATCGGCGATGTTGCTCAAGTCGAGTTTGGCCGCCGCTTCGCGCAGCTGCGCCTTCTCCGCCGACAGCGGATCGATGTCCAGATGGCGCAGGAAGGCCTGCTGATAAGACAGGGTCTCCGCGCTCTCGCAGTCCAGCACCTGTTGCAGCAGATCGTCCACTTCGTTCATCAGGCGGTACATGTCGTAGTGCGGACGGTACCACTCCAGCATGGTGAATTCCGGGTTGTGATGCCGCCCGGCTTCTTCATTGCGGAAGCTGCGCCCCATTTGGTAGATCGGGCCGCTGCCCGCCGCCAGCAGGCGCTTCATGTGATATTCCGGGCTGGTCATCATGTATAGCGTCAGGCCCTCTGCCGCCCCCGGCCCGACGAAACGCGTCTCGAACGGGAACAGGTGAACGTCGGTGACCGTCGCCTGGCTCATGGTGGGCGTCTCAACTTCCAGCACGCCACGATCGGCGAAGAAACGCCGGATCTCAGCCAGAATCGCTGCGCGTTTCAACAAATTGGCGATGGGTGCACTAGGCTGCCAGCTTGCCGTTTCGCTCATGGTAATTAACTCCGAAATCAAACAGGGGATGCAGTCTACTCGCATCCTTGCAGCCAAACAAATTCTTCACGATACACAACCGGCCATAACGCCAATTTCCGATAAATAGGCGGCAAAAGCGCGTTAAAAAGGGTAAAGCACGCCGAACACGCGAAAAGGCAGGCAAGCCTGTTGGTCGAGCGTTAATCGACAAAACAATCGATCACATCAAATTTCGACTACTTAACTTTAGGTATAGTTAATTCCCCATTATTGGTGGGAGATATCTATCCTTAACCTTTAAGCAACATTAATCGGTTCAATTAGTTAGCACCCGAAGAGTTCGCTAAATTTTAAGCATAGATATTTAACTTGCCGTTCTTAATAAGAACATTGGAGGAATGCAGTGCAAACCTTTAACGCCGATCTTGCCATTATTGGGGCCGGGGGCGCTGGTTTACGTGCAGCAATAGCCGCAGCGGAAGCCAATCCCCAACTGAAAATCGCGCTGATCTCTAAGGTCTACCCGATGCGCAGCCACACGGTCGCCGCCGAGGGGGGCTCCGCCGCCGTCACCCAGGATCACGATACCTTCGACTACCATTTCCACGACACCGTCGCCGGCGGCGACTGGCTGTGCGAACAGGACGTGGTCGATCACTTCGTGCATCAGTGCCCGCGCGAGATGACCCAGCTCGAGCAGTGGGGCTGCCCGTGGAGCCGCAAACCGGACGGTTCGGTCAACGTGCGGCGCTTCGGCGGCATGAAGATTGAACGCACCTGGTTCGCCGCCGACAAGACCGGCTTCCACATGCTGCACACCCTGTTCCAGACCTCGCTGAAATACCCGCAGATCCAACGCTTCGACGAGCACTTCGTGCTGGATATCCTGGTGGATGACGGCCAGGCGCGTGGCCTGGTGGCGCTCAACATGATGGAAGGCACCCGCGTGCAGATCCGCGCCAACGCGGTGGTGATGGCCACCGGCGGCGCCGGGCGCGTCTACCGCTACAACACCAACGGCGGCATCGTTACCGGCGACGGCATGGGCATGGCGTTCCACCACGGCGTGCCGCTGCGCGACATGGAGTTCGTGCAATATCACCCGACCGGCCTGCCCGGTTCCGGCATCCTGATGACCGAGGGCTGCCGCGGCGAAGGCGGCATCCTGGTGAACAAGGACGGCTACCGTTACCTGCAAGATTACGGCATGGGCCCGGAAACCCCGCTGGGCGAGCCGAAGAACAAATACATGGAGCTGGGCCCGCGCGACAAAGTGTCCCAGGCCTTCTGGCACGAATGGCGCGCCGGCCGCACCATCGCCACCCCGCGCGGCGACGTGGTCTACCTCGATCTGCGCCACCTGGGCGAGAAAAAGCTGCTGGAGCGGCTGCCGTTCATCTGTGAACTGGCCAAGGCCTACGTCGGCGTCGACCCGGTGAAAGATCCGATCCCGGTGCGCCCTACCGCGCACTACACCATGGGCGGCATTGAAACCGACCAGAACTGTGAAACCCGCATCAAGGGGTTGTTCGCAGTCGGCGAATGCTCCTCCGTCGGCCTGCACGGCGCCAACCGTCTCGGCTCCAACTCGCTGGCAGAACTGGTGGTGTTCGGCCGCGTCGCCGGTGAGCAAGCGGCCCGCCGCGCGCTGGAAACCACGCCGGCCAACGGCAGCGCGCTGGATGCGCAAACCCGCGACGTCGAAACCCGCCTGAGCAACCTGATGAAGCAGGAAGGCAACGAAAACTGGGCGAAGATCCGCGACGAAATGGGGCTGTCGATGGAAGAAGGCTGCGGCATCTACCGCACGCCGGAGCTGATGCAAAAAACCATCGATAAGCTGGCGGAGCTGAAAGAGCGCTTCAAGCGCGTCAACATCACCGACAACTCCAGCGTGTTCAACACCGATCTGCTGTACACCATCGAGCTGGGTTACGGCCTGGACGTCGCCGAATGCATGGCGCACTCCGCGTTTAACCGCAAAGAGTCGCGCGGCGCTCACCAGCGCCTGGACGAAGGCTGCACCGAGCGTGACGACGTCAACTTCCTCAAGCATACGCTGGCGTTCCATAACCCGCAGGGTGCACCACGCCTCGAATACAGCGACGTGAAAATCACCAAGCTGCCGCCGGCCAAACGCGTCTACGGCGCAGAAGCCGAAGCGCAGGAGAAAAAGAATAAGGAGCAGGCAAATGGCTGAGATGCAAACCCTGAAGATCGAAGTCATGCGCTATAACCCGGAAAGCGACGCCGAGCCGCATTTCGTCACCTACGCCGTGCCTTACGACGAACAGACCTCGCTGCTCGACGCGCTGGGCTACATCAAGGACAACCTGGCGCCGGATCTCTCCTACCGCTGGTCCTGCCGCATGGCGATCTGCGGCTCTTGCGGCATGATGGTCAACCGCGTGCCGAAGCTGGCGTGCAAAACCTTCCTGCGCGATTACGTCGGCGGCATGAAGGTCGAAGCGCTGGGCAACTTCCCGATCGAGCGCGATCTGGTGGTCGACATGACCCACTTCATCGAAAGCCTGGAGGCGATCAAGCCGTACATCATCGGCAACGATCGCAAACCGGAAGACGGCCCGAACGTGCAAACCCCGGCGCAGATGGCCAAGTATCACCAGTTCTCCGGCTGCATCAACTGCGGCCTGTGCTACGCCGCGTGCCCGCAGTTCGGCCTCAACCCCGAGTTTATCGGCCCGGCGGCGATCACGCTGGCGCACCGCTACAACCTGGACAACCGCGACCACGGCAAGAAACAGCGCATGCCGCAGCTTAACGGCCAAAACGGCGTCTGGAGCTGCACCTTCGTCGGCTATTGCTCCGAAGTCTGTCCGAAACACGTCGATCCCGCCGCCGCCATCCAGCAGGGCAAGGTGGAGAGCGCCAAAGACTTCATGATCGCCATGCTGAAGCCGCAATAAGGGAGAAAAATTGCCATGACAACTCAACGTAAGCCCTATGTGCGCACCATGACGCCCACCTGGTGGCAAAAGCTCGGCTTCTACCGTTTCTACATGCTGCGCGAAGGCACCTCGGTGCTGGCGGTCTGGTTCAGCCTCGTGCTGCTCTACGGCGTGTTCGCGCTGAAGGGCGGCGCCGAGAGCTGGGCCGGCTTCGTCGGCTTCTTGCAGAACCCGCTGGTGTTGTTGATCAACGTCGTCGCCCTGCTGGCGGCGGCGCTGCACACCAAAACCTGGTTCGATCTGGCGCCGAAGGCCGCCAATATCGTGGTCAACAGCGAGAAAATGGGGCCGGGCCCCATCGTGAAAGGGCTGTGGGCCGTCACGGTCGTCGTCAGCGTGGTCATCCTGGCCGTGGCCCTGATCTAATCCGGAGGAAACATGATAAATCAAGCACCTAAACGCTCCGACGAGCCGGTTTTCTGGGGATTGTTCGGCGCCGGCGGCATGTGGGGCGCGATCGTCGCACCGGCCATCGTGCTGCTGGTCGGCATTCTGCTGCCATTGGGGCTGTTCCCCGGTGAAGCACTGGGTTACGAGCGCGTGCTGGCGTTCTGCCAGAGCCTGATCGGCCGCCTGTTCCTGCTGCTGATGATCATTCTGCCACTGTGGTGCGGCTTGCACCGCATCCACCATGCAATGCACGATCTGAAGATCCACGTACCGGCCGGCAAATGGGTGTTCTACGGTCTGGCGGCGATCCTCAGCGTGGTCACCGTTATCGGCGTCGTCACCCTGTAAACCGCTCAGGCGGCCAACGCCCGTTGGCCGCCCTTTTCTCATCGGCTACACTGTCTACTCGCCCCCGGTAAACAGGAGTCACCGATGCGTTTATGGTCAAAGCTTAGCGTCATGCTTTCTGCCCTGCTCTCCGTCGCTTGCAGCGTCTCCCCGCCCAAAGACATCAAGGTCGTGACCCCTTTCGACAGTCAGCGCTATCTCGGCACCTGGTACGAAATCGCGCGTCTGGATCATCGTTTTGAACGCGGTTTGCAGCAGGTAACCGCCCACTACAGCCCACGCGCCGACGGCGGGCTGAAAGTCATCAATCGCGGCTTCAATCCGCAGAAACAGCAATGGCAAGAAAGCGAAGGCAAAGCCTACTTTATCGGCTCACCGCAGATCGCGGCGCTGAAAGTGTCGTTCTTCGGCCCCTTCTACGGCGGCTATAACGTGATTGCCCTGGACCCGGACTACCGCTACGCGCTGGTTTGCGGCCCAAACCGCGACTATCTGTGGATCCTGTCGCGCACCCCGACGCTTGACGCCGGCGTACGCGACAGCTTATTACAGACGGCCAAGGGCTACGGTTTCGCCACCGATGCGCTGATCTGGGTGCAACAGTCCGCCGATCAGTGACTGCTGAACTTCAGCCCCAGGATGCCGACCACGATCAGGCACAGGCTGATGATACGCGCGATATTGGTCGACTCGCCCAACAGCACCATGCCCATGATGGCCGCGCCCACCGCGCCGATGCCGGTCCACACCGCATAGGCGGTGCCGGCGGGCAGCGTTTTCATGGCGTTGGCCAACAGCAACATGCTGACCACCATCGCGGCGATGGTGATGATGCTCGGCGTCAGCCGGGTAAAACCGTGGGTGTATTTCAGACCGATAGCCCAAACCACTTCGAGCAAACCGGCGATAAGCAGAATAATCCAGGCCATGAGACGGCCTCCCTACCACTGGGGTCGTCCCCGATATAATGACGCGTAAACGGGTCGTCCCGTTCAGCGGGGTGATGAACGGCGGGTAACCTCACCCGCACTGCGGCAGGATAGCAGCAGCGTTAACGCTCAGGCAAGAGGAGGAATGCGGCGGCCCTCCGCGCGCGGAACGCCGCCGGGTGGAGAACGGATTATTCCGCGCTGCGCTGAATGGCCTTGCCGCCGGCCTGTATGTCCTCACCCACGCCGCGGGTGGTGTTACAGGCGGTCAACGAGGTCAAAATCATCAAAGAGAAGATCGCGATAATACTTTTCTTCAGCATAAGAAAGTCCTTATTTGTCGTTGATGAAAAAGTACGGCTTTCTAAGCTTAGTCAAAATTGGCGCAGAGAGTGGGATCGCCACCGGCTTTGTGGCGCAAATACATCGGGTTAAAGGACGGGATCAGCTGGCCGTGCGGGAGATGGCGCCGCCGAGATGCTGAACGTCTTCGCCGAAACCGCGAAACGTATTGCAACTGCTAAGGGAGAAAAGGAACAACAGGGAGAGCACGGCCAACAACGTTTTCTTGAACATGCGGGTTTTCTGCCAACGAACGGGGATGGGATAAAACAGAGGAACCGCGGGGGTTCCTCTGCTTTGAAACTTATTTAACGCGAGAGACGTATTCGCCAGAGCGAGTGTCAACTTTGATCACTTCGCCGATCTGGACGAACAACGGCACTTTAACCACGGCGCCGGTGCTCAGGGTCGCCGGCTTGCCGCCAGTCCCTGCGGTATCGCCTTTCAGGCCCGGATCGGTATCGGTGATTTCCGCTTCGATGAAGTTCGGCGGCTGAACGGCGATTGGACGGCCATCCCACAGGGTGATGATGCACTCTGCGTTGTCCTGCAGCCATTTGGCCGCATCGCCTACGGTTTTGCCGTCAACCTGATGCTGTTCGAAAGACTCAGGGTGCATGAAGTGGTAGAACTCACCGTCGCTGTACAGGTAGTTCATGTTGGTGTCCATCACGTCTGCGCCTTCGCAAGAATCGGTAGACTTGAAGGTTTTTTCCACGCGGGTGCCGGTCAGCAGACGACGCATTTTCACGCGTGCAAACGCCTGGCCTTTGCCCGGCTTAACGAACTCACTGGCTTCGACGGCGTAAGGTTCGCCCTCGAACATGATTTTAAGACCCGGACGGAAATCGTTGCTAGAATAAGTCGCCATGATGGCCCTCTGAATATTTGAACTGGTAGCTTAGCCAAAAAAATGGCACACATTATAACCCAAAGTACGGCACATAGAGAAGATTGGTTGCATCAACTCGCCGATGTTATTACCGATCCTGATGAATTACTGCAGCTTTTGTCACTGAATACGCACCCGGAACTGCCGCAGGGGCGCGATGCCCGCCGGCTGTTCGCCCTGCGCGTGCCGCGCGCCTTCGCCGCACGCATGCGCCCCGGGGATGCCAACGACCCGCTGCTGCGCCAGGTGCTGACCGCCAGAGAGGAGTTCATCAACGCCCCAGGGTTCACCACCGATCCGCTCGATGAGCAGCGCAGCGTGGTGCCGGGCCTGCTGCACAAATACCGCAATCGCGCACTGCTGCTGGTCAAGGGCGGCTGTGCGGTCAACTGCCGTTACTGCTTCCGCCGCCACTTCCCCTATCAGGATAATCAGGGCAATAAGAACAACTGGCGGCAGGCACTGGATTATATCCGCCAACACCCGGAACTGGACGAGATCATTTTTTCCGGCGGCGATCCGCTGATGGCCAAAGACAGCGAGCTGGAATGGCTGGTTGGCGAACTGGAGGCCATCCCGCACCTGAAACGCCTGCGCATTCACACCCGTTTGCCGGTGGTGATCCCGGCGCGCATCACGCCGGCGCTGTGCCGCCTGCTGTCGGCCTCGCGCCTGCAGGTGCTGATGGTCACGCACATCAACCACGCCAACGAAATTGACCGCGATCTGCAAAGCGCCATGGCGCAGCTGCGCCTCGCCGGCGTCACGCTGCTCAACCAGAGCGTGCTGCTGCGCGACGTCAACGACGATGCCGACACGCTGGCGGCGCTCAGCAACGCGCTGTTCGACGCCGGTATCCTGCCTTACTACATCCACGTGCTGGACAAGGTGCAGGGCGCGGCGCACTTCATGGTCAGCGACGATGAAGCGCGCGCCATCATGCAAGCGCTGCTGAGCAAGGTGTCCGGCTATCTGGTGCCGCGCCTGACGCGCGAAGTGGGCGGCGAACCGAGCAAAACGCCGATCGATCTGCGCCTGATGCAGGAGTGACGCGCGCCAAGTCCCCCAACGAAAAGAGGAATGCCGTGGCATTCCTCTTTTTTTATCTCTTTGCGGCTCCGGCCTCAGCGCCTTACGGGCACTTGTAAACCTGGCCGACCATTTTGCTGTCCAGCGGTGCGAAGCTGGAGAGCAGATTCTGGCTCGGGCTGTTGGCGCCGTAGATTACGTTGCCGCCCATGGCCGCCGCCTTGTTGCGCAGATCGTTGGCCGCACCGCGCATGGAGCTGCCTTCACCGCCGTTGCCGGACAGCCAGTTGCTCTGGGTGCCGGTCACTTCCCCCAGCAGCTGGCATTCCGCCGCCGGCTTGCTGTCGGTGAACTTGATCTGCTGACCCGCAGCGGTCAGTTCATGAGTGGTGCTGCAACCCGCCAGCAGCATCGCTGCCGAGAGACCCAGTAAGGCTTTAATCCGCATCTTGTTCCCCATTCGATGTTGAGAATTACGCAAAAGCTTATCAGAAAGCGATGCCATCTCTTAAGCATCCGTTGCCACGCGAGCGGGCCAACGTCTTGAGCGACAGCTGATGACTTACCAGTTTACCAGCTAAATCGCCCCGGGCGGCAAAAATATCATCAAATACAGTGCGGCGGCGTTAGGCCCAAGCGGCAACGGCCGCCGATGCCTGCGCCTCCACGTCGCCCTGGTGCGGTTCCCCCTCCGCCAGTTGGAATACCGCCACCGCCTGCGCCAGCAGGGCCGCCTGCTCCTCCACGCCGACGGCGGTGGTCGCCACCTCCTCCACCAGCGCGGCGTTCTGCTGGGTCACCTGATCCATCTGGGTCACCGCTACCCCGACCTGCTCGACGCCCTTGCTTTGCTCTTCCGACGCGTACGAGATGTTATCCATCAGCGACGTCACCTGGTTCACCGAGCCAACGATGGCATTCATCGTCTCGCCTGCCTGCTCCACCAAGCGCACGCCGGCGGCGATATCGCCGGTCACGCCGTCGACCAAACTGCTGATTTCCTTGGCCGAAGTCGCGCAGCGCTGCGCCAGATTGCGCACCTCGCCGGCCACCACCGCAAAACCCCGCCCCTGTTCACCGGCCCGCGCGGCCTCCACGGCGGCGTTCAGCGCCAGGATATTGGTCTGGAAGGCGATGCCGTCGATCACGCTGGTAATATCCCCCACCTGACGCGCGCTGTCGTTGATCGCCCGCATCTTGTCGACCGCGCTGGCCATCAGCGTTTCGCCGTTGCGGGCAATGCCGGCGGTCTGATTGACCATCCCGGCGGCCTGGTTGGCGTTATCGGCGTTTTGCCGCACCGTCGCGGTGATCTGTTCCATGCTAGCGGCGGTTTCCGTCAGCGCGCTGGCCTGTTCTTCCGTGCGGCTGGAAAGATCGGCGTTGCCGACGGCGATCTCGTGCGTACCGTGGTTGATCGACTCCACGCCGTCACGCACCTGCTGCACGGTGGCGCTCAGTTCCTGCTGCATCGTTCGCAGGCTGGCAAACAGCATGCCGATCTCATTGTTGTTGCGTACCGCGATCTCGCAGCGCAGATCGCCGCGCCCAACCTTTTGCAAGTGTTCGGCGATCTGGCGCAGCGGCAGGATCAAGCGCCGGCGGAAATCACGTTGCACGGCGACCAGCAGCAGCAGGATCGCCGCCAGGGTGCCGCTCAGCAGGCGTGCAAAGACTTTTTGGGTCTGCTCCGCCTCTTCCACCGCCAGACGATGGGCGGCCACCGTGGCCCGCATGTAGTCGGCAAACTGGCTATCCAGCCGCTGGCGCACCTGGCGCTTCTCTGCCGCCATGGCGTGCAGCCGCTCGATCAGCGCCACCTGCGGCGTGTCGGCCAACAGCGTCAGCTCTTGCTTCAGCACCGCCTGCTGCGCCAGGTAGACCTTTTTCATCGCCTCGCCCAGATCCGGGCGCGATACCGTCAGGCCCGGCGTCTCCCAGAACAGGTTGAACGCGACGTCGGCGCTGCGCAGCTCGTTACGTGCCTCAATGATGCCCTGCCGGATATCGGCGGCGTCCGTCTGCGCCATGCGCTCGAACGCCATGTTGTCGATCAGCGTCTGCGTTTGCAGCAAAGCACGCCAACTGCGGTTCAGCGCGGCTTCCTCGTCGGAGAAAGTGCTCATCCTGCCGATGCTGTTGCCGTTTTGCTGCATGAAATAGAAGGCGATGGCGCCGGTTCCCATGGGCATCAAGCCCAACAGCAACAGCATCAACATCAGCCAGGTGGCTATTTTCATATTTTTCAGCATAAGTCGTCTCCGTTGACAGTCACACCGGCGAGGGAAAATTCCCCGCCTGGTAGGGGCTATATCGGTACGAAACGACAACGGTTTAGGGTAAAAGCAAAATAATGCAATAATTCATTCAGTGAACTAATAACAAGCTAAATAAACATTCTTTTTATTGATTTTTAAGATAAAAAAAACCCCGGTCGTTTGACCGGGGTTCTCAGCACACAAGCGTGTGGGGGATGATTACATCATGCCGCCCATGCCACCCATGCCACCCATGCCGCCTGCTGCGCCCAGATCCGGTGCGTCAGCCTTCGGCAGGTCGGTGACCATGCATTCGGTGGTGATCATCAGGCCAGCCACGGAAGCCGCGTACTGCAGAGCAGAACGGGTCACTTTGGTTGGATCCAGGATACCCATCGCGATCATGTCGCCGTATTCTTCAGAGTAAGCGTTGTAGCCGTAGCTGCCTTCGCCCGCTTTCACCTGGTTGGCGATAACGGAAGCTTCTTCACCGGCGTTGACCACGATCTGACGCAGAGGGGCTTCCATTGCGCGCAGCGCAACTTTGATACCCACGTTCTGGTCTTCGTTGTCGCCTTTCAGCGCGGCGATTTTGCCTGCAACGCGGATCAGCGCTACGCCACCGCCGGCCACCACGCCTTCTTCCACTGCAGCGCGGGTCGCGTGCAGGGCGTCTTCAACGCGGGCTTTCTTCTCTTTCATTTCAACTTCAGTGGCTGCGCCAACCTTGATAACGGCAACGCCGCCGGCCAGTTTCGCTACGCGCTCCTGCAGTTTTTCACGATCGTAGTCAGAGGTCGCTTCTTCGATCTGCTGACGAATTTGAGCAACGCGGCCCTGGATGGTCGCTTCGTCGCCCACGCCATCGATGATGATGGTAGTGTCTTTGTTGATCACAACGCGTTTTGCCTGGCCCAGGTCTTCCAGGGTGGCTTTTTCCAGCTCCAGACCGATCTCTTCAGAGATAACGGTACCGGCAGTCAGGGTCGCGATGTCCTGCAGCATGGCTTTACGGCGGTCGCCGAAGCCAGGCGCCTTAACGGCAGCCACTTTCACGATGCCGCGCATGGTGTTGACCACCAGGGTCGCCAGCGCTTCGCCTTCTACGTCTTCAGCGATGATCAGCAGCGGTTTGCCTGCTTTGGCAACGGCTTCCAGCACCGGCAGCATTTCGCGGATGTTGGAGATCTTTTTGTCAGCCAGCAGGATGAACGGGCTTTCCAGCTCAACAGAACCGGTTTCCGGCTTGTTGATGAAGTATGGGGACAGGTAACCGCGGTCGAACTGCATACCTTCAACCACGTCCAGCTCGTCTTGCAGGCCGGTGCCTTCTTCAACGGTGATAACGCCTTCTTTGCCCACTTTCTCCATCGCTTCCGCGATCAGTTTACCCACGGTTTCGTCGGAGTTGGCGGAGATGGTGCCTACCTGAGCGATAGCTTTGGAATCGGAGCAAGGTACGGACAGTTTTTTCAGTTCTTCAACCGCAGCGACAACCGCTTTGTCGATGCCGCGCTTCAGGTCCATCGGGTTCATGCCTGCAGCAACCGCTTTCAGGCCTTCGGTGATGATGGATTGCGCCAGTACGGTTGCCGTGGTGGTGCCGTCGCCCGCCGCGTCGTTCGCTTTGGAGGCCACTTCTTTCACCATCTGTGCGCCCATGTTCTCGAACTTGTCTTCCAGTTCGATTTCACGCGCAACGGAAACGCCGTCTTTGGTGATGGTCGGTGCGCCGAAAGATTTATCCAGCACTACGTTGCGGCCTTTCGGGCCCAGAGTCACTTTTACTGCATCAGCGAGAACATTCACGCCGCGGAGCATTTTCACGCGAGCGTCATTGCCGAATTTTACGTCTTTAGCTGCCATTGGTATTTCCCTTCAACTCGTTCAGTTCAGAAGATAAAGCGCAATTACGCTTCAACAATTGCCAGAATGTCGCTTTCGGACATGATCAACACTTCTTCATTGTCGATCTTCTCTGCTTTCACGCCGTAGCCGTCGTTGAAAATCACGATATCGCCAACTTTTACATCCAGCGGTTGGATGTTGCCGCTTTCCAGCACACGCCCTTTACCCACTGCAACCACTTCACCGCGAGTGGATTTACCCGCCGCAGAGCCAGTCAGGACGATGCCGCCAGCAGATTTTGATTCAACTTCTTTGCGCTTGACGATAACGCGGTCATGCAATGGACGAATACTCATTGAACGCTCTCCTGTAAGAAGGTCTCTATCAGATTTAGGGTTGTACACCGGATGGTTGTTATTACCGGCCTCGTGGGATTTGAGATGGGGGCGTTCCAGCCCCCTTCAAGGGGGCTAACGAAAAAAATTTCGCATTTTTGGTCGCGCGGGTGCTACAGAGATGAAAAACGCGGCCTGAGCCGCGTTTGCTTAACGATCGTGAGGCTTGCGCTCCTCGTCCGGGCGGTGTTCCAGCACCGGGCGTTCGTCGTCCTTGCGCTGGAATTCGCCGTCGAAGGTGTTGCCGTTGGCGGCGTCGCCGCCCGTCCAACCGCCGGGGCGATAAACCGACAGGTGCGGCATCAGCTTCAGCGTCAACGATTTTTGCACCGGCGGCAGCAGCAGCAACAGGCCGAGGAAGTCGGTAAAGAAGCCCGGAATCAGCAGCAGGAAGCCCGCCAGCACCAGCGAAACGCTTTTCACCATTTCCGCCGCCGGGCTTTCGCCGGCCGCCAGTTTTTGCTGCATCTGCACGAAGGTTTTCATGCCCTGATTGCGCACCAGCGAGATGCCGACGCAGGAGCTGAACACCACCAGCAGCAGGGTGACAGCCACGCCGAGCACGGCGGCGACTTTGATAAAGATGGATATTTCTATGTATGCCAGCAGAAATATCAGCAGTAGCGGTAACCAGCGCACCTGGTTCTCCTATCGGTAGGTAAAGCGCGGCCGCCACGGGGCGACGGCGCGAAAAAAGAGGCCGTAAACGGCCGACACCATTACAATGAGGGCATCACCCCACCATTTCAACCGAGAGCCGGTTTTTATTGCTAAAGTTCACAAACGTGAAAGAAGTCACAGAACCGGAAAAGGGCATATCCTTAAACACCATAAGGTGATCTGGATTCAGTCATTTCTTACCAACCAGCATATGATCTGGGCAGCAACGGGCGATTTGGTTAATCGTTTCACGCCCCAAGCCTTCGGCAATATTAATTTAGGCTGTGCCCTTACTAGCCTTGACCTGACAAATTATTAATTCGGCAGCAACACATAGAGAAGGTTCTCATGTCAAACAACATTCGTATCGAAGAAGACCTGTTAGGAACACGTGAAGTCCCCGCAGACGCTTACTACGGAGTTCACACTCTGCGTGCGATTGAAAACTTCTACATCAGCAACAGCAAAATCAGCGATGTCCCCGAGTTCGTTCGCGGCATGGTGATGGTGAAAAAGGCCGCGGCGATGGCCAACAAAGAACTCAAAACCATCCCGCGCAAAATCGCCGACGTGATCATCCAGGCCTGCGACGAGGTGCTGGATAAAGGCAAATGCATGGATCAGTTCCCGGTGGACGTGTTCCAGGGCGGCGCAGGCACCTCGCTGAACATGAACACCAACGAAGTGCTGGCGAACATCGGCCTGGAGCTGATGGGCCACCAAAAAGGCGAATACCAGTACCTGAACCCGAACGATCACCTCAATAAGTGCCAGTCCACCAACGACGCCTACCCGACCGGGTTCCGCATCGCGGTGTACGCCTCCAACCAGAAACTGATCGACGCCATCAACCAGCTGCGTGAAGGCTTCGACCGCAAGGCGAAAGAGTTCGAAACCATCCTGAAAATGGGCCGCACCCAGCTGCAAGACGCAGTGCCGATGACCCTCGGCCAGGAGTTCCACGCCTTCAGCGTGCTGCTGAACGAAGAGACCCGCAACCTGCATCGCACCGCGGAGCTGCTGCTGGAAGTGAACCTGGGCGCCACCGCCATCGGCACCGCACTCAACACCCCGGAAGGCTATCAGCCGCTGGCGGTGCAAAAACTGGCGGAAGTCAGCGGCCTGCCGGTGGTGCCGGCGGAAGACCTGATCGAGGCCACCTCCGACTGCGGCGCCTACGTGATGGTGCACAGCGCGCTCAAACGCCTGGCGGTGAAACTGTCCAAAATCTGCAACGACCTGCGCCTGCTCTCCTCCGGCCCGCGCGCCGGCCTGAACGAAATCAACCTGCCTGAGCTGCAGGCGGGATCGTCCATCATGCCGGCCAAAGTGAACCCGGTCGTGCCGGAAGTGGTCAATCAGGTGTGTTTCAAGGTGATTGGCAACGACACTTGCGTTACCATGGCGGCCGAAGCGGGCCAGCTGCAGTTGAACGTGATGGAGCCGGTGATCGGCCAGGCGATGTTCGAGTCGATCCACATCCTGACCAACGCCTGCTACAACCTGCTGGAAAAATGCATTAACGGCATCACCGCGAATAAAGAAGTCTGCGAACACTACGTCTTCAACTCGATCGGTATCGTCACCTATCTGAACCCGTTCATCGGCCACCATAACGGTGACATCGTCGGGAAGATCTGCGCCGAAACCGGCAAGAGCGTGCGTGAAGTGGTGCTGGAACGCGGCCTGCTGACCGAAGCCGAGCTGGATGACATCTTCTCCGTGGAGAACCTGATGCACCCGGCCTATAAAGCCAAACGCTATACGGATGAAAATGAACAATAACAGACCTACCCGGTAGCCCTGAAAGGCACGCTAAATCCTCTGGATAGCGTGCCTTTTTACTTTCCGGCGCCCACAAAATTTTAACGTTTAATTTTCAATTTCTCTCATTTTAAGGAGTAAACACTATGCTAGCCTTGGAATTGGTTATCGTTCTGCTGGCCATCTTTTTAGGGGCCAGGTTGGGCGGTATCGGTATCGGGTTCGCGGGGGGATTGGGCGTTCTGGTCCTGGCGCTGATCGGCGTCAAGCCGGGCAGCATTCCCTTCGACGTGATTTCCATCATCATGGCGGTGATCGCGGCGATCTCCGCGATGCAGGTCGCCGGGGGGATGGACTATCTGGTGCAGCAGACCGAAAAGCTGCTGCGCAAGAACCCCAAGCACATCACCATTCTCGCCCCTATCGTCACCTACTTCCTGACCATCTTCGCCGGCACCGGCAACATCTCGCTCTCGGCGCTGCCGGTGATCGCCGAAGTGGCGAAAGAACAGGGCATCAAGCCTTGCCGGCCGCTGTCCACCGCCGTGGTGTCCGCCCAGATCGCCATCACCGCCTCGCCGATATCCGCCGCGGTGGTGTACATGTCTTCGGTGATGGAAGGCCACGGCGTCAGCTACCTGCACCTGCTGATGGTGGTGATCCCGTCCACCTTCTGCGCCGTGCTGGTGATGTCGCTGCTGGTGACCTGGCTGTTCGACTCCAAGCTGTCTAACGATCCGGTGTACCTGAAACGCCTGGAAGAAGGCCTGATCACCCTGCGCGGCAACAACGCGCTGGCGATCAAACCGCGCGCCAAAGCCTCGGTGCTGCTGTTCCTGCTGGGCGTGCTGTGCGTGGTGGCTTACGCCATCATCAACAGCCCGGGCCTGGGCCTGGTGGCCAAGCCGCTGATGAACACCACCAACGCCATCCTGATCATCATGCTGAGCGTCGCCACGCTGACCACCCTGCTGTGCCGCGTCGACACCGACATGGTGCTGAACTCCAGCACCTTCAAGGCCGGCATGAGCGCCTGTATTTGTATCCTCGGCGTCGCCTGGCTGGGCGATACCTTCGTGCAGGCCAACATCGACTGGATCAAAGAGACGGCCGGCAGCGTCATTCAGGCGCACCCGTGGCTGCTGGCGGTGATCTTCTTCTTCTGCTCGGCGCTGCTGTACTCGCAGGCCGCTACCGCCAAGGCGCTGATGCCGATGGCGCTGGCGCTGAACGTATCGCCGCTGACCGCCGTCGCCTCCTTCGCCGCCGTCTCCGGCCTGTTCATCCTGCCGACCTACCCAACGCTGGTCGCCGCGGTGCAGATGGACGATACCGGCACCACGCGCATCGGCCGCTTCGTGTTCAACCATCCGTTCTTCATTCCCGGCACCATGGGCGTGATCTTCGCCGTGGTATTCGGCTTCCTGCTCGGCAGCATCATGCTGTAACGCTCCGACCGGGGCTGCGGCCCCGGTTTTCCTTCTGGCGATAAACTCGCCTTCTAGCCAATCCGCCTTCAGGGTATAGTGCCCATTCGAACCGATGAGAGGGCTGAAGATGTCTGATTGCGAAGCTGTCGTCATACTCTGTACCGCACCCGATGAAGCCAGCGCCCAGGAACTGGCGGCGCGGGTCCTGGGCGATAAACTGGCGGCCTGCGCCACGCTGCTGCCCGGCGCTACCTCGCTGTATTACTGGGAAGGGAAACTGGAACAGGAATACGAAGTGCAGATGCTGTTCAAAAGCGATCGCCGCCGTCAGCAGGCCCTGCTCGACACCCTGAAACAACATCACCCTTACCAGACGCCCGAGCTGCTGGTGCTGCCGGTGATGGCCGGAGATAAAGACTACCTGTTATGGATCAACGCTTCCTTAAACTGATTTTGCTGCTGTGCAGCCTGTTCTTCCTGCCGCAGGCGGCGCAGGCTTCGCTGTTCGCGCCGAAGGGCGGCAGCCAGTTCGTGCCTGTCGATCAGGCCTTCGCCTTCGATTTCAAACAGCAAGGCAGCCAGGTAACGCTGAACTGGCAGATCCGCCCCGGCTACTACCTGTATCGCCAGCAGATCAAACTGGTGCCGCAGCAGGCGACGCTCGGCGCCTTTACCCTGCCCGAAGGGTTGAGCCACAAGGACGAGTTCTTCGGCGAAGTGGCGATTTTCAAACAGCAGCTGAATCTGCAGGTGCCGCTGCAACAGGCGGCGGCCAACGCCAGCCTCAGCGTCACCTATCAGGGCTGCGCCGAGGCCGGCTTCTGCTATCCGCCGGAAACCCGGATCATCCCGCTGGACGCGGTCAGCGCCGGCGCGGCCGCCCCGCTCCCGGCGGTTGACACCGCACCAACCGAACAGCCCGCTACGCCGGCCAGCCTGCCGTTCTCGCCGCTGTGGGCGCTGCTGATCGGCATCGGCATCGCCTTCACCCCGTGCGTGCTGCCAATGTACCCGCTGATCTCCGGCATCATCCTCGGCCGCGACCGGCCGCAAAGCAGCGGCCGCATTCTGGCGCTGGCGGTGGTTTACGTGCAGGGCATGGCGCTCACCTACACCCTGCTGGGGCTGGTGGTGGCCGCCGCCGGCCTGCAGTTCCAGGCGGCGCTGCAGCACCCTTACGTGCTGATCGGCCTGTCGGTGCTGTTCATCGCGCTGGCGCTGTCGATGTTCGGCCTCTATTCCCTGCAGCTGCCCTCGGCGCTGCAAACCCGGCTGGCGAACTGGAGCAATACCCAGCGCGGCGGCTCACTGACCGGCGTGTTCCTGATGGGCGCCCTGGCCGGGCTGATTTGTTCCCCCTGCACCACCGCGCCGCTCAGCGCCATCCTGCTGTATATCGCCCAGAGCGGTAACCTGTGGGCCGGCGGCGGCACGCTGTACCTGTACGCGCTGGGGATGGGCATTCCGCTGGTGATCGTCACCCTGTTCGGCAACCGCCTGCTGCCGCGCAGCGGCCCGTGGATGCAGTATGTGAAAGAGGCCTTCGGCTTCGTCATTCTGGCGCTGCCGGTGTTCCTGCTGGAGCGGGTGATCGGCGATCTGTGGGGCCTGCGCCTGTGGAGCCTGCTCGGCCTGGCGTTCTTCGGTTGGGCCTTCGCCCTGAGCTTGAGAAGCGCGCGCGGCTGGGCACGCGCCCTGCAGCTTCTGCTGCTGGCGGCGGCGGTGATCGCCGCGCGGCCGCTGCAGGACTGGGCCTTCGGCGCCGACCAGGCGCAGCAGGCGGCTCAGCCGCACCTGACGTTTACCCGCATCAACAACGTCGAGCAGCTCGATCTCGCGCTGCAACAGGCGCGGGGCAAGCCGGTGATGCTGGACCTGTACGCCGACTGGTGCGTGGCCTGTAAAGAGTTCGAGAAATACACCTTCAGCGATGCGGCGGTGCAGGCGAGCCTGGCCAACGCGGTGCTGCTGCAGGCGGACGTCACCGCCAACGGTGCGGAACAGGCGGCGCTGCTGAAGCATCTGCAGGTGCTGGGGTTGCCGACGATCCTGTTCTTCGATCCGGCCGGCCAGGAGCTGACGGCCCAGCGGGTCACCGGTTTTATGAAGGCGGAAGCCTTCAACGCGCATTTGCAGAAAGTGATGCGATAAATGACACTGAAGATCGGAAGCGAATGGGAGGAAGCACAAGTGCAACGTGAACACGTCCTTGATACCGCGCTGGGCCTGTTGGAACAACAGGGCCTGGCGACCGCCACATTAGAGATGCTGGCGGAAAAACTCGACGTTCAGCCCGGCGATCTCAAACGGTTCTGGCCGGATCGCGAAGCATTGCTGTACGACTGCCTGCGCTACCACGGCCAACAGATTGACACCTGGCGCCGCCAGCTGCTGCTGGACGAAAACCTGAGCCCGCAGCAAAAGCTGCTGGCGCGCTATGACGTGCTGGCGGAATACGTGCAGCAAGACCGCTACCCCGGCTGCCTGTTTATCGCCGCCTGCAGCTTCTTCCCGGAAACGGATCACCCGATCCATCAGTTGGCGGAGCAGCAAAAGCTGACCTCACTGGAGCTGACCCGCGAACTGCTGCGTGAAATGGACGCCGACGACGCCGACATGGTGGCGCAGCAAATGGAATTGATTCAGGAAGGCTGCCTGAGCAAACTGCTGGTAAAACGCCAACTCCAGGACGTATCGGTCGCCAAACGGCTGGCGGAAGACATCTTGCAGGTGGCACAGTGCCGCCGCAACGGGGCGCTAAGCTGAGCGAGCCGCGCTTACGGCGCCGCCAACCCAAGGTGATAGCCACAGCAGGCGCATTTTTTGCGCCCTTTGCCTGAAAAGCCAGCAACCGGAGGCATTTTAACGTCTTTCACGCATAAAGCCGTTGACGGCCATCGGCCAATACGGTTTAATGCTGCGCGTTGCCCGGATAGCTCAGTCGGTAGAGCAGGGGATTGAAAATCCCCGTGTCCTTGGTTCGATTCCGAGTCCGGGCACCATATTTAGAGAACCCAGCCTATGGCTGGGTTTTTGCTTTTCAGGGACAGGACTCTCCATCGAACTACGTTCGATTATTCGGCCAAAGGCCTCACCCTACGGGCCAGCGCTGAAGCGCTGTTCAACCCGGCGCAAGCGCCGCTTGTCCGAGTCCGGTCGCCCTATTCAGAAGAACCCGCCTATGGCGGGTTTTTCGCTTTCCGGGGTACGGACTCTCCATCGAACTACGTTCGATTATTCGGCCAAAGGCCTCACCCTGCGGGCCAGCGCTGAAGCGCTGTTCAACCCGGCGCAAGCGCCGGTTGTCCGAGTCCGGTCGCCCTATTGAGAGAACCCAGCCTATGGCGGGTTTCATTATTCTGAGCTGAGTATCACCTGACAGAGCAAACCTAGTCCCACCACCGCCAGGCTCTCCTGCCGGTCATATTTTCCTGAATGGTCAGTCGTCTTTTCTTCATGCGCTTCGCGTGCTGAAAAAACGAATAAAGGCTCAAAAAAAACAGAAATACTGCCAGAAAAAACAGATCCACATGACCTCCCTGTGCTGCCCGGCACAGAGGCGCAACCTGCCAGTAGTGCACCTCTCCCGGTATCAGCGCGGTATTATTTCCCTAAGTTATCAATAGAGCCTCATCAACAGCCCTGGCTGACAAAGGACGAAAAAAAGCAGGGCTATCCCTGCTGGTTGGGTAACACGCATTCGCAAAAAACTCCCCGCCTCTCACAACAAAACCGGTGAGACAACAGAGATAACTAAACTCCCTTGATTCACCGATTTATTTCACCGGTGCGTGACTGAGGCATAGGGGCGCCTGAGCGTAATTAATTACGTTCAACTAATAAATTTAAAATAAATATCAGCAGTATTTATTAATTAATGCCCGATACGCTAGACTTTACCTGCCAGAATTTAACAAAATACAGGAAATAGAAAATCCCTCGTTGAGGTTAAGATAATTCTCCTTCATGCGACAAAAGCCAATACAGCAACTCATGATTGCGACAGAGCATTAACTTTCCCATGACAGAACGCTTATGGCTATGCACCGTTTTAACGCTCACACCCATAATTCTGGCAACCTGCGACTGATCAAAACCGTGCCGCATATACCCCATCACCTGTCGCTCACGCGCGGTCAACGTACGGCGTTCATTCACTGGATATTGAACGCTGGACAAGATTTCAGTCAGCAATTCAAACAGGCGACATTGATTATCCGAACGATAGAGCACACCGTTAATGTCACCGGCGGAGTTAACCGGCCTTTCCTTAATCATGACAATCGAGGCCACCGACGCACCATTGCCCGCCCGGCGCCAGCGCTGAGCGCGGCGTCGTACCGACGTCAGCACGATATCGGGGGGGGCCATACTCCCCATCGTTAAAAAATACACCGACTTCTTGTTGGCCCGTGCATATTCCGTGATGCTGTGGCGTAAACCCGCGGCGAAATAGCGGTTTTCGTCATCGATAATGATTTTGACGGGTTTCATTTTTAACCTCATAGAAAGTAAATGGCTAACGGGCAACCTGGCTGGATACTTCCACATAAAAAAACATTGAATTAAACGATGCGCGGCATTGTCAGTAATTATTTACAACCAGAATGGCACTTCCACTAAAAGGCCCGGCCTCAACCTTGCCAAGAGTATGTAACGTGGACTCCAGATTAATCGTAGCGCCACCCTGAGGAATATTTATTGTCTTGCCAGAAACACCAGAGACGCCATCAATAGTCACTGTGGAATATAGGCTTCCATCAGCTTTCAGCATAATTTTTTCATTGGCATCTTTACTGTAAACAGCCAAATTGGCGTTGGCGGGGTAAGTGCAAGAAATACGCACGCTTTCATTTTTTCTGTGGCCATTTACCGCATCAGCCGTCAATTCGCCATGATCTAAGATCACCGAACCGGTATCGACCTTGCACTCATTGTTTGGGGGGGTAGGGCCAATACATCCTTGCCCTGGCATCGATATATAATATGCACTTGAATAGGTCATGTAAGCCAATGCATAACACACCTTTGAATAGGCTTCCCATCTGTTTTTAACGTTGCACTTCGCGCCCGGCAACACCGGATCGCAATAATATGGAACAGAATACCCCGACACGCTTAAGCCGGCAAAAAGTCCATGAGAACGTAAAATGGTATACAACTCCCCCATTGTTTTAGCATCCAGCATTGCAGGGATTACGGTAGACGCCCCAGTCCCCCCACTCCCAGCCCACTGTGTGTTCAAAGTGGATTCCACATACGGCCACGCGGACTGTAATTCGCGATTATGTGAAACGCCGACGACAACTTTACAGGACTTCTCTCGATGGCAAGGGTTGGGCGTTGGGTCATTATAATCAATGCTTACAGCGGCTCCCGTAGCGCCAGCAGCCTTGGAGTTTGCAATAACAATAGATCCATCCTTATTGATAGGCGCATTCGTAGTCTGCCAAACCATCCCCGCCGTGGCCAGATGAGAAAAACTTAAAAATAAAGCGACGGATAAAAAAGACAATCCTTTAATTAGCCAGGCTATTTTGTCATTAAAAAAACAGTTATTCCGAAAAGTCATAAAACCTCTTAATCGCCAGAAACGCATTAAGTTTAAAACGCAGCATCATCCCTCAGGATTTTCCGCAGCACCGCAGCCGTTTTATTTAGCGCTCTTAATTAGCACCGGGGGAGTATTCCCCGGTGCAGGTAGGGCACTATTCATACATCGCGGTCATGGTCGCCGAACCGGTAAAATCACCGCCGACCAGCGAAGCGCCAGGGCGCGCGATCGGCACGGCATACAGCTTGGTCGGGTTTTTTTCATCGATATCCAGTTTTGTTTTGCTGGCGTAAGTCGTATCCCCCGCGCCCTGAGTGATACGCAACCCAAGATTAGGAATGTTGGATTGCAGCGGCCTGTAATCCCCCCAGGAAACCTCGACAAAGTCCAACATCACCTTAAGCTGCCCGGTGTTCGGCGTGCCGCCTGAACAGGAAACGCTATAAGGGATCTCCATTTTCTTATAGCCGACGCCGTCAATTTTTTTAACGGCGACGTTATCAAAGTTAACGGTGATATCTTTACCCGCATTGAGGATGCAGTCAGGCTGCTCTACCAGCTTACCGGTAAAGTTCACATTTATCGCCTGTGCCGTTCCGTTGGCCAATACCCCAATAAAAGCCAAGGCAGCCAATCCTGTAAAACGCTTCATGTCCATCTCCTTATTGAACTTCTACTAGTAATGTCGCGGCGCCTGAAAAATCCCCACCGCGTAAGGTGGCGCCGTTACGTTTTATTGGCACAGCCTGTAATTCCGGGATATAGGGATAGTAAAAATTCAGCCACTCATTCAGTTTTAACTGCTGATTACTTTGCTGCAGCAACTTGATTGCCAGGTCGTTATTATCAGTGCGCAACAAACCGTCACCAAAGTTTGGACTGATGCCCTGCAACTTGACCTTCATTAATCCATTCATCCCGGAAGTATCACCATCACAAACCACCTGATAGGGGATCTTGCGCTTGCCATAGTTAACGCCATCAATGTCCGCGATATTCAACTCGCCGAATAACACGTCTATATCTTTGCCACCATTGATTTCACATTTTGGTTTTGCGGTGATAACGCCTTTCACCGTGACGTCCACCGAGGCGGCGTGGGCAGGGTGGCTCACGATCAACATGACCAGGAGGGTTAACACCGACGTGGCAGCGGCGGTGAGCAATAGCATGCCTCCCAAGAGGAAATATTCACTGCCGGTTTGCCACCTACGCCGCCATGAGAAATCGCCCATACCGCTCATCTCAGTCATAATTCATCCGAAAATCGATCGCGGCGCGATACGCACCGGCCAACAAAGGGGCCCGCGTACGCTCCGCCATCACATAAAATTGCAGACCATTGTCACTCTGCGTCAACAACTGCGGCCGACTGCGGCTTCCCAGCCGCACATCTTGATGATCGGCATCCAACACGCGCAATCCCAAGCCACTGGCCCCCTTTACCTGTACCAACTGTGGATTATCCGCATCAGCAGGGGCGGTGAAACTCACCGTCACGGCCGGCTGATAGGCATCCCACAGCCGGTAACCCAAGCGAGGATCTCTGATGGCCGCCCCCATGCGCGTGCAGTCGCGCAGCCGCAGCTTGAAGGCCACCGGCTGCGCGCGGCTGCCGGGCACCGCCAGGCTGCCCGTGGTGGTTTCACCCAGCCAGATATCTTGATAAGCCGAAGACATCTCCAGCCGGCAGGCGCCTTCGGTTAATGCGCCATGCACAAACAACACGCCGCTATTACCCTGCTCTGCCTGGCTCTGCTGGCTCGCCATCAAAACCAGCGCCAATAGCGCCGCCTGGCCTGCTCGTCGCGTTAAAGCGCCTCTCCCTTGGCTGTTGCAGCCCGTACCGATTCTTTGCATTGTTTTCCCTGCCGCCTCAACTGATGGGACGCCGCTACCTGCGCCGGTTACCCTTGCTTCTCAGGCACGACCTGACAATCGCCGGCGCCACACTTGAAGGTCAGATCCGGGCGACCGCCGTAGTCGTTGATATAAGTCAGCACCGGTGCGCTGCCCAAGCCGGAGGCCCCTAACGCGACGCTGCCTTTTGGCGGCACCATCAGCGGCTCAAAACCGGCGGCGGTTTTACCATTCTTACTGCTGCGAGCATCAACCAGCGTGATGTAATACGGGGTCGGGTTGTTGGCCCTAAAGCCCTCGCCCTGGCGAGTCAGAGTCAACTGCTCTTGCCACGGACTGAACGCGGCGTTTTTGTTCGGCACGATCGCTGCCGGGCGATAGAACAGCTTGATACGGGTCTGCAGCGCGATTTGCAGCGTGTTAGCCTTGGTACTCTTTGGCGGGATCTCGCGCAGGTTGAAGTAGAATAAGCTCTCGCGATCCTGCGGCAGCGCCTTGGCGGCCGGCAGCGCCTGCACTTTGACCTGGCTTTGTGCGCCCGGCTCTACCCGCTGCACCGGCGGCAACACGATCAGCGGGCTGGTGATTTTTTCCCCCTGCTCATTCTCCAGCCAGCCCTGAGCCAGATAAGGGAGCTGCGTGTTTTTATTGGTGATGCTCATGCTGACCGAGTTATCGCCACCGTTTAAAATCACGCGGGTGCGATCCAGCGCGATGGCGGCCTGCGCCTGGCCGCTCAGCAAAGTGGTGGTCAGCAGGCCGGCTACCGACAGCGTTTTTACAGTGTTGTTTCGCATAATAAGGTTCCATTTGGTCAAAAATTGCATTTACGGGTTTTCCGGGGCATCCGCCGCCTGGCCTTCATTTCCAGCGCCTGCGGCCACTCGCCGGCACGGCAGCAATAAATCGTTCAGAGCGATATCCGTACGCACCGCCGGCAGGGTGATTTCGCATTGCGCCTTCCCTTCCCAATGCACCGTCATTTGTTCATCGGCGCGGATACCGCTGAGGTAGACGCTGCCGCCATCGTTCACAATCCCAGTTTGCTGCTTGCGGCGGTTGAACACCTCGGCACCAAACGGCGGCGTGCTGCCGTCCGCCAGGCGGATCACCGCCATCGCTTTCTGGCCGGAAATCACGTTAAAGCGCCGGTAGCCGATGGCGCCTTCGGTGAGCGTCGCCTGCACCACCGACTGCATCGCTTCGGCGTCGTCAGATAAATGCGTCAGATCGATACTCGCCCGGCTGCGGTAAAAGCTGCCGACGTCCGTCACTACCGCTTTGCCAAACATATTGGTGCGAGTCGTGGCGCCATAACCGCGCACCGGCACCCCGGCCACGCCATCGGTGTCCAGCAACAGGCGAGTACCGCCAACGCCCCCGCTGCGGTGTAGCGCCGCCCCCTGGCCAGTCAGCGTGACGCCGCCCAGCAGGCTCATGCCTACCGAGGAATACTCGCCGCTCTGATAGCTGGCGTTGGCGTCGATACGCGCCGCATCGCCATCGTGGCTGTAAAACGCGCTGGCGGATTCGCCGCTGCGCGACCTGCCGGCGGTCAGCTGATAGTTGTTGTGCTCATCCAACCGCTGGTAATACCCCACCCGCTGGCTGTTATTGTTACGGTTCCACGAACTGCTGTAGCTGAGGTTGGTATTCACCCCCCACGGCACCGTCAGGCTCAGGTACATGCCGTCGTCGTTGGTCCCCCTGGACTTGTTGCGGTAGGCCGTCAATGAGGCGCTCATGTTTCTCAACGAACCCAGATCGAAATAGCGTGACAGCGCCAGGCTGTAGCGTTCACCGGTCGGCTTATCCCAGTAGGTCTGGTGGTCGTAGTTGATATACGTACTGAGCCCCAAATCGCGGAACTGCTTGTTGAACGTGATGGTGTACATCTCCCGGCTTTTGCCGTTCTGCAAGCCGTGATAGCGCGCGTCCAGGTATTCGCTCATGGTCATAAAGTTCTGTTCCGAGAAGCGATAACCGGCGAAGGTGACCTGGCTGTCGTATTCATCAAAGCTTTTCGAGTAGCTCAGCCGGTACGAGCCGCCTTTTTTGGTACCGTCTTCGATCGGCAACCTTGCCCGCGAGTGCGTGGTATCGAACGACAGCGCGCCAAACACCAGCAAGTCGCGCCCCACCCCCAGCGACAGCGCGTTATAATCCCCTCCGGCGATGGCCCCGCCGTACAGCGACCAGCCATTGCTGACCCCCCAGGAGAATTCGCCGGTGCCAAAGGTTGGCCCCTGCAAATTGTGCTCCCAATTCGACGGCCGGCCGCCGGCGAACTTGTAGCGCACCATGCCGGGGCGCGTCAGGTAAGGAATGCTGGCGGTATCCACCTGGAGCTGCTGCACGCTGCCGTCTTGCTCTTCAACCTTAACGTCCAGCTTGCCCATCACGGAGTCGCTCAAATCCTGGATGCGGAACGGCCCGGCGGCAACCTGCGCCTCATACAGCACTCGCCCCTGCTGGCTAATGGTGACTTTAGCGTTGGTTTTGGCGATGCCGGCCACCTCCGGCGCATAGCCGCGCAGATTAGGCGGCAGCATGTTGTCATCCGATACCAGGCTGAAGCCGGTAAAGCGGAAGCTGTCGAAGAGATTGCTCTGCAGAGAATCTTCCCCCAGCGCCAGACGCGCGCCCCACTTCGGCAACGCGCGAAAGGCGTAATAGCGGCTCCAGTCAAACGTTTTCTGGCTCGATTCCCCTGAGCCGGTCTGGTGATTGAGGCTGGTCTGCCAGTCTGCCCGCAGCCGCCAGGCGCCCAGGTTGGCGCCCACTGCGCCATTGCCGCTCAGACGCTGCGTCTGCCCCCCACCGTTGCGGCTCTTCTGAGCCTGGCCGTTCAGGTTGTAGTCCAGCAGCAAACCGGGAATGCCGTTATCCCAGCGCGCCGGCGGATCCCAATCCGGCGAGGAGTACTCTAAATAAGCCTGGGGAATGTTCAGATACAACGCCGACACCGCCAGATCGCCCCTGGCCTCGATACCCTCAAGGCTGGTCAAGTCCAGGCACTGCTCGCTATGCCACCAGCGCAGCTGCTTGAGAAACTCGGTTTTAAAGCCCATTTTTTCAACCAGCTGCGGCGACACGCAGGCCGCACTGCCCTCGGGATCATTTTCCGGCGGATAAAAAGCCACCTGCTGTTCATCCAATGACTGTTTGTTCATCAATACCGTCATGCTGTACTTGCCCGGCATAATAAAAGCGCCTTTGGAAAAGCGACTGAGATCGATATTTTTGCGATCGTTGATATCCAGGATGTCGGTGTTGAATTGAATCGCATCATCCGCTCGCCCCTGAAATGTCATGCCGCAGAGAGCCAGAGAAATACATATCCCTAATAAACTTAGCGGGAGCGCACCCGATTTAAATTTTCTCGCATCCATGATTCCGCCAACCTTTAACTTATTTATAATTAGTAGTAATCCAATTTAAAACGAATGGCGGAGCGGTAATCCCCTGCGCGCAATACCTGGCGGTTAGCCACCAGCTGCATTGAATAATTCAAGCGATAATCTTTTGTCAGGGAGTTTTCTATTGACATCGGCACCCCGGGATAAATTTCTTGACCGATACTGTCGGCAATACGTAATGCAACACCGCGAGCATTACCGATGACGCCAAAGGATTTCCCCTCGGCATTGCCGTCAAATATCATGCGGAAATGCTGACGCCCGGAATTAGCGGTGTTATCACCCGATAACCCGCAGTTCACTAATTTCAGCGTAAAAGGGCGGGTCAACCCATGCCCGTCACGGGAAATTTCCTCCACCGGCAAAGTTTTCATGTCGATGGTTTGATCGCGGCTGCCCGATTCAATGGCACAGGCCGCATTAACAATAGCGCCTTCCATATTGACTCTTCCCCAGCCAATAACCGAGGCCATCGTCGGCATCGCCTGAGCCGTAAAAATCGCTGCCAATAGGGAAGGCGCCACTAATTTTTTGCCAATAAGGGCCATAGAGATTATCCCTTGTAAACAGGAATTCATTCAGGGAAAAAGCATGCGGGTTAGCCCGCATGCTGGCATTATCCAAATAAAGCGATTATTGGTAGTTCAGCGCGAAGTTAACTACGCTGCTGAATGCGCCAGGGACGATGGTATCCAAAGCACCACCGTTACCCTTCAGGAAGGCGGTGAATTCCAGAACTGCTTTCTCTTGACCTGCCTTAATACCCTGGCCCGCAGTCGCTTTGCCCAGCTCAACCACGGCATTGCTGTTTGCATTATCGGTCATAACGATACTTGCGCCTTTGGCAGTACTGCCGCTGCCCAGCCCGATCATTTTATTATCGGTGCCGGTTGCGCCACCAGGCTGGCCGGTGAAGGTCGTTTGCACTGTCTTCTGCGTGGCGCTGGTACAGTCTTCCAGCTCGATCTTAACCGGCTGTTTTAATTCAGATGCGCGACCGTCTTTCAGGCTCAGGTTAGAGATTTGCCCCATAGGAATGGTTTGATCGATATTACCCGGTGCAATAGAGCATGGCGCATCGATGATTTCACCGGTGAAAGTGATGGTACCGCTACCCTGGTTCGCTGCCTGGGCCATCATGGAAGAAGTGCCGAAAGCTAGCACGGCGGCAATCATAATTTTGTTCAGTTTCATATAAGTCCCTTACATTCCTTAGTAAACAGTGGAGTAAATTAAATCCGTAAGTCACCGAGGCAATGCGGCAGTGTTTTCATTTTCTGTGCGTTGCCTCGATGGCTAATACGCTGCATTTGGCGCCCCGTATCAGTGGGAACAAATTTACATCCTCACATCGTCAAATGAAACGTTATGCTTAAAATAGACAAAAACACAGTTTTTAAATCTAAAAAATACAAATTAAATAGATTTAAAATCCAAAAAATAGATTTTAATTATCGATATTTATTTTAAAAAACTTGTAAACAAACAAATATTTCACCTCTATTATAACAATAGAGAGAAAAATCCTATTTACGACCAGGTAAGAGGATTGAAAAAAAGACATGCAGCCATCAGAATAATCTCTCGACAGGAAAGTTGACGGGAAAGAGAAATGATTTTCATCATAAATGACATCGTCCTTTATAATGAGGAGGACGGCACATTGGCGCATATCGATAACGCCAGCAATAAAATAGCTTTACTTAAGCCCAGCGCCAGGCTGTTATCGATGTTCATTCGTAATAATAACAATCTGTTGCTGCGGGAGAGATTGCTTAATGAAGTGTGGGTCGAACATGGCCTGAAGGCTTCGAATAACAACCTTAATAATTACGTCTCCGGTTTGCGGAAGTCTTTGGCGCAATGCGGTACAGAAGATATTATCGTGACTTATCCCCGCCAGGGGTTTAAATTCAGCGCCATTAGTATTCACGAGACAGATTCAAATCAGGGGAAATATAAGAAAGATCATAAAAACACGTTGGAAACCACCACCATTCCGCCACCGGAAAATAAACAGCCGGGTATCCGGCGCTCGCTACAGAGATTAATTATGATCATGGCGGCCTGTCTGGTACCTTTTGCTGCCATCGTACTGTATCAAAACAGCACGCGCATTAATGTTTATCCTTTGGGAAGCTTCGGGAATTGCCAGATTTACAGCATGACGTTAGGCAGTGGCGATTTAGGTCAAATCAAACGGGTCATACAACGCGCTGGTTTCAGTTGCCAAACGCGCGCCGACGTTTATTACTACGATAATATCCGCAGTGAAGACTCAAAAAGCGGCAAGGAACAATTGACCTTTTGCCCACGAGATATCAACGGCCCCTGTGTCAATAAGCTTATAGATAATAACGACATCTAAATTAATTAATAAATCACCCGGGATTATGAATCATAACCTTGCCCCCGATCGTGCCGGGGGTACAGGTTGTTCTTATGAGGATGTCACGCAGACATAATATGGCGCATGGTTATCCACAAACAGATAATGGCGTGCGTCCATTTTTTCAATACGCAAGTGAATCGTCTGCCCTTCCATTGGCAAACTGCGGTTCAACGCCTCGTCTTGTAGCGTGTCCGGCGGTTTTTTGATATTTTCCCGGACCCGAAATTCGTAGTTCCCCCCCCACTTTCGGTAGTCTATCCCCAGGGAACGCTCAATGATATAACGCTTACCATCGTACAACACGCTACCATTAAACAATATGGTGGCATGCCTCACCCCATCAGGAACCACACTCACCAACAGCGTTCTCTCCAGCATTTTTCCTTCATATTGGTTGACGAAACGTTCAACCGCCGTACATTGCGGAATTTGCGGTTTAAAAAATAAAAAATAAGTAGAAACGCAGCAAACAAGCACAGCCACCGCCGCAACTATGGCGTAACGATGGCGATATGCCGAGCTATAAACCCCAGCTTTCATAGTAGTTCTCGCATTGTACCCTGCCAGAGGTCATCGCCTCCTGCGGACAATAATAGAAATAAGACGCCCTGACACGCCCGCTGGCATTGGGCACCAATGCCTGACTGTCATAATAAAGCAACGTCGCCGGTTCGCCGCAAGTTGCCGTTTTCTTTTCTTGCAACATCCTCTTCAGGTGGTTCAGGTCGATCTCGCCGGGACCGACACTGTGATAGGAGGTAATAAATTGCACATCGCAGCTTCCTATTTTTCCCACCGTCATCAAACTTGCCGCAGGATATCCCGTTTCCTGCCAGGCCCAGATCCCGCTTCCTGCGGCCAACAGCAGCAACCCGCTCAGCCCAATGCGTTTGAAGCGCGTCAATCTAGCCGCAGGCTCTGCAGCAGGCGCGGCCTCGCCGACGAGCGCCGCGTTCTGCACCATCAGCGCCTCCGCCTGGCTATCTGTCGTCTTCAGCTCGCGGGCGGTAAACATGAAACCCTGCCGCGGCAGGGTGGCAATAATCTCTTCCTCGCCGAGCGAAGAGAATGCTTTGCGCAGAATCGAAATGGTGTTGTTGAGGTTGTTGCCGGAAGCGACCTGGCCATGCGCCTCCCACACCTGTGTCAGCAGCGTATCGCGGGAAAGCACCAGGTTATTGTTGCGCACCAGGGCGGAAAGCAGGCGGTTCAGCGTGGCCGTCAGCACAATCGGCGGAATGTCGTCATGCAGCGAGATCAGCTCCGATCTATCTTCATGATATTTAATATTATTATTAATTATGTATCTCATAATTCCCTGCGCGATAAACTGGTTAACGCCCATTAGCCCCTATCAAACGTGGCAATATTAGCATAGCGCAAATGATAAGAAAATTCTTAACAGAAGGAATAAAATACAATAAAAACAAATACATATTCAATCTCACCATACAATTCACAGAGTGAATTTTGCAGCCTTTTTCTAATTCAATGCACGCATAAAGTGGATTAACAAACTGAGCATAAATAAAAAAACCCGCCATAAGGCGGGCCTGAGCAACGTCGGAAAATACTCAGCGCAGGCGGCGAATTTGCCGGTCTTGCCAACCGGCGAACAGCAGCAAACCGCTTAGCGCGCCGAGCAACGCGCAGAACATGTCGGACTGGGTATCCCACGGATCGCCCTGGGTGCCGAGAAACTCGTCGGCGCCCTGGCCCAGCGCCAGCGCCGCCCACCACTCGATCAGCTCATACACGGCGCTGATGGCCAGCGCGATGCAGCACACCACAAAGCCCAGCATCTTGCGGCCCTGCACATAGCCGCCGCGCAGCAGGATCTCGCGCGCCACCAGCGCCGGCACCAGCCCCTGGAAGAAATGCCCCAGTTTGTCGTACGGGTTGCGGCCAAGATCCAGCCACTGCTGCACCTCAAACCCCAGCGGCACGCGGGCGTAACTGTACATGCCGCCGAAAATCAGGATCAGCGCATGGAAGAAAATCAGCGTATAGAGCAGCGGCGTCAGCGGATAACGGCGATGGGTCAGCCACAGCAGCGGCAAGGCGATCAATACCGGCGCCACCTCCATCAGCCAGGTGGTGCGATCGTAAGGGCGGATGCCGCTGTGGATCAGCGCGGCCAGCAGCAGCAGGGTGATAATGGACAACAACAGCGGGGTGCGCGAGGCGGGCATAACCAACGTTCCTTCGGGTTAACGGATCAATGCACACTTTATACCGCAGATCCTGGGGCGAAAAAAAACAGGCGGAGCGTCGCCGCTTCGCCTGTTCGGTGTGCGCTTACCCTGAGCGGGATTATTTCAGCGCTACGCGGATCACGTCGTCCGGCGCGGTGGCTTCTTTCTCGCGGCTGGAAGCCTGCTTGACGCTGACGTACAGCGTCTGGCCGTCCGGCGACAGCGCCAGGCTGTTCGGGTGGGTCGGCGTCTTGATAGTGTTCAGCACCTTGTAGCTCTTGGCGTCGATTACGCTCACTTCGCCCGCCTGGCGATGGGTGACGTAAACTTCATTGCGCGCCGGGTTGAACAGCACCGCCAGCGACTCCGGCACGTCGATCTTGCTCAGGATGTTGCCGTTGCGGGTATCCACCACCAGCACCTGCGGCTGCTTGGAATCGGTGATGAACGCGCGATGGGTAGCGGTATCCAGGCTGATGTTCAGGAAGAAGTGCTCTTTGGACTCATCCAGCTTCTTGCGCGACAGCACCTTGTTGGATTGGGTGTCGATGGTCACCAGCTCGCCGTCGGCGTTGGTGACGTACAGGCGCTTGGCGGCGGCGTCCAGCGCCAGGCCGGTGCCGTATTTGCCGGTGTCGGTCACGGTGGCGCGCAGGGTCAGATCCTTGCCGTCCACCACCCACACCACGCTGGATTCACCCAGCCCGGTGATGTACAGGGTATCGCTGTCGGCATCCGCCACCAGTTCGCGCGGCGCCAGCGGCTTGACGGTCTCGGAACGCTTGCGCGCGTCCAGCACCAGGCGGCCTTTCACGTCGCCGGTCTTGGCGTCGATGGCGGTCACCGAGTTATTGACGGTGTTGCCGAAGAACAGCGTGCCGGTCTTGGCGTTGACGGCGGCGCCGAACGGTTTGATGTCGTTATGGATAATTTGGGTCACGTCCAGCGTGGTCGGATCCAGACGGTAAACGATGCCGCCCTTGTCCAGCTTACGGCTCTGCGACGTCGCCAGGTAGAGCGCGTTCTCGCTCGGGCTGTAGGCCATTTCATAGGCGCCCTTGCCAACCGGCTTGCGCAGCACTTCCGGCGCGGTCTGCGCCAGCAACGAGTTAGAGAACAACAGCGTGGACAGTAGCATCAGCGGAAATGCCGCACGTTTTCCCTTGGTTATCAAAGTATTCATCGTAATCTCCTTATAGAGCCAACGGGGCGGCCGCTCGGCCGCCCTCTTTCGTTATTAAAATCAGGCTTTCTCTTCGGAAAGCAGCGCCCACCAGCTGTCGATGGTCGGGTTGCGCGCCAGCGCGATAAAGTCGATGTCGCCGCGGATCTTGCGCCAACGGGTCGCCAGCTCCATGATGCGCACCGAATCCAGACCGTAATCGATCAGGTTCTCATCGTTGCCCATGTCTTCGCTGTCTTCGTCAAGCAGCGGCAGGATCTGCTGACGCAGCGCATCGATGCTGGCGATACCGGCAGCCGGCAACAGAGAGGCGGTGGTCACCACCCGGCCGCAGCGGCCGGCGGTGTAACGCAGCGCCATCAGGTGTTCGTCGCGCGAGAAGTCCGCCAGGCCGTCGGCCACCATGAACGGCTGGATATTGCGCATGAAGGCGTCGATGGCGGTGGTCAGGCAGCCGATGTGCGCATACACGCCACAGATGATCAGCTGATCGCGGCCGGACTCCTGCAGGATCTCCTGCAGCGGCGAGCGGAGGAAGGCGCTGTAGCGCCATTTCACCAGCACCGTGTCGTCTTCGTCCGGCGCCAGCGCGGCGGTCACCGCCTGCTGCTCAGGGTGTTTGTTCAGGCCCGGCCCCCACATGTCGTTCAACAGCGCGCGATCTTCATCGCTCTGCTGGTTCGGCTGCGCGGTATAGAACACCGGAATGCCCTGCTGTTTGCAGTAGCGGCGCAGGTTGGCGATGTTCTCCACCACCTGTTTAATCAGCGCGCTGTCTTCGCCCCAGAAATTGAGGAAATACTGCTGCATGTCGTGGATCAGCAGCGCGGCGCGCTGCGGTTCTACCTGCCAGGTGACTTTATTTTGCGGCAGTTCGTCCGCCGTCGGCAGCGCGTAATCATTAAGTTTTGGAATGGCCATCGATTAATCTCCCTGAGCCTGAGTCTGTAGTTGCGCGTCGAGCTGCTGGCGCAGCCGTTTTTTGTCCACTTTGCCGACCGGGGTCAGCGGCAGGCTGTCCACCTGAATAAAGCGATCCGGCAGTTTGAAGTCCGCCACGCCCTGCTCGCGCAGGTGGCGACGCAGCACCACCGGCTTCAGCGGCGCGTTGGCGATGATATAGGCGCAGCTCTTCTCCCCCATCAGCGCGTCCGGCATCGACACCAGCGCGGCGTTGATCACGTCCGGATGACGCAGCAGCAGGTTCTCGATCTCCTCGGCGGCGATCTTTTCCCCGCCGCGGTTGATCTGGTCTTTCTGCCGCCCCTGCACGGTGATGTAGCCGTCTTCGCTGATGCTGATCAGATCGCCGGAGCAGTAGAAACCGTCGGCATCGAAGGCGTCGGCGTTGTGCGCCGGGCTCTGGTAGTAACCGCGGAAGGTATAAGGCCCGCGCGTCATCAACCGCCCGACCTCGCCCGCCGGCAACGGATTGCCGTCGTCATCCGCCACCCATACTTCGTCGTCCGGCGACATCGGCCGCCCTTGCGTCGTCAGGATGTGGCGTTCGTCGTCGTCCAGCCGGGTGTAGTTCACCAGCCCTTCCGCCATGCCGAACACCTGCTGCAGTTGGCAGCCGATTTCGTTCTGAATGCGCGCCGCCAGCGTTTCGCCCAGCTTGGCGCCGCCCACCTGCAGCAGTTTCAGGCTGGCGAGCTGGGCATTGCCGCCCCACTCTTCGATCGCCTGCAGCCACAGCGTGACCGCCGGCGGTACCAGCGCCGTCACGTTGATTTGGTGCTGTTCGATCAGGCGGAAGCACTGCCCGGCGTCCGGATCGGCGGCGAACACCACCAGCCCGGCGCCATAAAACACGCCCAGTACGCCCGGCGAACTCATCGGGTAGTTGTGCGCCACCGGCAGCGCGCACAGATAACGGGTCTGCGCGTCGAAACGACAGATCTCCACGCTGCGGCGAATGCTGTAGTAGTAATCATTGTGGGTGCGCGGGATCAGCTTCGGCGTACCGGTGCTGCCGCCGGAAAGCTGGAAGAACGCCACCTGATCGGCCGCGGAAGGCTGCGCGACAAAACCGTCGCTCGCCTCGTCCAGCCAGGCGGCCAGCGCCAGCTCGCCCTCGGGCTGGCTGCGCAGCGCCACAACCCGCAGCGAAGGATGCGCATCGCGGAAGGCGTTCAGGAATTGATCGTCGGCAAACAGCGCATGCTGGCGATCGGCGATCAGCAGCGCCGGTTTGATCTGCTCGGCATAGGCGTTCAACTCGCTGCGCTGATGGCTGAACAGCGCGTTGACCGGCGCCACGCCAATTTTCAGCAGCGCGAAGAACACGATATAAAACTCCGCCACGTTGCCCAGCTGGACCAACGCGGTGTCGCCGGATTTCACGCCGCGGCGCAGCAGAGCGGCCGCCAGGCGATCGGCGCGCTGCTGCAGCTCGCGGTAGGTCAGGCTGCCCTGGGCGTCGATAATCGCCGGGGCGTCGTTGTTGGCCTGGCGATCGAGGATCTCGGTCAGCGGCTTGTCAGTCCAGTAGCCGCGTTCGCGATAGCGGCTGGCGAACTCCGCCGGCCAGGGGGTAAAGGCAATGCTCATCTTGTCGTTATCCTTGATTCATACCAAAGGCACGCAGAATGGTGCTGAGTTTGGTGCCTGTTTCATGCCATTCAGATTCGGGTGAAGAGTCTTCCACGATGCCGGCGCCGGCGAACAGCCGCACCCGGTTGCCGTCAACAGTGCCGCAGCGGATAGTCACTACCCACTCGCCGTTGCCTTCGTCGTCGCACCAGCCGACGATGCCGCCGAACAGGCCGCGATCGAACGGCTCCAGCTTGCCGATCAGGGCGTGCGCCTCGGCCGTCGGCATGCCGCACAGCGCCGGCGTCGGGTGCAGCAGGCAGGCCAGCGACAGAGCATTTTCGTCTGGAGACGCCGCCTCGCCGTCGATCGGCGTAGAGAGATGCCACAGCGTCGTGGTGGTCAACAATTCAGGGGTGTGCGGCACGTTCAGGTAACGGCAGCGGCCGGCCAGCACGTCACGCATGCTTTCGGTGACGATGCGATGCTCGTGGCGATCTTTCGCCGAGGCCATCAGCCGCTCTCCCACTTCGCGATCGCGCTGCGGGTCGGCCTCGCGCCGGGCGGAACCGGCCAGCGGGTTAGAATAGAAACGGCCGTTGTCTTGGCGCAGCAGCAGCTCTGGGCTGGCGCCCAACAGCGCACCCTGCTCCAGTGGCACATGGAAATGGAAACCGTGCGGGTTCTGGGCAATCACGCGCGCCATCAGCGCATGGCGATCCACCGGCTGGCGCGTTTCGATCTCCAGCAGGCGCGACAAGACCACTTTATCCAGCTCACCGGCCTTCATCGCGTCGACGGCGTCGCTGACCATCTTCATAAACGGCTGCTGCGGCGGCAGCTCCGTCACGCCGGCCAGTTCAGGGCCGTTCGCCGGCGGCCGAACGCCGGCCATAAAGGCGGCGCGATCGAACCAGCGGCTCTGCTGCGGAATAAACAGCGCCGAAGGCTGCCGGGTATCGAACGGGATGGCGCCGCACAGCAGCGGTTTTTTGATACCAGCCTGACGGGCCTCGGCAAACGCCTGCCGCACGCTGCGCTGGAACTCGCCGTTCAGGTCGGCGCCGTCTGCGGCCGGCAGGCGAATGCGGCTGAAACAACCGGTGGTGGTCAAGCTGCGGAAAGGAGAGGTAAAGAAGAAGCCCGACGCCGGAGAAAAATCAGCGGCGAACCGATGTTCTTCGCGCTCCTGCATTTCCTTTCGATTGATGTCGTTCACGGCAGTATCCATCGCTTCGCCCTCAAGGATTTGAAGTGATAACCAATATAATAATGATTATCATTTGAGTTAATTCCGCGCTAAATTACTCGCCGATATTTGCTATGTCAATAAACGTAAGCACTTCTTTCATTTCGAAATCATGACATAAACGCTGTGGGTTTTACGCATGCCGATGATAAGCATTGCTATTTGATCCCACAGCGTTGTCTTAACGCGTTCGACTACTTTTCTGTGGCGGGCTGCGGCTCCGGTTTGTGCAGCGTCACCTGGCGCAAACCGGTCATGGCGAACAGCAACAGGATGCCGAGCACCGCCGCGCCGAAGCCGAAACCGCTGGCGCTCATCGCCGGCAGCATGAAGGCGCCCATCGCCCCCAGCAGCAGTGCGCCCAGCGCATCGCCCACCACGTTCTGCGCCGTCCACAGGCCGTTGATGCGGCCGAGGAAGTTGTCCGGCGTCAGGCTCTGGATCAGGCCGTATTGCAGCAGCGAGTTCAGCGCGCTCAGGTAGCCGAACGCCACCAGGCACAGCAACGCCAGGCTGTACCACGGCATCAGGCCGAACAGGCCAATGGCGGCGAACGCCGCGATCGCCGTCAGCAGCATCACCCAGCCGGGGCGCGCCACGTGCGCCACGCGCCCGCTGGTGAACGCACCGATGGCCGCGCCGAGCGGCACGGCGGCGTACATATAGCCGAGGTGGGCAGCGTCGATGTGCCAGCTCTCCGCCATCGCCGGGTACAGCACGCGCACCGCGCTGGCCATGGTCAGCAGCGCGCCGATCAGCGCCACCATGCCGATCACCTTGTTCTGGAACAGGAAGGCGAAGCCGCCCGCCAACGCGCGCAGCGGGTGTTCACGCGGCTGCGGCGGCGGCATCAGCTGCGGCAGGCTCAGCAGCGGCAGCAGCGTCAACAGGGTGCCAAACGCCGCCAGGCCGTAGTTCCAGGCAATGCCCATATGGGCAATCACCAGGCCGCCAATCGCCGGGGAAAGAATCGAGCCGAAGCGTACCGTCAGCATGCTGATGGCGCCCGCCTGCACGATGTTTTCGCGGCCCACCAGCGCCGGCGTGGCCGCCAGCAGCGCCGTCACCCCCACCGCGCCGAAGAAGCCGTCCCACACCGCCAGCAGATAAATGGCCGCCAGCGAAGGTGACGGCAACAGGGCGTTGAGGCACAGGCCGACGAAGCCGACGCCGCAGGTGGAACGCGCGAACAGGATCAGCCGGCGCCGCTCATAGCGATCGGCCAATACGCCTCCCATCAGCAGCCCGGCGAACATGCCGCCGCCGGCCAGCGTCACCGCCAGCCCGACCTGCAGGGTGGAACCGGTCAGCGCCTGGATCTGCACCGGGATGGCGATCGCCATCAGCCCCAGCGCCACAATGGAGATAAAGCGCGCGCAGAATACCGCGCGGAAAGCCCGGTTGGTTTTCAGCAGGCTAAAATCAAGCAGGATGGAGGGTTTGCTACTCATCGGTTGTTCACCACATCTTTAAACGGGGATTCTGCAGTTGCGGGGCGCTATGCTAGCACAGATGGCGAAATCAATAATGATAATAAAACTCATTGATATTCAACTGTGAGCAACCGCAAGAAACGCCGCCACACGCGGGGTAATCCCCGTGCCTGGCGGCGAGATGACCGGCGCGATTACAGCGTGCGCAAGATCCGGTTCAGCAGCGGCCCCAGCACTTTGAACGACGCCGGCGAAACGATATCGACATGCGCGCAGTCCAGCTCGTGCGCCTGCAGCGCATCGACGTACTGCGACCAGGTCTGCTGCACGTCCATGCCTTCCTGCAACGTACGTTTGGCGACGAACAGCGTCGCCTGACCGCGGAAGCGGGCGGTGCGCGTGTGCGACAGCAACCGCACTGAATCGGCGTAGTTGGCTTCGATGTTGTCGAACATCGCGGTGCGCGTCTCGCCCAGCGCCGGATCGAGCGTATCCTGCGACACCGCCAGGAACTGCTCGCGCTCGCGCTGCACTTCCTTCAACACGTTGTCATCCAGCATCACGTCCCAGTTTTGGGTCTCCGGCGGATAGGTATCCAGCAGGCCGAGGAACGCCACCTGCTCACCGCGCGCCTGCAGCCGGGCGGCGATGCCCTGCGCCAGCGTGCCGCCCAGCGAGTAGCCGATAAAGTGGTACGGCCCGTGCGGCTGTACCTGCAACACCGTCTGCAGGTGGGCATCCACCACCTGATCCATATCTTCGCTCAGCGCCAGCGGGCCGTCCGGCCGCGGCGACTGGATACCGACCAGCGACCAGTGCTGATCGAGATAGCGCGGCAATACGCTAAACTGCCACGAGAAACCGGACGCCGGGTGCAGACAGAACAGCGTCGGCCCCTCGGTGACGCGCAGCGGCAATACGCTGTCGAATCCGCTGCGATCGGCCTCTTCCTGCGTGCGATCTTCCGCCAGCAAGGCCGCCAACTGCTCAACGCGCGACGCCACCATCACCTGGCCGACGGACACCGCCTTGCCCAGATCGCGGCGCAGCTCTGCCGCCAGACGCATCGCCAGCAGCGAATGGCCGCCGAGCGCGAAGAAATCGTCGTCGGCGAACACCTGCTCGCGCTGCAGCAAGCGGGCGAACACCGCCGCGATCTCGCTTTCCAGCCCGGCCTGCGGCGGCCGTCCTGCCTTGCGTTCACCGCCCTGCGGCTGCGGCAAGGCCTTGCGATCCAGCTTGCCGTTGGCGCTCAGCGGCAAATCGCTCATTTCCACCAGCGCCACCGGCACCATGTGCGGCGGCAGGCGGTCGGCCAGCGCCGCGCGCAGGGCTTCCGCATCCCAGTTCGCGCCAGGCTGCATCACCAGATAGCCTACCAGCTGGCGCGCATCGCCGCCGGCGTCCACCGGCGTGCCCTGCAGCACCAGCGCGTGCGTCACCGCCTGGCGCACGCCCGGCAGCGACAGCAAGGCATGGTCGATTTCGCTCAGCTCGATACGCTGCCCGCGGATCTTCAGCTGATCGTCGCTGCGGCCCAAATATTCCACCGCGCCGTCCGGCAGCCAGCGCGCCACGTCGCCGGTGCGGTACATGCGCCCGCCCTCGCCGAACGGATCGGCGACAAAGCGGCTGGCGGTCAGATCCGGCCGGCCAAGGTAGCCGTGCGCCAGCTGCACGCCGGTCAGATACAGATCGCCCGCCACGCCCGGCGGCACCGGCCGCAGGCGCGCGTCAAGAATGCGCAGCCCGGTGTTCCACACCGGCAGACCGATCGGCACGTTGGCGCCGGTCACCTTCGCCAGCGCCTCGCCGTAGGCCGGATGCCAGCTCACGTCCACCGCCGCTTCGGTCGGGCCGTAGAGGTTGTGCAACGGCACCGCCGTGCGGCTTTGCCACAGGCGGCACAGCTCCGCCGGCAGCGCTTCGCCGCTGCAGAACACCTGGCGCAGCGCGGCGCAGCTCGCCACCGCCGCGTCGTCGTCCAGGGCGGCCACGAAAGCCGCCAGCATCGACGGCACGAAGTGCAGCGTGGTAATGCGGTGTTGCGCGATCAGCTGTTGCAGCTGCTGCGGATCGCGATGCGCCTCCGGCGGGGCCATCACCAGCCGGGCGCCCACCATCAGCGGCCAGAAGAATTCCCACACCGAGACGTCGAAACTGCACGGCGTTTTCTGCAGCACCGCGTCGTCCGCCCCCAGCGGATACTGGTGTTGCATCCACAGCAGGCGGTTGACGATCGCCTGATGGCCGACCAGCACGCCTTTCGGGCGCCCGGTGGAGCCGGAGGTAAAGATGATATAGGCCGCATGGTCCGGCGTCGGGCCCGCGATCGCCACCCCGGCGGCGTGATCGGCCGTCAGCGGCGCGTCATACAGCAAGATTTCGCCCTTGTCGGCGAAACGCGCCTGCTGCGCCGGGTTGGTGATGACCAGCCGCGGCGCGGCGTCTTCCAGCATCATCGCCAGCCGCTCGTCCGGATAACCGGTGTCCAGCGGCAGATAGGCGGCGCCCGCTTCCACGATCGCCATCAACGCCAGCGACAGGAACACCGAACGCGGCAGCGCCACCGCCACGATGTCGCCCGGCCGCACGCCCTGCGCCACCAGCTCGCGCGCCAGCGCCGTGACCTGCTCGCGCGTTTCGCGGTAGGTAAAGCTGAAATGCCCATCCGCCAGCGCCGGCGCGTCTGGCGTGGTTTGCGCCTGCTGCGCCAGCAGCTGGCTCAGCGTGGTCGCCGGCACCGGGTGCACCGTGTCGTTGACCCGCGCCAGCAGCGCGTGATCGTCGGCGGTCAGCATATCGGCTTCGCCGATCGGCAACGTTGCCTGCGCGGCGAACTGCGCCAGCAGCAGCGGCAGCCGCTGCAGGTGCGCCTGCAGTTCCTGGCGGCTGTATCGCTCGGCGTTGGCCAGCAGTTCCACCTTCAGGTGATGGTGCTCGTCGATAAACAGCGCAATCTCCAGATCGCGCACCGGCCCGGAGGCCAGATCGTGGGTGATGCCTTCGATACCGGCGAAGTCCAGCTGGTAATCGAACATTTTGAAGTTGAAAACCGTGCCGTACAGCGGTTCGCCGTCGCCGATGCGCCCCAGATCGCGCTGCACCTGTTCGGCGTCGTAGCGCTGATGGCGGCGCACCGTTTTCAGCTCGCGGCTGATGCGGGCGGCGGCCTCATACAGCGTGGCCTGCGGCTCGAGGTGCATCTCCATCGGCAGCACGTTGATCACCGGGCCGGCGGCGCACAGGGCGGCCGATCCGGTACGGCGCATGAAGATAAAACCGGCGCTGAAGCTCGGTTGGCCACTCAGGCGCGACACCCACAGCGCCACCAGCGCCACCGCCATATCGGCGGCGTTCAGCTTCTGCTGCGCGCCGCACTGCACCAGTTCGGCAAAGGCCTGCGGATCGCAGCGCTGTTCCAGCCGGTGGATGCGCGGCGTGGGGGTTTGCCCGGCCAGCGGCTGCGGGCAAAGGGTCGCCGGCGGCGGCAGCTGCCGCGCTTTTTCGAGCCAGAAATCGGCGTCGCGCTGCCAGGCCGGCGCCTCCCGGTAAGCCTGGTATTCCGCCACCACGTCGCTGAACGCCGTGAAAGGCGTCGGTTCCAGCGCGTCGCCGTGGCAAAGATGGGTGTAAATCGCCGCCACGCGGCGAGCGATGGCGGTGAAGCTGAAACCGTCCACCAGCAGATGGTGATAGCGCTGATACCAGAACCAGCGGTCATCCGCGAGGCGCATCACCACATGGCGATACAGCGGCGCGCCGCTGCCGGCGCGCAGATCGCTCGCCAGATCGATATCCATCAGCGCGCGCGCGGCGGCTTCGGGGTCCGGCGACGTCGTCAGATCGACGAGTTCCGGCTCGTGCACCGCCAGCGCGTCGTCCAGCCATTGCACCGGCACGCCGTCGCGTTCCGCAAAACGCAGGCGCAGCATGTCCACCTCGCCCAAGCCCTGGGTAATGGCCTGCAGCAGAGGCTCTACGGCAATGGGGCCGTTGAGTTCGATGGCGTGGGCCACCGCGTAGGCATTGGGATGCGGGGAAATTTGATCGGCGACCCAGATGCCGGGTTGCGCCGCGACCAGCGGCCATTCGCCCGCAAGCGCCGGGCCGCTGAGAGAGTTAGGGGTGTGTGACACTGCTTATTGCTCCCGTGATTACCTGGCGCCGGTCACGCCTCGCGTGCTGCGACCGGCAGAATGTCTTGCCAATGCTGCTCCAGCCATTCGGCGCACGCAGTGCGCGCCGCCGGGCCGAAGACGATCGTCCACTCGGACGGAATGGCGCGGAAATCCGGCCACAAACTGTATTGTTGTTGTACGTTGCGCAGCACCAGGCTGCGCTGCTGTTGATCATCGAACGGATTCAGGCTTTCCATCATGTGTTCCTCGTGCCGTTGCCGTCGCCGATGCCGGATAAGCGGTGGCGAAAGCGGAAGCCCAGACCGCCTGCAGCCCGTCGGTCAGGCCGCTGCGCCAGCACAGCGCGTCGTGCCCGCCTTCCACCACCCGGTAGTGCACCCGATGGCCGGCGTCGCTCAGGCGCGCCGCCATTTCGCCGCTGACCCGGTGCACCAGCTTTTCCTGCGAACCGGCTTCCATAAATACCTTCAGCGCGCCGTGGTTGCCCAGGCCGTGTCGTTCCACCTGCTGCATCAGCCAGCAGGCATCGTCGGGAATGCTCGGCAACTGCAGCATGTCGCGCCGCGGCCACCAGTAGGAACCGGACTGGGTGATCACCGCGCCGAAGCGCTGCGGCCAGCGCAGCCCGGCATACAGGGAAGCCAGGCCGCCAAAGCTTTGCCCCGCCACCACCGTATCGGCCGGTTTGTCGCTGTGCGGCGCCCAGTCGGCCAGCTGCGGCATCAGTTCTTCCTGCACCGCCAGCCAGAAGTCGTCCTTGCAGGTCAGTTCGCGCGACCGGTGCGGCAGATCGATAATGTCGATCAGCACATACACCGCTTCCGGCAATGCCCCTTCACGGGTCAGCTGCATCAGCGGCTCCCAAACCGGCATCTGCTTCGCCCAGAACTGGCCGTCGAGCAGAATAGCCAACGGACGCTCGGCCGGCTTGCTGTCACCGGTGGTGTAGATCCAGACATCGCGGCTGTTGCCCAGGCGCTCGCTTTGCCAGGTATGGCGCTGCAAACGCGCCGGCAGCGGTGGCGTACAGCGCCCGCTGGCGATCTCGTACTCGTCGAACGAGCGCCATACCGGCTGCGGCGGCGCATCCGGCATGTGCAGGCCGGAGACGCTGTGGCCGCTGGCGCTTTGCCAGGAGCGATACGGGTTGAGCAGATCGGGGGTGGCGCTGGCGAACACCTGGTGCCACCAGTGGCGCAGGTTGTGCATGTTGGCGTGCGCATCGTCGCCGCTGAACGCCGGCGGCCGCTCGTCAAAGCAGGGGATAAAGCAGTAGCTGCCGCGCCAGGCGCCGCTCAGCTCGGTCTGCCAGTACCACACGTCGGTGCCGGCCAAACGCTGCAGGCTTTGCGGCGGATTCGGCTGATGATGGTCGGTCAGGCAGTTGATGTTGATCCACACGCGACGGTAGGCGGAGGTCAATTCGCATCCCTGAGGATCGCGCCAGAAAAAGGTGGTTCGCCAACGGCCGTTACCCGCCGGTTCTACCCATGGCGTACCGCGTCGTGCCACCGTCAACCACCACCCTGGACTGCCCGCATTGCTGCTGGCCAATAATCTGCTGCTTTCTGACTGTAGTTCTGTATTCACAACGCCTACCCATTTTGTAGTTGGCGGCACCGGGAACGTCGACTTTTCCCTATCGCCGGCCACCGCCCGAACGCACTGTACGCCAAATACTATTGATAATAATTTGCATTTGCAATAGTGTGTAAGGCTTGGAGATCGTGCTGGTATTGCGCGCAACGGACAGGGATCGGGGATACATCAATGGCATCCCTTGCCGCAGCCGATTTTCTATTTCCGACTACACAAAAACTACAACCGCCCTTCCCCCCGTTCGGCGAGGGATGGCAGCAAGGTAGGACACTCAGATGAAAAGCAAGCTATCACGTTATTCTTTAGCCACTCTTATCGGCTTGGGATTGGGCGCGTCCGCGTTCGCCAACGCCGCGCAGCAGACCGACACCACCACCACGGAAGAAAACAGCGGCACCACGGATAAAAAGCCGCGCGGCGAAGACACCATCGTCGTGACCGCCGCCCGGCAGAACCTGCAGGCGCCGGGGGTGTCCACCATCACCGCCGAAGAGATCAAAAAACGCCCGCCGGCGCGCGACATCAGCGAACTGATCCGCACCATGCCCGGGGTTAACCTGACCGGCAACTCCACCAGCGGCCAGCGCGGCAACAATCGCCAGATCGATATCCGCGGCATGGGCCCGGAAAACACCCTGATTCTGATCGACGGCAAACCGGCCTCCAGCCGCAACTCGGTGCGTCAGGGCTGGCGCGGCGAGCGCGACTCGCGCGGTGATACCGCCTGGGTGCCGCCGGAAATGATCGAACGCATCGAAGTGCTGCGCGGCCCGGCCGCCGCGCGCTACGGCAACGGCGCCGCGGGCGGCGTGGTCAACATCATCACCAAGAAGGCCGGCGATGCGCTGCACGGCTCGCTGAACGGCTACTTCAACGTGCCGCAGCACAAGCAGGAGGGCGCCACCAAGCGCACCGACTTCAGCCTGTCCGGCCCGCTGAGCGATTCCCTGAGCTTCCGCCTGTTCGGCGGCTACAGCAAAACGCAGGCCGACGCCTGGGACATTAACGAATCGCATAAATCCGAACGCGTAGGCGCCTACGCCAACAGCCTGCCCGCCGGGCGCGAAGGGGTGGTCGATAAAAACATCGACGCCTTGCTGCACTGGGACTTCGCCCATCTGCAGTCATTGGAGTTCGAGTATGCCTACGGCCGTCAGGGCAACCTGTATTCCGGCGATACCCAGAACACCAATACCAATGCCCTGGTGCAGAGCAACTACGGCAAAGAGACTAACCGCATCTACCGTGAAACCTTCGGCCTGACCCACCGCGGCGCCTGGGACAACGGCGTGAGCACCAACAACTACGTGCAGTTCGAGCGCACCCGCAATACCCGCCTGAACGAAGGCCTGGCCGGCGGAACCGAAGGCATCTTCGACACCAAAAATACCGGTTTCGGCACCACCAAGCTGGACGACTTCCTGGCGCACAGCGAAGTCAGCGTGCCGTTTGAGCTGGGCGTTTCACAGACCGCCACCCTGGGTACCGAGTGGACCCAACAGCGGATGAAAGACGGCACCTCCACCAGCCAAACGCTGATGGGCGGCACTATTCCCGGCATGGGCAACGGCACGCGCAGCCCTTACGCTTCCGCGCATATCTTCTCGCTGTTCGCCGAAGACAACATTGAGCTGACCGACACCACCATGCTGACGCCGGGTCTGCGTTACGATCTGCATTCAGAATCCGGCAACAACTGGAGCCCGGCGCTGAACCTGTCGCAGGAACTGGGCGACTACTTCACGCTGAAAATGGGCATCGCCCGTTCTTACAAGGCACCGACCCTGTACCAGACCAACGGCAACTACCTGCTGTACAGCAAAGGCCAAGGGTGTGCGGGCAGCGATGTCAGAAACGGCTGCTACCTGCTGGGTAACGACGATCTGAAGGCGGAGACCAGCGTCAACAAAGAGATCGGGCTGGAGTTCCATAACGAAGGCTGGCTGGCCGGCGTAACCTACTTCCGCAACGATTACCACAACAAGATTGAAGCGGGTAACTCGCGCATCGCCACCAGCAGCACCGGTACGGCGGTCTATCAGTGGGAGAACGTACCGAAAGCGGTGGTGCAGGGGCTGGAAGGCTCGCTGAACGTGCCGGTCAGCGAGACCGTCACCTGGAGCAACAACGCCACCTACATGATCGAGAACAAGAACAAGACCACCGGCGATTACCTGTCGGTGATCCCGAAGTTCACCGTCAACTCGACCCTCAGCTGGCAGGCTACGCAGGATCTGTCGATGCAGTCCACCCTGACCTGGTACGGCCGTCAGAAGCCGAAGAAGTACAACTACCAGGGTAAACCGGCCACCGGCGGCGAAACCCGCGAGGTCAGCCCTTATGCCGTCGTCGGCGCCAGCGCGACCTATGACCTGACCAAAAACGTCAGCGTCACCGCCGGCATCGACAACCTGTTCGACAAACGCCAGTTCCGCGCCGGTAACGCGCAGAACGTGGGCGACCCGATTACCGGCGCGATCAACATCGCCGGCGCGGGCGCGGCCACCTACAACGAACCGGGCCGTACCTACTACATGAGCATCAACACCCACTTCTGATGACATGACCCAACGACAAAGGGCGCCGAGGCGCCCTTTTTTATATTGATATTCAGTTAGTTGGTATGCAGCTGAATGCGCACCACGCTTTCCGGCTTACCGGCCTTGGTGGAAGCGCCGTCGTTTTTCACCGTCACGAACAGCGCGTCGCCTTTCGGATCCAACGCCAGGCTGTTAGGGTGCGGCGGCAGGTCTACGGTTTGCAGGCGCTTGAGCGTCTTGGCGTCGAACACCGTCAGCGTCCCGGCGCCATGATCCACGCGCACGCCTTTGCGGTTGGCGACATACAGCCGCTGACTGCGCTCGTCGAGCAGCAGGCCGATCGGCACCTCATCCGTCAGCTCGCTGGCCAGCACCTTGCCGCTGTCCGCATCCAGCGCAAACACCCGGTGGCCGCTGCTGCGCTTCACGTAGTCGTGCCCCAGATGATGGTTGCGGTAGTCGTCGCGATCGATGCCCTGATCGACGCCCAACAGGCGATTGCTTGCCGGGTCATACACCAGATTCAGCAGCTGATCGGCCTGCACTTCATGCGTGGCGGTGATCGCCAGCGTGTCGGCGTTCAGGGTGATCACCTGCCCCTGCATGTTGGAGACGAACACCCGGCGGCCCTTCTCATCCAGCGTGATACCCACCGCGTTGTAGCCGAAGCCCGGGATCACTTTCTCCAGCTTGCCGGCTTTGGTATCGACCACGTACAGCACGCTGTCGACGCCGAAGCCCAGGCCCGGCAGGAACAGGCGGCCGCTTTGCGCGTCATATTTGATCTCGCGGAGGCGGTACAGATAGTCCTCAGTGATTTTAAACTTCTTCAGCTCCGCCAACAGGAAATCCAGACGCTTGCCGCTGATGCCCGCCTGCTTGTAAGCCTGCTCCAGCACCGCTTTGTCCAGCAGCTTGATGCTGCCCAGCGCGTGGTTGGTGGTCGTGTCCACCACCCCGACTTCGCCGTTGAAAGCCTGCGTCAGGTACAGGCGATTGCCCGCATCGTTCAGCGCCACGCCGAAGCCTTTCACCTGCAGCGGGATCTCCGCCTTGATCGCCAGGGTGTTGGGATCCAGCCGCAGCACGCGGGAGCGCGCCTCTTCCTTCCAGTCCGGCGCGCTGACGAACAGCGCCTGTTGCGAGGTGCTGTAGGCCATCTCCACCACCGTCGATGACAGCGCCTCGCGCTTGATGTCCTGCGGTTTGATGCCGACATCGTCCGCCTGCGCGGCACCGGCGACCACCAGAGAGGCCGCCACCAGCAGCGACAGTAACGCGCGCGGGGTTGCTAGGGTTCCAGACATCCTTTTATCTCCTTGAAAATCATGCTTTCGGTTAGAGTGAAACAACGTCATGCCTGCGGCCCGGGCGGCAGCGCCGCCAGAGCGATATCGCCAGCGATGTGCTGCGCAAACTGGGTAAAGACGTGCTGAACGCCGTCGGCGATCAGATTGGCCTGCTCCCGGCTGTAGTGGTCCTGGCGGTAGGTCATCATCACCCGCAGGGATTTCTTCCCGGCCAGATCGTCTTCCATCACCTCAAACTGCAGGCCGAGCAGCGATTCGGCTTTCTCCGGCTCCACCTGACGGTAGGCGATCGCGCTGCCGTCCTGCAGCCGGAACTCGCCGTTCAGCTTGATGCGGCTGTGGATCTGGATAAACACTTCGAACATGTGGTTCTTGCGGTCGGCGTCCACGCCGAACAGCCCTTCCTCCACCAGATCGATCGGAATATCGGTGTACGGCAGCGAGCCATTGATGGTGTTTTTCACCTGGCTGACCAACCCGGCCACCGTCAGCCCCTCGTCGAAGCGCACGCGGTGCACCACTACGGTGGTGAAGTAGCCGACGGTATCGAAGAACTCGGCGTCGTTACGGCCGGAGGTCGAGGTGCCCACCAGCAGATCCGCCGGGCCGCCGAGCAGGCGCAGCGCCGAGGTAATCCCGGCATACACCACGTTGAACAGCGAAGCGTTGTTGCGGCGGGCGAGCTGATACAGGCCTTCCGCCACGGCAGGGTCGACCTCGAACTCCAGCCAGCCGCCGTTGACGTCCGCCGGTGCCGGCACCGCCGGATGGGTGGACGGCTCTTGCCGGAAGATCGGCTGGCCGACCGGCGCGCCGCGCAGCGCGTCGAGCCAGTAGTCCAGATGTTGCTGCTGCACCCCGGAGGCCCGCTGCTGCCGGGCGAAAGTGTGGAACTGCGGCGGTTGCCCGCTCCACTGCGGCGCCTGGCCGACGACGCGATGGCGATAGGCGACGCCCAGCTCATCCATCATCAGGTTGAGCGACCATTCATCCAGCACCACATGGTGGAACAACAGCGACAGCAGCTGTTGGCCGTTGTCCGCATCGCGCAGCAGCGTGACGCGCAGCGGCAGCTCGGCGGCCAGATCGAACCGGTGCTGGCCGGCATCGGCCAACAGGGCGGCGGCGTTGCCCGCCGGCGTCTCGTGGGAGAAGCGGAACCACGAGTAGTCCGAGAGTTCGGCAGCCGGCACCACAACCTGCACCACCTCACCCTGCTGCTCGACGAAGCGTGAACGCAGCACGGTATGGCGAGTCATGACGTCGATAAACGCCTGACGCAGCGCCGTTTCATCCACCGCATCGAAGAAGCGCAGAGAGAACGGCAGGTTGAAAATCTCGTCATGGCCGAAGGCTTCATACACCTTCCACAGCGATTCCTGCGCCAGCGACAGCGGCGCCTGCGCGCGATCATGATCGTCGGCGGTGGCCACCGCGGCATTCGGCTGCGCGACGTTCAGGCGTTTGGCGTAGCCCGCCAACCCGCGCGCCGTCGGATGGCTGAACAGATCGTTAATGTTGATTTCGATCTGATGCAGGCTCAGCAAACGGCCGATCACCCGGGTGGCGACCAGCGAATGGCCGCCGCGATCGAAGAAGTCTTCATCCAGGGTCATTTCCGGCGCCACCAGCGCCTCACGGAACTCCTGCAAAATCAGCGGTGCAACGCTTTCGTCCGCGTCGCCGTTCGCCGCCGGCGCGGCCATCGCCGGAGAAGCGGCCTCAGCCGCCGGCAAGGCGACGGCAATCCGCTGCCCGGCCAGGAACGCGCTGAACTGCTCCAGCAGGAAAGGCGCCACATGGGGAGACAGGCGCGGGTCGGTGACCAGCTCCAGCGTCAGCGCTTCCGCCTCGGGCAAGCCCAGCAGCAGCGCCAGTTCAAACGGCGTATGCAGCGGCGGCAGCAACAGTCGTTCGGCGTGAACCCCTTCCAGCCGCCACTCTGCGGCCAGATCGTCGCGCCAGGCCACCAGCAGCTGCGCTCGCTGCGAGTCCGGCTGTTCAGCCACGGCCTGCGCCAGCAGCCGCTGCCCGACGTCGCTCTCGCCATGCTGCACGGTCAGGCGCATCAGCGGCGGCGCCGTCAGGCCAAGCTCCAGGCCGACGAACTCCGCCGTTTCTGCGGCCGGCACGCACAGCTGCACCGCTTGGCCGCCGGCCTGCGCGGCGACGAACTCGGCAAACCGTGCCGCCACCGCCGCCAGCAAGGTCCGCGGCGTGTCGTTGGCGGGCAACAGCGAGCGAGCAATGCGCGTGACCACGCGCGAGCCCACCGGCGGCAACGCTTCAGCGCGCTGCGCCGGGCTGCGGTAATCCTGCAGCGAGACGGCCTGGCGCACCCACGGCAGCTGCGGCTCCGGGGTTTCCGCCAGCTCGACCGGCGCCACCGCGAAAGGCAGAGGCATCACATCCCCGTTGTAACGGGCGGACAGCATCGCCGGCAGGTGGCGCCACGGCAGCGTTTCCGCCAGGATGTCATGCAAGACCACGCCCAAAATCACGTCATCGCCCGGCGTGAGCAACAGCAGGCAGCGCAGCGGCGCTTCGCTTTCCAGTTCAAACGGCACCGCCTGCGCCTGTAGCAGGCAACCCATGGCATGTTGTTCGTCCGCGACCTGACGAAGGCTCACCGGCAACGGCGCCGAACCGGCTGGGCGTTTCACCAGACCGTTTTCGTCATCAAAAACGTAGCGCACGTCCACTCCCGGCGTTTCCCGCACCAGCGCCTGCAGCGCCGCCGTCACCCGGGCGATATCCACGTCCCCCGTCAGGCGCCAGGCCAGCGCCCGCTGCCCGCGTGCGTCACCCTGCTGCAGATGGGCGAACCACGCCCGCTCTTCGGCTTCGCTTACCGGCCGTTCGCCGTCCGCCGACGCCGCGCCCAGCGCCTGAAACGCGCTCTCCAGCCGCTGGGCCTCTTCATCGCTCAGAATGCTGTCAAAATCACCGATCACTGCGTTATCTCCTTTGCCCGGCCGTGCCGGGATAGCGCATAAAAAGGGGGACATTCGTCCCCCGTCATCGCGATAGCGTTAGAAATTCAGCTCAACTGCTGCACCGACCAAGCGGCCTCGCTGAAGAGTCGCCGTGTAGATGTCGTTGCTTCTGACCATCTCGCGGCGGTCTGAATCAAACAGGTTTTTCGCATACAGCGTGGCGCGACCGTAGTCGAAGGTGTAAGCCAGCTGGGCGTTGGCCGTCCAATAGGAGCCGATGCGCCCGCGCGAGTCGTTGTCGTATTGCGAATAGTAGGAGTCGGTAAACGCCACGTTGCTACTCAGCTCCCATCCTTTCAGGAACTGATATTTAGCACCCATGTTGGCGGTGTAAGCCGGTGCGCGCGCCAGCTCATGCCCTTCCACGCCGCTGCCCGAGAACTTCTTGATGTCGGTTTTCAGCAGGCCGAGGTTGCCGAACAGCTCGAAGTCCCAACGCGGCTGCCAGGTGGCGCCGATTTCCGCGCCGTAGGTTTCCACCTTGTCGGCGTTACGGATCACGCTGGAGTTCTCACCCAACGAATAAGGCAGCTGCATATCCTTGTAATCGTTGTAGAAGATGTTACCCGTCAGCACCACGTTGGCATCTTTCAGATGATGGCGGGTGTACAGCTCGTAGTTCCACACATACTCGGAACCGTAGGTATAGCTGACCACCGGCGTACCGATCGTGATGCCACCGCCGCCGGCGTTATAGCCGCGGGCGATCTTGGCGCCGTAGGTTTGGGTATCCGTCGGTTTCCAGGCCACGTCCAGCTTCGGCAAGAACACCGTGTAGGTTTCGTCGAAGTCGATGCGCACCGCCTGACTGCCGCCGTCGCGGCGACGGTGTTCGCGTTCCAGACGGCTGGCGGCGGTCACGTCCACCTGCGGCGTCAGCGCATAGGTCAGCTCGGCGAACGCCGAATGGGTATCGGTTTTATCTTTGAAGGTCGATCCGCCGAAGATGTTGACGAACTCATCCTGCGTACCGTGGAAATAACGCAGCCCCGCCAGCCCATGCAGGCGGCTGTCCGCGCCGCCAAAGCGCACCACCGGTTCTACGTGCACTTCCTGGCCGTCGATCTCGGCGTATTGGATGTTGTAAGCGGTCGGCCGATTGATATTGAAGTCGGTATAGATAACGCGGTTTTCAAACGTCAGCGCATCGGAGGCCTCCCAGGCCAGATCCCAGATGGTGCTGTTCATGTTGCTTTTGAACACGGCGCGGCGCGGATCGTGACGCGGATTGGTCGGGTGCGGCTGCGGGTTGAGGCTTTCGTTCTGTGGCGCGGTGCTGCCGAAGTGGTTAAAGGTCAGCTTGGTGGTCAGATCGCGCAGGCCGGCCGGGTTGAACAACAGCTTGGCGCGGGCAGTGGTGGCTTCCACTTCGCGCGGGTCGCCCACTGGCGCATAGGCCGGCAGATCGGCTTCGCTGCGGCGGCGCTGGCGATCGACGCTGACGCGGAACGCCAGCTGATCTTCCACCAGCGGGCCGGACGCCATGGCGGCCAGCTGTGAAGAGTGCTGGTTGCCGGCCCCGCCCTTGAAGGCGCTTTCCCATTCGAAGGTCGGATCTTTACTGGCCATAACGATGGCGCCGGCGATGGCGTTACGCCCCTGAATGTAGCTTTGCGGGCCGAGGAACACTTCGACGCGATCCAGATCCCACAGCGACTGCGGGCCGAACGCCTGTTCGTTATAGGTCAGCGAACGGCCGTCCAACGACAGATTGAGGCGCGGGCGGGTGCCGCTGAGGAAGGCGTTGGCGCCGACGTTCGGGCCGGAGCCGTCGATGCCGCGCACGGTCGGCAGTTCGTTGCCGATGCCCAGATCCACCACGTTGGGGGTCATGCGCAGCAGATCGGGGATCTGCACTGCGTCGGGCATCGAGGCGATGCGGTTGCTGTCGAACACCTGCACGCTGGAACCGGTGTCGAAAATGGAACGTTTGATCTTCTCACCGGTGACCAGCAGCGTTTCCGCGTCCTGGTAGGTTTCGTTGCTCTTGGTTTCCGCCGCGTTGACGTTACCGATCGCCAGTGAACATACCCCTAAAAATACGGAGGAAAACGCCCCAATGGCTTTCAACCCCGCTTTTTCCCCGTTTCCTACGCTTTCATGCCGTTGAGCCGCAAAATGCTTGCCCATAGATGTCTTCTCCTTTCATCCCAGAGGTGCACAAAATTTGATTTTTTTTACACAACCTACATCGACACTCACACAGACCATGACGCTCCGGCCTTCCCGACCTTTCTGTTGCTTATCCCTGCGGCAAACCCATGCCTTGCGCGGCCGAACGGGCGCGGCCCCGTCCACGGCCAAGCCGCCGGCGGAGCGGCCGGCGGCTTGTATAAAAACGTAAAATAATGTTAAGAATGATAATATTTTGCATTTTCTAATGCAAATCATTATCAATAAAGGTGTGAGGAAAGCCGCGATAACAGACAGAAAACCTTATACTTTCGCAGGTAAAACAGGCGCTGCAATAACAAGCAATCATTACAATGCTAAGAATAATATAGATAAATTATTCACACCCAACGATACGCCCGTCCGCCCTCGCTAAAACCCCTTATAGATAGCACCCTCGCGTCAAATGGATTAAATAATAATAATTTTCATTCCTATTAACATTTGGATATATTCTTGCAGTCTCGTTGGCTGAATCAAAATGGATACCCGATGAAAGCTTTGACCACGATGCAGGCCGCCTATTGGGTAGGCCGACAGTCCGCTCCTCCCCTCGGCGGCATGGCCGCCCACCTGTATGCGGAATTCGACGGCGGCGAGCTGGATCTCGCCCGACTGCGCCAGGCCGTCGATGCGCTGTACCTGCGTCATCCGCTGTTACGCCTGCGCATTACCGATGATGGCCGGCAGACGATCGCGCCTCCCGGCCCCCGGCACACCTTGCATCTCGACGACTGGCGGCACGCCGATACAGCGACGCTGGCAGCCGCGCTCGCCGCCAAACGCCAGGCAAAAAGTACCCAGCTGCTGCCGCTGGAACAGGGCGTGCCCTGCGATATCAGCCTGAGCCTGTTGCCGGAAGGGCGCAGCCGCCTGCATGTCGATCTCGATATGATCGCCGGCGATGCCATGAGCTTTCGCCTGTTGATGGAAGATCTGACGGCGTTTTATCACCAGTGCCCACCGGTACCCTCCCATGACGCGCCGCCGGCCTACTTCGATCACCTCGCACAACGTGACGCCGACGAGGCGCTGCGCCAGCGGCGCGAACGCGGCCAGCGTTGGTGGCGTGAGCGCCTGGCGCAGGTGCCACCGGCGCCGCGCCTGCTGCGCACGCCGGACCGCTGCCGCAGCGATCGCCTGGCCATACAGCTGGACGCAGAGGAAAGCCGCGCGCTGGAGAACGTCGCCAAACGGCACCACACCTCGCTCTCGACGCTGTTTCTCGCACTGTTCGCCCTGGCCGTCGGCCAGGGGTGGAACATGACGCGCTTTCGGCTCAACGTGCCGCTGTTCCACCGCGAGAGCGAACGGGAGGACGCGCATCGCCTCATCGGCGATTTCTCTAACCTGGTGCTGCTCGGCGTGGAGCTGAACCCGACGGAAAACCTGAGCGCCTTCTGCCGGCGCCTGATGACCCAGTTGGCGGAGCTGATCGAGCATGCGGATTACCCCGGCGTGAGCGTGATGCGCGATCTGTCGCGCCTGCACGGCAGCCTGCAGCCTTCGCCGGTGGTGTTTACCGCCGGTTTCGGCATCCGCGGCAAGACGCTGTTTTCCGAACGGGTCACCGACACCTTCGGCCGTCTCGGCTGGGTCATCTCTCAGGGGCCGCAGGTGGCGTTGGATGCGCAGGTCGCCCACGTCGACGACGGCATTCTGATCAACTGGGACGTGCGGCTCGACGCGTTCCCCGAGCAGGTGCTGCCACGCCTGCTGGCCTGTTACCGGGCGCTGCTGCACCTGGCCGCGCGGCAAACGGCGGCGTTCGATCGCCCGCTGTCGCACCTGCTGGCGCAATGCACGCCCGAGGCGCTGGCGCAGCAGGCGCCGGTGCGCCAGGTGCTGCATCGGCTGCTGGCGCGGGTGGCCCCCGAGGCCGGCTTGCGCGACCACGACGATATCCGCCGCTTGGCCTTGCCGGATGCCGGGGTGAACGCGCTGCTGACGGTGCTCAACAAGTATCTGACGGCGGGGCTGACGGCGCAGGATCTGGCGGCGCATTCCTCCCCTGCAGCGCTGGCGGCATTGATCTGCCAACGCTCGCCCGAGGCAGGAAGGCATGCGAAAACGCTGCTCGCCGCGCTGGCGCCGCAGCACTGAGATCGGTTTCCGGGCGCGCAGCGCCCGGCTCGTTTTAATCGGTTAGCGACTATAGGGAAGTACCATGGAGACAGCTTTAACCGCACTGCAGCAGGCCTATCTTCTGGGCCGCAGCGATCGATGGCCGCTCGGCGGCGTGGCGATGCACGACTTTCGCGAATACCACGCCCGGCAGCTGGACGTACCGCGCCTTGAAGCGCGCCTGACCGAGCTGGTACAGCATTACCCGGCGTTGCGCACCTGCATCAATGTGCAGCGCGGCACGCAGCACGTACGCCCGGAGGTGACGCTGCATCTGGATCGCCACGATCTGCGCGCCCTTGATGGCGAAGCGGCGCAGCGCCAGATCGAACAGCTGCGCGCGCGTTACTCCCACCAGCGCCACGATCCGAGCCAACCGCTGTGGCGCATCGCCGTGCTCCAACTTGCCGAACAGCAGGATCCGACGGGATCGCCGTACGATACGCTGATCTTCACCAGCTTCGATGCGTTGATCCTCGACGGCCAGGGGATCTCCACCGTGATCGCGCGCCTGTTTGACGATCGCCCTCTGGCGCCGACCGCCGCTGCGCTGCCGCCCCCTGCTGCACCTGCGGCGCAGCGCCAGGCCGATGCCGCCTACTGGCGCGACAAGCTGCAGGATGTCACCACCCCGTCAGCGTTACCGTGGCGCGCCCCGCTCGCCAATCTCACCTCGTCGCGCTATCGCCGCGCCACCCTGACGCTGCCGCGCGATACGATAAAACAGCTCGGCCGCCTGGGATCGCCACATGCGCTGCTGCGTAACAGCCTGCTGTCGGCGCTGATCCTCGATACGCTGGCCCACTGGACCACCGACGGCGAGCTGTGCGTCGGCGTGCCGGTGGCATTCCCCGCCGCCGACGGTGCACTGGGCAACGCCTCCAGCTTCGTAGCGGTACGCTATTCGCGCCACGGCGAAGATTTTATCCAGCGCGCACAAGCCTTGCAGGACGACGTGCTCGGCGCGCTCGACCACCTGACGTTTTCCGGCGTCGATCTGGCGCGGCAGTTGCTCGGCCAAAGCCAGGGCGGCCCGGCGCTGCCGGTGATCCTGACCAACTGCCTGGGCTGGGAGACGCTGCCGGCCGAGGCGCCGGTGCGCTTCCACGACGGCCTGACCCAAACGCCGCAGGTCGCCATCGACATTCGCCTGACGCTGGACAGCGAAAAAAACCTGCAGCTGTGCGTGGACTACGCCGAGCAGGCGCTGCACGGTGAACAGGTAGAAGCCATGCTGGCGGCATTGCAGCGACGCATCCTGCACAGCTGCCAACGGGCCGACCTGGCGATCGCGCCGCGGGACTTCATCGATCTGGCGCATTACCGCCACAACGACAGCGAAGCGAATTACGTACCTTATCCTTATCTGGCACAGCTGGCCGAGCGGCTGTTCGGCGCGCAAGGCGGCGGCAACGCGCTGATCTGCGGCGAACAGACGCTGACCTACCGCGAGCTGGGCCAGCGGATCGCCACGGCGATCGCCAATCTGGAGAGCCTCGGCGTGCAGCCGGGCAACGTGGTCGCGCTGTATCTGCCGCGCAGCCCGGAACAGATCATCTTCAGCCTCGCCTGCGCCCTGCAGGGCGTGATCTGGGTGCCTGTCGATATCAACTCGCCGCCGGAACGCACCGCCTACCTGCTGGAAAACTGCCGGCCGACGCTGGTGGTGCACGGCGGCGATCTGGAGACGCCGATCGGCGTGACGCCGGCGACCCTGCTGGCGCCGACGGATCGCGCGCCTGCGCTGCCGGATGAGCAGACGCTGGTTGAACGCAGCGCCAGCCAGGCCGCGAGCTACTACCTGTATACCTCCGGCACCACCGGTAAACCCAAATGCGTGGTGCTCAACAACCGCGCCACCGCCAACGTCGTCCACCAGACCCAGCAGCGCTGGGCGGTCACCGCCGACGACGTCTTCATTTCCGTCACGCCGCCGCACCATGACATGTCGATGTTCGATCTGTTTGGTTCGCTGTGCGCCGGCGCCACGCTGGTGCTGCCGGCGCCGCATCAGGAAAAGGACGCCATCAGTTGGAACCAGCTGGTGGAAAAGCATCGGGTCACCCTGTGGTGTTCGGTGCCCGCGATTCTGGAGATGCTGCTCACCTGCAAAACGGCCGACAGCCTGCGTTCGCTGCGCCTGGTGGCGCAAGGCGGCGACTACATCAAGCCGGCGACGGTACAAACCCTGCGTACCCTGCGCCCGGATCTCGCGCTGTTCTCGCTCGGCGGACCGACCGAAACCACCATCTGGAGCATCTGGCACCCGATCGCCCCGCAGGAGAACGGCACCGTGCCTTACGGCCGCCCACTGCCGGCCAACCGCTACTTCATCTGCCATGACGACGGCAGCCACTGCCCGGCCGGCGTGGTCGGCCGCATCCATACCGCCGGGATCAACCTGGCGTTGGGCTACCTGGAGCAGGGGGAGCTGAAGCAGCACGATTTCGTTACCCTCGAAGGGCCGGATGGGCAACCGCTGCGCGCTTTTCGCACCGGCGATCAGGGCTACTACCGGGCGGACGGCAACATTATGTTCGCCACCCGGGTGAACGGCTATGTGAAGATCCGCGGCGTGCGCGTCTCGTTGCCGGAAATCGAAGACGTGCTGCGCCGCCATCCGGCGATCCAGGACATGGTGGTGGTGGATTACCCCAGCGGAGAGAACAACGAGGCGGCGCTCGGTGCCCTGTATCTGACCCGCGACGGCAAACCGCTGCCGCTGTCCGAGATCCGCGCCTTCGCCACCGGCTATCTGCCCTGTACCCATATTCCGACACGCTTTATCCATGCCGAGGCGCTGCCGCTGTCCGCCAACGGCAAAACCGACCGCCATCGCATCCGTGCCGACCTGAGCCACCAGCAAACCGCGCCGGCGCTGAACGCCTGTGCGGCCCCACCGCCGAACGCGCCTTTGGCGCGCAGCGCAGAGATCCTGACCATTTACTGGCAGGCGATCGGCGTGGCGCCGCGCCCGGAATGGGGAGAAGAGACGGCATTTATCGCCATGGGGCTGAAGCTGCCGCATATCAAACAGGTGGCGGAACGCCTCAATGACGCTTTCGGCACCCGGCTGGTGAGCAGTTCGCTCCTGCCGTGCAAGAACGCGCGCGAAGTGGCGGCGTTGTTGGCCAACTGAAACCACACCACTCGGGCGGGGACATCCCCCGCCCACATTTTATCAGGCGGGCAACGCCGTCAGGGCCGCCAGCGGCTGCTCCCAGGCTTCCCACTGCAGCGCGCGCAACAGGAATTCCTGCAGCGCCTCGCCATAGTCCAGCGCATCCTCCGTCGGGAACTGCTCCAGATAAATATCGATATCCACCTGCAGATCGCGGGCGTCGGTGCGGCCGCGATAAGTCAGGTTAAAACCGTCGCCCGAGCCGCCGGCCAATACGCGGCGGGTGCCGCTACAGCCGACAAAACGAGGCGCATCGAAGGGTTGCACGTTGATGAAGGGGGAAATAAAGAAGCGCGAGTCAGGATCCACACCGCGATCGGCGGCCAGTTGGCGCAGGCGGTAGCCGGCGTGGCTGCGCAGCTCGCGCAGCTGCTGCGTCAGAGTGGTGAGAAAGCCCCCCAGCGTCTCCGCTTGCGGCGGTGACACCAGCAGCGGCAGGGTGTTGACCGCCAACGAAGGCACGTTGGTGGCGGCCTGCCCGCGGCGATTCATCGCCGGCATCCACATCGGCAACGCCTCGCCCTGCCGGGTGTCGCGGGGCATTACCTGAAATAGCCAGGCCGCCGACAGCGCCACCAGCAAGTCGGGCCAATTGATGCCGCTGCGCTCCGCCAGCTGCGCCAGTCGTTGCGATACCGCCGCCGGCAGCCGGTGGTGGGTGCTCAGACGCCGCACGCCATAGGCCTCACCGCCCTTGCGCACCGTCGGCAGCGCCTGCGACGGCGGCAGATAGCTCTGCCAAAAGCGCCGATCGCGCTCGCATCGCTCAGAACCCGCGTAGGCCAGCTCAGCCTGTTGAAAGGCGTCGAAGGCACCCAGAGGCATACCCGCGCTGCCTTCACCCAGATAGTGTGCATACAACGCGGCGCAGCGGTGTTCAATTAGCGCCATACCGAAACCATCAACCAGAATATGGTGCGCACGCACGTACCAGAGGTAGCGCTCCGGCCCCAGCTTGAGCAGCCAGGCGGCGGCTAACGGCTCGCAGTGCAGCGCCCGGCGCTGCGCGATATCTTCGCGCATCAGGTTTTGCGCCGCCTGCCAGGGATCGCCGTGCGTTTGTAGATCGATGCGTTGCAATGGCGGTATACGCTGTGGATCGTGCCGTAACGGCGGAGGAGAGTCGCCATGCCGCTCGCCAAAGCGCAGGGCAAACGCCTGCGTCTCGGCGAGGGTGGTGGCGATCGCCCGGCAGAGCGTCTCTTCCTCTACCGCGCCGCACAGTTCGGTGCAGTGTGCGACGGTGGACAGGGTCTGCCCGGGGTGCAAGGTGTGTTCTTCCCAGAAATCAAGCTGCGCTGGCGCCAGCGGCAACCATTCAGAGGCCAAAGCAGTGTCCGACATGTTACCTACCTTTGATAAGCCCGAATAAAGACGCCGAACGGGCGTAACCCCGCCGTTCAGCGGCTTTTGCGTGTCTCCATACATCATCAAATGAAAATGATAATAACATCTATTATCATTTCTATTAATTTGGTAACACTTTAGATTCTGTTAAGCGGGGATGCAAGTCGCGCAGTGGGGACGGAGAGAAGAAAGTGGCGGAGAGAAGACGGCTAAAAACAAAACGCCCCGGCACCGCTGCCCGGGGCGTTTTTAACGTCGGCGACGCTCGGTGATTAGGCCTGATTGGCCGGCTTCACCTTCTGCGCCAGAAACTCCGTTTCGTAGGCCAGCGCCTTCTTGCGATCGAACTGGTGCTCCCACTTGGCAATCACCAGCACCGCCAGCGCGTTACCCACGACGTTCAGCGCGGTGCGCGCCATATCCAGGATACGGTCCACGCCAGCGATGAACGCCAGGCCTTCCAACGGAATGCCGACGCTGCCCAGCGTGGCCAGCAGCACCACGAACGAGACGCCCGGCACGCCGGCGATCCCTTTCGAGGTGACCATCAGCGTCAGCACCAGCACGATCTCCTGCCCCAACGACAGCTCGATGCCGTACAGCTGGGCGATAAAGATAGCGGCAATGCTCTGGTACAGCGTCGAGCCATCCAGGTTAAAGGAGTAGCCGGTCGGCACCACGAAGCTGGTGATCGACTTGGGCGCGCCGTAGGCCTCCATCTTTTCGATGATGCGCGGCAGCACCGTTTCCGAGCTGGCGGTGGAATAAGCCAGGATCAGTTCGTCTTTCAGGATACGGATCAACGTCCAGATGCGCAGGTTGCACAGCCGGGCGACCGCCCCCAGCACCACCAGGGCGAAGAACGCGATGGCGAAGTACACCAGCACCACCAGCTTGGCCAGCGGCAGCAGCGAGGCGAAACCGAAGTTGGCTACCGTGACCGCAATCAGGCCAAACACCCCGATCGGCGCATAGCGCATGATCATGTGGGTGACTTTGAACATGCTCTCGGACACCGCCTTGAACACCTTCAGCAGCGGCTCTTTGGTCTCTTTCGGCAACGACGACAGCCCCAGACCGAACAGCACCGAGAAGAAGATAATCGGCAGCATGTCGCCCTTGGCCATCGACGAGAAGACGTTCGACGGGATCAGCGACAGAATGGTCGCCACCAGACTGTGCGAACCGCTTTGCACCTGTTCGGTGGTTTTCTCATACTGCGAAATGTCCACCGTGGTCAGCGTCGACATATCGATGCCGTGGCCGGGTTGGAATACGTTGGCCAGCGTCAACCCCACCACGATGGCAACGGTGGTGATCACTTCGAAGTAAATAATGGTTTTCAATCCGATGCGGCCCAGCTTTTTCGCATCGCCCACGCCGGCAATACCGACGATCAGCGTGGAAATAACGATCGGTACCACAATCATCTTGATCAGGCGAATAAAGATATCACCCGCCGGGCTGAGAATATTGCTGACCAGCCACTCACGAGATTCTGTCTGGTTGTGCAATACCGCGCCAACAATAATACCCAGTACCAACGCGATCAGGATTTGCCAAGCCAGGCTAATTTTTACACTTTTCATACCCAAAAAGTCCTCAAAGACTCTTTTCGCCGTACAAAGTCGCAACACGGAGAAAAGAATACTTAATCATTTATTACAGGCTTATGTTAATTCAGTGGAAGCGTTCACCTGCCCTGGGTGCAACGCAGTATAAATCTGTATCATCCGGGCGGCATACTCTGCAAGCCTTGATTTGTCAGGGTTGAGCGCTGAATCGAATAACAAAAATTTCGCGTTACTATTTCAAATGGCATAATTGCTTGTTATTAAAAACATAATTTCTCATGCAATGAAGCACATAACCGCGCCGACGACGTTTTTTTGAACGCCATTAAAATGCGTTATTTTTCGTCCATTCTGCATATTTAATCCGCATCAAATGTTTATATTTTGTTATGCAAAAGTCAAATAAATGAGAATTGACCGAGTGACATTTTCGACCATAAATGCAGCACCGCTTTATATTTAGCTTAAAAATCGAACGATGGCGCAGAGTGAATGCCCTAGGATATCACCCGACCTTTCATCAGGAATTAAAGGTTAATAAAACGTTATTTCACGATATGCCGTCCATCGTTATATCGCGTTAATACCAACTTCGAATATTAATAGCGGAAAATAATCCAAAAAGATTTATAGCGTGAAATAACGCAGGCCTTTCCCACGCGATTAATCACGAGGCAAACAGTCTCGTCTTTTTTTATTCTTTTTTGTTCTTTAGATAAGTGTTTTTGGCTAAAAACGCGGGTTTATGATGAATTAAACGCCAAAGAGATAGATACGTCCCGCAAATGCGACAGAACTATTACAAATCAATATCTTTGTTGCGTGATCTGCCGCGCAAAAAAGAAACAAAGAATCGTAGCAAACTATACTTAACCTTCAGTTGACATATCATTAACAACTTCAAGGAGAAAAGCTATGAGCCAACTGCATAAACACGCTATTCCTTCTGCAATTGCAGAGCGCGCCCTGATTAATCCGGCACAATACCAACAGTATTATCAACAGTCGGTTCAAGACCCAGAGGCTTTCTGGGGTGAGCATGGCAAAATCCTGGACTGGATCAAACCCTATACCAAAGTTAAAAACACGTCGTTCGATCCCGGCCACGTCAGCATTCGTTGGTTTGAAGACGGTACGCTGAACCTGTCTGCCAACTGTCTGGACCGCCATCTGGCTGAGCGCGGCGACCAGACCGCCATTATCTGGGAAGGCGATGACCCAACCCAATCCAAGAACGTGACTTACAAACAGCTGCACCATGACGTCTGCCAGTTCGCCAACGTGCTGAAAAAGCTTGGCGTGAAAAAAGGCGACGTGGTGGCTATCTATATGCCGATGGTGCCGGAAGCGGCGGTCGCGATGCTGGCCTGTGCGCGCATCGGCGCCGTACATTCGGTGATCTTCGGCGGCTTCTCGCCGGAAGCGGTCGCCGGACGCATTATCGACTCCAACGCCAAACTGGTCATTACCGCCGATGAAGGCCTGCGCGCCGGCCGCGCCGTGCCGCTGAAAAAGAACGTCGACGATGCGCTGAAAAATCCCGGCGTGGTCAGCGTGGCCAACGTGGTGGTATTCCAACGCACCGGCAAACCGGGTTACTGGCAGGAAGGGCGCGATCTGTGGTGGCATGAACTGACCCAGGGCGTCTCCGCCGACTGCCCGCCGGAAGAAGTGAACGCCGAGGACCCGCTGTTTATCCTGTATACCTCCGGCTCGACCGGCAAGCCGAAAGGCGTGCTGCACACCACCGGCGGCTACCTGGTGTACGCTGCGATGACCTTTAAGTATGTGTTCGACTACCACGACGGCGACATTTATTGGTGCACCGCCGACGTGGGCTGGGTCACCGGCCACAGCTATCTGCTGTACGGCCCGCTGGCCTGCGGCGCCACCACGCTGATGTTCGAAGGCGTGCCTAACTATCCAGGCGTCAATCGCCTGTCGCAGGTGATCGACAAACACCAGGTCAACATTCTGTATACCGCGCCGACCGCCATTCGCGCCCTGATGGCCGAAGGCGACAAGGCGATCGAGGGCACCCGACGCGATTCGCTGCGCATCATGGGCTCGGTCGGCGAGCCGATCAACCCGGAAGCCTGGGAGTGGTATTACAACAAGATAGGCAACGCAAAGTGCCCGATCGTCGATACCTGGTGGCAAACCGAAACCGGCGGCTTCATGATTACCCCGCTGCCGGGCGCCACCGAGCTGAAGGCCGGTTCCGCCACGCGGCCTTTCTTCGGCGTACAGCCGGCGCTGGTCGATAACGTCGGCACACCGCAGGAAGGCGCCTGCGAAGGCAACCTGGTGATCGTCGACTCCTGGCCGGGCCAGGCGCGTACCCTGTTTGGCGATCATGACCGCTTCGAGCAAACCTACTTCTCGACCTTCAAAGGCATGTACTTCAGCGGTGACGGCGCCCGCCGCGACGAGGACGGTTACTACTGGATCACCGGCCGCGTCGACGACGTGCTGAACGTCTCCGGCCACCGTCTGGGCACCGCCGAGATCGAGTCTGCGCTGGTATCGCACCCGAAAATCGCCGAAGCGGCAGTGGTCGGCATTCCTCACAACATCAAAGGCCAGGCGATCTACGCCTACATCACGCTGAATCACGGCGAAGAACCGACGCCGGAGCTCTATACCGAAGTGCGCAACTGGGTGCGTAAAGAGATAGGGCCGATCGCCACGCCGGACGTGCTGCACTGGACAGATTCGCTGCCCAAAACGCGTTCCGGCAAGATCATGCGGCGTATCCTGCGCAAAATTGCCGCCGGCGACACCAGCAACCTGGGGGATACCTCCACGCTGGCGGATCCGGCCGTAGTCGACAAGCTGTTGGAAGAAAAACAATCAATGAAAGTGCCGTCATAATTTACGCCGCTTCAGGCCGCTCATTCGGATAACGCGCCGTTGAGCGGCCCTGGCGCGGCGTACTCTATCAATACCTACTGGAGACACTCTGATGAATGACACCATTTATCAAGGGATTGAAGAAAACCCGCGCTTTAAAGAGCTGGTGAGAAAACGCGGCCGGTTCGCCTGGCTGCTGTCGCTGATTACGCTGGCGCTGTACGTCGGCTTTATTCTGTTGATCGCCTTCGATCCGCAATGGCTCGGCACGCCGATCGCCGCCGGATCGACCATCACCCGCGGGATCCCGGTCGGCGTCGGGCTGATCGTGATCTCTTTCGTCTTGACCGGGATCTACGTGTTTCGCGCCAACGGCGAGTTCGATCGCCTCACCGCAGAAATCCTGCGTGAGGTGAAACAATGAAGCGTTTATGCTCCGCCCTTTCCGCCGCCGCGTTGCTGTTGCTGCCCGGTCTGGCTCATGCCGACGCCATCGGCGGCGAAGTGCATCGTCAACCGCTGAACATCCAGGCGATCGTGATGTTTATCCTGTTTGTCGGCGCCACCCTGTACATCACCTACTGGGCGTCCAAACGCACCCGTTCCCGCCAGGACTACTACACCGCGGGTGGGCGCATCACCGGCCTGCAAAACGGCCTGGCGATCGCCGGCGACTTCATGTCCGCCGCCTCGTTCCTCGGCATCTCCGCCCTGGTTTACACCTCGGGTTATGATGGCCTGATCTATTCCATCGGCTTCCTCATCGGCTGGCCGATCATTCTGTTCCTGATCGCGGAGCGCCTGCGCAACCTCGGCCGTTATACCTTTGCCGATGTCGCCTCTTACCGTCTGCAGCAGAAACCGATCCGCACCCTGTCGGCCTGCGGCTCATTGGTGGTAGTCGCGCTGTATCTGATCGCGCAGATGGTCGGCGCCGGCAAGCTGATCCAGCTGCTGTTCGGGCTCAACTACCACGTGGCGGTGATCCTGGTCGGTATCCTGATGGTGTTGTACGTGCTGTTCGGCGGCATGCTGGCCACCACCTGGGTGCAAATCATCAAGGCGGTGCTGCTGCTGGCCGGCGCCAGCTTTATGGCGCTGATGGTGATGAAGTCGGTCAACTTCGACTTCAATACCCTGTTCGCCGAAGCGGTGAAGGTGCATCCGAAAGGCATCGCCATCATGAGCCCCGGCGGCCTGGTCTCCGATCCGATTTCCGCGCTGTCGCTCGGCCTGGCGCTGATGTTCGGCACCGCCGGTCTGCCGCACATCCTGATGCGCTTCTTCACCGTGAGTGACGCCAAAGAAGCGCGCAAGAGCGTGTTCTACGCCACCGGTTTTATCGGTTACTTCTATATCCTGACCTTTATCATCGGCTTCGGCGCCATCTTGCTGGTCAGCGCCAATCCGGCGTTCAAAGACGCCACCGGCGCGCTGCTGGGCGGCACCAACATGGCGGCGGTACACCTGGCCAATGCCGTTGGCGGCAGCTTCTTCCTCGGCTTTATCTCGGCGGTGGCCTTCGCCACCATTCTGGCGGTCGTAGCAGGCCTGACGCTGGCCGGCGCCTCGGCCGTTTCCCACGATCTGTACGCCAGCGTGATGAAAAACGGCAAGGCGACCGAGCGCGACGAGCTGAAGGTCTCCAAAATCACCGTTGTGGTGCTCGGCCTGGTCGCTATCGCGCTGGGGATTTTGTTCGAGAAGCAGAACATCGCCTTTATGGTCGGGTTGGCGTTCTCTATCGCCGCCAGCTGTAACTTCCCTATCATCATCCTGTCGATGTATTGGTCGCGTTTGACCACTCGCGGCGCGATGATTGGCGGCTGGCTGGGCCTGCTGACGGCGGTGATTCTGATGATCCTCGGCCCGACGATCTGGGTGCAGATCCTCGGCCATGAAAAGCCGATTTACCCGTATGAATATCCGGCGCTGTTCTCGATGATCGTGGCCTTTGTCGGTACCTGGCTGTTCTCGATCACCGACGGCTCGCTCGCCGGGCAGCAGGAGCGGGAACGCTTCCGGGCTCAGTTTGTCCGTTCGCAAACCGGGCTGGGCATCTCTCAGGGCAGCTCGCATTAACCGAATAATAAGTGAAAAAGCAAACACACCCTAATCAAAGGCCCTTCGGGGCCTTTTCTCTGGCTGTTTATCGGAGAGAAGCTGGGAAAAGCAGCGCAGCCTAGCTGCGCTTTTTTGCATTTTACGCATAGCAAAAAGCCCTGAACGTCAGTTCAGGGCTTTCGGCTTGGTTTGATGCCTGGCAGTTTATGGCGGGCGTCCTGCCCGCCCCCCTTCGGGCCGTTGCTTCGCAACGTTCAAATCCGCTCCCGGCGGATTTGTCCTACACAATTCGTCTCATCCTGAGACTCTCCCTTCCAGGGCCGCCGCACGCGGCGTTAAGGCCCGTTCCCGACGGGCCTTTCGCATGCCCATGCTCGTGCAGAACGCCAGATAACAGACAAAACAAAAAGCCCCATGCTTTCGCATGAGGCTTGTTGTTTTATTTGATGCCTGGCAGTG